>JAIMKP010000054.1 GCA_020692355.1 Desulfosporosinus sp.
GGAATGCTATGGTAAGAATAACATTAATGGATGGTTCAGTTCGAGTGGTGGAACAAGGGACAACATTGGGCGCCTTGGCAGCCAACATTTCGCGTGGGCTCGCCAAAGCTGCGATTGCGGGTAAAGTCGACGGAGAGCTAAAGGATTTGTCCTATCCTTTGAAAGCGGATGCTGACGTCGAGATCATGACCATTGAGAGCGAGGGTGGATTAGAGGTTCTCCGCCACTCCATATCCCACCTCTTGGCTCAGGCGGTACAAAACCTGTATCCGGGTACAAAGCTAGGAATTGGCCCTGCCATTGCCAACGGTTTTTACTACGACTTTGATTCTGAGCATGTTTTCACACCGGAGGATTTAGGCACGATTGCAGCCGAAATGGCTCGCTTGGCCAAAGAAAACTACGCCTACCAGCGCCGAGAAGTCTCCCGGGCCGAGGCGTTAGCCTTCTTTGGCGAACGGGGAGAGGAGTATAAAGTCGAGCTGATTGAAGATCTCCCGGAAGGTGTAGCGATATCCATGTATACTCAAGGCAACTTTACGGACCTCTGCGCCGGCCCGCATATCCCCTCAACAGGCTTCGCCAAGGCCTTTAAGCTTTTAAACTTGGCAGGTGCGTACTGGCGGGGCAGCGAGAAGAACAAGATGCTGCAGCGGATTTATGGGACGGCTTTTGCTAAAGCTGCGGATTTGGACGATTACCTCTTCAAGTTGGAGGAAGCGAAGCGGCGGGATCATCGTAAGCTCGGCTTGGAGCTTGATCTCTTTAGCTTGCATGATGAAGGTCCAGGTTTTCCCTTCTTCCATCCGAAGGGCATGATTCTCCGCAATACGCTGGAGGATTTCTGGCGCGTTGAACATCGGAGACGGGGATATCAGGAGATCAAAACCCCAATCATCTTAAACCGCAAGCTCTGGGAACAGTCCGGACACTGGGATCATTATAAAGAGAATATGTATTTTACCCAAATCGATGATGATGATTATGCGGTTAAGCCAATGAATTGTCCCGGCGGGATGATCGTGTATAAAACCAAGCTTCGCAGTTATCGGGATCTGCCGCTGCGTGTTGGGGAGCTTGGATTGGTGCATCGGCATGAGCTGTCAGGGGCATTGCATGGCCTGCTCAGGGTAAGAAATTTCACCCAGGATGATGCGCACATCTTCATGCTCCCATCCCAGATTAAGGACGAAATCATCGGGGTGATAGAGCTTGTCGATTACTTCTACCATGTTTTCGGGTTTGAATATCATGTGGAGCTATCCACTCGTCCTGAAGATTCCATGGGTTCGGACGAGGCCTGGGACATGGCTACCAGGGCGCTGGAGGAAGCGCTGCAAGCCAAAGGGATGGATTATAAGATCAACCCTGGCGACGGAGCTTTCTACGGACCGAAGATTGATTTCCACCTAAGGGACTGTCTGGGGAGAACTTGGCAATGTGGCACGATTCAATTGGACTTTCAAATGCCGGAGAAGTTCGATCTCACGTATATTGGGGAAGATGGTCAAAAGCATCGCCCTGTAATGATTCATCGGGTGGTGTACGGAAGTATCGAGCGTTTTATCGCGCTTTTGATCGAACAATATGCAGGAGCCTTTCCGGTGTGGCTCGCTCCCATTCAGGTTCGCATCCTTCCGATTAGCGAACGTCATGAGGAATATGCCAAAGCTCTGGTGAGCCAGTTCAATGAACTGGATATCCGAGCTGAAGTTGATGAGCGGCGCGAGAAGATCGGTTATAAGATTCGGGAAGCCCAAACGGAGAAGATTCCCTTTACCTTGGTAGTCGGGGATCAGGAAACAGAGACGGAAAGTGTCGCGGTCCGCCGTTATGGCCAGGCTAATTCCGGGGAAAAAATTGCCTTTAAAGACTTTGTTGCTTTGATTCAAGAGGAGATTCGCAGAAAAAGTTGACAATGAGGGAGTTTTAAGCTAAAATTCTCTGTGTTAAGTAGAAGCCATCCGCTTCTCACCTCATGGCTTAAGTCGATGAGGTATCTTCGGAGCCTAGCTTAGGAAACGTATATCGTGCGTAAGCTACGTTGCTTGTGGAAGACGGGTGGTTATCTGCCCGTCTTTATTGTTTTATGGGACAAAATGAAATCTGGGGGTGGTTTGTTATTAGCAAGGATTTACGGATTAACGATGAAATCCGAGCCCGGGAAGTGCGACTGGTAGGCGAAGAGAGTGAACAGCTTGGCATTGTGTCTTTACGGGATGCCTTAAGTGCCGCTATGGAGCGGAATGTCGATCTCGTGGAGATTGCTCCTACGGCGAAGCCGCCGGTCTGCAAATTGATGGATTATGGCAAATACAAGTATGAGCAGGCCAAGCGGGACAAGGAAGTTCGCAAGAAGCACAAGACGATGGAGATTAAAGAGGTCAAGCTTCGTCCCAACATCGAGGATCATGACTTCGAAACCAAAGCACGCAATGCCCAACGCTTTCTAAATGAGGGAGATAAGGTCAAGGTGACAATTATGTTCCGAGGCCGCGAGATTACCCATCCAGATCTCGGGAGGACGCTTTGCTTGCGTCTGGCTGACTTTCTCAAAGCGGAGGCTACCATAGAGCGTGACCCGAAGCTGGAAGGCCGTAATATGATTATGATCTTGGCTTCGGCGAACAAACAACATGACTAATACGAGAGGGGGCAACCCAAATGCCGAAAATGAAAACTCGTCGTGGCGCCGCCAAGCGTTTTAAAAAAACGGGAACGGGAAAAATTGTGCGCTTCCATGCGTTCACAAGCCACATTTTAGAGAAGAAATCGCCGAAAAGGAAGCGCAATCTACGGAAATCCACGGTTATGCATAAATCTGACGTCAAGCGGGTTAAAAGCTTGGTTGCTTACTTGTAAAAACAGATTAAGGAAATAAGGAGGTCTTCGCTATGGCCCGTGTAAAAAGAGGGGTAACGAAGCATCAACACCATAAGAAGATTTTAAAGTTAGCTAAAGGATACCGGGGTGCTAAAAGCAAGCTTTTCCGCCCAGCTAACGAACAAGTTATGAAGTCCCTGATGTATGCGTATATCCACCGTAAGGACAAGAAAGGGGATTTCCGTAAGCTCTGGATCACCCGGATTAACGCGGCGGCCCGTATGAATGGGCTTTCCTACAGCCGGATGATGAATGGTTTGAAGAAGGCAGGGGTTCTCGTTAACCGCAAAATGTTAGCCGAACTGGCTGTGCGGGATGCCGCAGCATTTACTGAGATGGTTAATGTCGCCAAGGCACAAATCAACGCGTAATCCAAGCAAAAGGGTGCACAGCACCCTTTTGCGGTATCGAAAGGGCCGTATGATTACTTCACTTCAAAATCAGTGGGTAAAATATGTGTCTCAGCTCCAACAACGCAAGGCACGCAACGTTACCAAAGCGTTTGTGATAGAGGGCTGGCGTTTTGTCTCTGAGGCCCTGGCCCGCGGTGCACAAATTAAGCAGGCCTTCTTTACACCGGAATATGTGCGCGAGGAAAGGGACGATCTGCTGGCGAACCTACGGCTGACAGGTATCCCAGTGGAAGAGGTTGACCGCCGAGTTATGGAGAAGATGAGCGCGACAGAGGCTCCCCAAGGCATTTTAGCGGTTGTGGCTCAGCCAGAGTTTTCCTGGGCTGATGTCAGGTGCACTCCAGATGCCGTCCTTTTAATTATTGACGGAATTCAGGATCCGGGTAATTTAGGGACGATATTGCGGACGGCTTTAGCCGCTGGGGTTCAGGCTGTGTGCTGTACGAGGGGCACGGTGGATCTCTATAATCCTAAAGTGCTAAGGAGCACGATGGGAGCGATATTTTCCCTCGTGCTTTTGCCTGATTTGCGGGCTGAGGAAATCCTGGATTTTTTGCGCGAGAAGGATTGCTCTCTCGTGGTTGCCGATGTTCAGGGAGAACCGCTCTATCGCTCAGGTCCGCTGTCGCTGCCACTCGCGCTGGTCGTTGGCAATGAGGGTTCTGGCCCAACGCTGATATTTAAAGAGGAAGCCGACCGCTGGGTAACGATTCCGATGCAGCAGCAGGTAGAATCTCTCAACGCAGCGATGGCAGTAGGAATTATTCTTTATGAGGTTGTTCGCCAACGGGATTTCTTGTAAATCACTGGAGATTTATGTTATAATTTTCAGTGAACAGGTCAGCAAGGATCCGGAAAGGTGGGCTTCAGCATGTCACCTGCAGAATGGTTTTGGAAGATTTTCGAAGCAACCGGTTCCCCGAGGGTCTATCTACTTTACCGAAGATATGTAAATCAATAGAGAAATGCGATGATCAGGGTAAAAAGAATTGCTTTCTTCACAGGGAAGGTTGGCCTTGGACTGGAAGCCAATCAAGGAAGAGTTCTCCCCTTTTAGCAGGGGTTAAAGTTCGCCTGAGAGTGGCTTATTGATAGGTAGGTAAGCCCGGTATCCACCGTTAACGGAGTTTTGGAGTGTGGCCTTTGAGCCAAATTGGGGTGGTACCGCGGGAGAAAGTTCTCGTCCCTTAGGGGATGAGGGCTTATTTTTTACCTAATTTTTGTTGGGAAAGGATGGTTGAACTTGAAAGAAAAAATTAAACAGATAGAGGCTGAAGCGTTGGCCGCGTTGGGACAAGCCAGGACCCTAGAAGAGATTCAGGACCTAAAAGTGAAAGTGCTGGGCAAAAAAGGAAGTTTAACCGCCATGCTGCGGCAGATGGGGGGCTTAAGCTCTGAGGAGCGTCCGGTCTTCGGCCAGATCGTGAACGAGGCGCGGGATCGTTTGGAAGAGGCTTGGAACGAAAAGGCCAGGGAGATGGAACGTCTGGCGCTGGCACAGCGGCTCGAATCGGAGCGGCTTGATATTACTTTGCCGGGCATCCAACTTCCGCAGGGGCATCAGCACCCTTTAACCCAAGTGATTGAGGAAATTGAAGATATCTTTTTAGGGATGGGTTTCCAAATTGCGGAAGGGCCGGAGATCGAGTCAGATTATTATAATTTTGAGGCGCTGAATCTGCCCAAAGAGCATCCGGCTCGAGAGATGCAGGATTCCTTTTATTTCAGTGAAGAAATTCTTTTACGAACCCAAACATCCCCGGTACAGATTCGGACGATGGAGAAACTGGCTCCCCAGCTTCCCGTAAAGATCATCGCTCCGGGCAAGGTTTACCGCAAAGATGATGATGCGACTCATTCGCCGATGTTCCATCAAGTGGAGGGACTTATGGTCGATCAAGGGATCCGGATGTCCGATCTCAAAGGCATCCTACTCAGCTTTTCCCGCCAGATGTTCGGATCTTCTCGGGAAATTCGGCTGCGCCCAAGCTTCTTTCCTTTTACAGAACCCAGTGCCGAAGTGGATGTTTCCTGCATGCTTTGCGGTGGTTCGGGCTGCCGTATCTGCAAAGGGACGGGCTGGATTGAGATCCTTGGCTCAGGGATGGTTCACCCTAAGGTGTTGGAGGCCGGAGGGTATGATCCGAAGGAAGTCACTGGGTTTGCCTTTGGTATGGGGGTTGAACGGATTGCGATGTTGAAGTACGGTATCGACGACATGCGCTTGTTGTATGACAATGATATTCGCTTCTTGCAACAGTTTTAGGAGGTTCGAGGATGAAAGTCAGTTTAGAATGGTTAAAGGAATTAATCCCGGTTCCGCAGAGAGCGGAGGAGTTAGCGGATATCTTAACCAATGGCGGTATCGAAGTCGGAAGTGTGGATCATTTAAATCAAGGTCTGGAGAAGGTCGTGGTCGGACGGCTCGTGATGCTTGCGAAACATCCAAATTCAGATAAACTCTGGATTTGCGAGGTGGATACAGGTCAGGAACGCTTAAGTATTGTCACTGGAGCCCAGAATCTTAAAGAAGGGGACAAGGTACCGGTTGCTTTGGTAGGAGCAAAACTTCCCAATGGGGTAGCCATTCAAGCTTCAAGGCTGCGGGGAATCCTTTCGGAGGGCATGCTCTGTTCCACGGAGGAACTGCTGCTGAATCCTAGTGTAGGGCTAGAACGCAGTGTGGGTGGAATCCTCATTCTACCTGAAGAGGCGCCGATAGGTGAGAAGTTGGAGAAATATCTGGGCCTTGCTGATGTGGTTCTTGATCTTGAGCTTTATCCAAATCGCCCGGACTGCTTAGCGATGGTCAATGTCGCCCGTGAGGTCAGTTCGCTCACCGGGGTCAAGACGAACTTGCCGCATTATGCGGATTTGTCCGAAGAACTAGGCCTTCCAGTTGTACCTGATGTAAACATTGTGATCGAGGATCCTGATCTTTGCTGGCGCTATGCTGGCTTAGTGGTAGAGGATGCCAAGATTGCCCCCTCTCCCGAGTGGATGCAGCGCCGCTTAAGTGCCGCAGGGGTTCGTCCGATTAACAATATTGTCGATATCACGAACTATGTGATGCTGGAGATGGGTCAGCCGCTGCATGCCTTTGACCGGGATCAGATTGAGGGAGCAGTTCATGTCCGTCGAGCGCAGCCTGGGGAAAAACTCGTGTCTTTAGATAAAGTCAATCGGGATTTAGATCCGGAGATGCTTCTCATCGCCGATGCTACGCAGGCGCTTGGTTTAGCAGGGGTGATGGGTGGACTGGATAGTGAAGTGACGGCAAAGACCCAACGGCTTTTGGTGGAATCCGCGCATTTTTCGCCGGTTAGTATTCGTCGAACGAGTCGCCGTTTGGGATTAAGGTCAGAAGCATCTAATCGCTTCGAAAAAGGTGTCAATCCTTATGGGTGTTTAGCCACGCTTGGGCGGGTGGCTGAACTCTTGGTGCAATTAGGGGCAGGACGCCCGGTAGGGTATGTCGATCAAGTTTGCTCGTTGCCAAAGGCAGGCAGCATTGCGATTTCGGCACTACGAACATCTCAGGTCCTAGGAGTCACGGTTACAGCGCAAGACATTGAATGGGTCTTAGAGCGCCTCGCTTTTGCCTATCAATCCGATGGAGAAGAATTCAAGGTGGAGATTCCATCGTATCGTAGTGATCTCCAAATTGAGGAAGATTTGATCGAAGAGGTTGCACGGTTAAGGGGTTATGCTCAGATTCCCACGACGTTGCCAGAGGGCAGGCAAACTCAAGGGATACGTTCACCTGAACAGGAATTCCGCCGTCGGCTGCGCCAGGCCTTAGTCAAGGCAGGGATGGATGAAGTCATCACGTACTCATTTGCGCGTGAGGCCAGCGATTTTGGCTGGGGTAGCCCGGAGACCGCGATCAAGCTTTTGAATCCCCTGCGGGAAGATTTAAGCGTCATGCGCACGACGCTTTTGCCGGGCCTCTTGGAAGTGGCCGGCCGTAATCTGGCTCGCCGCAATACGGATTTAAGCTTGTTTGAAATCGGCAACATTTATCGAGCCAAAAACGAGGAGCGGCCGCTCGGCGCTCTGCCACAGGAAGACCTCAAGGTAGCAGGGTTAGCCGTAGGCCGGAGTAAACGTCACTGGCTGAGTCCCGCGTTAACGTATGACTTTTACTATCTGAAAGGGGTATTGGAAGCAGCGGGCCGTGACTTTGGCCTGAATTTTGAATTCAGACCCCCCCGCGAGGAGAAGCTCTTTCATCCTGGGCGTTCAGCTGAAGTGGTTCTGAGTGAGGAGAAAGTCGGTATTTTAGGTGAGTTGCATCCTGCCCTGGAAAAGGAATGGGGACTTGAGCGTGCCGTGATGTTCGAGTTGGATGTTAAGCTGCTCTTTAACCAGGCTCAGACGGTGCCCAAAGCTCAAGCCGTTCCGCGTTTTCCGGCCGTGCAAAGGGATCTCGCGCTCGTCGTCAGCAAAGATACTTCGGTAGCGAGGGTTATGGAGCGCATTCGAGAAATCGGTGGTGAATTATTGCAGACCGTCGAAGTTTTTGACGTCTATACGGGCAAACCGATACCCGATGATCGCCGTAGCCTTGCCTTTAGTTTAAAATATCAGTCCTTGGAACGAACGTTGACCGATGATGAAATCAATGGGCTGAATGGTCGTATTTTAGAGGGGATTCAGCAGGAGTTTGCCGCAGAATGGCGAAAATAGCAAGATGGATCAAAATGGCGGCCACAAGGTAGCGGGCTGCTGGTGGAGGTAAAAAAGGTGTCTGGAGGCATCCAAAAGGTAGCGGTGGAGATCTTTGGGGAGCGGCATATTGTCCGGGGAGAAGGGGATCCGGAATATATCCAAGATTTAGCCCACGACGTGGACAGGAAGATGCGTCTTATTGCCCAGCGTCTGCCTCGTCTGGCGGTTCATCAGGTCGCCATATTGGCAGCCTTGAATTTGGCGGATGAACTACAGAAGCTGAAAGAAGAGCAGGAGAACTTACTACAGCTTTTGGATGAAAAGGGTTAAGAATGCTTAAGGTTTCCACAAGTCGATGATGCCTATGAGAGCACCTGGGGATTCCAGGTGCTCTTTTCGAGAGGAAAGCGGAAAGGGAAGCGAGGGCGACACCATGCATTTCTTAATGATATTTGTGGATGGGTTTGGCTTGGGCCAATTGGAATATAACCCTATCATGGCAGCGAAAACCCCGTATTTGGATAAGCTATTGGGAGGGCATGTCCTCTGGGGAGGCCGTCCTCTCGCGGGCACGTCGGTGCTTAAACACGGCCAGGCCAGGCTCTGTCCACTGGATGCCTCGCTGGATGTTTCTGGGGTTCCGCAGAGTGCGACAGGGCAGACCACGCTTTGGACAGGGGTTAATGCGGCTAAAGTGTTAGGGCATCACCTTAATGCCTACCCAAACGCAGCCCTGAGGGAGATCATCACCGAACACAGTATCTTTAAACAGCTTGCTGACAAAGGCAAAAAAGTCATGTTCGCCAATGCTTTCACCCATGAATTTGAGAAGCTCGTGGCTGAAGGAAAAAAGAAGGTGACGGCATCCACCCTTTCTGCCCTTGCGGGAGGGGTTGTCTTGCGCCGGATCCCGGAACTCATGGCAGGCAAGGCGGTTTATCAGGATATAACCCATAAACTGTTGAGGGAGCATGGTTTGGATATTCCTTTGATTTCTGCGTATGCTGCTGGGCAGAATCTGGGAAAATTAAGCTTGGAGTATGATTTTACGCTCTACGAATTTTTCCAGACGGATGTTAAGGGGCACAAACTGCGCTGGGACGAAAGCGTCGAACTCATTGAGCAGCTGGATGAATTTATTGGAGGTTTGATGTCCGTTCTCGATTCTGAGGAAAGTGAAGCGGCCGCTTGGCTTTTAACCAGCGACCATGGCAATATCGAAGACTTTACGGTCAAAGGCCACACCACCAACCCCGTCCCCGCCCTCTGCTGGTCAAAGCAACCCCTCGACTGGCCGGACTGGACGAAGCTCGAAGAGATTACTCCGGGTATTATACAACTGTTGCAATAGCAGGATCAGAAGCCGAGATATTTATATGTTCGATATTCGTGGTTCGAGAGCGCTGGGGTAGGGATGCTCCGCGGCATCCGCTTCACCCCGGATGCGTCCAGGCCAAACTGGCTTCCCCTGAAGGTTAACTTGATGTGTCCTCCAGAGCAGGGAATATGCTACGAGCACCTTAGCGAACCGTTAAGCGAGCAGGAACCAAACTCTGGGAAAGGCTCCTGCTTTAGAGTAGAGGGGCGACGCGCCGGATGCGCGGCGTTGCCAACTGAGCCATGGACGGCACGAGAGTCTCCTGTGGAGATTCTCGCCGAAGCCGCAGGCCACAAAGGATAACATTTACGGCTGAGGATATGAGGCGATTTACCCATCCGACTCCAAGCCAAGCCTTGAGCAGCTAGTTTGGTCTGCAAGCGTCATTGGTGAGCGTGGTGCCGCAGCGTATTCCTACCCCATATGTTTCCGCCCCAAATACCACCGAGGAAGAAGGTTCTAACCCATGTCATTCCAAAACCCACCCATCAAAACCCATCCCTCGACGAGCAGCCTGAACCATTCGCGGCCTGCGGGACAAATGGAACTCCTAGCCCCCGCCGGAAGTTACGAGGCCTTTAAAGCTGCGGTCGAGAATGGAGCGGATGCAATCTACCTTGGCGGCAAGAGTTTCAATGCCCGGGCGAGTGCAGCCAATTTCGGACTGGAAGAGCTGCGGGAGGTTATCCGTTATGCACATGAACGTCGTGTGAAGGTCTATGTAACGGTGAATATCCTAATCGCCGATCAGGAATTTCCTGAGCTGATAGATTATCTATATAAGCTATATGAACTGGGAGCCGATGCGGTGATTCTGCAGGATCCTGGGGTAGCATGGTTCATGGATATGGTGTTTCCGGAGTTCGAGAAACATGCCAGCACCCAGATGACGGTTAATACAACCGGGGGTGTGTGCCAATTGGAGAGTATGGGCTTTGCCAGAGCGGTGTTGGCCAGAGAGGTTTCCGCGCTAGAGATGGCTGCAATCTGTGCGTCAACGCCGCTCGAAATTGAGGTGTTTGTGCACGGTGCATTATGTATCTGTTATTCCGGGCAATGCTTAATGTCGAGCTTCATCGGGGGAAGGAGCGGAAACCGAGGTACCTGTGCGCAGCCCTGCCGTATGACTTACGAATTGGTGGATCGCAAGCGGGAGAATGCGCTTCAGGATAGAGGGATTGGCGAACATCTTTTGAGTCCTCGGGATCTGAATTTGGCTCAGGAGTTAAAGGCTTTAAAAGAGGCCGGGGTTGATTCCCTTAAACTTGAAGGACGCATGAAAAGGCCAGAATATGTGGCCACGGTGACCCGAATTTATGGGCACGCCCTGGCACGCCTTTACGACACGCTGCCAGGAGCGCAGGAGGGTTCTCTATCTGCGGAAGAACGTCACGAACTGACGCAAATCTTCAACCGAGATTTTACGACAGCCTATTTTCATTCCCATCCTGGTGCCGCGTTGATGAGCTATCATCGGCCGAATAACCGGGGCACACGGCTGGGACGGGTGCTAGGAAGCGAAAATGGGTATTTGCGGATGAAGCTGGAGGCCTCACTGCACCTGGGCGATGGGATTGAGATATGGACAGGCCAAGGGCGGGAAGGTTTAACCGTCGAAAGCATAGGTCAGCCCGAGCACAAGCCCGGAAAAGCCGAAGTTCAGTTGGATGTAGCCGAGCCCGGTGCAACGGTGGAGATTCCGTTCGACGGCAGAGCCTCTACAGGGGATCGGGTGTTTAAGACGCATGATGCGCTCTTGATGGAGAAAGCTCAGTTAAGTTTTCAAGAGGGAAGGGAAAAACGGAAGTATCCTCTGGCGATGCGGTTGGCCGGGAGGTCGGAGGAGCAGCTTGTTTTAGAAGTCTCAGATGGTGTGCAGACACTGGAAGTGCGGTCAACAGAGAAGGCCCAAATCGCGAGGAAAAGGCCCTTGACAAAAGATTACCTTCAGCAGCAACTCGGGCGGCTGGGGACGACACCGTACTATCTTGACCAGCTCGAGGTGGATGTAGAAGGGGAGCTAATGCTTCCAGTGAGCGACCTGAATGAGATGCGACGGAAGGCGGTTGCTGCCTTGCTGGCACCTTCCAGGTCGAAACCTGAAGTTTCAGAAAGCGTTTATCAAGAGCGAGTTAAGACGTGGCGCAGCGTGGTTAAGTCGATTCGGAGAGAACACAGTGCAGGACGAAAGAAGCCGATTGTTGCGGTCACCGTCAGTGATCTCGAAGGACTAAAGATGGCCATTAGGGCGGGTGCCGGGAAAATTCTCTTCGGAGGAGAAAACTGGCGTTCCCGCAGGGGCTTTTCTCTGACGGATATTCAACAGGGTACGGCTCTGTGTCTAGAAGCCGGCGTACAAGGAGTTTGGCGGCTGCCCCGCATCTTAAATGAATCTCAGAGCACGCGGGCGCGAACACTGTTAGACAAAGCCTCGCATTGGTCGGAACGCCCGCTCCTGATGGCGGGCAATCTGGGAGAGTTGGCTCTGATTCGGACGGTTGATTCGAAGTGGCCTGTTGCCGTGGACTTTTCGCTGAATGTATTTAATGAAGCCAGTATAGCCTATTTTCTTAGCCAAAACGCAGAGATTATCACGTTATCACCTGAACTCAATCAAGGGCAGCTCAAGGTTTTGGGTCAGTGGCCCGCAGTTCAGCTCTTGGCCTTTGGAGATTTGGAGATGATGGTTAGTGAATACTGTCCGATTGGGGCTACTTTAGGAGAGAAAAGCGGGGATAGGTGTTCGAAACCCTGCCTGAATGAACCCTACTTTCTCCGCGATCGCTTGAACTATGAGTTTCCGATCGAAACGGACGTAGAGTGTCGCATGCATCTCTTTAACGCCAAAAGGCTTAACCTTTATGCAGAGTTAGAAGGAATCGCTCAAATGGGAATTCGTGACATTCGCCTGCAGCTGGTTAGAGCCACCTCAAAACAGTTGGAAGACACGGTAAGACTGTTTGCAAAAGCTTGGCCAGAAGCCTGTTCTGCCAATGGACGTTCGGAAAGGGCGATCCAGGATGGAATCCTTCGTTTGCAAGGACTCTATCCGGAGGGATTTACCAAAGGCCACTATTTCAGGGGTGTACTTTAATGTAGACAGGAGAGAACAATGGCTATTGAAGAACGGGTTCTGAATAAATTAGACTTTGACAAGATGACTAGCCGACTGGCAGGATATTGCCTGCTTAAGCGGGGTCAGGAAATAGCCCGAGCCTTATCACCGTACACAGAACAAGGTGAGGTGGAGCGGGCGCTTGAGGAAACGGGGGAAGCCAAAGCCCTGTTAAGAAAGAATCCCCTTTTTTCTGTACGAGGGGCTAAGGACATTCAAGTGTTGCTTGAGCGGGCGATGGTGAGAGGGGTGTTGACTCCAGAGGAACTTTTGCTGGTCAAGGATACGCTGAAGGCCGGACGAATCGTGCGGCAAGGTATTTTAGAAAGCGATTTGGAGCTGACTTATCTGCGCGAAATAGTTCTCGCGATCGTACCGCAGAAGCTGCTCGAAGAACAGATTGGGCGCTGTATTACAGAAGAGGGTGCGGTGGCGGATCAAGCGTCACGAGAACTTGGGGAGCTTCGGCGGAGCATGGGGCGCTTGCAGCAGCGGATCCGTGACAGTTTGGATGGGGTGCTGCGTAACCCAGCGTATCAAAAGATGTTGCAAGAGCCGCTCATTACCCAGCGTTCTGAGCGCTATGTCATCCCGATTAAACAGGAGTACCGTGGTTCCTTTCCGGGAATCGTTCACGATCAGTCCTCCAGCGGCGCGACCTTTTTTATTGAACCGATGCCGGTTGTGCACCTCGGAAATGAGCTGCGCGAGGTGAGCATCAGGGAACAGAGAGAAGTGCTGCGCATTTTACAAGAGATTTCTTTTGCAGTGAGTGCAAAAAGTGGGGAGATTAACCGCCTCGAGGAGGCACTGGCTCGTATGGATTTTGCCTTGGCGAAAGCCCAGCTGAGTTTGGAACTGAATGCGGGAAGGCCTCTTCTTCTCAGCCAGCCGCAGGTGAAACTGGTACAAGCCCGCCATCCGTTGTTAAGCGGGAGTGTGGTTCCACTCAGCGTCGAGTTAGGGATTACTTTTGATACCCTTGTGATAACGGGGCCCAATACGGGAGGGAAGACGGTTGCCTTAAAGACCCTGGGCTTGCTTGTAGCTATGGCCCAATCAGGGCTTCACATTCCGGCGGAAGAAGGCTCGAAAATGGGCGTGTTCAGCCGGATTTTTGTCGATATCGGGGATGAACAAAGTGTCGAACAATCTTTAAGCACGTTTTCCGGGCACATGAAGAATATCGTTAAGATTGTGCAAGAAGCGGATGCTTATTCACTCATCCTCTTGGATGAGATTGGAGCGGGGACAGATCCGACCGAAGGGGCAGCTCTGGCGATGGCGGTTTTGGAAGAATTACACCTGCGAGGAGCGTGTATCGTAGCCACAACGCACTATGGAGCCTTAAAAACCTTTGCCTATAAGACAGAACGTGTGGAAAATGGATCAGTCGACTTTGATGTGGTAAGCTTGCGCCCGACCTATCATTTATTGATCGGGATTCCGGGAAAAAGCAATGCCTTTAATATCGCAGCAAGGCTGGGGTTAAAAGAAAGTGTCTTGACCTCAGCCAAGGCTTTTCTCAATGAAAGAGAGATGCAGGTTGCGGATCTGATCGAAAACTTAGAGGATACGCAACGGGAAATCGAAAGAGAAAGGCGCTCAGTTCGGGAAGAACTTGAATCAGCGAAAGCATTGAGTCAGTCTTTGGTCAAGGAAGAAATGCGAATGGCTCTAGCGTATGAGGAGCGTATGGTGAAGGCCAGGGATGAAGCGGCTGAAGTGATTCGTCAAGCCAAACGGGAAGCGGAGGAGTTAATCCGGCAGCTTAAAGAGGCGATGAAACAAGAGCAAAAAGATGCTCAATCCATCCAACAGGCGAGGGCTGGCGTCAGAACATTGTCTGGCAAATTGGACAAGCTGGGAGAAGGAGAAATCCAAGGTCCTGCGGTTCAGTCGTCAGAAATTAAATTGGGCCAAACGGTCTACATGGTGAAGCTACGCCAGAAAGGGCAAGTACTGGAACTTCCCAACGAAAGTGGAGAAATCTTGGTGCAAGCAGGCATTATGAAGGTCACGGTTTCCTTGACAGACATTCGGATGGTCCCGGAAGAGAAACCGAACCAGGCACGAATTTCGGGTGAAGGCCGATTAGGTATGAGCAAGGCTGAAAGTGTGCGCAATGAGATTGATCTCCGGGGCATGTTGGTGGAAGAAGCGACCCACCTCTTGGATAAGTACTTGGATGATGCGGTTCTCTCAGGAGTGAGTTTGCTCTACGTCATTCATGGCAAAGGAACCGGGGCTTTGCGGACGGGAGTACAGGATTTTTTGCGCCATCATCCTCATGTGAGGGCATTTCGGATAGGGCAGCACGGGGAAGGAGATTTTGGGGTTACGGTAGTCGAACTGAAATAGCATAAAGAAAATGCAGGAGGGATACTCCTGCATTTTCTGCTAGTTGATAAAAAACCTTGAGTGAAACTTTAACTATTTTAAAGAGAGCAACACTTTATTGGACGGCGGCCCGGTTTTTCCGTCTTTGTCCTGGAACGCAGCCCAGAACTGATAGTCGCCAGGGGCGGGTTCTTTACCGGGTACCCCGAGTGGGATGGCAACTTTCGGAGAGCTGGTTTGGAAGTCTTTCGCGGTCATCTTTTCAACCTGCAACTGGCCTGGGCGTTGGATATAGAGGATCAGGGAGAGTTTGTCGGCGTCCGCTGGGATAACCACTGGGAGTGTTGCGGTGAAAGTTGTCGCGTCATAACCTACCGGACCGAGAGATGGGGTGGGTAGTTTCTGATCTCCGGAGGGTGGAAGCGGTGATATGGTGGGGGCACTCGGTTCAGGTGTATATTCAGTTGGTGCTTTAAACGGGGCTTCATCGGACGGCCAAGGGATTGTAGGATCGCGGTTGGGGACGTTGAGGAAGACTTTCGTAAGTTTTTTCGGGGTGTTTGGCAGGGCCAAAAGGTCAGGGTGATCGGCATCAACATCCTTTTGGACCCAGATGTCGCTGACCTGTGTCGGAAAGTCCCCTTGGGCAGCAATTTCAGTGGCGCGGAATTGTGCAGGAGTTAGGCTGCTTGGCAAAAGGCCAGACTTTGTATCATATTCCCCACTGACAATCCCTTGGGGCTGAGACCAAGCCGTTTGGACGGGGAGCCCCTGCAAAGCGGTCGTCATGACTTCTTTCCAGACTTGGGCCGGGTAACTGCCGCCATAGACTTTATGGAGGTAGTGTTTGCCATCGGGATCTTGGTCATAGCCCATCCAGACCACGCCAACATAATTTGAAGTATAGCCGACAAACCAGGCATCATTATTTCCGTTGCGATTGGGGTATTTGCTGTTTTCCTCCAAGGACGTCGTCCCAGTTTTCCCAGAAACGGCCCAATTTCCAATTTGCGCGCGGGTTCCGGTACCGCCCTGAACCACACTGCGCAACAGATTATTCATGATATAAGCGGTCGTTTCTTTGATCACCCGTTCTTTCATGATTTTTGGGGTAACCACTTGTTTGCCAGCACTATCGAGAACCTTATCCACCGCATGCCGGGTCACCCGCACCCCGTTATTGGCATAGACGCTATAGGCGGAAGCCATGTCGAGGGTTGAAACTGGGGCGGTACCCAGGGCAATACTCAAGTTGTCTTTCGATGAATTGTCTAAGGGAATGCCGAGGCGGTCTTTCGCAAACTGCCAACCATAACGAACCCCAATTTTGTCAAGAAGCTTGACCGCATAGACATTCACAGAATTCATGACGGCATAGCGCATCGTGATGAGGCCTTTCCAGCCTCCGCTTTCGGTATCGAAGTCCACAGGAGCCCAGATTTTGCCGTTACCAGCACTGTAGCGAACGGGCATGTCATCGAGTACCGTTCCTGGAAAATATCCGCCTTTTTCAAGGGCCGGACCGTAGACGACCAATGGCTTAAACGAAGAACCCGGTTGGCGTTCCGAATACCAAGCCCTGTTGATGCCTCGGGCAGTGTAATTTCTTCCTCCGACCATGGCACGAACCGATCCTGTACTCGGATCCATGATGGTCATGGCGCCTTCCACCTGCATGTCAGGCATACCGGCCGGGAAATTGTTCGCCTTAGCGAACGCTCCCTCGGCAGCGGCTTGTATTTTTGGATCAACGGTTGTGTAAATTTGCAGGCCACCATTAAAGATTTGGTCTTCGCTTAAGTTGTAGGTGGACACAAGTTCCTCAATAACATAATCGATAAAATAGGGGAATTTATAGTCTGTACCGGAGATTGCAGTTTTTTGGGCTCCTCCGCGGGTCTTTTTCACCTTTTCAACGTAATCGAATGGCATATCTTTATACTTCACATAGTCGTCAGCAGTAATGATCCCATTATCACGCATGATCCCCAGCACAATGCTTCGTCTAGCCTTAGCTTCATCGGGATGGAGATAGGGGTCATAGCCGCTGGGCGCTTGGGGAAGGCCCGCCAAAAGCGCCACCTCTCCTGGGTTTAAGGACTTGAGTTCCTTGCCAAAATAGGTTTGGGTAGCGGCTTTGATGCCAAATGATCCTTCACCGAAAAATATTTTATTGAGGTAGAAGGTTAATATCTCATCTTTGGTATATCTCCGTTCCAATTGGATGGCCAGGGCCGCCTCTTGAATTTTGCGCGTCAATGTTTTGGCACTAGGGTTTTCGATGAAGGCATTCCGGGCCAATTGAATGGTGATGGTACTGGCACCTTCTTTGGCACTTCGAGATACGATGTCATGAAAAGCTGAACCGATAATGCGAATCGGATCGACCCCATAGTGCTGGTAAAACCGTTTGTCTTCTACCGCAACAAACGTGTCTTTGACCAGCTTGGGAATTTCATCTGAAGTCGCGGTCAGGCGGTTTTCTTCTGCATGCAGTTGAGCAATTTTATTTCCGTCTTTGTCATACACGGTTGAGGCTTGTTTCATGGAGTGTAGAATATCCGGAGTCCACGAGGGGGTTTTGGATGCCACACTCATGACAAATCCTAAAACACCTAGGCCAGCAATGAGGAAAACAGCTAAAAGTGAAAGCAAAAATACCCGCCATTTAGACGGTTTCTTTTTGGGTTTAGTCGGGTCTTTGGATCGGGCCATATCTGTACCTCCTAATTATCCGTTTTTGTGGGAATCTAATTTAAGAAGGTCAAAAAGACCATAACTGGCTAAATTATAACATACTTTAGTATAGGCAGGAACAGTATTTGCCTCTGGATGGGCGAACCAAGAACAGGCGAAAGATTGCGGATTGAAAATCAGCGGGTTATAATTAGGGAGCGTGAAGTTTTCCCTCAACAGCGTTGGGGGTTGTTTTTTAAGTCTTTGACTTCGAGAAAGGATGTTTGAGCGTGCAAAGCATTGAGAAAGCGGTTGAAGAACAACTGGCGATATTAAAGACGGGCGCAGCCGAGATTATCCCTGAAGAGGAACTGGTTGCAAAAATTGGGCGTTCCTTAACTTTGGGAAGACCGCTCATCATTAAATTGGGTCTTGATCCGACAGCTCCGGATGTTCACTTGGGACATACTGTGCCACTACAAAAGATGAGACAGTTTCAGGACCTTGGGCATGAAGCGGTGATTGTAATCGGCGATTTTACGGGACGCATTGGGGATCCTACCGGAAAATCTGAAACACGCAAGCCCATGACGGCAGAGCAGCTTCTGGAGAACGCCGAGACATATAAAGAACAGATCTTTAAAATTCTCGATCCAGACAAGACCAGAGTAACCTTTAATTCGGAGTGGCTCAGCAAACTGACATTTGAGGATGTCATCAAATTGGCTTCCACGACAACCGTGGCGAGAATGTTGGAAAGGGACGACTTCGCCAAACGTTATGCGGCAGGGCTGCCCGTTAGTATTCATGAGTTTTTTTACCCGTTAATGCAAGGATATGATTCCGTAGCGCTTAAAGCGGATGTTGAACTGGGAGGGACTGACCAAAAGTTTAATCTTCTCATGGGGCGTACTCTGCAAAAGGACTTTGGCCAGGAACCACAGGTCGCGCTAACCACTCCAATTCTTGAAGGACTTGATGGGGTACAGAAGATGAGCAAGAGTCTGAAAAACTATATTGGGGTATACGAGCCAGCGCGCGAGATGTTTGGTAAAACCATGTCCTTGCCTGATGAGTTGATGATCAGATATTTTGAACGGGTGACGAAAGTTCCGGTCAAAGAAATTCGTTTGCTTGAGGCAGGACTAGCTAAGGGGACGATCCACCCGAGAGATCTCAAAATGCGCTTGGGTCGTGAGATTGTAACCATTTATCACGGTGCCGATGAAGCGGAAAAAGCACAGGCAGAGTTTATCAAGATGTTCCAGCAGAAACAGGCGCCTGAGGAAATGCCGAAGATAAGCGTGGCGCATCTTCTGGGAACAGACGGCACGATAGAGCTGGTATCGCTCATGGTTTCAGCCGGCTTGGCTTCGAGCAGGGGGGGGGCGCGGAGACTGATTGAACAAGGCGGGGTACGCCTGCGAGATGAAAAGGTGGCTGACCCCATGGCCATGGTAACAGTCAATTCTGGTGATGTCTTAAAAGTGGGGAAGAGGAAGTTTATCCAGATCATGTGAACTTGAAGAAATTTCTCAAGTTTTTCTTGACGATTCATGCTGATTCATGATATATTAAAACACGTCGCCAGACAACACTGGTATCGCTTATAAAAATGGTTGACACACCCAGAATGATGTGGTAACATAATTAAGCGTTGCAGATGAAGGTGGCTAAAGCGCCAGGCTTCGACGGAAAATTAGTAGTTGACACGAGAAACCAAGGATGCTACAATAAAATTCCGTCAGC
>JAIMKP010000007.1 GCA_020692355.1 Desulfosporosinus sp.
GAGGTTTCTATATAGGTCGCAAGTGTCAAAGACCCGGGGGAGTCTACCCCCACCGAAGCAAAGTACGAGGTACCACTCCCACTTGTAGAAGTGGGAGTCTCACGATTGGATGAATGATGAAGAAAAGTAGAGAAAAACTGACTTTGACTCAATTATCCGAAGGCAATCAAGGCTCGGCCCAGAAGATTGACCCATTTGTATTTTTTTTGTTGACAACCGAGAAGTTTATGCTACAATTTATCTCGATGGGAATTTGGGTCACCGGACAAGCACTGTCCGGCTCGGATTCCTTCATATTTTGCCGAGAAAAGGGGGCAACGATGATAAGATGAGCAATTCTTTGGGACGTCATGTGTTGGCTGAAATCTATGGATGTAGTTTCGACATTCTTAATGATCGGGAGAAAGTTGAAACGATCATGGTCAACGCAGCCTTGGAAGCAGGAGCAGAGGTACGTGAGGTTGTATTCCACAAGTTTAGCCCTCAGGGCGTGAGCGGAGTCGTGGTGATTTCTGAATCCCATCTTGCGATTCACACCTGGCCTGAACTGGGATATGCAGCCGTTGACGTCTTCACGTGTGGGGATCGCGTCAATCCCTGGGATGCCTGTAATTATGTCACAGAGCAATTTAAAGCCGGTCATATGACTGCAACGGAAATGAAACGAGGCATCGTAGCAGATCCGAACGAAGCGGTAAATCTTTAGGAGGGATATTTATTTTATTCCGCACTAAGATGACGGTAGCCTGATAGGCCTTGCGAACAGATAAAGTTGGCAAGGCCTATTTATTTTGTTTGAGCTGCAGAGGAAATCCCCTGTATTCGGCGAAATAATAAACGGGAGTCAGGAGACAGGAGTCAGGAGACAGGAGTCAGAGGAAGCAAAAGAACCGTCCCCGTGCTCCTGCCCAGAATAAAGAATTGCCTGAGTGCGATTGCGATAAAGATTCTGAATACCTGAATAGCAACATAAAAAGGAGAGTGAACTCGTTCAACTAAAGTTGAACATCGAGACTTCGGTGGGGGAGTCTACCCCCACCGAAGCAAAGTACGAGGTACCACTCCCACTTGTAGAAGTGGGAGTCTCACGATTGGATTAACTAGAGGGAGAGGGGAGGGGCTTACCTATGGAAGTGGCTAGTTGTGGTCAGTGTGGGAAATGCTCGGCAAGCTGTCCTGTGAGTTTTGCCATGGACATATTGCCTCATCAGATCGTACATTTGCTTCAACTCGAAGCGCAACAAGCCGTGGTGACGAGTGAATCGCTTTGGCTATGTATTCAGTGCGGCAGTTGTAGCAGTACCTGCCCCCACGGAATTGACTTGGCTGGAATGATTCAGGAGCTACGCACCGTGGCGCAATACCGACCAGAAGTCAAGGCGGGGGATCAGATTCGCTTTCATCAGTCCTTCCTGCGCTCCATCGAGCACAATGGCAGGGTTTATGATACAGCTCTTTTGGTCAGGACTCTACGTGCCCAGGGCAAAAAGAACTGGAAGCTGGTCTGGCCAGCCTTTGCGCGGGGAAAGATTAGGATTTGGCCTTCACGCGCGGAGAGCCGTCTAGAGATCAAGGGCTACTTCAAAAGGGCTTGGCTAAAGTTGGGGGGTAAACATGCCTAAAATCGCTTATTATCCAGGGTGCTCCCTGCATTCAACAGCGGGCGAGTACAATCAATCTCTCCTTTTGGTCTTGGAGCGGCTTGGGATTGGCTATGAAGAGGTTCCGGATTGGAATTGCTGTGGGGCCGATTCAGCCGGGACTGTAGATTCCCAACTGGCTGTCACTCTGGCTGTACGTAATCTTGTCCAAGCAAAACGTGTGTCTGATATCGTATTGGCTCCCTGTGTACACTGCTATGAACGCCTCACAAAAGGCAAAGAGCAGATTGAGAATAATCCTCACATGCGGCAAAATGTGGCCGCCGAGATGGGGCAGGAACTAGAAGAACTGCCCAGTGTGGAGCACGCTTTAGAGTTATTGACTACACCGGATGTTCTGGATAAAATCCAGCATTATGCCAAAAAGAGCCTTAGCGGACTCAAGGTCGCCTCCTATTATGGCTGTCTGTTTGCTAAAACCCCAAAGCCGTTTCATTTTGATGAGCCTGATAACCCGGAAACCCTTGATCGTTTGATTCAAACCTTAGGCGGAGAGGCTTTGTCTTGGCCCTATAAGACCGAATGCTGCGGTGGGAACCTTTCCTTGACTCGTGCGGATGTGGCTGAGAAACGGGTGGGCCGTATTGTAAGCGTTGCCCTGGAGTGGGAAGCGGATTGCCTGGTTGTTGCCTGCCCCCTCTGTCATGCCAATTTGGATCTGCGGCAAATGCAGCTTTGGGACAAAAAAACTGAAAACCGTATTCCCATATTTTATTTTAGTCAGCTGATCGGCCTTGCCCTCGGATTTGATCCGGAAATCCTGGGCTTAAGGAAACACTTTGTCTCGCCAGGGAGTGCCTTAGCGATTGCAGGTATCCACTTTTAAACGAAAACAATCTTAAGCCGAGACCTCAGCATGGCCTCGGCTTTCGTTTTGAGGAAAAGCATTCTTTATTTTTTGGGTTTGCGGGAATACTGATCCTATCTTAGTGCAGGAATTTACATACTAAGCTCGAATATAGAATAGGTTAGTCTTCAGAAAACAAGGAGCGATCATATGGTTTCGCAGGTCTTAAGTTTTGATGAGGAATTAAATGAGGTAAGAACTTATTTGCAGGCTGAAATTCGGTTCAAAGCTGGCTCTTTTGATGAACTCATCCACTATTACCCCGACAGTTTAGATAAAAATGCCTGTCCGGCCATTGTCCTAGCGGTAGGCCGAGCTTGTGGTGTTCATGGCAAACCGATGATCCGTTTAGCCTCTATCATTCAATACATTTTTATGGCGGATCAGATCCATCGCTTGATGGCGGATGATCTAGACTTGGCTGAAGATAAGCGGCAGTTTCCTGTGCTGGTTGGGGATTTCCTTTACGGGAAGTTCTTCCTGGGACTTTGCCGCGAACACATCCTAGGTTTCTTACGGCCTCTGGCAGAAGTTATCGCCACGATGAGCCAAGGGGGGATATCCCGCTGGTTGGCTCAGGGTCGGGAAATCGGACGGGAGGAGTGGATACGGATCCTGGAACAGGAACGGGCAGCGCTAACGGGTTTGGCAGCCCGCCTTAGTGCTGAACTGGCTGGGGCGGCTCAGCATATTCAAGATGTGGCCGAGAAACTGGGTTGGGAACTCGGATTGGCCTGGGCTGCTTGTGGTCAAGGTCTGGAAAGACCTATGGTTGAAGCGTATTTGGCTAAGGCAAGACATATGGCGCAGGAATTCCCGCAGCTGCTCGAAGTTAGCCCCTTGTTAGAGTTGATTGATTATATGTCAGCAGAACTTTGCCCTAAAGAACCGTAAGCGAAGCATGAGGAGTATGACATGCAGAAGTTTAAAATTTTTCTGGAAATGATTAAATTTGAACACACGGTTTTTGCACTTCCATTTGCCTATTTGGGTGCTTTTTTAGCCTCGCGGGGTCTTCCCAGCGCCTCCAAGCTTCTTTGGATTACCCTGGCTATGGTGGGGGCACGGACAGCGGCCATGTCGCTAAACCGTTTGCTTGATCGCCATATTGATGCGCGCAACCCTCGGACGGCTGTACGGGCATTGCCTTCTGGCCTGCTGGGAGTTGGAGAAGTGTACATTTACGTTGTCCTTTCGTTCTTGTTGCTCGGATATTCTGCTTATCAGCTCAATCTGCTTGCTTTAAAGCTGATGCCGATCGCTGTGTTTTTTCTGGTGTTTTATTCCTATACGAAACGGTTTACCTGGGCCTGCCATTTTGTTTTAGGTGTTGCCTTGGGATTAGCACCGATCGGGGCTTGGATTGGCATCACTGGGCATTGGGCGCTTCCCCCAGTGCTCTTGGGGCTGGGGATTGTCGCTTGGGTTGCAGGATTTGACATCGTTTATGCCTGTCAGGATGTGGAATTTGATCGCCAAGAAGGGCTACACTCGATACCGGCCCGCTTCGGAATGCAGAGGGGGCTGGAAATATCCGGCTTGTTGCACATCGTTGCCCCTCTTCTGTTCATTGCAGTTGGCTTGCTCTTACAGCTCCACGTTTTGTATTATGCCGGAGTGGGGATTGCGATTTTACTCCTTTTCCGTCAGCACCGCTTAGTTTCAGCGGCTGACCTTACCAAGGTGGGGATCGCGTTTTTTAACCTGAATGGGTATTTAAGCGTTTTAATGTTTGTATTTTCCGTCTTGGATTTATCGGTTTTCGGCTAGACAGTGTATTCAACTTTAAGGATAAGGAAGTGCAGGTATGCGCTCGCTTTTTAGGCACAGTGAACTTTATGATCTAATCGAGAAAGTTGAAGCAGGGGAGCGATTAGCTTTTGCTGATGGGGTAAGGCTGATGGAGAGCCGGGATATTCTCGCTCTCGGTTATATGGCCAATCAGATCCGGGAGCAGAAAAACGGAGATAAAGTGTTTTTTATTGTCAATCGCCATATCAATCATACCAATGTCTGTGTCAATCTTTGCAAGTTTTGCGCCTATGGGGTGAAGAAGGACGACCCTGGCGCGTTTACATTGGCCCTCTCAGACATCGAAAAAGCGGCTCAGGAAGCGGCCCTTGACGGAGCCGCAGAGGTTCACATTGTCGGCGGGCTCAATCCGGATTTGCCATTTGAATATTACCTGGACATGTTGAGGCGGGTGAAAGCCATTCATCCTAAGGCTTGTGTACAGGCCTTTACCGCTGTGGAAATCGATTATTTCAGCCAGATCACCGGAAAATCGATTCGGGATGTGCTGCTACAGTTGATGCAAGCGGGGTTGGATGCTTTGCCTGGAGGGGGGGCTGAGGTTTTCTCCCCCCGGGTACGCGAAAAGATATGCGAGAAGAAGATTTCTGGAGAACGCTGGTTGGCGATTCAGGAAACCGCTCATG
The DNA here is from genome assembly GCA_020692355.1 of Desulfosporosinus sp. Taxonomy (GTDB): domain Bacteria; phylum Bacillota; class Desulfitobacteriia; order Desulfitobacteriales; family Desulfitobacteriaceae; genus JAJZPA01. Next base: position 4,947 of record JAIMKP010000007.1, read on the forward strand.
CTTTAGGGATGCGGACCAATGCGACGATGCTTTACGCCCATATTGAAACCATGCAAGAACGGATCGATCATCTCCTGAAACTTCGAGATTTACAGGATCGCACAGGGGGCTTCTTGACCTTCATTCCGCTCCCGTTTTATCCCAAGCATACGGCTTTGGAAGGGGATATGGGGGTTGGGAGTACTACCGGGTTTGAGGATTTAAAAATGCTCGCGGTCTCCAGAATCATGCTTGATAATTTCGACCACATCAAGGCGTTTTGGATGATGCTGGGCCCGAAACTGGCACAAGTATCCTTGAATTTCGGTGTGGATGACTTGGATGGAACCGTGGTTCAAGAACGGATTATTCATGCTGCGGGCGCGGATACGGAGCAGAGGATGACAAAGCGGGCGCTGATTAACCTCATCGAAAAAGCAGGCCGAATTGCAGTAGAGCGGGATACCCTCTATCATGTACGCAGAACTTATAAATAAGGGGGTTAAGCAATGCAGGCCAAAACGATGGAGATTTTAGAAAAACGATTGCACGGCGAGCGCCTGTCGCTTGAGGAAGGGACTATGCTTCTGACGCACGCGGATTTCTTAGCCCTTGGCCAGGCAGCGGATCGCATTAGGAAACACATGCGCCCGCAAAAAGCCGTTACCTTTGTTATTGACCGGAATATTAACTATACGAATGTCTGCACCTGCCAGTGCAAGTTTTGTGCATTTTATCGGGAAGAAAATCACCCGGAAGCTTATGTTTTGTCAGAAGCGGATTTACATGCTAAAATTGAAGAGACGATCAAGTTAGGGGGAACCCAACTTCTAATCCAAGGGGGGTTACATCCCGAACTTACGTTAACCTACTTTGAGAAGATGCTGCGCGGGATTAAGAACAAGTATGCGATCCACATTCATTCCTTTAGTCCACCGGAAATTTGGGATCTTGCCCATAAGTCAGGCCTCAGCGTGGAAACCGTGATCCGCCGCTTGCAGGCAGCAGGGCTGGATTCGATCCCAGGCGGGGGTGCGGAAATTCTGGATGACCGGGTGCGACAGCGGATTAGCCCTCATAAAATTGGCTGGAAGCAATGGATGGAGGTTATGACCACCGCTCACCGAATCGGCTTGAGAACGACCGCAACCATGATGTTCGGGCATATTGAAACCCTCGAAGAACGCGTCTTACACATGGTGCGGGTGCGTGACGCTCAAGATGAAACCGGAGGTTTTACGGCCTTTATCCCTTGGAGTTTTGCCCCGAAACACACGGAATTAGGGGGAGAGGGAGCGTCTGGGGTGGACTATCTCCGGACTTTAGCCGTGGCCCGCTTGATGCTGGATAATGTCCCCAACATTCAGGCATCATGGGTGACACAGGGGGCCAAAATGGCTCAAGTGGCCTTGCGTTTCGGGGCCAACGATTTCGGCTCCACCATGTTGGAGGAGAATGTGGTCAGAGCAGCTGGAGTCCAAACACGGGTTCCACTTCCAGAGATATTACATTGTATTCAAGATGCCGGCTATGAGGCCGTACAGCGAAATACTTTCTACGAATGGTTGCATGTTTATTAGGAAGGGAGTGGGCGGATGCGTCGAAGACCTCGCGGTGATGTAAATTTGCCGCTCTTGGATCACATCAAAGTGTTGCGCAAGGTCTTAATCATCTCTGCTTATGCGGTTGCTCTTGGAACCATCGTTGGCTGGTTTCTCAGTGACTTGGGGTTTGCTTTTCTAGCTCGGCCTGTCGTTCAGCTTGATAAGATCTCCTTTATCACGACGACGCCGATGGAACCCGTGCTCGTCAAAGTCAAAGTTGCCCTCGTCATTGGTATCGTCTTCGCACTGCCGATTCTTATGTGGCAAATTTGGGGATTTGTTCTGCCTGCCCTCAAGCAAAACGAGCGCAAGGTTCTCTATCTTGTTGTCCCCAGTTCCATCTTGCTGTTCATTGGGGGAGCAGCCTTCTGTTTCTTCTTTGTGCTCCCCGTTGGGATAAAATTTCTTCTATTGGCGGGCAGCGGAGGGGTTGCTTCCACGCCCTTTGTGACGAAAACATCGTATTTGAGCTTTATACTGACCTTCCTACTGACCTTTGGGCTTGTGTTTCAGCTCCCCATTGTCCTGCTCATTCTTGTACGCATCGGCCTGGTTTCGCCTAAGACCCTAGCAAAAAAGCGCCGTTGGGCCTTGTTTATTATCATCATATTGGCGGCTGTTTTGGCTCCCACACCGGACTTGTTCACTCAAGCCCTCATGGCTGGTCCCATGTATATGCTTTATGAGATCAGTATCTGGCTGGGATATTTAGCCGTGCGGAAGAAGAAGGAAACTGCGGCCTAAGAACGGGGGGAACGTGATGAATTTCAGCGAAATTGTGCTTCTGATGGCCATCGCCTTAATCCTTTTCGGTCCTGAAGATTTACCGGATATCGCTCGGGCAGTTGGCAAAATCGTCTATGAAATTCGTAAAGCGACGAGCGAATTGACGGATGGGTTTAAAGATATTGTGGACAGCCCGATGGATACCCTAAATAAGGCCTTCGAAGAAACGACACAGCGGACTGCGGTAGAGAAGGCGGATGCCCCCGATCGTGAGCAGCACGACCTTATCACGTATGACGGCAAGCCAGCGACCGAAGTCAGTAGCCCGGCTGCGGCAGAGAATGCAGAGCATGTGGCTCAAGAAGACAGCCAAACTGAGGATCTATCGGGGAGAGAGGATGATCCGTTGGCTGAACTGCCTCCGGGCATGGTAACTTACGAAGAAAAGGGTGCGAGCAGGTGAGCCGGTTTTGAAAAAACTTTGGTTATTCAATCAGATCAATTCAGATTTGCAGCGGGTTGAGGAGGAGCTGAGACGCTTTGTCAGTACGGATTACCCTATACTGAATGAATCGTCCGTTCATCTCCTGGCTGCAGGTGGCAAGCGGTTGCGCCCTGCCTTCACCTTATTGGCCGGCAAATTTTATGATTACTCTCTAGAGAAGTTGCTCCCGATTGCCATGGCTTTGGAACTTATTCATATGGCCACGCTGGTGCATGATGATGTGGTGGATGCGTCCATGACCCGGCGGGGCCGCGAGACGGTCAAAGCGAAGTGGGGCAATATCGTCTCTGTACAAACCGGAGATTATCTTTTGGCGAAGTCCTTAGTCCTGATTTCCCGGATCGACCATCCGGTGATTGCTCGGATCCTCGCCGAGGTGAGTATCGAGATGTGCCAAGGGGAAATCCAGCAAATTAAATCTTCATTCGACATTAAGCAGAATATGAAGCAATACTATTATCGGATCAAACGGAAAACAGCACTCCTTATTTCTGCCAGCTGCAAACTGGGAGGCTTGGCGAGTGGGGCGTCTGCACGCCAGGCATGGGCCTTAGGGGCTTATGGGCATGCCTTAGGGATGGCATTTCAAATCGTGGATGATGTCCTCGATATCACAGCCAAGCAGAGTGAGTTGGGGAAACCGATAGGCGGTGACATCCAACAAGGGATTATGACTTTACCGGTGATTCTCGCCCTGGAAAAATCTACGCACAAAGAAAAGTTGCGGGATTTATTGAGCGAGCGGGACAAGGACCAAGCTGAAGTCCAAGAGGTAGTGGCGTTAATCAAAGCCTCGGGTGCGATTGAAGCATCCATGCGTTGGGTAGAGTTATATATTCGCAAGGCGAAGAAACACCTTCTGGAGTTGCCTGACGTGGCGACTCGCAAAGCACTCGAAGAATTGGCTGATTTTATCGGAGTACGCAAATTTTAAAGGGATAGAGAAAAACCTCACTCCCCTCTGGGTGTGAGGTTTATTTGGATAAAGGCTAAGGGCTTTCGAAATTTGAGTTATGTGAGATGGAAAGGAAGAGGATTTCGCTTGCTTGATGGCGTATATCTTGCATGATACTAGCTGACTTTGGGGGGGGATTCCTATTTTTGATATGAATGCTTTATATTTAGTTTATGGGCTGGGTTTCTTTACCATGGGAGTAGCGATCATCGTTCAGATCATGCAACCAAGCCAGTTGAGTTTTGCCAAGACACTGTGGCTATTGGCTTTTTTTGGCATTTTACATGGAGCTTCTGAATGGGGCTATATTTTTGTACCTTTGCAAGCTGCGGGGCATGAGGAATACCTTGTCAATTTATCGGTTATTCATTTAACCCTTACGGCCAGTTCTTTTGCCTTTCTCTTAGCTTTTGGCTTAAGACAGTATACAAACAATGTGCAACTATACGTAGGAGTGCCGCTTGGAATCTTATTGGTTTGGTTTACCTATTTTATTTATTTTTTTTTAACAAAGCCGCTCGCTGTTTGGTATGTTGACAGTGAAATTTGGGAGCGTTATCTTTTAGGTTTCCCCGGAGCCTTAATTTCCGGCCTGGGAATTTGGCGCAGACAGGTTGAAGTTGCTAATTGGGGAGAGAAAATATACCGCAACTTCAGGGATGCCGGGATAGTCATGCTCATATATAGTGCAGTTTCAGGTTTAATTGTACCTCGGGAAGATTTTTTTCCTAGCAATATCTTGAACTATCAAACTTTTTTAATGGTGTTTCATATCCCTGCCCAAATTGTACGAGCACTCTTGAGTTTGGTGTTAAGCTGGTTTGTTGTCAGAATTCTTGTGATTTTCCGCATGGAATATGCCCATAATATCGAGAAAATTGAGGCGTTACAATTGGTTTTCAGCGAACGGAAGCGGATTGCCAATGATATTCATGACGGTGCGATTCAGGCAATTTATGGTTCGGGAATGCTTCTGGAACGGGCAGTCGAATTAATAAATAAAAAGCCGTTGCGGAGCAAAGAGCTGATTGAAAAAGTAAATGTCCAGCTAAATGAAACTATTGCTTCTTTACGTCGTTATATTCATGGCTTAGAAACAGAAAATTTTGGCCAGGAAGAATTTAAAGAAAAGTTAATCGAAATTCTTGAGTATTTTCGTGAAGCCTGTCCACAGGTTAGCATCACATACCAGATAGAAATCCCGGTCTGGTTTGCCTTATTACCGGGAGGTCAAGAGCATAGCTTGTTCATTGTGCAGGAAGCGATAGCTAATGCCACCCGTCACGCCGATTGTGCGCACATTGAGGTCGAAGCTTTGGGAGATAACACGCAATTCAATCTGCTGATTAAGGATAACGGTATAGGGAATATGGCCATAAAAGCAGATGATAATTTTCAGGAAATAAATTTAACCGGGCACGGGATCCGGAGTATGCAATATCGTGCACAACAGTTGTCGGCAAGTTTTCAGATTGAGGGTACGGCCAAAGGGACGTGCGTCAAGCTACATTTGGATAGGGTGGTGGAACTTTGTGAGCAAGTATAAAGTAATGATTGTTGATGACCATGATGTTGTGCGAATGGGCTTAAGAGTCTTATTAGAGGATTCAGAGTATGAGGTGATTCATGAAGCTAGCGGGGTGACTGAGGCTTTGCGTTTAGTCAGGCAGAGGGTACCGGATATTGTTTTGCTGGATGTGCGCTTGGCTGATGGAACCGGCATCGAGGTCTGCCGGCTGATCAAACAAGAGTATCCTGAAGTGCGAATTCTCATGCTAACATCCTATGAAGATGAACAGGCTGTGATCGAGGCAATCGAGGCTGGTGCTTCCGGTTATCTGCTTAAACAAATCAGCCGGGAAGGGTTAAGGGAAGCAGTCGGAAAAGTGCTGCACGGTGAAGCTTTGTTGGATCCGGCTCTGGCATTGAATGTCCTGAGCCGGGTGCGTAAGCTCTCACACAGTATGCTTCAGGAAGAGATCTTAACCAAGAAGGAGAAGGAGGTCTTGCTTAAAGTTGCTGAAGGTAAAAGTAACCGGGAAATTGCCCAGGAACTCTATTTGAGTGAACACACGGTTCGTAATCATGTCAGCAGTATCTTGCATAAGCTTAATCTCACCAGCCGGGTTCAATTAGCCAATTATGTCCATGAAAAACATTTAAGTTCTTGGGTTTAAGACGATCAGGACAAATTATCCCTGACATATGTACTAAAAAAACAGGATGTATACGTCCTGTTTTTTTGCACATATTATGTGAGAATAAGTTAGGGTAGTTCGGATAAAAAGATGGGAAAGGGGGATTTATTCTTAGTTATTCGGACTGGCGTAAAACTTTAATTTGGTTAGGGAGGTAAATGGATTGAAAAAGATTAACAAACTCGCAATGCTCGTCGTTCTTGGCGCGCTGACCTTAACGGGTTGCGCTGCGCAATCCGCTCCGGCTCCAGCACCGACACCGGCTCCGGCTCCGGCTGCCACAGCCAATACTGCTGACCTACAAAAACAAATTGATGAGATTAAAGGCACAATCCCTAAATTTGCTGTGCCGATGCGGGAAGTCGGAGACCGTTTCGAAAACATACAGGCGGCCGCTAAAGGTGGTAACTGGGGTTTAGCCGCTTATATGTCCAGTTACATGAATAAAGCGATGGCTCCTGCCAAAGTGACAAAACCCAAAGAATATCCAATGTGGGAATCTTTTTATACAACTTCTTTCAAACCGGTAAATGACGCGATTGCGGCTAAAGATCTTGCTGCTTTCGATAAAGCTTATACTTCGGTGATCGACAATTGTAACGGCTGCCACGCTTCTATGGGTTACAAGTTCATTAAGATTGTTAAAAAAGATGCACCCGCCAATACACACGTTGACTATACTTTAAAGTCTGAGCCGAGCGATCTCAAATAAAGTAAACTAGCTGATTCAAAGGTTCATTCACTATCTGACATGAAAAAAGACTGGGTTCACCGAATTATGTGAGGTGAACCTCGTCTGTTTAATTAGAGAATGCAAAGACAGACATTTCCCAAAACATGTCCAGGAAAGGAGAAAATCAAAGAATGGAAGGACCTAATCAAGAGAAAAATTCGGCTTCGATAGGTAGACGTAAATTTTTGACTTTAGGAATAGGGACGGTCGGTGCTGCTCTCGGGGCAACCTATGTGAGTCTCTTGGGCAGTTTTTTGAATCCACCGGCGGCATCAGGCGCAACGGAGCTGCAGTCCGTGGGCAATTTGGATAAGTTTCCGGTCAACACTCCGACTTTAGTAAGTTATAAAGGATCGGGCGTCGAAGAGGGCGTTTACATCGTGAATCTGGGATCTGAAGGAGTAATCGCCCTGGATTTTCACTGCACGCATTTACAATGTGCCGTTAATTGGGTAGCAGCCAGTAAGCGATTTATCTGTCCTTGTCATGGCGGGGTTTTCGACCTGAAGGGCACCGTCCTTGCCGGGCCGCCGCCCAAATCGCTGCGTCGCCGTGTGGTCAAAATCGAGGGTACTAATGTGCTGATTGGTGGGATGCTGGTATGATGAAATGGTTGGACGAACGATTAAATATAAGCGGGCTGATGAGCTCCCTGTTTGAACATCCGGTACCCAAACGCAGCAATTTTTTAGATTACTTAGGTTTTGCCACCCTCTTTGTGTTTATCAGTCAAGCACTGACCGGAATTCTCTTGGCCACGGTTTATAAGCCGTCGGCGGCCGAAGCCTATAGCAGTATTCAAGCGCTACAAGCCTCACCGATTGGCAATTATGTCCGTTCCCTGCATTCTTGGAGTGCGGACTTCATGGTGGTCTTGGTGATCATGCACCTATTACGTGTTTTTTACGAAGGTGCGTATAAACGGCCCCGTGAATTGACTTGGATTGCCGGGGTTTTTCTACTGATCGGGACCATGGGACTGGCCTTTACGGGTTACTTGCTGCCCTGGGATCAGGAAGGATATTGGGCAACCACAGTGGGAACGGCGATGGCTGGATTTGTGCCTGGTATCGGTGATTTTCTGGTCCGCTTCTTACGGGATGGAGCTCAAGTCACTGGAGCGACTTTAACCCGGTTCTATTCAGTGCACATGTTGGTGCTCCCCGCCATCATCCTCTTGGCTTTCATGCCTCATTTTTTCTTTGTTTTACGGCAGGGCATGTCGTCAACCGATGAATTGAGTGAGGCCCACAAGCGGGGAGAAGATGTGAGTAAGAAATCCTTACCCTTCTGGCCGGACGTGGCCTTGCGCATGATTATCGTGGTTTTGATTGTCGCTGTAGGCATTTGGATCTTAGCGGGTATTTATCCTAAAGGACTTGGAGATCCGGCTGATGCTCTGAATAAGAGCCATTATATTCCAGAGCCCGCTTGGTACTTCTTCGGAGTCTATCAACTTCTCAAATACTTCCCAGGTTCCTTAGACGTCATTGCCATGGTAGGGCTCCCGGTGGTTGCTATGGTGGTACTCTTTGGGTTACCTTGGTTGGATCGCAATCCGAGCCGCAGTCCGAAAAAACGTCCGCTCGCCTTGGGTGTGGCAGCCGCTCTCGTCGTGGGCATGATATTTTTGACCTATCAAGGGATGAGTTCTGTTCCAAAACCGTTAGCGGCGACAGGCGTTGTGGCCCATCCCAGTTATAAAAAAGATATCCAACCTATATTACAAAGCAAATGCGTGCAATGTCACGCCGAGATAGCCACTTATAGTAATACGGTGGAGAAAGTGTCTCCTGGTAATCCTGGCGCCAGTACCCTGATAAAAAATATTGATGGCAGCAAGCAACCGCAAATGCCCGTGGGGCAAGAACCGTTGAGCAAGGATCAAATTCAAACCATGACAAACTGGGTTCAGGATGGAGCGAAAAATAACTAGTATTAGGCAAACGAGTTCATACGGCCTTGGTAATCGCAGTGAGGCTTTACCAAGGCCACTTTTGCGTTTTAGCATGGGAAACGGTTGGTCACGGGAATGAATTTGTAGTAGAATGATAAGGATAAGAATTTCTCCGTTGTGTTCTGAGTACAAAGGGAGTGGAGGTTAATCTAATGCCTCATAGCGATGAAGGAATCATTGATAAACTCTGGAACCTGTTCAGTTCCATGAAGACTGGGCTGTTTTTGCTGGGGGTTATTGCCGTGAGTGCCGGTGTCGGCACCTTGATTCCCCAAGCCCATCTTTACACCAGTGTTTGGTTTGAATTCTTGCTAGGGTTACTCTGTATCAATTTGGTCGTTTGTAGTGTCCAGCGGTTTGGGGGGGTTTATCAAAAGACATTTAAGCCCAGTTTGCCCGCCAATGCGGCTGAAGTTCCGGCTAAAATTCAAGTGCAGCTTAGTGGCGAAAAACAAGGATTACAAGCAAGTATCTTAAAGGTTCTACGCCAACATGGTTATAGAATAACGCAAAACGCGGATTCCGGGGCGTGGCGGTTTCTGGCCCAAAAAAAACGGTGGGGGAACTGGGGCTCTTTCATCACGCATATCGCTTTTGTGATCCTGATTGCGGGAGCATTACTTGGATCCATTGCCGGTTTTAAGGGTTTTTTATCCGCTGGGATCGGAAGTACGGTGCCCATACAAAAGATTAATTTGACTAAAGGACAGATTAGCGAGAATTTTGCCATTAAGATTAATGCGGCTGAAGATCGAATCCTTCCCAATGGAGAACGGGATAATTGGTATACTGACCTTAGTGTCCTGGAAAATGGTCAAGAGGTGGTTCGGCGTACACTCTCAGTCAATCATCCTTTTAGCTATCACGGGGTAACCTTTTATCAGGCTCAATTTTCTCAGGGTGCGAAGTTTGACGTGGATTACAAGGGCCAACACATGCCGGCGGTCTTACAAAATAGAGGGGAAAATTACTTTCAAGCTCCGGGAACCGATCTTTATCTCATCGTAGCGGCCATGAAGACGGATCCGCAAGATTTGATTGTCCTTTATCAAGTCTACAAGGGGAACGCCCCTGAACCGGTAAAAACGGCCCAACTCAAGATGGGAGAAACAGCCAACATCGAAAATGCCTATACCTTGAAGTTTGAGGGGCTCGTCCCGATTACCGGGTTGCAGGTAAAAAAAGACCCGGGTGTAGGGATTGTTTGGCTGGGAAGTTTTTTGCTTCTCTTGGGCTTGTTGCTATCTTTTTACTGGCGTCCACTCATGCTTACTGGAGTATGGGATGAAGAACAATCTCTAGTCGTCATCGGCGCAGCCGCCGGCAAGCGAAGTTCTAAGGCACAAGAAGACCTAAACTCCCTCAGTTTAACGATTAAAGCGGAGTACGCTTTGCCGAAAGGAGAGGAATAACATGAATGAGGCGTTAAAAAATGGGGAAGTATTCAGCTTATATGGTTTGGTATTATCCTATTTTTTCAGTATGCTTGGTTATTGGGTTTGGCTGGCTTTGAAAAAGGAGTGGTTCGGACGGTTGGCGACGGTTTTGGCGATCTTGGGGTTAACGGCCAACACAGTGGCGATTATCCTCAGAACGATTATCGCCCAAAGACCACCGCTTTCAAATGCTTATGAATTTATCCTGACCTTTTGTTGGGGGATTGTCGCAGTCTATCTCTTTACGGAATTTAAGTATAAATTAAAGGCCTTAGGCAGTTTTGTTTTTCCAATTGTGATCCTCTTATTAGGCTTTGTCATTTTAAAAATGGGACCGCAGGATCGGGTAGCACAGGCTATTCCGCCGGCACTGAAAAGCCAGTGGCTGACAATTCATGTCCTGACGGCGATGCTGGCGTACGGTGCTTTTGCCATTTCCTTTGGTTTAGGAATCATGTACCTGCTTAAAGATCGGCCAAATAAAGGCATCATTGTTCGTTTCCCTTCAACTTTAGTTTTAGATGAAATCGCCTATAAAGTTGTGGGCTTTGCCTTTCCGATGTTGACGCTGGTTATTCTGACGGGAGCGGTTTGGGCTAATTATGCTTGGGGTACCTATTGGTCATGGGATCCGAAGGAAACCTGGTCCTTAATTACCTGGATTATTTACGCCGGATATTTACACGCCCGCCTGATGTATGGCTGGCAAGGGAAAAGGGCAGCTTGGTTGGCGGTATTGGGTTTTTTGGCGGTCTTGTTTACTTTCTTTGGGGTCAATTACTTTCTGCCGGGACTTCATTCATATGCATCTTAAGCAAAAACCTGCAAAACTCGTAAAGCTTTGCAGGGAAGTCTTTACAAGAGTCGAATAGTTAAATAATATTGCATTGAAGTGAGGAAGAATATGCCACGCTACTATCCCATTTTTATCAATTTGCAGGCACAGCCGGTTGTGGTAGTTGGAGGAGGACATGTCGCTGGGCGTAAGGTTGAAACCCTTTTGGAGTACGGGGCCAGCGTGCGCATTGTTGCCCCTCAGCTTAGCCCGGAGCTGCAAGCTTTGGTCAGCGAAGGTCGTTGTCGTTGGGAAGCACGAGAATACCAGAGTGGGGATCTGGAGGATGCGGTATTGGTCTTCTCCTGTACGGAACATGAAGCTGTAAATGCCCTAGTGGCAAAAGAAGCCCGCCAGGCAGGGCGTGCGGTCAATGTGGTGGATGATCCGGAAAAATGTAGCTTTATCGTGCCAGCGATTCTGCGTCGGGGGGAACTTTCTATTGCTGTCTCTACCGGAGGTAGCAGCCCCTTGGTTGCCAAGCAGATTCGGCGAGAACTTGAAGGGATCTACGGGGAGGAGATGGCAGCATATCTGGCCTTATTAAGAGATTGGCGTCAAGAAGTCAAGATGCACTTGCCGCTTAAGGCGAGAGCGGCTTTTTGGGCCAGAGTTACCGATGGGGAAGTCAGGCAGTTGATTTTAGAAAAGCGGATGAATGAAGCGAAAGAGGTGGTTGAACAGTGTTTCCGGTCGTTGTTGGCTTAAACCACCGCACTGCCCCCGTAGAAGTCCGGGAAAGAATGAGTTTTCATCATAGCAAAATTCAAAGTGTACTGCAAGAACTAAGGGATTACCCGGGATTACAAGGGGTGGTAATCATGACTACCTGTAATCGGCTTGAAGTTTATGCGGCAACGACGGATGTGGAAATCGGTCAGAAATCCATCATGGAATTCTTGTCCCGTCATGCTGAACTGGAAGAAGGACAGCTTTTGCAGTACCTCTATGTCCACACCCTCTATGATGCGGTCCGTCATCTCTTCCGCGTTGTTTCGGGTTTGGATTCGATGGTGTTGGGAGAAACGCAAATTCTGGGCCAGGCTGCTAAGGCCTACGAACAAGCGGCGCAAGCGGGAGTGACCAATAAAGTCATGAATGTTTTCTTTCAAAATGCGTTAACTGTTGGCAAACGAGTGCGGACTGAAACCCAAATTGATCAACATCCTGTCTCCATCAGTTATACAGCGGTGGAGATGGCCAAGCAGGCCTTCGGTTCTCTCAATGAAAAATACATCTTGGTCGTTGGCGCGGGCGAGATGAGCGCTTTGACGACCAAGCACTTAGTTGCTGCCGGGGCCTGCGGGGTGGTTGTGTCTAACCGTTCACATGTGCGCGCCTTAAAATTGGCAGCTGAGTGCGGAGGGAATGCTGTTCCGTATGAGGAGTTAGAGGGGTGTTTAGCCCTAGCGGATATTGTGATCTCGGCAACGGCTTCCGTCAACTTCATCTTGTTGCCTGATCAAATCGAGCGTGCGATGCAGGCTAGAAAAGGAAGGCCACTCCTGCTCATTGATATCGCCGTTCCTCGGGACATCCATCCTTCAGTAGGTGATATTCCGGGGATCACGTTGTATGATATTGACGATCTTCGGGGAGTCGTGGATCAGCACCAGCAGGCAAGGGAAGCAGCAGCCCACCAGGCGGAAGGGATCATTGAGGAAGAAATGTCTCAGTTTCTCAAATGGCATAATTCCTTGTTCGTGATTCCGACCATCGTGGCCCTTCAGGAGCGGGGGCAACAGATCAAGGAGGTTCAATTGGCACGGGCTTTGGAACGGCTGGGGGGGCTGACACCGAAACAGGAAAAAGTGGTCCGCTCGCTGGCTAACTCGATTGTCAATCAAATCCTCCATACTCCGATTAAGAACCTGAAGGAGTATGCTACTACCCGGCAAGGACATCTCTACACCGAAATCCTCCAGAATCTGTTTGATATTGATGTACAGGAAGAGGTTGAACGGCCTTTACGCATACTCGCGCAACACTCGCTGGGCAAGGGGAGGCAGGAATGAGCACCGTCACCATCGGAACGCGGGACAGCAGTCTAGCAAAGTGGCAGGCCGAATGGGTACGTTCCCAACTGGAGAAAGCGTATCCAAGTCAGCATTTTGAGCTAATTCCAGTGAAGACAAAAGGGGATAAGATCCTTGATGTTCCTTTAGCCAAGATCGGGGATAAAGGACTGTTTACCAAAGAACTGGAACAGGCGCTTTTGGGTCGGGATATCGATTTAGCAGTACACAGTCTGAAAGACTTGCCCACCATGCTTCCGGAAGGGTTAATGCTGGCGGCATTTTGCCAGCGGGAGGAACCCCGGGATGTGTTTTTGGGCAAAAACGGCACAAAGCTGGAGGATTTGCCGCCCGGGTCGGTCATCGGAACCAGCAGTCTTCGGCGCAAGGCTCAGCTCCAGCACATGCGCCCAGATTTAGAGTTTGCGGATCTGCGGGGCAACCTGCAAACCCGATGGCAAAAACTGCAGAGGTCAGACCTCGCCGGCATAGTTCTGGCAGCCGCTGGGGTCAAGCGCCTCGGCTGGGAAGAACGGATTACCCAGGTTATTCCCACTCAGTGGGTCCTGCCCGCTGTTGGACAAGGGTGCATCGCTGTGGAGATTGCCGAGAACCGTTCGGAGATGGCTCGGATGTTAAGCATTCTCAATGACCATGAGACAGAAAGGGCGGTGTTAGCCGAGCGCAGCTTGATGCGCCGCCTTGAAGGGGGCTGTCAGGTTCCGATAGGGGCACTGGCAGAAATACGAGAGAATAGGATCGTGTTAAAGGGTATGGTAGCCAGTTTGGATGGCAAGGCAATGCTACGTGCAGAGGCTCAGGGGTTTGACCCTGTGCAAGTGGGCTTGGAAGTAGCTGATAACCTATTGGCCCAGGGGGCGCAGGCCATCTTGCAGGCGATTCGCTGATGAAAGGCGTGAACTGCCGACCGCTGGATAGAGCGCTATGGGTTTAGGAGACCTTGCGTAGAAATAATGGGATGGGAGTGTGTCGATTGGGCCAGGGATATGTATATTTAGTCGGTGGCGGCCCCGGTGATCCGGGTTTGCTGACCTTAAAAGGGGCAGAGTGCATCGGGAAGGCCGATGTTTTAGTCTATGATCGATTAGTCTCCAGACGTTTACTGAGCTTAGCACGGCCAGACTGTGAACGGATCTATGTTGGCAAATCGCCGGAACGGCATACCTTCACCCAGGACGCGATTAACGAGGTTTTGGTGCAAAAGAGCCGGGAAGGGAAGATTGTCACCCGCTTAAAAGGGGGAGATCCCTTCGTTTTTGGACGCGGGGGTGAGGAAGCCGAGGCCTTGCTGGACGCAGGGATTCCCTATGAAGTGGTACCAGGGATCACTTCGGCCATCGCGGTTCCTGCCTATGCCGGCATTCCGGTAACTCACCGCGACTTAACTTCTACGTTTACGGTTGTCACAGGGCATGAAGATCCGACGAAGAATGCCTCGGCCATTCCTTGGGAACTGTTGGCCCAAGGAAATGGAACCGTGGTATTTCTTATGGGCATGGAAAACCTGCCTCTCATCGGGGAAAAACTGATTCAGCATGGCCGTAGGCCGGATACTCCGGCAGGAGTCATACAATGGGGAACCAGGCCAGAACAACGGACCTTGGTATCCCAACTTGATGAAATAGCAAAACAGGCTGAGAAACAAGGTTTCTCTTCGCCATCTGTTATCATTGTGGGCGATGTCGTGTCCCTCCGGGAAAAACTACAATGGTTAGAGAAAAAGCCCCTTTTCGGCGCTCGGATCATTGTGACCCGAGCGCGGAACCAAGCGAGCACCCTCTCCAAGGCGATCGAGGATTTAGGTGGAGAGGCGTGGGAATTCCCAGCCATTGAGCTGGCAGCTCCAACCCAGCCAGAGCATTTGGCCAAGGCGATCGCAAAAATTAAAACCTTTGAATGGTTGGTGTTTACGAGTGTCAATGGGGTTGAAGCCTTCTTTAAAGAATTTGAGCGACAGGATAAAGACATCCGGGAATTGGCTGGAATCGAGTTGGTCGCCATCGGGCCAGTGACGCAGAGCGCCCTTCAAGAACGTGGGTTGAAGGTCGCTTTCGTTCCTCCTGAATATCGGGCCGAGGCGATCATCAGCGGTTTGGCCAGCCGGGTTTTGCGCGGGCAGAGGGTACTTTTGGCACGGGCAGAAGAGGCGCGCGACATTTTGCCGGAATCCTTGAAAGCGCTCGGAGCGGAAGTTTGGGATGTCCCGGCTTATCGAACGGTCATGGGGCAAGGCGGGGCAGAACTGCACGATTTGCTGGCGGAGAAAGCGGTTCATGCGGTCACGTTTACGAGTTCGTCTACGGTGAAAAACTTTATCAAACTGATCGGCGGGGAAATCTCGCTCTTAGAGGGAATTAAGCTCTTTTCCATCGGTCCGATCACGAGTGCCACAGCCCGCGAACTCGGGCTGACCATTGATGGAGAAGCCCTTCATTACACCATTGAGGGGTTGATCGAATCCTTGATTGAGGGGGTTAGAGTATGATCAGCGTCACAAAGCTTCTATATAACACAGAGTACTTTGGGGATTCCCTCCGCTACAGCCAGCAGTCGAGAGGAGCCTTACATGGAACCACTACGGGTTCTGGACCTGTGGTCGTCTGGAATTCTACCCGCACCTGCAACCTGAAGTGTGCCCACTGTTACATGGATTCGGATGCCCGCAAGTATGAGGGAGAGCTGACGACCAAGGAAGCCAAAGAATTTATTGATGATTTGGCAGCTTTTCGAGTGCCCGTACTCCTCTTCTCCGGCGGGGAACCCCTGATTCGCCCGGATTTCTTCGAACTTGCGGAATATGCCATCAGCAAAGGCATCCGAACCACGCTTTCTACCAATGGAACTCTCATTACAGCGGACGTGGCCCGGCGCTTAAAAGGGATCGGGGTCGGGTATGTGGGGATTTCGCTGGACGGGCTACGGGATGTCAATGACAAGTTCCGTGGCAAAGAGGGTGCTTTTACCGCTGCTATGCAGGGGATTCAAAACTGTGTGGCGGTTGGACAGCGTGTCGGGCTGCGCTTTACAATCAACCGTCACAATTATGAGGAAATGGACAAGATTTTTGATTTTATCGAGGCTGAAAAAATTGATCGCGTCTGTTTCTACCATTTGGTCTATTCAGGCCGCGGGAACAAGATGATTCAGGATGATTTAAGCCCTGAAGAATCAAGGAATGCGATGGAGATCATTGTTCGCCGGACGGAAGATTATGAGGCACGGGGGTTAAAAAAGGAAATCCTGACCGTGGATAACCATTGCGATGGGGTCTACTTGTACGTTCGTGCTTTGAATCAAGACGTAGGACAGGCTGAACGCATCAAAAATCTTATTTCCCTCAACGGTGGAAATCGTTCGGGTATGGCTTTTGCTGAGGTTGATCCCTACGGAAATGTCCATCCGGATCAATTTACTCAGCACGTTACTTTTGGCAATGTACGCGAACGGCCCTTTGGGGAGATTTGGACGGACACAAGCCAACCTATTCTGGCGGGCCTAAAGAACCGCAAGCCTCTCTTAAAGGGACGCTGTTCGGTCTGTAAGTTTTTGGACATTTGTAATGGCAACTTCCGCACCCGGGCAGAGGCGGTGACCGGGGATTTTTGGGAGTCGGATCCGGCCTGTTATTTAACGGACGAAGAGATCGGGCTGACGTAACGGCTAGGAGTCAGGAGTCAGGAGTCAGGAGTCAGGAGTCAGGATAAAGTTGGGGGGCAATATAGAAGTTGTCATCCTGAGCGTCAGCGAAGGGGTGAGACATCGGGGACGGTTCTCGGTGTCGCGCAAACAAAGCATGAGGGAGTGGGAAAGATGAACTTAACAAGACGCCCCCGCCGCTTGAGAGCGAGCGAAGCCATCCGTCGGATGGTGCGTGAAAACCGGATTCAAGTTGATGATTTAATCTATCCCATGTTTGTAATGCCGGGTAAAAACCAAAAAGTTGAAGTGCCTTCTATGCCTGGTGTTTTCCAGTACTCGTTGGATGAATTTGTCGCGGACTTGAAGGAAGTCGTCGCTTTGGGTATCCCCGCGATTCTTCTTTTCGGTTTGCCTGAGAGCAAAGATTCGCAAGGGAGCGGGGCTTATCATGAACACGGAATCATCCAGGAAGCTGTGCGTCTGGCTAAAAAATCCTACCCTGATCTCTATGTGATTACTGATGTCTGTCTCTGCGAATACACGGATCACGGCCATTGCGGGATCGTCCAAGATGGTTTGATTCTCAATGACCCAACCTTAGATCTCCTCTCCCGCACGGCGGTTTCGCATGCTTTGGCCGGAGCGGATATGGTTGCTCCGTCTGACATGATGGACGGTCGGGTCGCTGCTATTCGGGCGGCATTGGATCAAGCAGGTTTTGAACACATCCCGATCATGGCCTATTCCGCGAAGTTTGCCTCTGGATTTTATGGACCTTTTCGGGATGCGGCCGGATCCACGCCCCAGTTTGGGGATCGGCGCACCTATCAGATGGATCCGCCGAATGGCAATGAAGCCATGTTAGAGACAGCCTTGGACATGGAGGAAGGGGCTGACCTGGTCATTGTGAAACCTGCTCTCTCCTATGGGGATATTATTTATCGTACGAAGGAACGCTTTGGGGTTCCGGTGGCTGCCTATAATGTGAGCGGGGAGTATGCGATGGTTAAAGCCGCTGCTCTTCAGGGGTGGATTGATGAACAACGAGTGGTCATGGAGGCCCTGGTGGGGATGAAGCGTGCGGGAGCCGATCTTATCATCACCTATCATGCGCTCGATGTCGCGCGCTGGCTGAAATAGAAGCCAGAAGTCAGAAGTCAGAAGTCACGTGAGACATCGGGGACGGTTCTTAGTGTCTGGAGTGTCTGTGCTTGGTGTCTGTGGGAGGTCGAATCAGAAGTCAGAGGTCAGAGGGAGGACGAAGTAATGATCGTTTCTTGGAATACAACCAATGCCTGCAACATGTACTGTGACCATTGTTACCGCGATGCGGGCTGCAAGGCCGAAGAAGAATTAAATACTGCACAAGCAAAGGATCTCCTCGAAGGGATCGCGCGGGCAGGGTTTAAAATCATGATTTTCAGCGGGGGAGAGCCTCTGCTGCGACCGGATATCATCGAGTTGGTTGCCTACGCTAAATCGTTGGGACTGCGTCCGGTGTTTGGCACCAATGGCACCCTCTTGACGCTGGAACTAGCCCAAAAATTGAAAGATGCCGGGGCCATGGGTATGGGGATTTCACTGGATTCGTTGGATCAGCAAAAACACGATACCTTTCGTCATTACCCTGGAGCCTGGGAAGAAGCGGTGCGAGGGATGCGTAACTGCCGCGAGGTTGGGCTTCCTTTCCAAATTCACACGACCGTCATGGATTGGAATGCCCACGAAATCGAAGCCATTACTGATTTTGCGGTGGCTGAAGGGGCAGTAGCCCACCATTTCTTCTTCCTCGTCCCGACTGGACGGGCTGTAAGTATCGAAGAAGAATCCTTGCGGGCTGAGGCCTATGAAGAGGTCTTGACCCGAATCATGAAAAAGCAGCAGACAGTGGATATTGAGTTGAAGCCAACCTGTGCTCCGCAGTTTATGCGCATCGCCAAACAGATGGGGATGGATGTCCGTTTTGGCCGGGGTTGCTTGGCAGGTATCCATTATTGTATTATCGGACCGAAAGGGATTGTTCAGCCCTGCGCCTACCTCAACATCCCCCTAGGGGATGTTCGTATTACCCCCTTTGACGAGATTTGGCGAGATCATGAGGTGTTTCAAACCCTGCGCACCTTGGAGTACACGGGAGGATGCGGTAGCTGTGAGTTCAAGCGAATTTGTGGGGGCTGCCGGGCGCGGGCGGCCTATTACCATGAAGGGGACTACATGGCGGAAGAACCATGGTGCTTGTATCACGGTCGCAAGGGGGTCTAGTATGGACAAGATTGAACGCAAGCTTTTAAACCTTATCCAGGGCACATTCCCGATTCATCCTGAGCCCTATCGGATCTTGGGCGAGTCCATAGGGGTAAGCGAAGAAGAAGTCTTGGCTAAAGTTCAGCATCTCTATGATCTGGGGGTCATCCGCCGTCTGGGTGGAGTTTTTGATTCCCGGCGTTTAGGTTATTTTTCCACACTTTGTACAGCGAAAGTACCAGAGGACAAGGTTTCTTTAGTTGCAGGGCTTCTTGCCAAGATTCCAGGGGTAACCCATAACTATGTGCGCAATCATGCCTATAATATATGGTTTACGCTGATCGCTATATCACGGGAGCAGGCCGAAAACACCCTGAAAGGTATCCGGGAGGCAGCAGGAATCGAAGTGTTCAGCCTACCTGCGACCAAAGTCTTTAAGATTCGTGTGGATTTCGATATGAGTCAGGAGAAATGGCTGGAAAAAGAAACAGAAGAGGATATCGAAGGGGATATCGAAGAGGACATCGAAGAGGATGTGGAGATTGAAGAGAAGGTGCAGGCAGGGAGCTTTGGTGTCAATCCCCAGCTCGGTAAAACGCCCGAACGAGGATGGCAGGATGAAGATCGGCCCCTGATCCGGGTTTTGCAGAAGGATCTGCCTCATGAACGGGCTCCGTTTGCAGCCTTAGCCCGCCAGATCGATTGGTCGGAAGAGAAGGTTATCAAGCGCACAGAGGCCTTGGTCAGGAGTGCTGTTATCCGTCGCTTTGGAGCAGTGCTCCGGCACCAAAAAGCCGGGTTTGTCGCTAACGCAATGGGAGTTTGGCAAGTTGAAGAGGCAAAAGTCCTGAAGGTAGGGGAGAAGATGGCCTCTTTCCGCGAAGTAAGTCACTGCTATCAAAGGCCGACTCTTTCGGATTGGCCGTATAACCTCTTTACGATGATTCATGGACATACTCCAGAGAATTGTCAGACGATCATGGAGAAGATTGCAGGTGAGACGGGTGTGACCCGGTATGCTATGTTATTTAGCCAGGCAGAACTCAAGAAGAGCAGCATGGAGTATTTTGCGGAAGAGGAGTGAACTCGTTCAGTGAACTCGTTCAGCTCAAGCTGAACATCGAGACTTCGGTGGGGGAGTCTACCCCCACCGAAGCAGAGTACGGGGGACCCACTCCCACTTGTAGAAGTGGGAGTCTTGCGGTTGGATAAATATGGAAGTCCCTAAAAAGGTTTGGAATAGAACGTCAGAGTATTGATAAGACTTTACGGAAAGGCGGGCTAAGGCGATGTATGAAACCAAGAGCAAAGCGGCCTTTGAAAGAGCGAAACGGGTGATCCCCGGCGGGGTGAATTCCCCGGTACGCGCCTTTCGTTCAGTCGGTCGTGATCCCGTATTTATCGAGCGGGCATCCGGAGCGCATATGTGGGATATTGATGGTAATGAATATATTGATTATGTAGGTTCCTGGGGTCCGTTGATCCTTGGTCATGCCCATCCGGAAGTGATAGCGGCGATTGGGAAAGCGGCTGAACGCGGCACGAGTTATGGTGCGCCCACGGAATTGGAGACAGAACTGGCGGAGGTTGTCCTGAAAGCGTTTCCGTCGATGCAAATGGTGCGCATGGTGAATTCCGGAACAGAGGCCACCATGAGTGCGCTGCGGCTGGCAAGAGGGGTGACGGGGCGCTCTAAGATCGTAAAGTTTGAAGGGTGTTACCACGGGCATGCCGATCAGCTCCTGATTAAGGCTGGGAGTGGGGCCTTGACGCTGGGGGTGCCGACATCGCCGGGAGTGCCGGCAGCGATTGCGGCCACAACCCTCTCCGCCTCTTACAACGACTTGAATGGTCTAAGAGATATCTTTGAGCTTTATGGTGAAGATATCGCAGCGGTTATTTTGGAGCCGGTGGCTGGAAATATGGGGGTTGTTCTACCCGAACCTGGCTTTCTGGAAGGACTCAGGGCGATAACGAGGGAATACGGTGCTCTGCTCATTTTTGATGAGGTTATGACGGGTTTCCGGGTGAGTTATGGGGGTGCCCAAGCCTATTATGGAATTGATCCCGATTTGACGTGCCTCGGAAAAATCATCGGTGGTGGGCTGCCGGTGGGTGCCTATGGAGGAAAACGCAGGTTTATGGAACACATTGCTCCGAGCGGGCCCGTGTACCAGGCAGGCACCTTGTCGGGAAACCCCTTGGCCATGACGGCAGGACTCACTACCCTACGCAGCCTGCAGAAGCCGGGAGTGTATGAGGAACTCACGGCTAAAACCCAGCACTTGGCACAAGGACTGGAAGGCCTGGCAAAGGAAGCGGGGCTTCCTGTCTGGGTTAATACGGCCGGAGCCATGTTTTCAGTTTTCTTTACTGAAACACATGTGAAGGATTATGTCAGCGCCTGCACTTCTGATGTGGAGCGTTTTGCCTCCTATTTCCGAGGGATGTTGGAACGCGGGGTATATCTGGCTCCCAGTCAGTATGAAGCGGTCTTCCTGTCGACAGCCCATACCCGGGAGGATATCGACAAGACACTGGAGAAGGCGCGTCAGGTTCTGAAAAGCTTATAATCGGGGGGGGATGAAGATGGAGAAAAAGCGGATCCTGCGCAGCTTGATTACACTAGGCCTTTTAGTCGCTTTGGGAATCGTCCTAGTTGTGTCAGGAAATTATGATGCGGCTAATCCCCATGCGTCTGTGTCCCGTGAGCGCTGGCTGAATGGGCCGGAGGGCCATGGCTATGCTGTGTTGAATAATCAGCAGCCACAGAAACAATGCCTGCCCTGTCATGAGAAAAAAGGTTTGGGTGGGAAATCCTATTGCCTCGACTGTCATGTAAAGTCTGGGGTTAAGGCAGAGATTCCTAATCTCTAGAAGCGCTCCACATGTTCAAAATAATGGATGGAAAGCACCAGAGCCCTCTTTACGGAATAAACTGGAAATAGATCCAGAGTAAGGAGGGAACAGGGTGGATGCAGAGGAACGCTTTCATTATCTTGAACGTCTAGAGAAATTGCGGGATTCAAAGGTTTTAGTCTATTTTTCTTATCGGCCTTTGGATGATAGTATTCTCGTACCCCTTTACAAACAGCTGCGTGAGATCGGGCGGACAAAGAAGATTGATCTCATTCTTCATAGTTATGGCGGGGCTGTGGATACTCCGATCAAGGTTGTGATGCTGATTCGGGAATTCTGTGATGAATTTGCGGTCATCGTGCCCCTTGTAGCCAAGTCGGCGGCTTCCATGTTGGTTTTGGGAGCAGACGAAGTGGTCATGGGCCCGGTATCTGAACTCGGGCCGATAGACGCTCTCGTGAAGCATCCTGAATATAAGGATCTGTGGGTACCTGTTCAGGCTATGGAACATTGTTTGGACTATTTGCAGCGTTCAATCTTGGAAAGTCCTAATCCTGAAGTCGCCATATCGATCCTCACTCCTGTGTTGAACAAGTTAGATCCGTGGCTGATCGGAGATTATGAAAAGGCCTTAAAGGCTTCCCGCCAATATGCTGAAGCCTTACTCTCCCGCTATATGCTGCATGACACCCCGGAACGGGTGCCATTAGTGACGAAAGCATTGACCGAAGGATACTTTTCTCATGGCTACCCTATCGGGCGCCAAGAAGCGAAACAACTTGGCCTAAAAGTCTTGGAAGCAGATGGGGAATTGTGGGATGTTATCTGGGAACTTTATTTAGGCTACGAGGAGTTATTTAGGGCAGCAGAAAGTCCAGAAGATTGACTTTGATATGAACTCGTTCAATTAAAGTACGAGGTCCCACTTCCACTTGTAGAAGTGGGAGTCTCACGATTGGATGAAAAGCATCATGTGCCACACATTTATGTAAAGTATCACGTTTCCACCTCTGGACGCAAGTTTTGGCTATTGGCAGGCTCCGTGTTTTTATGATATAGTGATGTCATGGAGGTGTACGATGATGTTAATAACATTTGGCTTTGTAACTCCGATGACCATGGTTATTGTATTGGTTATTGCCTTGGTTATTTTTGGACCCGGAAAACTTCCTGAACTCGGAAAGGCGCTTGGCAAAGGAATCAACGAGTTTAAATCGGCAACGAATGGGGAAGAGAAGAAAGAAGAAGTTAAGGAAGTTAAAGAGTCGACGAAGGAGTAAAGGTGCTTTGCTGTCTTGAAAATTTACTTTTCGATATACTAAAAGAGCCTGGATAGTAGGCTCTTTTAGTATATCCGGCTGGAATGCATGGTGGACCGCGATGGTGTATATCAACAAATATTCATGGGAGGTGGAGGTTTTTTATGCGCGTGACGATCAAGCTTTTTGCAACTTTGCGGGAAGGACGATTTAAAGTGGAAAACTGGGAATTGCCTGCTCGGGCTTCAGTAAAACATGTGTTTGAACGCCTGGGTATAAAACAGGAAGAAATAGCGATCATTTTAGTCAATGGACGGGATACCCAGGTTGAATATGAGCTTCAGGAGGGAGATGCCATTTCCTTATTTCCCCCAGTGGGTGGAGGTTGATTTTTTCACTTTTAAGTCAAGATGCAGGATTTTTGCAGATGGGCAAGTGTTGGGGGCTGGGGATATTGTGACCCTGTTCCCGCCGCTGGGTGGAGGGTGATATGGAAACAGATTTAAGGCGTTATCAACGGAATCAACGCTCGATTTCCTTTGAGGATCAGGAAAAACTGTTCCGCTCTACCGCAGCTGTGATCGGTTGTGGTGGGCTGGGGGGATACATCGCAGAGGAATTGGCCCGCCTGGGTGTCGGTCGGCTGATCCTGTTTGATGGGGATCGCCTGGAGGTGACGAACCTTAACCGTCAAATCCTGGCGACGGAGGCCACCCTCGGGCAATGGAAGGTTGAAGCGGCTCGGAAACGGCTGCAGGCTGTCAATTCCAGTATCCAAGTCGAATGTATTCGTGACTGGTTTCAAGAGGACTCAGCTGACCCCCATCTTCAAGGGGCGAACATCGTGTTTGACGCCCTGGATTCGATTCCGGCGCGCTTGGCACTGGAACGTACAAGCCACCATTTGGGGATTCCCATGGTTTTCGCGAGTATTGCGGGCTGGTTTGGCCTCCTCGGGGTTAGCCTGCCAGGCGACTTCAGTGTCAAGAAACTCTTTGGCAGGCAGGCGCAGGAAATGCGAGGGGTGGAAGCCAGTTGGGGGAATCCTGCCTTTACCCCTGCAGCTGTCGCCAGCATGGCGGTGGCTGAAGGGGTTAAAGTCCTAACTGGGCGGGAGATTTCCCTGCACCGTTCCTGGCTGCATGTGGATTTGCTCGCCATGGAGTTTGAACGGTTTGAGATTTTGGACTGAGAACAATAAGGGAGGAATAAGCGTTGAGCTACAAAGCAGTGATGATGTCTGGGCGCGATAATGTCGCCACGGCATTGGAAGAGATTCCGGCGGGCGGCACAGTTTCCGTGCGCAAGGGAGAAGAACAACAGGGCGTCGAGATCAAGGAGCATATCCCGTTTGGGCACAAATTTGCCATGGAGCCTATTGTTGCCGGAACCAAGGTGATAAAGTACGGACAGGTAATCGGGGCAGCCTCGCAGGATATTGAGCCCGGACGGCATGTCCATACGCATAATGTCGAGAGCTTACGCGGCAGGGGGGATAAACAATGAAGCTGATGGGATACAAGCGGGCCAATGGAACCGTGGGCGTTCGTAACCACGTCTTGATTTTATCCACGATCGTCTGTGCCAATCATGTGGCCGCCGGAATCGAAAAGCAAGTTCCGGGAAGTGTCAGTGTGACCCACCAACATGGCTGTGCCCATGTGGGCGCGGATTATGAGCAGGTCTTGCGCACGCTCGTCGGATTTGCCGCCCATCCCAACGTTTACGGTACCGTGGTGGTCGGGTTGGGTTGTGAGGAAGTGGAAGCTGAAAAAGTCGCTGAGGCAGCGCGGAAGGCTGGACAACAAAATGTAGCCGTTATCATCATTCAAAAGGAAGGCGGTACGTTAAAGGCTATCGCTAAGGGTGCCGGTTATGCACGGGAATTCATGAGCCAAGCGAGCCAAGTCGCTCGCGAAGAAATCCAGATTGAAGATATTATTCTCGCTACAGAATGCGGCGGTTCAGATGCGTGCTCAGGGCTCTCGGCTAATCCGTCGCTCGGGTATTGCAGTGACAAGATGGTGGAACTGGGGGGCACTGCGATTCTTGCGGAAACCACCGAACTCTTCGGGGCGGAACATTTACTCGCCGACCGGGCAGCCGATGAAACTGTACGTAAACGAGTTTATGAAGTGATCAACCGGATGGAGAAAAAAATTCTTGATATGGGTGTGGATCTCCGAGGTGCGCAGCCGTCCCCGGGTAACATGGAGGGCGGTATTACCACAATCGAAGAGAAGTCCCTCGGTTGCGTGTATAAAGGCGGAGAGAGCACACTCCAGGAAGTTATTGACTATGCCTACAAGCCGACGAAAAAGGGTTTGGTCTGGATGGATACCCCTGGCCAAGATATTGAGCAATTAGTCGGGATGGTGGCTGGTGGAGCCCAAGTTGTCATCTTTACGACGGGCCGCGGCACGCCGACAGGTTCACCGATTGCTCCAGTGATCAAGGTGGCAACCAATACCTACACCTATGAAAACATGATCGATAACATGGATGTCAACGCCGGGACCATTGTGACCGGGGATGAAACGATTGCAGAGGTTGGTGAACGTTTATTCACGGAAATGGTTGAAGTCATGAATGGTAAGCTGACCAAAGCCGAAATCCTCGGACACCATGAATTCGGAATCAACCGGATTGGGCCGACCGTTTAAGGACCTTTGGCCGATCCATACTCCTGGATCCAGTTTCTGCGGGCGATGAATGCATTCAAGGCGGCGATGGAAGTGAAGACTTGTTATGGCTCGTTTAGATTGCTAAAATAAAGGGTACGATGGCTAATGAAGAGGGTGAGTGTACATGGGGCGGGGCAATGAACTATTTGCTGTTGTGACCTTGAATGAGGCGTCAGGGATGCTGAGACAACATGTCAAGTCTTTTTACGAACGACAGGAGACAATTCCTTTGGCTAAGGCTTGGGGGAGGATGGTCGCGGTCGATATTCCTGCGTCGAGCCCTCTTCCTCATTTTCGCAAGTCGACGGTGGATGGTTTAGCGGTGCGGGCAGCCGATACGTTCGGCGGCAGCGAAAGCATGCCGGCCTTGGTTCAGGTGCAAGGCGAGATCTGCATGGGTCGCGCTCCGGAACGCCGATTGGCCGCAGGTGAAGGGATGCTGATCCCGACGGGGGGAATGCTGCCGGAGGGAGCCGATGCGGTTGTTATGGTTGAGCACCTCGAAGATTTTGGGGACGGGCTTTATGGTGCAGGTCGGCCTGTTGCTCCTGGGGAGAATGTGATCGATGTCGGCGAGGATTTAGGAGAAGGAGAAGTTATCCTTTCTCGCTACACCATCATCCGGGCGCAGGAGATGGGGTTGCTGGCAACCCAGGGATTGTTGAATGTCCCGGTTTTGCCGCGCTGGCGGGTTGGAATTCTCTCGACCGGAGATGAGATCGTTTCTCCGGATGTGGTGCCGGCGCCCGCCCAGTCGCGGGATATCAATGGGTATACCTTGTTAGGGCAAGCCTTGGCCAGTGGTTGTGATGCCCGTTATTATGGGATCGCCAAAGATGAAGCAGGAGAACTGAAGGAGCGCTTGCTCAACATGCTCGCTGAAAATGACCTCGTGCTTTTATCAGGCGGAAGTTCGGTGGGGGTGCGCGACTTGACGGCCCAGATGATCGATGAGCTGGGAAAACCGGGGCTATTGTTTCACGGTTTGGCTTTGCGGCCAGGAAAGCCCACGATCGGCGGGGTCGTGGATGGCAACTTGGTGATTGGGCTGCCAGGTCATCCGGCTTCAGCCATGATCGTCTTTGATACCCTCGTGCGCCCTTTGTTGGATGGCTCCCTTTTACGAACGCAGGTGCTGCCGCAACCGGAGGGCCGCTTGACCCAAAATGTTTATTCTGGGACTGGACGGGAGGAATTCGTCCGAGTTAGACTGGAGCGCGGAGCCGACGGTTGGCTTGTAGAACCGATTCGGGGAAAATCGGGTCTGATCCGCACCATGGTGTTGGCGGACGGCCTTGTACATGTTCCCTTGGATGTAGAAGGGCTGCACGCCGGACAGAATGTTTCTGTTCGCCTTCTGAGACGGGATGAGGGATAGGTGGAAAAAACGGCCATGTTGCTAGGCTGTGTGCAGGAGGATAAAATGGAGCAGGGAATTTATCTGAAAAACCAGGCTTGGGAAGCGGCCTTAACCTTGATGATGCAGGAACTGGGTGCAAGCTGCAAGCCGACCAATGAAAGGATCGGGGTGCCCCAGGCCCTGGGGCGCATTACTGGGGAAACGGTGCATGCCCGGAGAAGTTCACCCCATTATCCGGCTTCGGCCATGGACGGGTATGCGGTGCGGGCGCGGGAGACCTTTGGCTTGAGCGAAAGGGAGCCGCGCTGGTTTCAGTTGGATACAGAGGCGATCACGGTAGATACGGGCGATCCGATGCCAGAGGGGATGGATGCGGTCGTCATGTTGGAAGAAGTGCTCGCTAAAGAAGATGGCAAAATCCTCTTGCAGGAGGCGGTCGTCCCTTGGAGCAATGTCCGCCCTGTTGGGGAAGATATTGTAGAAGGGGAGATCCTACTGCCCGTGAATCACCGCCTACGGCCACAAGACCTCGGTGCGCTCTTGGCAGCAGGGGTTCAGGAAGTGGCCGTGCGCCGCAAACCGAGGATAGGGATCCTGCCGACAGGGGATGAGATTCGTGCTCCCGGGCAAGACCTGGGCGTGGGGGAGATTGTAGATAGCAATTCGACTATGCTCGCAGCCCTGGTTGAGGAGTGGGGAGGAAAGGCCACGATTTGGCCAGTGGTTCCGGATCAGGTCGAGCATTTAGAGCAGGCAGTGTTAGAGATGGTGGCGAGTCAGGACGTTTTGCTCATCATTGCAGGATCGTCACAGGGAAGGGATGACTATACTTCACGGCTTATCGAGAAATTCGGCCGCATCTTTGCGCATGGCATTGCTATCAAGCCAGGTAAACCCGCCATGCTCGGCGAAATCAAAGGAAAACCTGTTATCGGGATTCCCGGTTATCCGGTCTCGGCTTATTTAACGGCCCGCCTGTTCCTGGAAGTCTGGGTTAAGCACTTCCAAACGCTCCCGTCCGGCTCCATTCCAGTGCTTGAAGCCGTGCTCAATAAAAAGGTATTTTCCAGTTTGGGCAGTGAAGAATTCATTCGCGTCAAGGTGGGTCAAGTCGGGAAGCGCTGGGTCGCCGCCCCGATCAGCCGGGGGGCAGGGGTGACCATGAGTTTGGTGCGAGCGGATGGAATCCTGCGGGTTCCGCGCCTGCAAGAGGGGTATCATGAGGGAGATTCGGTGCAGATTGAACTTTTGCGTCCCGTTGAGGAACTGGAGGAAACGCTGGTATGTATTGGCTCACACGATTTGACGCTGGATTTACTGACGAGCCATTTGAAAGCTGCGGGACACATTGGTGCAGTGGCTTCGGCCCATGTGGGTAGTCTGGGGGGAATTATGGCCCTGCGCAAACAGGAGGCCCATTTCGCCGGGGTGCACCTTCTTGATCCTGAAACCGGAAGATATAATGAGTCTTACCTCAAGCGTTTCCTCCCCGGCCGAGAGGTGGTTCTTATGAACCTCGTTTATCGGACCCAAGGACTGCTCGTGCCGAAGGGAAACCCGCTCGGATTGCAAGGGCTAAAGGATCTCGCCCATGGCCGTATACGCTTTGTCAATCGCCAGGGAGGTTCAGGGACACGAGTGCTTTTGGATTACCTTCTCCAGCAGGAAGGGATCGACAAAGGGCAAATCCTCGGCTATGACCGGGAGGAGTTTACCCATCTCGGAGTAGCCGTAGCCGTGGCTTCCGGCAGTGCGGATACAGGGCTCGGGATCCAGAGTGCAGCCATCTCTTTAGGACTCGACTTTATCCCGATTGGGGAAGAACGCTATGACTTGGCGATCCCTAAGGAGCATCTGGAGGATCACCGCCTGCAGACGTTGCTCGACGTGATCAAGAGCCCTGCATTTCTCAGGGATGTTGAGGCTTTGGGCGGATATGATACCCGGGATACAGGAAAAGTCATGAACGCTGCAATCTGATAGAGGAGAAAGGTCGAAGCGCGGAAACGCAGGCAAAAAAGCGTTCAACCGAGCACGGTTACAACAAAGACGGGGTTAGACGTTTTGTCTGACCCCGTTTAGCATTCGCTATTGGCAACCCGGCATCATGGGTTATTATGTTATGCTGCTCTGATAGGCCACTCTGAAGCGATTCTGTTTCGGCTGGCCTTAAAGCTGTAACTGATTGTACTTGTTCTTCAAATCCTGAACATCTTTATCCGCTGCATCAAGAGGGGCGTACCAACCCTTTTGGTTCATGATATTGTAAAGGTTTTCATGAATCATATGTTCCTCGTTAAGGATGTTTTTTAGATTCTGCCTTAAGTTGGCACAGGTCGTTTCGGTGACGAAGGAATTATAGGCTTGGGTGGTATGCTTTTCAAAGGTCAGGAGGTCTGTCAGGACTTCCTGCTCAGTGAGATTTTGCTGTGGATTCATGCGTATTCATCCTTTCTACTGATGAGAGTTTAAGTAATTGAGCAGGGTATCATAGTGTTTCCGGTGTTGATCAGACATTGAGAACAGCTGGGAACGAATCGCTGGATCTGTGACCGCTTGAGCCGCATGGGAATACTTGTGCACCAACAAGGCTTCCTGACCCAGTTGATCACTCAAAATAGCCAAGTTTTTCGTGGTGAGCTGTGGGGCATTAGGCATGTTATCATCCTCCTCAAAGTTAGGAATACCATACTAGAATGTGCGAGGTTCAGAAAATTATACGAAGGGAATTATGTTTCAGGTTTAAATTCTCTTAGCGGGTCTGAGAAAGAGAAACCCTCTGGCATATCGTATACCAGGGGGTGTTTAAGGTGGCTCAGTCAAAATGTGCGACCTGTGGCAGTGGACGGTTTGAAGCAGTCCATGCCCAGAACTTGGAGGGCACGAAGCGTGCCATCATTTTCATCCAATGTGCTGAATGCGGGGCCGTAATCGGAGCGTTGGATCTTGTCAATGTGGGGATTCAGGTCAACCAGGTAAAAGAAGATTGGCTGAGATTGATTGAACGGCTGAGAACCCAATTCAGATCCTAAGGTTTTAAAGGTAGGCAGCGTCTTAATAGTTGGGGTTTGTCCAAAATCGGACAAAACGAATCAAGTTCTCCCCTTCAGAAGTCAAAGTTTTCCCCCGCCCATGACAGAGTTTACAGAGAAAGAACATCGGTTCAGCGGGTTTCTCGGGAAGCATTTTTTCGGCGATCGTCAGTTGCTCTTCCGTATTGAGTGAACGAAACCAGTCTTTTAGATTGTCATGTTGTTTCCAGAAATGCGCCCACTTGGGATTCTCTATCCGTCCGTGCCCATGACAACTAGGGCATTGCTGTTCTAGAGATTGAAAGTCGATCATGGTCTGCCCCCCATAGTTTTGATAGATCCTATTGAGGGGAATTTGGAAAAATTCTAGGACTTTCGGGCAGATTTTTTTTAGCATATCAGAAAGTATAAGTTTGTGGGTGCATAAGGGCAACTAGGCGGCCGCCTTCGCTAAGGCTTGGCGCCAGCCAAGTTTTCTTCATGGAAATAGGTCGACTTAAATTGGCTCCTGTAGTAAATCACGAACAACTTCCCCGGCAAGAAGAAGCCCAACAACCGGCGGAACAAAGGAAATACTGCCGGGAATTTGGTGTTTAATGGCACAATGGGCATCACCACTTGGGCAGATACAGTTGTTCCGACAGTCAGCCTCAGTAGGCAAGGGGGCACGAGGCAGGTCGGGTGTATAAACCACTTTAATTCCTTTGGTGATTCCTTCTTTGCGCAAAAGTTTACGCATGGCTCTCGCGAGGGGATCTCCCGATGTTTTAGAGATGTCAGTAATCTTGAAATTTGCAGCGGTTATACGATTTCCTGCACCCATACTTGAAATGAGTGGGATCCCCCTTTTTAAGCATTCTTTAGCTAAGCTCACTTTGCTGGAAACTGTATCAATGGCATCGACAATATAATCGATTCTACGTCCGAGAAGACGGTCAGCCCCTTCCTGTGCATAGAATTCTTTCAGAGCTTCAACTTCTGCATCAGGGTTAATTTCCTTAAGGCGCTTTTTCATGACATCGACTTTTGCTTGGCCAATGGTTGAATGTAAGGCGTGCAATTGACGATTGATGTTGGTTAGACAGATGTCGTCGTAATCGACTAATATTAGATGTCCTACCCCCGCACGTGCGAATGCTTCCACGGTATAAGAACCTACCCCGCCAACGCCAAAGACCATGACGGTACTATTCTTGAGCTTTTCTAAACCTTCTTTTCCAATGAGAATTTCTGTTCTGGAAAATTTATGCTGCATGAATCCTCCTATTGGTTTTGCTCTTCTATATTGTATCAAAGTTCAAAGATCCTCGTCAATTAAGCCATAACAATAATGCCAATGCCCTATTTGGCGGTGGTAACAAAGAGTTTTCAAAATTAGTTGCCCAGGGAGAGGCTGCAACTTGGCATCACCGTACCGATGAGTATGGAAGAGGTTGTTCTCGGCGGACAAGCATCGGACATCTCCTTGGAACAATCGAGAGTTCTGGAAAAATTAAGGTTCCAAAAGAGCTCAAAGAAGCAGCGATTCTTATTGATTACGCTGTAACAACTCGCTACCCAGGAGATTGGGAACCAGTGGGTGAAGCTGATTCAAGCAAGCAGTAGCCCTTGACCAGGAAGTTTTCCAGTGGGTGTCATCGCTTACTGACAAGGACAGAGAACAGGGAAAGTAATTTTTAGCCTACAAAAAGGGGAGGTGATTATTCGCGCGATAAATGGATGAGGCCGAGGTACACATTGAGAGTAGTTTGGTTTCTCAGTATCGTGGTCAGGATAAACAAATAAGGCATTGAAACCGCACCGGACTCTTTCGAAAAAAATCTTCTATTGACAAGCTCATAGGTCTTAAATATAATAAACTATGTCACGCGGTCGTGGCGGAACTGGCAGACGCGCTAGATTCAGGTTCTAGTGCTCGCAAGGGCATGGAGGTTCAAGTCCTCTCGACCGCACCACTTTAGTGTTTGAAGGCATTTTGGGTTAACCAGAGTGCCTTTTTTGTTTGCTTTCAAAGGCTTTTCATCATCTAAGAAATGGAATCGATAGCTCTTTTCATGTTAGTTAAGGCCTTTACCAATACAGATCTTGGACAGGCAATATTGAGTCGTTCAAAACCAGAACCTTCGGGACCAAAAAGATACCCTTCATCCAAGAATATCCTGCCTTTTTCCTTCATAAGCCTTTCAAGCTCATGATCATTGAGTTTTAGGGATCGACAATCTAACCAAAGCAAATAGGTGCCTTCCGTTTCGACAACCTTGATTTGTGGAAGATTTTCCGCCATAAAACTCTGCACGAGATTCTTATTTTCTTCTAAATGGCCTAAAAGCTCATTCAACCAAGCTTCACCTTCCCGATAAGCTGCTTCACAGGCAACATATGCGAAGTGATTGAGGGAGGAAAAGCCCACATTCTGCGAGGCTATGTCAAATTGTGCTTTCAGTTTAGGGTTTGGGATTATAATATTTGAACACTGAAGGCCGGCCAGGTTAAATGTTTTGGATGGAGCCGTTAAAGTCATACTGTTGTCTTGAAATTCAGGCGACAAGGATGCAAAAACTGTGTGCTGATGAGGCTTGTAAACAAAATCCGCATGGATTTCATCCGAGATGACCAGGACTCTGTGCTCAAGGCATAATTCCCCCAGCCTCAGGAGTTCCTCTTCAGTCCAAACTCTGCTGATCGGATTATGCGGACTGCAGAGAATAAGCACCCTGACCCGTGGATCCTGTAGCTTTGTTTCCAGGTCGTCAAAGTCCATAGTATAGCGGCCATCTTCATAAAGGAGATTGTTATGGACGATTTGGCAACCATTCTGAATGACAGCCCTCCCAAAGGGGTAATAGACAGGTGACTGGATGATGACCTTGTCTCCGGAATGGGTAAAAGCCCGTATCGCTGAAAAGAGGGCGGGCACAACCCCTGCAGAAGGAGAGATCCACTCCTTTTTAATGTTCCAGTGATGTCGCCGCTGCATCCACCCGATAACCGCTGCAAAATAACTGTCTGTTGGCCCAGTGTAACCGTACACCGCTAAATCGGCCTTTTTCTTTATGGCCCCAGTAATTTCGGGAGCGACCTTAAATTCCATGTCAGCTACTGACAAGGCGAGGATATCGTCACTTCCGGGTCCCAGTTCTTTCTCAATAGCATCCCATTTTACTGAGCCCATGTTCTTTCTGTTGATAACCGTGTCAAAATCATATTTCATAGCGACCTCCAATTCGTAGTATGGCGGTGGTACAGAAAGGGGAGTCCTTGTTCTTCGTAAGATTATAGCACGCCTTGAAAGATAGCAAAAGCCTTGAAAGTTTAGAACGCCGTTAGCCGGAAAATATAGAAACCTGGATGAATTTGATTTATAATAAGAAAATTAGCGTTAGTGATTGTCTACACTAGAAAGAGGGAAAAGGTGGATGAAGAGGGGATCCTTAGAGTTGTTGTTATGGGGGGTCGTGGTGTTCTGGGGTGCCAATTATACCGTGGGAAAATGGGGGATGCTGGGTTTTTCCCCCTTAAATTTTACTCTGATTCGGTTTGTTGGGGCGGTTCCAGTTCTTATTTTGATGCTCTATATTCTCGAAAGGGATCTTAAAATTAAAATTTGGGATTTGCCGCAGATGGCCTTGATCGGGCTCATTGGGACGACCGTGTATCAAACGGTTTTCATGGCGGCCGTTAAATACGCGAGCGCGACGAATGCATCCTTGCTGTTAGCCGCTTCGCCCGTGTTTACAGCACTCTTTGCCTGGGGCTTTAAGCAGGAGACTTTAAGTGTACGCGGGCGCTGGGGGAGCCTTTTGGCTCTCGTCGGGGTAACGATGGTGCTCATGTTTGGTCGCAATGAGCTGGCGTTGGGTTCTGAGGCCTGGCTCGGGAATGCTTATGGCCTTTTAGCCTCGGTTTTATGGGGTTTGTATCCTGTCTCTGCGCACAAAATCCTGAAAAAATATTCTGCACTCAAAACGGTAACCTTCTCCGCCTTTTTTGGCATGCTGTTTCTTCTCGTGGCTGGAAGCCCTGGCTTAGTCAGGATGTCCTGGCAGGGAGTTCCCTGGCTGTCCTGGGCCTCTCTTTTCTATGCCATTGGGCCGGTTACCGCTTTCGGGCTTGTGGCTTGGTACTATAGCATCAGTAAAGTAGGCGCGAACCGGGTTATGGTCTACATGTACGTCATTCCGGTAGCGGCGATTGTTACCGCAGCCCTAGTCTTGGGAGAACGGATTCATATGATGCAGATTCTCGGTGCAGGCGTGATTTTTACGGGGATTCATATTATTAAGAGTGGCAAAGGAGAGCAGGGGGCAGCCTAAGAGCCACGTGCTGTTTCCTGACTTGAGAATAAGGAGGTTCTGAGAACGCATCGGTTCTTAGAACCTCCTTGTTTTTGGGCTTAATAAGTTTACTTAGATCTGTCCTTATTCCGCTTTGCGATGGCGGCGATCCAGATTGGCTGGTTCGAGGACGAGTTTTTTGTGGTTTAACAGGTTCAGGACTCCTACAGAAGCATCATTCGTGTGGCAATACTCGCAGGTGCATTTTTCTTGGAGGTAATTTGGCTCATCATAAACCGTGATCACGCCCTCATAATTACGGAGAACTACCTTGTTCGCACCCATCGAAATCAGGTATTGGGGACTGACGGGGATTTTCCCGCCGCCGCCGGGAGCGTCGATGACATAAGTGGGAACCGCATAGCCGCTCGTGTGACCGCGCAAGCTTTCAATGATCTCGATGCCTTTGGCGATCGAGGTTCGGAAATGCTCGATGCCGATGGATAGATCACACTGATAGAGGTAATAGGGGCGAACTCGGTTCTTCACCAACTTCTGAACTAAGTTTTTCATGATGTTGGGGCAGTCATTCACTCCCCTGAGAAGAACGGACTGGTTTCCCAGCGGGATGCCGGCATTGGCCAGTTTAGTGAGGGCCTGGGTGGCCTCAGGGGTCAGTTCTTTAGGGTGATTAAAATGCGTATTTAGCCAGAGAGGGTGGTATTTGCTCAATACGTTCACGAGGTTTTCGGTAATGCGCATGGGGAGCACAACCGGAACTCGGGTGCCGATCCGGATGATTTCCACATGCGGGATGGCTCGGAGGTTGGAGAGGATAAACTCCAAGCGGTCATCAGAGAGAGTCAGAGGATCACCACCGGAGATGAGCACATCCCGAATTTGGGGTGTCGAACGGATATATTCCAAAGCTTTTTTAAACTGTTCAAGGGGAAGTGCTTGATCCGTTTGCCCGGCTAAACGACGGCGCGTGCAGTGACGGCAATAGGTTGAGCATTGATCGGTGACCAAGAGGAGAACCCGGTCAGGGTAGCGGTGGGTGAGTCCGGCCACCGGTGAATCCGTATCTTCGTGGAGGGGATCCCGCAAATCGAATTCCCCGACATGGAGTTCATGGGCGCTGGGGACTGCTTGTTTGCGGATCGAGCAATGAGGATCATCGGGATCAATTAATGAGGCATAATAGGGTGTGATGGCCATGCGCAGGGTTTCCAGGCAGTGGCCGATGCCCGAGCTTTCGTCTTCTGTTAAAGGGATGACCTTGCTTAAACCTTCGACGGTGGTGATCCGATGGGATATTTGCCAGTGCCAGTCGTTCCATAATTCATCGGGGACATCGGCCCAGAGAGGTATGTTGCTACGGGAATACATTGTGATTCCTCCTCATTCATGGTGTCATTCTCTCAGTATTGCAAAGGTTATGCCAAGAGGAGTGGAAGAGGGAAAGGTTGATGGATTGTGCCATAAAGCGTTGAATTTAAGTCAAAGTCGTTGGGAAATCGGTATTTCCACTGAGGAGATTTGGGGGTTTGTGCAGAAAAGCGGCTTTTAAAAAAGAGAACCTGCTGAATTTTGGGCAGAATTAAGCCCGAATTTCGGCAGGCGGCTGCTGAAAATTCGGGCCAAAGGCAGGAACAGGGAGTAGATGGCTTGACTTCATCATAGAGACATCAAACTTACGTCATGTGGAAAGAGGTTGAAGGTTCCTTGGCTGAGGCTGAGGTAGAGGTAGAGGCTGAGGCTGAGGTAGTGGTAGTGGTAGTGGTAGTGGTAGTGGACGCGGTGCACAAGGTCTTGGTCTGGGTCTAGGGGAGAGCCGGTTTATCCGTTGCTTAGCGCTCGATACGAAGGGTTTGTAGCTTGTATTGCAGGGTTTGCCTGGGCAAACCGAGGATTTTCGCGGTTTTCGAAATGTTCCAATCTGTCTTGTCCAAGGCTGAGCGGATTAAGGTTTGTTCGACTTTGGCCAGGGCTTCCTGCAAGGGAAGGTCTTCCACGGCCTTGATTTCCAGAGGGTGATCGTGCACGATTTTCTGCAGTAAATGCGGGGGGAGATGGGCGACTTCAATGTTCCCGGTTTCCGCTAAGTTCATGGCTCCTTCCAGGGTGCAACGCAGTTCCCGGATATTTCCGGGCCAAGGGTAGCGGAGGAATACTTCATACACATCGGAGGCAATGCCGGAAATCTGGCATTGGAGTTTGGCGTTAAGATCCTTGAGCAGATAATCGACGAGAAGCGGAAGGTCTTCCCGACGATCACGCAGGGGCGGCAGGGAGAGGCTAATGACATTTAAACGGTAATAGAGGTCAGGGCGGAAGCGGTTTTCCTCAATAGCGAGGAGGGGGTCGATGTTACTTGAGGCAATAATGCGGACATTGACTTCGCGGATTTGGCTTTCCCCTAAGCGGCGCAGGGTTCCTTCTTGGATAAAACGTAGAAGCTTGGCTTGAAGTTCGATATCGAGGCAGGTGATCTCATCGAGAAAAAGGGTTCCGCCGTCGGCTAGTTCAACCAGGCCGGGGCGGTTCTCCGCCCCGGTAAAGCTCCCTTTGGAGGTGCCAAAGAGAATACTTTCCATGAGGGTCGCGGGGAGGGCGGCACAGTTCTGGCTGATAAAAGGCCCGTTGCGCCGGGGACTGAAGTTGTGGATGGCTTGCACCAAGAGTTCTTTCCCGGTTCCGGTTTCTCCGTAGACGAGAATCGGAGAATTGGTACGTGCGGCTTTGCGTGCCCGCTGCAGGACATCCTGGAGCAGCGGGTGTTCGCCGCAAATCTGGTCAAAGGTATAAACCGCTTGCTCAGCCAAGGAATGTCTATTTTTATGCTTTAGATCGGCACGTAACCCCACTACTTTTTCTGCCAGTTCTTTGACTTGAGTCAAGTTTTGCGAAATGTCCATGGCTGCCACGACATGTCCTTTGACCTGGATCGGAATTGTCGTCGTTAAAAGATAGACAGGCACCCCGTAAAGGTTTTTGATTTCTTGTTCCCTGTACATGATGGGTTTACCTGTGCGCAAGACCTGGAGGATGGTGCTCGTTTGTTCCGTCAGGGAAGGGAACATTTCGAGGATGTGTTTACCTAAAGCGGTCTCTTGCTTGATACCGTCGATGAGAGCGGCGGATTTATTGTAAAATCGGGTCATGCCCTTCTTATCCGCGATATGAATGCCTTCTGAGACATTCTCTAAAAGGGCTGAAAACCCTGCGGGCCAAAAGTCTGGATCAATCAACATAATGCCTCCTTCATCCTTTAATCATTAATTCGGAAAAGTAGGGAAAATTCCTGCTGGCAGGCCTGTAGTTTGAGTGACCGCTTTCATCTATGCTACAATGAATCCTAAGAATAACAAGGGAGAGTTTCAAAAACAATGGCAAAACATATTATTGTAGGTATGACTGGAGCGAGTGGGGCAATCTATGGGTACACGCTGATCACGGCTTTGCTCAGCATGGGATTTGAGGTAGACGGAATTGTGACCCAGGCTGGTGAAAAAGTGCTCGCCTATGAAGGGGAAGAGTTTCTGCCGGAAGGTGGCCTCACTGCGCTAGGGTCAGAGTTTCGCCTACATGCTGTCGATGATCTTTTTTCTCCATTGGCAAGCGGTTCCTATCCGGTCGCCGGGATGGCTGTGATCCCATGCTCCATGAATACGTTGGGACTCTTAGCCAATGGAGTAGGAGACAGCCTCTTGGCTCGGGCTGCCCAAGTAACCTTAAAGGAACGCCGCCCACTCATTGTCGTACCGCGGGAAATGCCGTATGGTATTATCCAACTGGAAAACATGCTGCGCTTAGCACGCGCAGGTGCGGTGATTTTGCCGGCTTCACCAGGGTTTTATCATCATCCGGAAAGCATTCATGATCTCGTCAACCACGTTGTCGGGAGGGTATTGGATCAGTTTGGCATTGAGCATCAGCTTTATCCGCGGTGGCAGGGCGTCTAGTCCGAATTTCCCAGTGCAATCTTGGT
The DNA here is from genome assembly GCA_020692355.1 of Desulfosporosinus sp. GTDB lineage: Bacteria > Bacillota > Desulfitobacteriia > Desulfitobacteriales > Desulfitobacteriaceae > JAJZPA01. The sequence continues at coordinate 43,253 of JAIMKP010000007.1, forward strand.
AAAGTCATGAATGTGAATAGGACTAAAGGGAAAATTCGTCTTCGGCTGGATTACGGAGAAGGTTTTCCCGAGTTTTATGACGAAAAATAACAAGAAACTTATAGAAACTTGTAGCACAATTTGCAAAACAATGTCATAAGGAGCAGTAATATGCGTTTAGTCAGCACCCGGTATGTTAAAGAGGGCGCTTTTTTAGCTCGGCCTGTAATTAATGCTGCAGGACAAATCCTACTTCAGGCCGACATCATGTTGACCTCCGCTTATATTGAACGTCTGCAGAGGCTTGGTTTTGATGTTGTTTTTATCAAAGATGACCGGCTCGATGATATTGAAGTTCACATCGCCTTGAGTGCCCAAACGCGTGAAGTGGCTTATAGAACTGTAAATTCCCTCATGTCTCAAATCGAATCTGGAAATACCAAGGAACTCGAGCTGGAATTTGTGCGCCTTACCATTCAAGAGATGATTAATGATTTGCTTTACAGTCATGACATTATTACGAACCTCTCCGAAATCCAGGGTTTTGATGACTATACCTTTCATCATTCAGTGAACACCACGGTTCTTGGCTTGATTTTAGGGATCGCCTCGGGCTATTCAGAACCAAAGCTTTTGGAACTAGGTATGGGCATCCTGATGCACGATGTAGGTAAAACAAAAGTTCCTGCGCAAATTCTCAATAAGCCAACACCTCTGACACCCGAAGAATTTGAGGAGATCAAAAAGCATACTCTCTACGGTTTTGATATTTTGAGACAAAATCGTGATTTAAGCCTGGCAGCTGCCCATGTGGCCTTGCAGCATCAGGAAAAATGGGATGGTACCGGATATCCGCGTGGGCTCAAAGGCTCGCAAATCCACGAATATGGGCGTGTAGCCGCAGTCGCGGATGTTTATGAAGCCCTGACCAGTAAACGGATTTATCGTCCAGCGCTGCAGCCGTATCAAGCCTATGAATACATTATAGCCAATTCGGGAACGCATTTTGAGCCGCGAATGCTGAGCATTTTTGCCAAACATGTTGCTGTTTATTCGAACGGCTGTGGGGTGCGTCTCAGTAATGGACAGCGGGGAAATGTGATCAAGCAAAATAAATCGTTCCCTACGCGGCCATATGTCCGGATATTCTATCAGGGTGAAGAAGCTCTGAGGATGCCGATCGAATACAACTTAGCCGAACATCCCGCCCTCTTCATCGTAGAGGTTGACAACCGGTGAATTTAATAGTACATATTCCATTGCGAAATTAGAAAAGACTTCGCGCCACGAGGGTGGTGCGGAGTCTTTAGTTGTTTACTGTTACAATAACTGAGCCAAATCTTCCGGGTTTGACATGGGGGCCTGACAGGCGAGCCCTTGGCAGAGATAAGCCATGGTCTGATTAGGATCTACCGGATAATCTTCCACCCAGGGAGTGATACGGGAGACCGTGCCCTCCTGATAGAGAATCGTGGCAAAGGGATGAAACCCGAAGAAATAAGCCTTGCGCATTTCGCTGAGACGGGGAGAATCTAAGGGACCGGCTAGCACCAGTTCTTGGGAGGGGCTGGTGGCAAATTGCAAGGCTTGTAGGAAAGCCGTGTATCCGGAAGGATACTCTGAAAGGGTACTGCGAAATGCCTGAATCTGCTTGCTGGCCTTGTCTTCCCAACGTCCATCAGCCGTGATCCGGGCTAGGCGCAAAAGGTTTAGGGCGGAAACCGAGTTACCCGAGGGCAGTGCTCCATCGTATACTTCTTTAGGCCGCATGAGGAGGGATTCCGCATCCTTTCCGGTTAAGAAATATCCGCCATCCGGATCCGTGAAAAGCTCGTCTTGGTCTTCCTGAAGATCGATGGCAAGACTGAGGAGATGGGGTTGGCCAGATGCAGCATAAAGTTCGAGAACACTCCCAATAAGGTAGGCATAGTCGCCAAGATAACCTAAATAAGCGATCTCCCCGTCTCTATAGCGTGCGAAAAGCCTCCCATCCTCGCGGCGCAGGTGGGTGAGGATAAACTTAAGTGCCTTTTCCGCACGGCCTAAATAGTCACCACCCAAAACTTGTGCACCTTTGGCCAGAGCAGCGATCATGAGCGCATTCCAGGATGTCAGGATTTTGTCATCCTTATGGGGATGGATTCGTTGTTCCCTGTTAGCAAACAGGGCTTGGCGGGACGTTTCCAAGCGTTCCTTGAGAGTCGTAAGCGAGAGATGGCTGGTTTGGGCCAGTTTATTAAGATCAGACTTCAACCGATTTGGAATGCTTTTGCCTTCAAAATTCCCTGAGGTGGTGATATCAAAGGCTTGGCAAAACAGGACGCTCTCTTCCCCCAATGCCCTTTCCACTTCCTCAGGGGACCAAAGGTAGAACTTTCCCTCAACCCCTTCGGAATCGGCATCTTCGGCTGAGTAAAAAGCGCCTTCCGGAGATGTCATATCCCTTAAGACATAGTAGAAAATCTCCTTGGCTTGTTGGGCATCTTCTTCCCGCCGGGAAAACTGGTAGCTTTCCAAATAGGCGATGGCGAGCAAGGCATTGTCGTAGAGCATCTTCTCAAAGTGAGGAACGAGCCACTCCCGATCCGTGCTGTAGCGACAAAAGCCGAAGCCAATGTGATCCTTAATTCCGCCCTGGCCCATGCTGTCCAGGGTCTTTTGGGCCATCGCACGGGCTTGGCTCTCTGGATGCTGCAAGCTGTAGCGCAAGAGGAAGCTAAGGGTATGCGGGCTCGGGAACTTGGGGGCACGACCGAACCCTCCATAGCGTGGGTCGAAGGCTGATTTGAGAGCCTGGTAGGCCTCGTGAATTAAATCCTCTTGCCAGTGGGGCAATTCTTCCTGGCTTAATAATGTTGGGCTCGAAGCAGGAAGTTTTCGGGCTTTCACCGCAGCCAAGATTTCACGCGCAGATTCCCGCAAGTCGTCCTCTTTGTTTTGCCACAGCGTTCCGACTTGTTCTAGGAGTTCCATCAAGCCAGGCCGGCCATAACGCTGGTTCTTCGGAAAGTAAGTCCCTGCGAAAAATGGTTCTTTTTCAGGAGTCATGAGAAGGGTCAAAGGCCACCCCCCGGAACCAGTTAACGCTTGGCAGAATTCCATGTATAGATGATCCACATCAGGCCGCTCTTCCCGGTCAACCTTGATAGAAATGAAATAGCGATTGAGAAGTGCGGCAACTTCTTGATCCTCGAAAGATTCTTTTTCCATAACGTGACACCAATGGCAAGTGCTATAACCTATACTGAGAAATATCGGTTTATTTTCCTGTAATGCTTGCGTAAACGTTGCGTCCGTCCAAGGATACCAGTCTACGAGGTTGAAGGCATGCTGAAGGAGATAAGGGCTCTTTTCATTGATTAGCCGGTTGGGTTTCCTTTTCTGTTGCTCCATGTTCTGTTCCTCCATGTTCTGTTCCTCCGTTATTATTTGATCTTAGTATTCACGATTCAGATCGGAGAATACGAACGTGAACATATAGTAGGAAAACTTCTCTTGATCCCCAATCCTAGGATGGACAAACTGCAAGTGACCGCTCAGGATGCGATCATGCTCGGTGATGAAATTGGAATCTCCTGACCAACGAGATTTTGCGTAAAAGTTGGAACAAAAAACTGTAGTATAACTGAATAGTATATTGTGAGTTCAACCCTGTCCTGTTATACTCTAGCTACAGGCCGAGGGAATTTGGAAATTCCGCTTAGGCAAACCACAGGTTGCTAGGGAGAGGGGAGAAGGCGTTTTAGAAAAGAGAAGTGTTAAAGATGGAAGGTAGAAGTTGTAGGACGTGTCATGGGAGAACGGAAACACAGTGAAGAATGGAGGAACGGTAGTGAAAAAGTTAGGCCTTGCGGGGTTGCTGATCGCATCCCTCGCGCTCAGCGGATGTGGTAGTACAGGTGCTGGTGCAGGTACAGGGACAACGACGAACAAAGAACAGAAAACTGTCAAAGTGGGTATTATTGACACCTATACCGGGGGAGCAGCCACCTATGCCAAAGATGCATTGGATGGGTTTAAGCTAGCTGCCACCGAAACGGCTGAAAAAGGCGGCCCCAAGATTGAGTTTGTCACCCGGGATGATGAGTTTAAAGTCGACAAGGCCACGAACTGGGCCAAAGAACTGGTCATGCGGGAGCGGGTTGATATTTTAGCCGGGACGATCAATAGTGCCGGTTCTTTGGCAGTTTCTCAATATGCGAAGGAAAACAAGATCCCTTTTATTGTTTGGGGAGGAATGAGTGATAAGATCACCGGGGCCGCTGGGCATCGTTATGTTTTCAGCACCTTGCCCAACACGGCGGTTATTGGCAAAGCTGGAGCGGTACAGATGTCGAAACTCCCCTATAAGAAGTATTGGCTGGCGGGCAGTGACTACGAGTACGGGCATTCTGTGGTGAACAACTTCTGGGCCAACCTGGAGAAAATGGCACCGGGTGTGAGCAAAGCCGGAGAATCTTGGTGGCGGGTCGGCGAGACTGATTTCACCCCTTACATTAATAAGATTCGCAGTACCAAGCCGGATGCCTTGGTCGTGGGGACAGGTGGAGGCGACATGGTGGCCTTTATGAAAGCTATTACTACTACAGGATTAGCTAAGGATATCCCGGTGTGGGTGCATACCGCCACCGATTTAAGTACGCTGGCTCCTTTAGGCAACGAGGCCCCGGAAGGGGTTATGGGAACCAATCCTTATTTTGCCTACTATCCAGATACTCCTGAAAACAAGGCGTTTGTGGACGCTTTCAAAAAGGCTTATAACCGTGAACCAGCTGCTTTTGCCATCTATGGCTACATGAGCGGTAAATTTCTCGCTCAAGCAATCCAGAAAGCGGGTAGCATGGATAAGGAAAAAATCGTCGATGCCCTGGAAGGGTTGAGCATTGATACACCAGTTGGCAAAGCCACCTTGCGCAAGGAAGACCATCAGGTCATGCTGCCGATGTTCTACGGAACCACCGCTAAGGTGGGAGGCAAAATGATGGCTAAGGATATTGTCACCTTGCCTGCTGAGCAGATTATACCATCAGCGGCAGAGGTCTTGAAGTCCCGAGAGAAAAAATAGGGGAGAAAAGGCCATGGACTTTGCAACATTTGCCAGCCAGTTTCTGATCGGGTTAAGCCGAGGGATGATCTTCTTTATTGTCTCGGCTGGCTTGACCTTGGTTTTCGGAGTCTTACGGGTTTCCAATTTCGCGCATGGCTCCCTTTACATGTTAGGAGCTTTCCTCGCCTATACGGCTATTCTTTGGTTAGGACAGGGAGAAGCTGGGTTTTGGCTGGCGCTCCTGATTGCTCCGCTTGCTGTAGCAGTCATTGCCCTAGTCATCGAACGGGGACTGCTCCGCTTTATTTACAAACGAGAGCACCTCATGCAGATGCTGTTAACCTATTCTCTGGTGCTGATTTTTGGGGATTTGGTGAAAATGGTTTGGGGATCGGATTACAAATCCCTTCCTGTTCCCCAAGCCCTTACCGGTTCCTTTCATTTTCTAGAGGCCAATCTCCCCGTATATAATGCATTTTTGTTGCTTATCGGGCCGCTGGTCGCCCTCGGACTTTGGTTCTTCCTCTTTAGGACGCATTTGGGTAAGCTTTGCCGGGCGACGGCAGCGGATCGGGAAATGGTGGATGTACTCGGCCAGAATAGTACCTGGATCTTCGCGCTGGTGTTTGCTTTGGGGGGCTGGCTGGCTGGTTTAGGGGGTGCCTTGATTGCCCCGACGGTAAATATTGCCATGGGAATGGATGCGAACATCATCATTTATGCCTTTTTGATCGTGGTTGTCGGAGGGCTTGGGAATGTTTGGGGTGCCCTCATCAGCTCTTTGATCATGGGGGTTGGGGAATCTTTAGGGGTACTTTTTATCCCGGATTTTGCGATTATCCTACCCTATCTTATTGCAGGTGTATTGTTGATTATCCGGCCGTCCGGTCTCTTGCGATCGGCATGGTAAGGAGGTGGGAGGATGTCTTGTAGTTATTCGACAGTTCGAGCGGAGAAGCGCGTGCAGAAGAGGAGCCTTGTCCTCCGTCTGGCTCTGATAGGGTTGGTTTTATTTTTTTTGATTCTGCCTTCTTTCTTATCGCCCTATGCGCTGTATCTCATGGCGACGATCTTTACGACCGCGCTGTTGGCTACGAGTCTTAACTTGGTTTTAGGTTATGGGGGTCTGATGCATCTGCATCATGCCGTATTTTACGGGGTTGGAGCCTATGCAGTGGCGATTTTAATGACCAAGACCGCCCTGCCCTTTTGGGCGGCAGCCATCATTGCGCCCTTTGCTGCGGCGCTGGTGGCCCTGTTGATTGGTTGGTTTTCCGTACGGCTGCGAGGACTCTATTTTGGCATGCTGACCTTGGCGCTGGGACAGCTGGTGTGGGCCATTGTCTATCGCTGGAATGCCTTGACAGGCGGGGATGACGGGATCCATGCTATCCCGGTGCCAGAAGTTTTGACTTCCCTGAATGCGTCTTATTACCTAACCTTGATCGTCTTGGTGCTCTCTCTTTTGGTCTTATTTGCCATCGTGAAATCCCCGTTTGGGTTAATTTTGACAGCTGCCCGGGATAACATCCCACGGACGGGCAGTATCGGCGTCAACGTCAAGCGACATCAATTGGCCGCGTTTGTCATCGCTGGGTTCTTCGCCGGGATCGCCGGAGTTTTGTTTATTGTAATTGACCGCTCCGTTGCTCCCTCGCTTCTTTATTGGAACAAGTCTGCTGAAGTGCTGATCATGTGTTTAATGGGCGGGATGGGTACGTTCTTAGGCCCAAGCCTTGGTGCAGCCCTGCTTGTTCTTCTGTCGATGGTCGTTGGGGTCTATACCGAATACTGGCTTTTAGTCCTCGGCCTGATCCTGCTCGTGCTGGTTCTCTTCCTGCCCCAGGGTATCCTGGGTTTTGTGTCCGGCAAACTGAAATCTGCCAGCCGGAAAGAGGTGGATTGAGATGTTGCGTGTTGACAAAGTCCGTAAGGCTTTTCAGGGGTTCCAAGCGGTCGCGGACGCGAATCTTACGGTTCCTTCCGGAATGGTGACAGCAGTGATCGGACCTAATGGGGCCGGGAAGTCCACTTTGTTCAATTTGATCACGGGGCATCTGCAGTCTGATTCCGGGCAGATCCTGTTCCAGGAGGAGAATATTGCCGGACTTCCCCCGCATGCGATAACCCGCAAGGGGATCGGTCGCTCGTTTCAGCTCATCAACATCTTCCAGCGGTTAACGGTGTTTGAAAATATCAAGGCAGCGCTGATCGCGCGTGAAGGAAAAACCATGAATTTCTTTCTTCCCGCACGCCGGTTGTTCAATGATGAGGTGTGGGATATTCTAGGGGAATTCGGGCTTGCTGATTTCGCAGAGAGAAGCGCAAGCCTCATGTCATACGGGGATCAGAAAGTTTTGGAAATCGCCATTGCGCTGGCGACTAAGCCTAAGCTTCTCCTTTTAGATGAACCCACGGCGGGTATGTCTCCAGAGGAAACTCGGAAAATTGTTCAGTTAATTAAAAGGCTTTCATGTGACCAGGGATTGACGATCTTGCTCACTGAGCATGACATGGAGCTTGTGTTCGATGTCGCTCAACGGATCATGGTTCTGCACCAAGGCCGGACGATTGCCGAAGGGTTGCCGGAGGATGTCCGTCGCGATGCCGGAGTTCGAAGCGCTTACTTGGGTGAGGCGATCTAAGGTTTTCAGGTTGCCATGAAAGGGATGTGGGGGACAGAAGGATGTTGGATGTTCAGAACATACATACTTATTATGGCTTAAGTCATGTGTTGTTTGGAGTTTCTCTTGTAGTAAAAGAAGGGGAAGCAGTGGCTCTTTTGGGTCGGAACGGGGTGGGGAAAACCACGACACTGACAAGTATCATCGGCCTAACTCCCCCGCGCCAAGGGCATATCCTCTTTCGCCGGCAGAGCCTCAACAAGGTGCCTACGCGGCGTATGGTTGATTTGGGGATTTGCTTTGTTCCTGACAGCCGCCGGATTTTCCCGGATTTGACCGTGCGGGAGAATCTGGAGGTGGCTCAAGGGGCACGGTCGAAAGGGGAGTGGACGCTCAAGCGAGTGTATGCGTGGTTTCCTGTCCTCGAAAAATATGCCAAACGGCGCGGTGGGAACCTAAGCGGCGGGGAACAGCAGATGCTGGCGATTGGCAGGGCTTTGTTGGGAAACCCGAAATTATTGATTTTGGATGAGCCGACAGAAGGCTTGGCACCCTTGGTGGTCAAGGAACTGGAGGATCAGATCTTTAAACTGAAGCGAGAGGGAATGTCCATCCTGCTGGCAGAACAAAACTTGAAATCGGCTTTAAAAATTGCTGACCGTTGTTATATCTTAGAAAAGGGCCAGGTACGCTATGAAGGTCCAGCCGCTAATCTCCAGGAAAACGACGACATTCGGGCCAAATACCTTCTAGTCTAAGTTTGCTCATCCCGGGCACTGACAACCGTTCGTGGACAGGCATGGTCGAATCCGTTATGATCAGAGCGGAGATGCCATGCTTGTATGTTTGAAAAGGGGGAACTTGACGATGCAAGGTAAAGTCGCTTTGATTACAGGCGGAGGAACAGGGATCGGTCGGGCTGTCGCGCTCCGTTTAGCGCAGGAAGGAGCGTATATCGCCATTAATTATTCCCGTTCCGAACAAGAGGCCTTGACAGTCCAAAGCGAAGTTGAAGCCTTGGGCTGCAAGGCCAAGGCTTTTCGGGCGGATGTCGCTGATGATGCGGCGGTGCGCCCCATGATCGCGGCGGTGATTCAGGAGTTTGGACATCTCGATATCCTCGTGAACAATGCGGGGATGACGCATTTTGTGGAGCACGCTGATTTAGACGGGCTAAGAGACGAATACTGGGATGATATGATTAACGTTAATGTCAAAGGCTTATTTCACTGCTGCAGGGCAGCTGCTCCAGAACTCAAAAAGCAGCGGGGATGCATCGTGAACATTACCTCCATCGCTGGGATTACGGGGTTGGGAAGTTCAATTGCCTATGCGGCTTCGAAGGCTGCCGCGATCAGCGTCACGAAGTCTTTGGCCAGGGTTTTGGCCCCAGAGGTACGGGTAAATGCGGTGGCTCCTGGAATTGTGCAAACGCGCTGGGTCGCCGGACAGGACGAGCATATCAAGCGTCTGGCGGAGGGCACGCCGTTGGGCGGTGTGGCCGCTCCGGATGATGTGGCTGAAGTGGTGTTTTCCCTGATCGCCAATGCCCGTTTCGTAACCGGGCAAAATATCGTCGTCGACGGGGGGATGTTTATTTAGCGGACAAAGCGGAATAGAGGCCAACCAGCCCGAAACCGATAAAGATTAGGGCCGAGATCCACTTGACCAGCCGCTCTGGAATGCGCTTGCCGGCAATGACCCCAACGTAAATCCCAAGGGCATCAGCTATGAGCATCCCGGTGGTTGTTCCCATGAGGGTGGCTAAGGGGTTTTCGTAACGGGCGGCTAAGGCTACCGTGGCCAGTTGGGTTTTGTCTCCCATTTCAGCGAAAAAGAAAGCGATCGCCACGGTGATGACCGGGCTGATGACAAGCTTTCTTTTTTCTTCTCCCTCCAGGGTATCTCCGCGTATCGTCCAGAGCCCAAAAAAAATAAAGGATATTGCGGCAATAAGTTTTATGAGGCCGAAGTTGAGGGATGTGCCGAGAAAGGTTCCTAAAGCCACGGCCAGCGCGTGGTTTAGGATGGTCGCCCAGAGCACGCCCCAGAGTACGGAGCGCGCTGGGAAGCGAGTGGCCATCGCCATGGCCAGGAGCTGAGTCTTATCCCCCATTTCAGCGAGTACAACCATGATCATAGCACCCAGAAAAACACTCATTAAGATACTCCTTTGTTTCAGTTTTTGTTAGTTTTCCCAATCTCCGTAGAATCCAGAACCTGAAAATCCACAGAAAGGTTCTATAATTAAAATAGAGACCTTTAACAAAAGCCTAAAGGCTCTCGTTAAAGGTCTCGCTCATTGGCTTAAGCCAACGGTGAAGCCAGGATTAAATCCAGCATTAAATCCAGCATGTTGACTTCACCTCCATCTCGTTCGATGGAGCTACTCCCCTTCAGTGCCAGTTTACTGGGAAACTAGTTCGGTTGTCAAGCACGCAGGCTAATACAGGTTACGTTTTCCTGGGGCGGTTGGTGAGTTTCATTTGTCGCCTTCCTCGGGGACGATACAGATAAAGCGGAACTCCTCTTCCCCCCGGTTTAAGAATTGATGGATTGCATCACCTGGCACATAAGCAAAGGATCCCGCTTGGAGCAGGTGATCCACTCCATCCAAGTGGAGCGTTCCCTGTCCGCTGACGATATAGTTGATATGGGGCCAGGGATGGCTGTGCCGAGGGGAATACCCTCCTTCCCCAAGTTCAAACAAGCGCATCACCCAGCCGTCCCAGCCGTCTTGGGATGAGATCAGAACCTTCTTGAGGACATTCTTCATGAGATCATTGTCAATTCGTGTGCCGAGTGTTTCCTTAACGTGGCCGACAGGCATGATCATTCCTCCTTTTTTGTTCACCACTAGATTGTGAGTAGTTTACGTATCTCGACCCCCTTGTCCGTATTATAAGAGATTTTTGTTTACTTGACGACTATCCCCCTTGACAATTTTTTAGAATTTGATATGATAATGCCTGTAACAAGTGAATGTCTAAGCTCCGTGTTAAGGGGAGTAGCGAACGGCAGAAATGTCGTGGATAGCGTCGACATACGGCTTTGGACGAAGAAGCCCGGCCTATCCCCAGATGATGGTTGCAAGACCTTACCCAAAGGGTGAGGTCTTTTTGCGTACAATGAACGCAACAGACATCATCATTTGGGGGTGAGCGAGGGCAGGAACTTAATTAGGGTTGAAAGGAGGCTATGCCGGAAGACTCGGTCACCTAAGCCGGGGACGAAAACTTTAGCCTAGATGAAACAAAAGGGATGTCTTCAACGTATTACAAAAAGAGAAGTCATCTGCGGAAAACGAAAGGAATCGGAAAACGAAAGGGGAAATTTAAAATGGGTTTATTCACGAAAGTAAAGGATTTACTGCAAGCGAATATCATGGATTTGGTAAATAAGGCTGAGGATCCGGAGAAGATGCTGACCCTGTATGTGGAGCGGGCGACGGAAGAGGTGCGCAACTTCCAGATCCAAGTCAATCGTGCGGTTGCGGACAAGATCCAATTGGAAGAGCGAATTAAGGAGCAGGAAAAAGAAATCGGACAGCGGACGGAACAGGCAACATTGGCGGTTCAGCAAAACCGGGATGATTTAGCACGTACGGCGCTGACCCTCAAAAAGCAAGCTGAACAGAGTTTGGCAGATTTTCAAGCACAACTGGCCGATCAGACTCAGGCCGTTGCGGATCTCCAGGAAAACCTGAGAATACTCACGGAAAAACTGGAGAAAGCCAAGATGGAGCGCAACAACCTGGTGATGCGTCAGCGCCGGGCCCAGACTATGAAAAAGGCTAATGAAGCCGTTTCCGGGCTCTCGGCGCGGGATCCACTGGCTGACATTGATCGTATGAAAGATAGAGTGGATCGCATGGAAGCCGAAGCCAAGGCTTCGCGTACACTCATCACGACTAATTCCATTGACGATCAGTTTGCGGAATTGGAGAAGAGTCGAGCAAACTCCGAAATTGACGATGAACTGGCCAAACTGAAGGAGAGTCTGCGCTCATAGTTCAAGAGAAAGCGTGGGACACTAAAGGCAGACTTGAAAAGAGATAAAGGTGATGTCATGAGGATGTGGAAGAAAAGAGCGTTTTTGGCTGCAACAACCCTCATGCTCCTCGCGGGCCAGGCTTCTCTGGCCCTCGCCCGTGGGGGTGGAGGCAAAGGGGGAAGCCTAGGTGGCAGCTCGGGTAGGAGTTTTAGCGGCGGTTTCTCAGGCGGCGGCCTGTCGGGCGGCTATTCCTCCGGAGGATTTGGCGGGTTTAGTTTCTTTCCCTTCTTTTTCTGGGGCGGACCGTCTTCTGGAAGTGGAGGAGCTTTTGGCGGGTTTTTTAGCCTAATTATCCTTCTCTTACTGCTCTATTTCGGTTATAAACTGCTGAAGGGATTTAGGGGCAGGCGGGATTTCAGAGGAAATCGTCCCTATGGTGCTCCTGGTCCACGTCCGCTACCACGTGAGGATTTTGATTCAGGCCCCGTTGATCTCAATGGGCGGCCGATCACGAATCACGAGGAACTGCACCGCTTTGCCAAGGCCATCGCGTTTACCCGGGAGAACATGAATTATTATGCCCAAACCTTTCCCCGTTGGGATCGGGACTATCTTGTTGCCAGGGTGAGGCAGGTTTTCTTTTGGCTACAAGATGCTTGGAGCCGTCAGGATATGAGTGATGGCGCTGGATATCTCGCTCCCCACCTGATGGCAGAATATAGCCAAGATCTTAACGCCATGCGCTCCCGTGGTGAGCGGAATATGATTAAGGATCCGGTCTTGGAAAATGGGGATGTGGAGTTCATCCACAGCCATTTGGGAGAAGATGGGCAGCATTTTATCGCGATGATTTTTGCCAGCTTGGTCGATTACACGCTCGATACTCAGGGGCGTGCAATGAGTGGAGATCAAGAAAAACGGCTCTATTTTACAGAGTTCTGGGAGTTTGTTTGGCAAGATGAGCAATGGGTGTTGTCAAAGATTCACCAAGAAGATGCCTTGGAAGTCGCCCGGTTAGCCCGAGGCGAGGATCAGTAGAGGAATAGAACTTAATGGACCCTTTAACGGACCTGGGAATATTTTGCCTGGGTCCGTTTGCGTGAACGTGTCTTTTGATAGTAAAGGTACGCAGGTAGTACTGCGAGTCCTGCCGATAAGGTCAACAGGAAGCGCCAAGGATGGCTGGAAATCTGCCAAACATTTTGGCCAAGGGTTGTTTCCCAGGCAATGATCGGGATCTTTCCGAGCAGGCTGGCCCAGAAAAAGGTGGCGAAACGCATGGAAGACAGGCCTGCAAGGTAGTTGACGGCGGCCGCAGGGATGAGAGGTACGAGGCGAGCCAACAGGACTGGGATAAAGCCTTCTTGGATGGTGGTTCCCTGGGACTGAAACCAGATAGGGAGCCAAGTGCGAAAACGTTGCGGGGCCAGGTTACGGGCGAGCCAGAAGCCGAGAGAGCTTCCTAGCATGCTTCCGGACAAGGCAAAGAGGAATCCCAGCGGCCAGCCAAAAGCTAAGGCGTTGATTCCGGCAAGCAAAGGAAAAGGAATGATCGGAAAAAGCATCTGTAAGGCCAGGATGAGTAAATCGAGAACTACTCCAGCCGTGCCCCAGGTCTGAAGGAGTTCTCTGAGTCCTTCGGGCTGGGATGCCTTCGGGTAAAGCCAGAGCATCAGGACGATGCTGACGCTGAGGGTCAATAAGGAACGGATTTTGGATGTCATAGGCATTGATCCTCCCGACGATTTTCTATTCGTGGTGTGGAGTCTTCCTGCTCGCTATGCAGAGTCTTCCTGCTCATAAGAATAACAGGATGGTTTCTTCAAGAAAAGGGAGGATTTGCTGGCTGATTGTAGAATTTTTAAATAGGCGTTCCTAATTATCTATTGGGCATTGCGTCCAGGAAAAATTGAGGAGAGCGGAATGAGGGTTGTTGTTGTTGGCGGCTGCCATCTCGTTGGGAAACCACATGGTGTCCAGCATGGTTTTGTATGAACCAGGGGACTTGGCCGGAATTCTGCAGGCTCTACGCCAGTTGGAAAACACAGGGATGAGGGAGCGCCTGGGAAACAGAGGATATGCGCGGGTGCAACGGGAGTTTTCAGCAAAACGCATGGGCAAAGCTTACGAACAGGTTTATCGGGAATTGGTACGAATCATAGGTCTGTGATAGAATACGAGTGAACTCGTTCAGCTAAAGCTGAACATCGAGACTTCGGTGACGAAAGTGTCCAGTGGACACTTTCGCCGAAAGCGCTTAGCCTTTAACGAACGCCATCGCGCTGAAGGGTGGAGTCTACCTCCGTCGCCGCTAAGTGTTTCTATTGCGAAAGGCGGCTCGGCGATACTCTCCACTGGAGACTATCGTCACCGAAGCAGAGAACAGAATTCCCACTCCCACTTATAGAAGTGGGAGTCTTAAACGCTTGGATCAATCGGGAAACCTGAAATATTGATATAGGGATATGCACCTTGGATAAAAATTTACATTATGCTACAGTGCACCCGTTTTGATGAATGCCCATTGAGAAACGAGTCTAGAAAAAGGACAAAATGGAGTTTCATGCTACAGGAAGGAATCTGCCATGTCCCTCGACGATTATGCTTTAATCACACCGGAAAATATCTTGAATCTTTTGCGGGAAATGAATTTGACGAACGAGATGGAACAAGGGTTAAGGGTTCTTAGTGAAAGGAGTCTTCATCTTTTTGACGCCTCGATGGCTGGAATCTGGCTGAAGCGTGGAGATAAATTTGAACTCTTGGCGGCCAGCGCCCAAAGTGAGGTTCAAGACATCGGCCCCATCCAAAGCCGCTTTGCGGATGGGTTGCAAACCTATTGGGCGACAGAAGGCAAAACCAGGTGTTCCATGGAAAAAGCCGTTATTTATGAAGTTGGAATGCAAGGCAGTAACTCCACAACATGGTTGACACTGGATGATTGGATTGACTTTAATGTTCGCTCCATCTTATGTATACCGCTTTATCATTTTGGCCAGGTTTTAGGAACCTTTGCCCTTTTCAGTGCCCAGCATCAAGCCTTCGGAACCGAGATCGTCTATTGGCTGGAGCAGCTGGTTCCTCTCCTTTCCGCCTTTGTTTATGAACATCAGATGCGCTTGGCCGCCATCGAAAGGGAACAGTCCTTGACCCTTTTGCTGCGGGGAACTGAAATCTTAGTGCAGGCGGATTCCGTGGAACAGCTCCTGACCGAAGCGGGCGAGATGGCGATGGAAATTCTATATCTTGAAGCCGGTTTTTTTCTGCTGCAAACTGAGGAAACTTGGCAGATTCGGGCACCCTTTGGACGACTGCGCCAAAATGATATCGGTTGGCAAAGCTGGGTGGCAAGTCAGATGACGAAGGAAGGGCCGGAGTATGTTCCCCATGCGACGCCCACGCTGCATATTCTCGATCTGGAGGGGATACAGGCTCCTTCCCCCTGGCCCTGGCGTCGGATTCTCATTCAGCCGATTTGGACGCATCAAGGGGTAGCTGGGGAATTATGGCTGCTAGATTCCAAGGAGCCTTCAGAGCAGCTGCGCGAGACGCTCACGGCTTTTGTGCGCGGGTTGGGCGTAGCTTTGGAAACGATTCGTCAGCGATATGAACTCGAACGCTTGGCGACAACGGATCGCCTGACCGGGATCCTTAATCGACAGGGGTTTGATCAACGCATCATAGAGGAAATGGCCCGTTCCTCCCGGAGGCAAACCACCTTTTTGCTCCTAATTCTCGATCTGGATCGCTTTAAGCAATTAAATGACACCCAGGGACATCCTGCCGGAGACAGGGCCCTGCGTGCCATTGCTCAGAATTTAAGGGTTGCAGTTCGGGGACAGGATATTGTCGCCCGCACTGGAGGGGATGAATTTTCGGTGATTTTAACCGAACTTACTAAAGGAAGCATCGCTGAGCGGATCATTGAACGTTTAAAAACGCATATGCATTTAGAAGAGTATGGTTTGGGGGTCAGCATCGGAGTCTCTGAATATCCGACAGAAGCAGAAGATTTCGAGGGATTATACCGCCTCGCGGATCAGCGGCTCTATCAGGGGAAGAACGAGGGTAAAGGGAAAATCATCTTCGGGTTCGATGAGTTATAAGTTCTTGGTGTGAACTCGTTTGTATCCTCAGGTGAGAAACGGCACGGCAGTTAACAAGGCCACCACTTCACTGAGTTCGATCAGGGCACCGTAGAGATCTCCGGTTAATCCTCCGAGTAGGTGGGCAGTCTTGTAGGAGAAGAGGAATGCGCAAGCGAGGGCCGAAACGCCTGCGGCTAGTCCTGCATAACCTGTCAGGAGATAAGCGAGGATGAATATCAATGCACCTTCGCTGGCAAACACGAGCCAGCGGGAGGATTCATGGAACCCTTTGCCGAGTCCTTCTTTGCGGGCGTACGGAAAGCTGATCACCCCAATGAGGAAGGCCCAGCGGGAGAGCATGGGCACAAGAATGAGGAGTTTCAGCCCGGACAGGCTGAGGCTCACCAACAGGGCAAACTTGAGAATCAGCAGGGCTCCTAAGCTGATGGAGGCATGTGCGCCGACCCGGCTGTCTTTCATAATCTCCAACATGCGTTCAGGTTCGCGGGCTGATAAGAGCCCGTCCATACTATCCATAAAGCCGTCGAGGTGGATGCCGCCGGTGAGGAAGATTTCAGCGGCCAGGATGATGCCCCCGGAGACGATGGGAGGGTAGGTCAGGCGGCTGGTATAACCGATGAGCCAGAGAACGATCCCAAGCGTTAAACCCACCAGAGGATAATAATGTTGGCTGCGCTTGAATTCCGACTCACTGACAGCTTGGGGAGCCGGGAATGGCAGGCGGGTCAGAAAAGTAAGGGCGATCAGGAAGCCACGCATTCCTAGTCCTCCCTTGTTAAGTTCCGGAGAAACGCTTCTCCGGATGTTTTGATCTCAAGGGGGTATCCTGCTACGACAAGATAGGTTTTTTCACTGGCCTGGGCCAGGATTTGATTGGCTCGGCCTGTCAGATCACGGTAGAGACGGGATAAGGGATGGTCAGGCACAATACCTTGCCCGACCTCGTTCGTGACGAGGATCACCTGGGGCTTCATGCGCACTGCAAGCTCGCCGACTGCTTGCACTTCGGTCAGAATTTTGGTCATCGCCCTTTCTTGTTCTGCGATCGTCCATGAGGCAGTAAAGCTTGATACCTCTTGCAGGAGCAAGTTGGATAGCCACAAGGTCACACAGTCCAAAAGGATGACAGACTCTTTCTCCGCATGCTCCAGGAGCACTTGCAGGATTTTGTAGGGTTCCTCAATCAAGCCCCAGTGGGCGGGTCGACTCTGACGGTGTTTTTCGACCCGTTTGGACATCTCCTCGTCCCCCACTTGCGCGGTCGCAAGATAGGTTACCGGGAGTTGCGCATGCTGTGCCAACAGTTCAGCAAAATGGCTCTTGCCGCTACGGGTTCCGCCTGTGATCAGCCTCAAACGGGACATGAATTCACCTTCCTTCACTGACGCCAGCATCGGCGAAGGTTGCCATTTCCTTCAGGATCCGAGTGGCCGCTTCAATGAGGTAAAAGCTTAATACCGCACCCGTGCCTTCTCCAAGACGCATGTTCAGGTTAAGCATAGGCTCAAGCCCGAGCAGGCGGAGCGCGCTGCGGTGCCCTGGCTCGACCGAACCGTGTGAGGGGATCATGTAGTGAACACTTGTGGGAGAAAGTTTTGCTGCGATAATGGCAGACGCTGTGGAAATAAAGCCGTCAATGACGACAGCCGTACGGCTAGCCGCAGCCTGGAGGATGGATCCGGCAATGGCGGCAATCTCCAGACCCCCTACTTTTGTTAAGACATCAAGGGGATCGTCGGGGTTCGGGCCATTGATCGCCAGGGCTTTTTCAATAACAGCGCGTTTATGAGCGAGCGTACGATCGTTGATTCCGGTTCCCCGACCAACCACTTCGGCGATGTCTTGGCCTGTAAATACGGCTACAATGGCCGAACTGGGGGTGGTATTGCCAATTCCCATATCTCCTGTCGCCAACACATTGATTCCACGTTCGATGGCTCCTTGGGCAACCTCCGCTCCGGTCAAAAGCGCCTGCAGGGCTTCTTTACGGGTCATGGCCGGGCCTTTGGCCATATTGGCCGTCCCGTTGCGAACCCGCTTACGCATGAGTTCTTCAGGTTCAAGAGGGAAGGCGACTCCCACATCCGTGCAGATGACTTCAGCATCGGCTTGGCGGGAAAGCACATTGATCGCGGCACCCCCGCGCAGGAAATTATAGACCATTTGGGGAGTCACTTCTTGGGGAAAGGCGCTGACGCCTTCTTCCATGACACCATGATCCCCGGCCATGAGCAGGACAGCTTTTCCTCGGACTTGAGGTTTAGCTGTTCCCTGAATTCCTCCCAGTTGTTTGGCGATAACCTCCAGTTGCCCCAGACTGCCCTGGGGTTTGGTCAGCGCATCGAGCCGGATTTGTACGCGCTCCATCGCATCTTGGTCGAGCCCGTGAATGTTAGCCAGGAGCTGGGTTAAGTTTTCCTCAAGGTCTTCCAGGGTCAGTGTTTTCTCGATCATTGTTGTTCCTCCTCATTACTATAGATTTGCTAGGAGACCATAAAAAAAACCCGCCACAGTGTGGTCGGGGACTTTTCCGTCATCTCCGCTGTTTCCTCTGCCCCAGGAAGGCTTTTCAGGCTTTAGGCAGGTCTCCTGGCTCACGGTTCATCACAATCTGCGCCTTCCGGGCCGTTAAGGCCAGTGGCATCTGCAGAGGCTCACCGTACACAGTGGTGGGTCCGCGCCGGCTCGCCGGCTTCCCTATTCTCCCTTGCGGGCACCTAAAGCAAAGATTTAATTGTGCCCTTAGGATAGCATAAACGGGGTTTTCTGACAAGGGGGAACTTCGCGGAGCCTCCTGGAAGCTTCCGCGAAGGGCTCGGTTTGCACCCAAAGAAGAGAATTTGAGCCAAGCACGGGCTTTAGCTAGAGATATGCTGGAACGGATCAAAGAATAAAACAATTCAAGTGAGCGCGCCAATGGGGCACGGACGAAAATGAACTGGAAAGTCAGTCGTTTAAGTCGGTACGCCGCCCACTGACGAGGTAAACAATTTCTTCGGCGATGTTGGTGCAATAGTCTCCCATACGCTCAAAAAAACGGGCGACAAACATCAGGTAGGTTGCTTGGGTGATCGTTTTCGGGTCTTCCATCATGATCAGTAAGAGTTCGCGGAAGATTTGGTTGTACAGATGGTCAACTCCGTCATCCATCAAAGACATTTCGCGCGCGAGTTGATCTTCTTCCTTGACATAAGCCTCTAAGCCTTTTTTGATCATGGCCTGGACGGTTTCGCTCATGCGGGGAATGTCCACCAAAGGTTTGATTAACGGAGTATGGCCGATGCGCCGGGCTGTTTTCGCCACATCGACGGCCAAATCCCCCATGCGTTCCAAGCTGATCGAAATCTTAAACCCTGCAACAATCTTGCGCAGGTCGCGGGCAAACGGCTGCTGGGTGGCGATGAGGAACATGCACTTCCCCTCAATTTCGGCTTGCAGATCATTGACTTGACTGTCCCCGGTAATCACCGTTTGTGCTAATTCCGGATCCTGTTTTTGCAGGGAATGAACCGCGATATCGATTCGCTCATTCACGATCGTTCCCAATTCGTAAATTTTTTGTCGCAGTTCCTCAAGCGCGACGTCAAATTGTTGCCTTGTCGTCATGATGTATTCCTCCCTAAATTAACCGAAACGCCCGGAAATATAGTCTTCTGTCCGTTTATCAGCAGGCCGGGTAAATAAAACACCCGTATCGTCGACCTCGATTAGTTCCCCACTCAAAAAGAATGCCGTGTGATCCGAGACACGGGATGCTTGGTGCATATTATGTGTGACGATGGCGATCGTATACTTGTCTTTGAGCTGAATGATCAACTCTTCGATCTTCATCGTGGAGATCGGATCCAAGGCAGAAGTCGGCTCATCCATGAGGAGTACTTCTGGTTCTACTGCTAAGAGGCGGGCGATACAGAGGCGCTGCTGCTGGCCCCCGGAGAGCCCCAGGGCCGATTTGTGCAGGCGGTCTTTCACTTCATCCCAAAGTACTGCCCCCCGCAGACTCATTTCCACGATTTCGTTCAGCTTTTGTTTGCTCGATTCGCCATGAATCCGAGACCCGTAGGCCACATTTTCAAACACCGATTTCGGAAAAGGGTTAGGCCGTTGAAACACCATGCCCACCCGTTTGCGTAACTGTACCACGTCTGTTTCCGGGCTGTAGATATCTTGATCATCGATCAGAACACGCCCCAGGATCTTGACATTCGGCAAGAGATCGTGCATCCGGTTCAGGGTGCGGAGAAAGGTTGATTTCCCACAGCCGGAAGGGCCGATAAAGGCTGTAATGCTCTTTTCCTGCATCATCAGGCTGATGTCTTTTAGGGCTTGGTTATCTCCGTAGTAAAGATCAAGATTTTTGACCATGATCTTATCTTTCATGCGCAATACTCCTTCTCTAAAATCCGTTAATCTTTCTTGCCAATCAGGCGATGCTGCAAATAGCGGCTGGGCAAGGCTAACAGAAGATTAAACACGAGCACCATTAAAATAAGGAGGGCGGCCGTGCCATCGGCGATCTGATCGGCATTCGTCCCCGGTAGCGGATTGGACTTCAGCGCAAACAGATGAACCGCTAAGGTTTCACCTGGGGCAGTTAGGTGCACATCGAAGAGGTAACGCGAGACATTCATGCCGGCGGTAAAAATCAAGATGGCGGTTTCCCCCAAAGCTCGACCCGCAACCAAGGTTGTGCCGGTAATCAGCCCAGGCAAAGCTGTGGGCAGCACCACTTTGCGCAGGGTTTGCCACATGGTGGCTCCTAAGGCGAGGCTGGCCTCGCGATAGCTGGACGGGACACCACGCAGGGATTCTTCCGTAACCCTGACCAAAATTGGCAAGTTAAGCAGGGCTAGGGTGGCTGCGCCACCGAGAATCGTAAACCCTAACCCCAAGACGTTGACGAACACGATCATGCCAAAGAGTCCGAGTACAATTGAAGGAACGGTAGCCAAACTCTCAGTGCTCAAGCGGATAATGTCCGTAAGTTTATTGTCCGGGGCGTATTCGGCGAGATAAATGCCCGCTCCAACCCCAATCGGCAAGGAAAAGATCAGGGAAAGAAGGAGGATGTAGAAAGAATTAAACAACTGTCCTCCGACCCCATTTGGGCCGGTGAAGAAATCCTTATTTAAGTAGGGCAGGCCTCTTCCCAAGATAAAGGTGAGAAACCAGACGAGAATGGCCACGATGGCCGCAGCAGAAAACCAGAGAAGGATGGTTGCTAGAGTATTGATTTGCTTGGCCTGCATCAGGCATTCCCCTTTCGAGCGGCCGTCCGGACAAGGATGATGAGAATGAGAGAGATCAAGAGCAGGACGAGAGACATCATGAAAAGAGCATTATTCCAGGTTGAACCAAAGGGAGTATTTCCCATTTCCATAACAATGTTGCTCGTCAAGGTTGAGGTCGGATTGGTCAGGGAGGTTGGAAAGAGGGGAGAGTTTCCGATCACCATTTGCACCGCCATGGTTTCCCCGATCGCCCGCGCCATCGCGAGAATCACGGCCGTGAGAATGCCTGGGGTTGCGGCCGGGATTAGAACCCTCCATATCGTCTGCCAACGCGTAGCACCCAACGCCAAAGAGGCTTCCTCATACATTTCAGGAAGGGCGCGGAGGGTATCTTCCGAAATGCTGATGATCGTGGGCAAAATCATGATCGCTAACACGAGCCCGGCGGCTAGCATGCCGAATCCTGTAGGCGATCCGGTCAACTTGCGAATCAAATCCACGATGACGATAATTCCGACATAACCGTAGACTACAGAAGGAATCCCGGCAAACAGTTCCGTCACCGGCCGTAGAATCGCTCTCAGCGAGGCCGGAGCAACCTTGGCCATGAACACGGCCCCAGCCAGACCTAAAGGGGCTCCTAATAGTATGGCGATAAGGGTTGTCCCCAGAGAGCCCGCAATAAAGGTCAAGGCCCCGAATTTTCCCGTATCCGGACTCCAGACCGTGCTGGTGAAAAACTCAAGCGGGCTCGCTTCTTTAAAGGTTGCCAATCCTTGTTGGCCAACAAACCAGATAATGGTCAAGATAACGAGGGAAACCAGGACTGCACTGCTAATAAAGAGATAGCGAACGAGATGGTCGTTGAAATAAGCCCAGGATTTTTTCTGTGGCAAGTTCCCACCCCCATGTCACAATTATACCCACTTTAGCTTAGCTTGTCTCTGTAAACGATTTATTAAACTTATGTTAAGTTTGTGTAAAATAACTCGTTTTGCTCAAGTAAACGCCCACTTGTAGAAGTGGGCGTCTTGCCTAAGGAGCAGGTTATTTCAACAAGGATCTTTATGAAAAGTGATTTTTGCGCTAAAATAGAAAATAATGCTTGTCCGAACTTCATATTCCGACTGGAATAGATTTTGGTGAGGGGGAACGATCGTGTTCGATAACGGCATTCTTGTCGCAGGCGGAGATCCAGGGTTTGGGGCTATTAAGCTAGATACCGGTGAAACAAAGGTTTTATTTCCAGCTGTGATCTGCAAAGGGAATGAACGGATTTTTTCAACCTTGGGAAATACTCCGCTTGGGAAAGGTTCCGACCTGGAAACCCAGATTGCTTCTTTAGACGTCATCGTGACGAACAATGCGACAGGGGTTGAACGGCATTATTTCATGGGGAGCCTTGCCGAAAGCCTGAACCCAAACGAGGCACACTATTGTTGGGATGAAGACAAGTCGACCGATGAAGAGGCAACGGCCTTGCTGATTGTCGCCTTGGCCTTGGCCCAACCGACGGACAAGGCCAATGTCTATCTGGGCACAGGGGTGCCTGTCAAATACTATGCGGTCTTGAAGGATAAATATGAAGCCGAACTGAAGGGCTCGTTTTCGGTCACGTTCAAATCCGGGCCATTGGCCGCGCAGACGCGCAGTTTGAACATCCTACGGTCGAGGGTACTTCCCCAGAGTTATGGAGTCTTCATCAAAGAGACTTTGAACGAATATGGGATCCCTAGCCATCCGAAGCTGTTTAGCGGCTATGTGGTGGCGATTGATCCGGGTTTTCGAACGACGGATATTGCCACCTTTTACGATGGTGTCATGCTGGATCCGCCGAACTCCTTTAGCCTGGAAAAAGGACTGAAATGGGCCTATACCGGAGTCGCGGAAAAGCTCAAAGAAATGACTTCTGCCCATGAAAATCCCATTGAAACCGATGATAAAGAACTCGATAAGATTTTCCGAGTGCATGGTGGCTTTTATCCCTGGAATAATGGGGCTATCAATCTGAATCCGGTCATGAAAACCATGCTCGCTCAGTTGGGCACTGATATTTCCCGCGAAGTCAAAAAGGCGCTAAAGCCCATGCTCGGCAAGATCCATACCGTCCTCGTCGCAGGTAAGGTTGGCGAGCTGGTCTTTTCCGATTTGCAGCTGGAAAACAAAGTTCTCATCCAGGATCCTCAATTTGGCAATGCCACCGGTTTTCGAATTATGGCAGCGAATCTCGTTAATAATTTAACCAAGAAGGCGAATGCAAATCAATGACGTTAGCTGTTCTGCCACTGTATTTTGAGGATGAGGATGCTGATCTATGGGAGCACCTAGCGGCTGTCGCTCCGGATGCTCGGTTGGGGCTGGTTAAGGAGGCCCTGCGTGAATTTCTCGGCAAGGAACTCCAGGGCCGAGAGCAGCTAAATTACCAGGCCTCAGGCGGATTGGAAGCGGAATTCGGGCTTGAAAGTCTCTTTGTCCGTTTGGATAACCCTGAAGTCACACCAGTCAAAGATTCCAGGCCGTGGGAGCACTTGCTCAAAGAAGTGATTGGCATAGAAGAGGATGAAAGCGTGATTACAGCCATCCAAGCCCTTGCGGGCGAGGCCTTGGGGAGCACCCATGAAGCGCAACTGAGTGAGCCAGTGGTTAGGCCAGAGTCTAGTGAAGTGGAGGACGTACGTCCGCTCATGGATCAGGGGTCTGAGGCTTCAGGCAGGCTCTTGCTCCCGGCGTCGCAGGGAATGGCTCATCTCCTGCAGGTGATCGGGGAAGAAGAGGACGAAGCGATTATAGCCTTTTTCAAGAGCTCCGGCTGAGGGAAGTCATCTAGGGATTTCTGTGTTAAGAAAGCGTGACCCGGGCTGATTTCAGCCAGTGTTCTACTTGGATGAGGTAAGCAAAGAGCTGAGGAATATCCATCAATTGCCCGAACCAGGGATGTCCTGCGGGCAGGGTGGCTGAGGTCTGGATGAGTTTTCGCAGGGCCGGAAGATTGATGAGGGGCAGAAGCGGGGAATTGGGATTGGCCAGGATATCCTCTAGCCAAACGGTGACGGCTTGGAGGTAAGCAGGATGGTGTGTTTTGGGGTAGGGGCTTTTTTTGCGCCAGAGGACATCTTCTGGCAAGAGTCCATCCAAGGCAAGCCTGAGCAGCGCCTTCTCTCGTCCCTGGTGGGATTTGATGGTCCAGGGTATGTTCCAGACATATTCGACCAAGCGATGGTCGCAGAAGGGAACCCGTACTTCGAGCCCGGTCGCCATGCTCATGCGGTCTTTACGCTCCAGAAGTACCGGCATAAACCGGGTTAAGGTTAAATAAGCGATCTCACGCATACGGGTTTCCCGCGCTTTTTCTGCTGGAGCAAGAGTGCGGGATTCTTTTTCGCTGACTGGGAGTTCAGCGAGAGCTTCTGCGTAACGCTGTTGCACATACTCCTCAGGTCGCAGACGCGCTAGCAGCTCAGGAGAGAGGATCTGGAGGCGGTTGGGATTGTTTAGGGCCCACGGAAACGTGGTGGCTGCTAAGGCATCCTGACGGTGAAACCAGGGGTAACCGCCGAACACCTCGTCCGCACATTCTCCGGAGAGTGCAACCGTGACGGAGTGTTTAATTTCCCGGGAAAAAAGGAGTAGGGAGGTATCGATATCAGCCATCCCTGGGAGGTCACGGGCTTCTACCGCTGCAGTCAAAGCTTGTGCGAGCTCGGGAGTGTCAAAAAAAGTATAAGTATGCTGAGTGTGGAGTGTTGCGGAAACCCGGTCAATCCAGGGACGATCCGAATTTGGCTGGAAGGTATTGGCTTGAAAATACTTCTCATTATCAATGTAATCCACTGAAAAGGTAGCTAAGGGGCTTTTCCCCGTGCGCTCTAATTCTGCCGCCGCAATTGCACTAATTGCACTTGAATCCAGGCCGCCCGATAAGAGGGTGCCAATGGGGACGTCAGAGACTAGCTGCCTCTGCACGCTATCAATAAAAAGTTCGCGAACCGTTTGGACTGTTGTCTGAAAATCATCCCGGTGTTCGCGAGAGGGCAGTACCCAGTAGGCGTAAGTTTTGAGACCCTCCGGAGAAAAGAGAAGGGCGTGCCCGGGTTTTAACTCATGCACCCCACGGTAGATCCCTACTCCGGGCGTCCGCGCCGGGCCTAAGAAGAGAATTTCGGAAAGCCCTTCGGCATCCACACGGGATTCAATGTCCGGGTGAGCCAAAAGCGCTTTTAATTCTGAGGCGAAAAGGAGACGGGTATTCGTCGTGGAATAGAACAGCGGTTTAACTCCCAACCGATCCCGCGCGAGAAAAAGCTCTTTCCTCTCAGCGTTCCAAATCCCGAAGGCGAAGATCCCATTAAAACGCTCAATACAGCGAGGTCCCCATTCCAGATAGGCCGTGAGCAAGACTTCGGTATCGGAGTGGCCTTGAAAACCATACCCGTGGGCCAGCAATTCCCGACGTAGTTCCTCGGTGTTGTATAATTCCCCGTTGTAAGTAAGAACATAAATATGTCCTTGGCGTTTGCGTACCATTGGTTGAGCTCCGCCGAGAATATCCACGACAGCCAAGCGGCGATGTCCAAAAGCCGCTTCCGAAGAAAGCCAATACCCTTCGGCATCCGGCCCCCGAGCAGACAAAGTCTGGGTCATGCTCTCCAAGGTGGCGTGCTCCTCTGCGACGTTCCTTTTCCAGTCAATCCAGCCAACAATACCACACATGTCGCTTACCTCCTGCTTCTTAATGATAGGAAGAATCATGGTCACCTACGTCGATAGAATATGCGCAGCGGTTCTGTCTCGTTCATCGGGATGGGGGAGAAGTTAAGGGGGAATATCATAGAAGATAGCAGGAACAGGATAATTTGTGTCGAAAGTATGTAAGTCAATTTGCAAGGAGGTAAGCGACATGAAAAGATATGGTTTCCAGCGCTATCGGGTGCTCCTGATGCTAATCATGATGATGTTCGTCCTGGGAGGCTGCGGTAATGCCGGCACTCCGAGCACACCAGCCCCTTCAGCCCAGCCCACAGGCCAAACAGCCCAGCCAGTGAAAATCGGGATTTTGCCCATTGAAGACAACCTTCCGTTTTATGTGGCAGATAAGGATGGGTTATTTAAACAAGCGGGGGTCAGTGTTGAGCTGGTGCCTTTTCCCAGTGCAGTTGAGCGGGATTCGGCCCTGCAGGCAGGCCAAATTGATGGAGAGGTTGCGGATTTAGTTGCAGTCGGGCTCTTGAAAAAGGGCGGTACGGATGTCAAAGTTGCCTCGATTGGGCTGGGAGCGACCCCTAAGGAAGGACGTTTTGCCATCCTCTCCTCGCCGAAGTCCAGCATCCGTCAAGCATCTGAGCTGAAAGACGTGGAGATCGGGGTTTCCCTGAATTCCATCATTGATTATGTCACCGATCAAATGCTTCATGATGTCGGGGTGCCGGATCAGGAAATTAAAAAACTCTCCGTCCCGAAAATGCCCGTAAGGGTCGATCTGCTCCTCTCAGACCAGTTGAAGGCCGCCTGCCTGCCGGATCCACTGGCAACCTTGGCGGCGGCGAAAGGGGCGCATGTGCTGGTAGATGATACTTACCGCAATATTTCTCAAACAGTGCTGTTGTTCCGTAAAGCAGCGATTGACAAGAATCTAACCAGGCTGCAAGCGGTGGTCAAGGTCTATGGGCAGGCCGGTCAAGCCCTTAGCCAAAACCCCGGAAAATATCGTGATCTCTTTATTGAAAAAGCCCAAGTCCCGGCACCAATTAAGGATACTTATCAAGCGCCGACCTTTGCCAAACTCCAGTTGCCGACAGAGGACGAAGTGAACAGTGTCATGCAATGGATGGTCAGCAAGAAACTTTTGACGAATCCTTATGCTTATCAGGACTTGGTCGACAACCGACTCCTGCCACAAGCTTAGAAAGGACTAGGAGGCATGATTCAGGTTTCCCATTGCAGTGTAGCCTATGGAGAACCGGGAGAACGGGTGATGGTCTATGAGAACTTTAATTTAAGCGTTTCCCGGGGGGAAAGCTTAGTGATGATTGGTCCCTCAGGCTGTGGTAAAACGACCCTGCTCTATATCATGGCCGGACTGCTCAAGCCGACAGAGGGAGAGGTTCAGATCGATGGAAAAACCATTCTTGGCCCGAGGAAGGAGACCGGGTTTATTCTTCAGGAGTACGGTTTATTTCCCTGGCTTACGGTCGAGGAGAATGTGAGCTTGGGCCTCAGGGTTCGGCATCTCCCGCGCCCAGCGAATCGCAGCAAAGTGAATGCGATTTTGGGTGAGATGGGATTGTTGTCTGTGCGCAGACATTACCCCAGCCAGCTGAGCGGTGGACAGAGACAGCGGGTGGCTTTAGCGCGGGCGCTTACTCTGGATCCGGATCTTCTCTTGATGGATGAGCCCTTATCAGCGTTGGACGCCCTGACACGGGAACGCCTACAATTGCTTTTGCTTGAGATCTGGCAGCGGGGGGATCTGACCAGTGTTTTGGTTACGCATAGCATTGAAGAGGCTGTTTTCCTGGGGCAGCGCATTCTCGTCTTAGGGGCTAATCCTGCCATCGTTCTGGCTGAAGTAGAAAACCCGGAAGCCGGAAGCGCGGGTTATCGCCAAACGCGCCTATTCTATGAACGCTGTACGCAGGTACGCTCTCTCCTGGAAGGGGGGCAAACATAATGCACCAAAAGGCGTCGGCACAGGCGCGCGGCTATCTTTGGGCTGCTTTATTTCTTTGGCTGGTTTGGGAATTAGCAGCCAGACGCTTAGGAACACCTATGCTTCCGACTCCCGAAATGGCTTTTACGGCTACTCTGCGCCTTTTGCAGGGGAATCTGGGAGAGCATTTTTGGGTCAGCACCTACCGTGTGCTTCTTTCCATGACACTGTCTTTACTTTTCGGGGTTCCTTTCGGCCTCGTCATGGGCTTCGAGCCTAAGGTCGACCGAGTGCTCGCTCCATTGGTTTACATTACCTACCCGATCCCTAAGATTGTCTTTTTGCCGCTGATTTTGTTGCTATTGGGTTTGGGAGATCAGTCGAAGGTGTTTTTGATTACGTTGATCGTCTTTTTCCAAATCCTCGTCACCACTCGGGATGCCGTCCGGAAAATCCCTCTGGAAACGATTTCCTCTTTTCTTTCTCTGGGGGCCAAGCGGATCCAGGTTTACCGCTATGTCCTGTTGCCGGCCTCCCTGCCCGATGTGTTTACGGCGCTGCGTTTAAGCATGGGTACATCAGTAGCTGTTCTTTTTTTTGCGGAGTCGTTTGCTACCACTAAAGGGTTGGGATATTTCATTATGGATGCCTGGAGCCGTTCGGCTCCGGATGAGATGTTTGCCGGGATTTTGGCGATGGGGGTCTTGGGCGTTGCCCTATTTATTTTGACGGATGTCATGGATCATGTCTTTATCCGTTGGCAGCATGTGCAGCGCTAACGTTCAGGAACATCTGGCTTCCATTACACAGGGGGCTTGTTGGAAATGATTAGGGGGATATCCGCTTGGGATATCCCCTCCGTTTCTAGACCGGTTAGATGCGGCCACCCTGTTTGAGATTTTGTTCAGCGAATTGAATCATTCGTTTGGTCATTTCGCCCCCGACTGAACCGTTTTCACGGCTGGTGCGGTCGCCACCGAGTTGGACGTTCAATTGGTTGGCAATCTCATACTTGAACTGATCCAACGCTTGGGAAGCTCCTTGCACTGCGGGTGTATTGGTGTTTCTTTCTCCTGCCATGTGTGGTCCCTCCTTAAGTGAATGTTGGATGTATTGGAGACGTTCTTATTATCTGTAATCAAGGATTTATTAATCAGGTAATTATTGTTACGTTTTATCAAATTTCCCTTTCATGACAGTGAACATCTCCTATCTCAGTAGAAACTATGGCGAAACTTTGGGACTCCAGCGGAAACGTGATATAATGAACTGCAATTTTTAGCGAAGGAGAGCGAAATGGCGACAATGAATCCTGAAACAGAATCACCCTCCCTCAAGGGAGAATGGTGGGCAGAAATCCATTCCCGCCGGACCTTTGCGATCATTTCGCACCCGGATGCGGGTAAAACTACTTTGACAGAAAAACTCCTCTTATTTGGCGGGGCCATTCACATGGCGGGTTCCGTGAAATCGCGAAAAGCCGAGCGCTATGCCACCTCAGACTGGATGGAACTGGAGCGCCAACGGGGGATCTCGATCACGTCGAGCGTGATGCAGTTTAAATATAAGGGGTATATTGTCAATATTTTGGATACCCCCGGCCACCAAGACTTCAGCGAAGACACGTACCGAACCTTGACGGCTGCAGACAGTGCCGTGATGATCATTGATGCGGCTAAAGGGGTCGAGGCTCAGACAATTAAACTCTTTCAGGTTTGCCGTCAGCGCGGGATTCCGATTTTTACGTTTGTCAATAAGATGGACCGGAATGGAAAACATCCCCTGGATCTGATGGATGAAGTGGAAAAAGTTTTAGGGATTGATTCCTATGCCATGAATTGGCCTATCGGCATGGGCGGTGATTTTAAGGGAATTTATAACCGAGCGAACCGCCGAGTGGAACGCTTTCGCGGTAGCGCTGGGAACTTTGTGGCGCAGGTTCCTGTCTCAGGTTCGTTAGAGGATGAAGCGGTGCAAAAAGGGATAGGTTCTGATATTTTGGTTCAGCTTCACGAGGAAATTGAGCTTTTGGATATGGCGGGGAATTCTTTTGACAGAGAGCGCATGGAGCGCGGTGAGGTGACTCCTGTTTTCTTTGGTAGTGCTTTAAACAATTTCGGAGTCCCTGACTTTCTGGAGCATTTTTTAGAGTTGGCACCTGCCCCACAGCCCCGCTTAACCAGTCAAGGCCTTCTTCTACCGGAGCATTCTGAGTTTGCCGGGTTTGTCTTCAAGATTCAGGCGAATATGAATGCGGCCCATCGTGATCGGATTGCTTTCATTCGTGTCTGTTCTGGTCGCTACGAGCGGGGAATGACAGTGATCCATTCCCGTTCTCAGCGTCGGTTACGTTTGGCCCAGCCTCAGCAGCTTTTTGCCGGGGAACGCACGATTCTCGATGAAGCATTTGCTGGGGATATTATCGGGGTACACGATAATGGACTTTTACGCATTGGCGATGTGATTGCGACCAAAGATGGGTTAGTATTCGAGGCCATGCCCTTTTTCAGCCCCGAAAATTTTGGCAGGGTGAGCATTGCCAATGCCTTAAAACGCAAACAGTTTATTAAAGGAATTCAGGAATTGGAAGAGGAAGGGGCCATTCATGTCTTTCACGATCGCTTTGCAGGGGTGGAAGCGCCTATCATTGGTGTCGTTGGTCAGCTCCAGTTTGAAGTGCTGGAATATCGGCTTAGGGAAGAATATGGAGTAGACGTTTCCATCAATCATCTCCCGTATGGTTTGGTACGCTGGTTGAAAAAGGACGAACCGAACCTTAAAGTGCTGGAGGATTCCAGCATGGCCATGATCGTTTTGGATAAGGATGAAAATAAGGCTGTTCTGCTGCTCGATGACTGGAAGGCCTCTTGGCTGAGTGAGCGTTATCAGATTTCATTCTTGCCACAGCCTCCCCAATAACCACAGAAAAACGCAAAAACTTGGCCACGGGATAAAGAAAACCCGGCTTGTGCCGAGCCTTTGGCGACAGCAGAAGCCGAGGTTGCACTTATGCCACCACAAAGATATACTTTCTGACTGGTATAAAGAAAAAGCCTTGCCCTTATGATAATAGGGCGAGGCTTTAACGATCTTGAGCATAGTTTCTAAAACGAAATACAAGATGTGCAGTTTCCCCGATCTGGGCATTGAGAACAAGAAGGCGGCACCAACGGGGTTGCTTGAGTTAGCCTATCTGCTGTAGATTCGGTCAAAACGAATCCCCCCTTCAGTACAGATGAACTTATCCTGTTTGTATTATATTACAGCTGATGGAGAAGGTCAATAACTTTTACATAAGATTGCAAAGAAAAAAGTGCAGTATTATAACAGAATTAGTTCTGAAGAAGCTCTGACAAAGGCACCAGTTGTATCCCTTGGGCCTCAAATTCAGGGAGCATTTCCCTAATCGCCCGCGCCGTATTGGGACCTTGGGGCCCGACATGCCCGATGCCGATGGCTTTGCCGGAAGTTTTGGCTTTTTGAATCAGAGCTTTGAGTTGTTTCTTGATCGAGCCTAGATCATTGGCATTATCAAGGAAGATGTCGCGCATCCCGCTGGCGATCTGGGCCTGGTGCGCTTCCTTTGCCAAGATGCTTTTTTCGCTGGTTTTACTGTCGAGGATCAATAGGTCGCGTTCCTTAGCCACCTCGATGATGGCGTGAACCAGGTTTGGATCCTCTGTCCCTTTTGAACCCATGTGGTTGCTAATCCCGATGGCATAGGGTACGGTTTGCAAGCCTTGGATGAGGCGCTCCTTGGCCTGAGATGGGCTAAGCCTTGTGAGCAGAGCCCCTGGGCCCAGCCATTCTGGTTTCGCTTTTTTGGCTTCCATGGGCATGTGCAGGATGATTTCAAATCCTTTTTGATGGATGAGTTGTGCTTCCTGCTGCGAGAACATCATGTTGGGCATTATCGCTGCGGTGAAAGGAACGTTGAGAGCGAGCATGTCATTCGTGCCGGGATTATTGATCCCAAAGTCGTCAATCACAATAGCAGCCTTGCCCTGGATAGGTTTGGGTGTGAAGGTTTGGTTTAAAATGACATGCCCGGCAATGGAATCCCCGAATTGCCCATCGATCAAAAGTCGTACCCCTTCAACCCCTTCAATTTGGGATAAGGTCCAGACCACGGATTTTACCGTGAGTTCCTCTTCGACGGCCCCTTGAGGGAAATCACGGCGCAGGCTACTGCTAAAATTCACGGTGGCAATGCCATGATTAAACTCCGTACCTAAAACTTTCGTGGTGGGGGCAAGGGTTGGACTGGCTTTTGAGTTGAGTTTGGGCCCCTTGAGGAGTTCTTGCAGCAGATACTGAATTCTCTGGTTGGGGCTGAGAAGGTTCCAAGTGCTTGGTTGCAGCTCTCGTTCTTCAACAGTTAGGGTGTCAAGGTTTTCCGATGGGAAGTAAAGCTCGAAGTGATTCGAAGTGATGTGCTGAGGTTGATCAGTATTGGCTAAAGCAGGTGCCACCTGATCCGGAACGCCTAAAGGATAGTCGGAAAAGAAGTCTTGAATGCCCGAACCAATGGCTTCGGCCAGGGATATTTGATACTTTTCGCTTTGAAGCAGCTTGCGTTCGGTGGCATTGGAGATAAATCCGACTTCGACGATGACGGCTGGCATTTTTGTCTGATTGATGAGATAATAGTCGCCGGCTTTGGCGTTGCGCCGGTTATCTGGCTGCAGAGTGCCCAGACGTTTTTGGATGCGTTCCGCCAGGGCTTTACCTGGGGCAGATTTAAGGTGGTAATAGCTTTCGGCTCCGTAGGAATTGCGCTGCGGGAAGCTGTTAGAGTGGATGCTGATGAACAAATCCGCTTGGTTGGCGGTTGCCATCTGAATGCGCTGGTTGAGTTCATGGCGCTTGGCGGTGCGCCCTTTGATAAAATGATCCGGATAAAAGTCCGTATCGGATTCGCGGGTGAGGATCACCTTACAGCTCTGTTTTTCTAACACCTGTTTTAGGCGCAAAGCCACCGCCAGATTAACATCTTTCTCGCGGAGGCTCCCGTATTGTGCGCCGGGATCGGCCCCTCCATGTCCGGGGTCAATCACGATGACTTTGTTTTGCAGGCTCGCTGCAACTGTCTGCACCAGGCGGAAAGCGCCGAGCATCACGAGAACCAAAATCAAGGCGATACCGAGAGGGCCCGGCTTGCGGATAAATATGATCCAGGGTTTTCGAAGCATTGAGTTCTGCACCATCCTCCCCTAACAGAATACGATTCACCTAATGACGTTAGTATTCAGGTATTCAGAATTCAGTTGAGCATTAGCGAAGGATCTTGACAAGATTCTTCACTTCGTTCAGAATGACCAAAAGGCAAACTCTTCTCTCATCTTGACCTTCTGACTCCTGACTCCTGAGTATTCACCTAATATCTATGTATATTGGTTTAGGGCAGGATCTCAGCACTTTCTTTTTTAGTTCATTTAAGCAAGAATATTTTTCAAGGATTCTAGACTTGGCAGGTGGAAGAAATAAAGGCCTCTTCTGTTCAGAAGAGACCTTTATTAACACGGCAAGTTTGTGTTAAAATTTCTTCAAATGAGTAATTATACCCTAGGCTTATTTTGATTCAAGGAGATGGTTTTGTGATTCGTAGAGGCCAAGACATGCAGCGAGAAGTCATAACGGGGATGAGGGGCGGACAAGGAGAGGTTCAGATTACCCACATCCTGGAACGGGAGAAAGATGAATTTGTCAACAAAGGGCGCTTATATGCCAAAAATGTTTTAAAACCGGGAACCTCGATTGGCCTTCATGAGCATGTGGGGGATTTTGAAGCGTATTACATCTTGAGTGGGGAAGGGACGGTGGACGACAACGGGCAAAAAACCGTCGTCAAACCGGGGGATTTGATGTTGACCCGCAATGGCGAACAACACTCGATCGAGAATACGGGAGACACGGATCTCGTGTTTATGGCGCTTATTTTGTTTGCTTGATCTTGTCCCAGGAAGTATTCTCGGTCTCTCTTAAAATCGCCGTTTGTAAATCCGCTTTTCTGCATGAGGGAGGTAATAGAATTCGCCCATGTGCTGACCAGCTGTGAGAGCCTCCTGAGTTAAGGGTGCAAGCGTGTGGCCAAAGAGGGAATTGAGGCTTATGAGGGATGCGGACTCAACCGGACTCAGTAAAATGAAATGCGCATCTTTCCACATTCCTTGGGCTTGAGGAGGAAGGTTAGTCAACGTAGAGAGCACACTCCAGATACTTAGAGCCCCAGCTCTTTCTTCCTGAATAGACTCACTGATAAAGTGAAGGCGGACCAGTTGCTCCAGAAAACCGCTGTCTTGCCAGTGCTTGGCTGAAAAATCTACAAATAAGCGGATGGGGTAGGGAATAGCGCCTTCCGCCTGGCGCACATAATTAGCAAGGCATTCCATGAACGTCGTGTTGCGGGGGGTATATGGACAGGTAGAAAAATAGATGCCAGGTTTTGAAGGTTCGGTGATCCAACTCAGATCTGTAGCATAGGGTTCAACATGCACAACATGGAGAGGGGACACCCCTTGGCTGAACCGATCTTTTGAGTCTGTGAGTAGGATATCGACCGTGTTTTCCTCCCGAAAGCTGGAATCCTGGAGTAGTGACCAAAGCAAACGTGTCTTGCCGACACCCGCTGCGCCAAGGAGCACATGGTTCCCCGGTAGGAAACGTTGGAAGGCGATAACTTGGCTCTCCACAGGCATTACTTCCTTTCTGTTAAATTAATTCGCGAACTGCTTTTGGTTACCAATATTCGCCGCCCCTTTCTCATTTTCCTTTTTGTTCACAAGAAGAATCTTTGCTTTTAACCCCATTTTTGACAAGGTAAAAGCCCCCTCACATAGCGTAAGGGGGCTTTTTAGGTTTCTCGCCAGGGCCGGTCTTAATCTTCAATAACTGCCAAGATATCCGCGCGACTTAAAATAATATGGTCGACATTTGCAATCTTGATCTCCGTGCCCCCGTATTTGGCGAAGAGGACTTTATCCCCTTCTTTGATCTTGCTTTGCAGATCATCATCCGTGCCTACGGCCACGACGATCCCTTCCTGTGATTTTTCCTTGGCTGTATCCGGGAGATAGATCCCACTTTGGGTTTTTTCTACCGGATCCACGGGTTTAACCAGGACCCTGTCGTCAAGGGGTTTGATTTTCATGTTCAACCATCCTCCTACGCTTAAGATTTTATTTTAAAGATATTTGGATAGCTCAGTGAGTTTGGGATTGCTAGCCACGAATCCCAAGGGTAGCGTTTAGTTTCGGTTTGTCAAAGCCGACGATAATTTTACCATTCACATCAATGACAGGTACGCCTTGTTGCCCAGTCTTGCGAACCATGTCCGCCGCAGCCTTCGCATCCCGTGAAATATCGATATCGCGGAAGGGAATGCTATGCTCTCTCAAGTAGCGTTTAGCGGCGTTGCAAAAGCTGCACGTTGGGGTTGAATACACGGTCACAGCCATCGCTCGTTCCTCCTAGTTTTTAGAATACGTGACTTTATAGACTATTTTATTAGCACTCTCCTTCGTTGAGTGCCAACTCCTAATATTTATATTACTGTGTTGCTTCGTTTTGTCAAGCCCTCCACGGTGGAAACACTAAGATTTATTATCGCCCAAAACAAACAGATCTAAGCATGTGTTGGTGAATTTGGCATTTTTTCACTCTTTTCGCCATAGATTCTAGAAAGGTTGTCTAGGGCTTTGGATGGCGGGAAGGGGGAGAGGGTGTGAGTGAGGAACCAAGGGGTTGGAATGAAAAGTTTTGCCGCGAGTGCGGCAAAGTGATTAACGCCCAGACAGAAATCTGCCCGTTTTGTGGAGTGCGTCAATTTAACTTGGCAGGAAATTCTGGGATTTCCGGTAGACGTTTGGCGGCTGCTCTGTTTGCGATTTTCCTTGGCAGTTTCGGGGCTCACAAGTTCTATCTCGGCAAGGCTGGGCAGGGGATCCTCTATTTAGTCTTTTTCTGGACCGCAATTCCAGGAATCATCGGGCTCATAGAGGGAATTTTGTATCTAGCGATGAGTGAAGAAGCGTTTAACGCGCGTTACTGTTAAGCTGTTCATGATCAAAATCGAAAATCGACAAATCGACAGAATGGAATTGAAATCTCAGCCGGTAAAACGTATAATGATAGGAAATCAGGTACGGATCAGGCTTGAAAGTGGAGGAATGGGCTTGAAAGGGTGGCAGGTTGCCCGGCGTATCGGTCGCTTGGCTGGGATAACATTGGGTGCAGGGGTTTCCGCGTTCAGTATACAGGCCTTCATTGTCCAGGCAGGACTGGGAGGCGGTGGTGTCGGTGGAATCGCACTGCTCCTTTTTTATAGTTTTGGTTTGCCGGTGGGGATTGTCACGCTCTTGTTGAACATTCCCTTGCTTATTCTTGGCTGGAGAGAAGTGAACAGGGATTTCGTATTGAAGACACTCTATGGCATTGCAGTGCTCTCTCTCTTGTTGGAATTGCTGAACGGGTACCGACCTTGGCCCTTCGAAGATCTCTTTTTGGGCGCGCTTTACGGAGGTGTCGTGGGTGGGGTTGGCTCTGGGATTGTTTTCCGTTTCGGCGGCAGCCTGGGTGGAACGGACATTGTTGCCAAAGTCCTGCAACGCAAATTCGGCTGGGCGATGGGGACAACGATGCTCGTCACGAATGCCCTGGTCATCCTGGCCTCTTGGGCGGTTCTCGGCCCTAAGGTTGTCCTTTACACTTTGGTATCGATGTTTGCCTTTAGCCGGACGGTGGACTTGATTCAAAGCGGGGTGCCGGCTAAGGCCGTGACTATTATTTCTCCGAAGTCGGACGAACTGGCGCGTATTATCCTCACCGATATCGGGCGGGGTGCAACGTTTCTCTCAGGGCGCGGGGCTTATTCTGATCAGGATACCGAAATCATCATTTGTGTCGTGAGTCTGCCCGAACTCTGGCGGCTCAAACAGATCGTGCGCGAAAAGGATCCGAAAGCCTTTATCATTGTGCAAAACGCTTCGGAAGTAGTGGGTCAAGGGTTTATGGCGCTGGAGTAAACCGCCAGGATCTTAAGGCGTTGAATAGCTGGGAGTGAAAACTGTGTCTGTTGAAGCTGTTAAATGGTTTTTTCAAGAACGGGGCAAAAATGTGCCGATTCTCAAGTTCGATGATACAAGTACTGTGGCCAAGGCCGCAGAGTCCTTGGGAGTAACTGCAGGGGAAATCGCCAAGTCTTTGCTCTTCCAAGTCAAAGAGGAGTATATCATGGTGGTTATGGCTGGGGATAAGCGCCTGAACAACCACAAGTTCAAAGACTACTTTCAAGCCAAGGCCAAAATGCTGGATCCGAGTAAAGTTGCCTCGATAACGGGGCATCCCGTTGGTGGGGTGTGTCCCTTCGGGCTCAAGACTCCGGTTCCTGTTTATTTGGACAAGTCCCTGCAGGCATATGTTCGGGTTTTTCCAGCTGCAGGGGCTCCCGATGCGGCGGTAAGCCTGCCCGTCCCGGAATTGGCAGAACTCACGCAAGGCATCTGGGTGGATTTAGCTGGTTGAAAAAGGAGCAAGGAATTTCTGCCAGTCATCGAGAATGGGATATCTTTTAGCATTGTGCTTAACCGGGAAAAGAGGATCCTTTATGAAAAAAATATGGCTCTTAGCTGCCTTGTTATGCTTCTTGTGGTCCCATCCGCTCGCAGCGATGGCTGCGGACAAGGTTGAGCGGGTATATGGGATGAATCGTTTTCAAACGGCGGTTCAAGTGGCTTTTAAAATCAATCCGGGTACAGTGGAAAATGTCGTCTTGGCCAATGGCTGGAGTTTTGCCGATGCCTTGGCTGGGGTACCGCTAGCCAAACAGAAAAAAGCCCCGTTATTGTTTGTCGATGATAAAGTAAGCAACAGCTGGGATGCCCTGTCCTATATCGATAAGCACCTGGATCGGGGCGGGACTATTTATCTTCTCGGCGGAACCGGGGTTGTTCCCGAAAACTTCGTTGACAAGTTGCTGGAGATGGGTTTTGAACGCAACAAGATTCACCGTTTGGCAGGGAGAGATCGGTATGAGACGGCGGTTGCCATCGCTTGGGAAATTCAGCACAATGGTACAGAATATTTCATGGCCTCAGGTGAGAATTATCCCGATGCCTTAAGCGGCTCAGTATTGGCTGCGGTACTCGGCGATATTACGCACGAGCAGGCAACGTATCAAAGTGCGCAGGGAACCCTGACGTATCCGGTAGACGGGGGGGTTCCGCTCCTCCTTCTCCCTTCCGACGGTTCGGTGCCACAGAGCGTTGTGGAGTATTTAAACAGTGTCAGGGTGCCGAGCTGGCTCCCCAAACAGTTTTTCAACATTTTAGGGGGAGCGGGCGTGATACCCCAGACCGCCTTAGATTCTCTGTCTCGGCGAGTGGATCGGTTTGGCTGGATCGGGTGGCAGCTGGGCGGCAACGATCGCTACGAAACCATGGAGGCCATCAATCGCTCAGGGTTTGAGGGCTACGCTGGGCTCGCCGGGAAAGGGTACAATGTGCCCCATATCTATGTGGCCTACGGAGAGGATTTTCCGGATGCTTTAGCAGGAGCAGTGCTCGCGGCTTTAAATCATGCCCCCCTGGTTCTTGTCAATGAATCCATCCCAGGCCCTGTTCGCGACTTGCTCTCAACCTATCGCTATGAAAACGCTGAGGGTTCTTCGATTTCGACCACGCTTACGGTCATTGGGCCGCCGGATACCATCAGTGAGCAGACCGAGAATGAGTTGAATGCCCTATTCGATTGAGACGCTTAGTCTTTCCCCGTGTCAGACACTGGCACGGGGTTGTTGTTTAATTTATGCTGATTTAGGCGAAACCATGTCGCTAACCCATGCTATAATTAATACGAATGATTTATCGAGGAGGGCTGGCCTTGTCGCTGCGTTTTGTATTTGGCCGAGCGGGAAGCGGTAAAAGTTCGTTTTGCCTGGAGGAAATTCGCTCCCTGGTACGGGAGGATCCGCGTGGTGTGCCTTTGATTCTTCTTGTGCCAGAGCAATCGAGTTACCAGATGGAGGTTCAACTCGCCTCAAGCCTTGGTGGAATGATGCGGGCCCAAGTGCTGAGCTTTCGACGCTTGGCTTGGCGGGTACTTTCCGAAGCCGGCGGGGGTCAGAGGCCACTGCTCGGGGAAATTGGAAAACGGATGCTGATCCGCCGGGTGTTGCTTGAGCAGCGGCGGGATTTAAAAACACTGGCCCGATCCGCCGTTCGTCCGGGAATGGCGGATACCCTAGCGCGCCTGATCGGAGAGTTTAAAGCTTATCGGCTGGGTCCTGAGCATCTGCGCCAAGTTGCGATGGAGGCAAGTCCGCGTCTCGAAAGCAAGCTCTCAGATTTGGCTCTTATTTACGAGGAATTTCAGAACCTGGCCCAGGGACTTCATGATCCGGATGATGAGCTTTCTTTAGCAGGCGAGCGGCTCGCCGCAGCTCAGACCGGACAGGGAGCGCGCATTTGGGTGGATGGGTTTAAGGGCTATACACCCCAGGAACTTCGCATCTTGGCCCAACTGATGGCCTTGAGCCCTGTCACTCTCACCCTGCCACTTGACCCAAGTGTTTGGGAGAGGGCGTCCAGGGGAGAGGAGCCTTTGCTTCCTGAACACGAGATGTTTGACTCAGCCTGGAAGACTGTGTTGACGTTGCAACGGCTCGCTGCTGAACAGGGGATAGGGGTGGAGGAGCCCATCTTGCTCAAGGAAAGTTGGCGTTTTCAGGAGCCACGGCTCAAACATTTGGAGCGCTGGTATGAGGTATACCCTGCACCGAGGTTTTCCCTTTCCGAGTCAGAGGAACAGGATGAGGCAGGACGAGGGGGAATTCGTCTCGCGGCTGCGGCTAATCGTAGAGTGGAAGTGGAAGGGGTCGCGCGTGAAATCCGTCGCTTAGCCCGGGAACAAGGTTTACGCTGGCGGGAAATGCTCGTTTTGACCCGGGATCTTGGGGTTTATGCTTCATTATTGACGGAGGTTTTCGCGCTGCACGCGATTCCACTTTTTCTTGATGACAAGCGCAATGTGATTCACCATCCTCTGATAGAATTTTTACTCAGTGTCCTTGAAGTCGCGCGTTCTAATTGGGCGTTTGAGCCTGTTTTTCGTTGCCTGAAAACCGGGTTTTTTCCATTATCACAAGATATAATCGATCGCTTGGAAAATTATTGTTTGGCACACGGGATTCAGGGGGAGGCTTGGGTGCGCCAGGCACCTTGGACCTATCGGCGCCAATGGACGCTGGGGGACAATGAAGCGGAAGACACTATTTTAAAAGAGATGGATGAGGCTCGACGTGTGGTCGCTCAGCTTCTGGTCGATTTCACGCAGAAACTGAAGGGAAAAGAGACTGTCCTGGTGCGGGATCTGGCTGAGGCTCTTTACGCTCTGGTGCAGAAAATGGAAATTCCAGGACAACTCAAAGCGGGGGCCGAAGCTGCCGAACGCAGGGGAGAACTCGACGAAGCCCTCTTGCAAGAACCGGTCTGGCAGGGGGTTATCGCAGTTTTCGATGAAATGGTGGCTGGTTTAGGGGACACAACGTTAAGTTTAGAGGACGTTTCTTTAGTGCTGGCTTCCGGCTTGGAAAGCATAGAACTCGGGATTATCCCGCCTTCTCTCGATCAGGTTCAGGCGGGTTCACTGGAGCGTTCGCGTAATCCCGAAGTGAAAGCGCTGTTTCTGTTGGGGGCGAATGAAGGTGTCTTACCGGCTCGTCCATCCTTCCAAGGGGTTTTGGACGCAGCTGACCGCGAGGAGTTGGAGGAAAAAGGACTCGTGCTTTCACCAGGGCTTTCCGGACAAATCCGTGATGAACAGTTTTATGTTTACACTGCGCTAACGCGCGCTTCAGAGACCCTCTATCTCTCCTATGCCCTGACGGATCCGGATGGCAAAGGGATGGCCCCTTCCCCAGTGGTCAAGCGGCTTAAGGCCCTTTTTCCAGGTCTCGCAGAAAAATATTGGCGTGGAAGTATTGAAACGCTCAGTGATCTCAGCTCTCCGGAGGCCGTGTGGCAGGATTATGCCTTGCAGCTGAAGGAGTCGCAAAACGACGGTAAAGTATTGTCGCCTTTTTGGCAGGCAGTCCGTGACTGGTTGGCGTGTGATCCCCGGTATTCCGAACGGCTCGCATTCTTAGAGAGCCATGCACTCAGCAACAACCAAGAAGAGAAGCTTCCTCGCCCCTTGGCCCGCCGTCTTTATGGGCGTCGCCTGCGGGTGAGCGTTTCGCGACTGGAAGCTTTCAACCGCTGTCCCTTTGGGCATTATGCCCGTTATGGACTGCGCCTGCGGGAAAGGAGCCGCTATGCTTTAGCAAGCCCTGATCTCGGTCAGTTTTTTCATCGCCTTCTCTACGACTTCGCGCAAACGATTCGAGAAAAGGGACTTTCGTGGGGAGCACTTTCGCGAGAAGTGTCCTGGGATATTCTCAGCGAGGTGACGGATCGGATTGCACCAGAGTTGCAAGACGAAATCCTCTTAAGCTCTGCCCGTTACCGTTATCTGATGA
This sequence comes from Desulfosporosinus sp., assembly GCA_020692355.1. Classification (GTDB taxonomy): domain Bacteria; phylum Bacillota; class Desulfitobacteriia; order Desulfitobacteriales; family Desulfitobacteriaceae; genus JAJZPA01. Next base: position 84,395 of record JAIMKP010000007.1, read on the forward strand.
AGAAACTGAAACGGACGGTGCACCAGGCGGTCAAAGCCTTAGGTGAACATGCTCGCCTTGGCCGCTTTATCCCAATCAGCCTGGAACTCCGGTTTGGGGATGAGGGTCTGAGCGTACCAGAAATCAACTTGTCTGACGGTGACAGTTTGGCCTTGATTGGTCAGATTGATCGCATCGATGCCCTAGTGGCAGATGGGAAAGCTTACTTGCGGATTACGGATTACAAGTCACATCCCCAGATATTGAGTTTGGACAAAGTGTATCATGGTTTGAGCCTACAGCTCCTGGCTTACCTTGATGTTGCCCTGCAGGGGGCTGAAGTGCTCTTGGCAGGGGCGACCGACCTACTGGGAACCGATACTGGAAAGAGATATGAGGCTCAACCGGCTGGTTTCCTGTACTTTCCGGTGATCTTTCCCGAGCTGGCTGGGAAAACTACGTTGGAGCCTGAGGAGATCGAACGCCAGCGTCTCAAGGCGATGAAGGTTGATGGGTATTTACTCGCGGAACCGAAAATCCTGCAGGCGATGGATGAGGCCTTAGCCACTGGGCAATCCGATCTCTTGGGCTTGCGTTTGAACAAAGATGGAGGGTTTAGGCAGGGCGCCAAAGTTCTCGCTTCCGAGCAATTCGACCTGCTCCGTTCACATCTTCAGAGTGTATTACGGGAAACAGGGAGAGAGATTCTCGCTGGCGAGATCCGGATTAAGCCTTTTAAGATGGGCAAGGCTTCCGGCTGTGATTATTGTGCTTATCGCCCAGTTTGCCATTTTGAAACGGGGCAGCCGTCAGGGGGCTACCGGGTTCTGCCTGCGCTGAAAGCAGATGCGGTGTGGTCCCTCCTAGAGAAGGGGGCGAAGAGCAATGGACGCTAAGCAATGGACGCCCGAGCAGGAAGCCGCGATTGTTTCCCGGGGCGAGATCTTGGTTGCGGCAGCGGCTGGTTCAGGGAAGACGGCAGTCTTGGTTGAACGCTTGCTGCGCCGAATTGTCGATCGGGATCATCCGGTGGATATCGAACGCTTCTTGGTCGTGACATTTACCAAAGCCGCAGCTCAGGAAATGCGCGAACGGGTGCGCAAAACCCTTGAGGAAAATCTCTTTGCCGCCGAGGAGGGTTTTGCTGAGGTGCTCTTGCGTCAGCTCAACCGCTTGCCACTGGCTAATATTGCCACACTCCATTCCTTTTGTCTGGATTTGATCCGCCGCTATTTTTATCTTTTAGCCCTGGATCCGGCATTCCGCATTGCCGACGAGGGGGAAATTGAGCTTTTGCGCCAGGATGTTCTGGAAGAAGTCCTGGAAGAAAATTATGAACGGGAAGATCCGAGATTTCAACGGCTCGTTGAAGCCTTTGGTTCGGATCGGGATGATCAGCCCCTGATGGCGGAAGTCTTACGTCTGTACGATTTTGCCAACAGCCAAGTGCATCCGGAGGAATGGCTGAACACCTTACCGGCAGGGTATGTCTGGCCAAACGGGGAAACACTGTGGGAGAGTCCCTGGGGAGAAGCGGTTCGGCAGGGTGTGGCGGATCGACTTCAGATGGCATTAGGCTATTTGCAGGAAGCAGAGCGCCTGGCGGGGATGCCAGGCGGCCCCAATCACTACCTGAGCCGTTTGCAGGAAGAGCGAGCAGGGCTTGATGATCTGCTGCAGCTGACCCAGAGGGGAAATTGGCAGACACTAAAGCAGAGCTTGCTGGAGCTGACATTTGAACGCCTGCCAAATCGCCGCAAAGGCGTGGAGACAGAGATAGATTGCGCCTGGCGTGAACAAGCTAAAGGTTTACGCGATGAGGTCAAAAAGATAGTACTTGCCTTGAAAGAGGAACTCAGCTGGGATGTAGAAGCTCAGATCAGGGGTTTGCAGGCGACGAGCGAACTGATCACCAGCCTGGTGAAGTTCGTTCAAGAATTTAGAGTTGCGTTTGCCAAGGCTAAAAGACAACGAAATGTCCTGGATTTCGCGGATCTGGAACATATGGCTTATCGGCTGTTGCGGGAAGAAGGGTGGGGGATAGCGGTCTCCTTGCAAGACGAGTTTGTGGAAGTACTGGTGGATGAGTACCAGGACATCAATGCCATACAGGAAGGGATCCTCAGGCAGGTTGCTCGCCCGGAAGGGAATCTGTTCATGGTCGGGGATGTGAAGCAAAGTATCTATCGGTTTAGAATGGCGGATCCCGGTCTGTTCTTAGCGAAATACAAGGTATTTCCTCACTTTCCGCACCCCCCTTGCCCAGAAGCTGGAGCCGGCCAGGTGATCGATCTCGCCCGGAATTTTCGTAGCCGTGCCGAGATTGTCGACGGCATCAACTTTCTCTTTCGCCAGATTATGACAGAAGGGGCAGGGGAAATTGCCTATGATGATTTGGCTGCACTCACCTGCGGGGCCGCGTATGCCGGTAGCCGGAGTGGACTGGTTGTCAGCGATGGGCCGATTGAAGTACACCTTATTGATGGACGGCACAGTACGGAAGGAGTGGAGGAACGTTCGGGGGCGGGGATAGCAGGCAGCCCTAGTGTAGAAGGCAGTACTGGGACAGGTGGTACCTGGGCAGAGCAGAGGTCTGACGCAGAGGATCGGTTTAGTATGGAGGCAGAAGAAGCTGAGGAACTTGAGGGGATGCGTCGTGAGGCCTATGTGCTCGCGCAGCGCCTGCACGCCATGGTGGAAACGAAGGAGTTTCAGGTACTAGATACCCGTCTCAGGGAATACCGCCCGCTAAGGTATGGCGATATCGTGATCTTGCTGCGTTCCTATTCCTCCAACGCCTTGATCTTTCAAGAGGAATTGGAGAAGGCAGGCATACCGGTGTTCGCGGAAACCGGCAGCGGTTACTTTGCTGCTAATGAAGTAGAAACCGTGCTTTCCCTTTTGAAAGTGATCGATAACCCCCATCAGGATATCCCCTTAGCGGCAGTTTTGCGTTCACCCTTGGCCAGTTTTTCCGGGGGGGAACTGGGTAAACTGAGGGTGCTCCTGCCACAAGGAGATTTTTACGAGGCTTTAGCCGTAGCGGCCTGGGCTGGTTCAGCTCAAGGCGAGCTTGAAGCATCTAACCGCCAATGGATCAAAAAACTCCTGCAGGCGTATCTGGATGCTCAGGAAGCACTTCAAGAGAGGGCACTGAACTTACCCCAGGAATTGCAGGAAAAAGCTGCGACATTCTGGAACAAATTGGAGCGATGGCGGGAATATGCCAAAAGCCATCCCTTAAGTGAGTTGCTCGCTCGAATTTACGCAGAAAGCTTGTATTTAGCTTACTCTGGGACGCTTCCTAATGGTAAGCAGCGCCAGGCCAATCTCCAGGCGCTCTATGATCGGGCCATGCGCTTCGAGGAGACGCGTTACCGGGGGCTTTTCCGCTTTCTGCGCTTTCTGGAACGTTTTCAAGACCAGGGCAAGGATTTGGGGCAGGCGAGGGTGCTGGGAGAAAACGAAGATGTGGTTCGAGTCATGACGGTGCATGCGAGCAAAGGCTTAGAATTCCCTGTCGTCTTCGTGGCAGGATTAGGTAAAAAATTTAATCTCCGCAGTTTAGCGGCAAAGACTTTGCTCCATCCGCGTTTGGGTATCGGCGTCCCGAACCTCGATGTGGAAAACAAAGTGCGTTATCCATCGATAATCCACCAAGCCTTGCGGCAACAACTTCTGGAAGAAGCCCTGGCTGAGGAACTGCGGATTCTTTATGTGGCGCTGACAAGGGCCAAAGAAAAACTTTTGCTCTATGGGAGCGTCCCAAACCTGGAACGGGCCTTGGAACACTGGCAGCAGGCGGCGGGACGTGCGCAAGGAACATTCTCTGATGCACAACTCCGGGCCGCGCGTTCGTTTCTGGACTGGATTGGAGCGGCCTTAGCCAGGCATCCAGACCAGCCATTGGGTCCCTGCGAGGGAGACGGAACCATTTCGAAAGATGCATCACGCTGGCAGGTTGTGCTCCATCAGGAAGCCATTCTTGCCGCCGCGCATCGCGTGCGCGCAGATCAACCTTATTCAGGGTGCGAGGACGAAGCAGCAGAGATTCCTTGGCAGGCGAGTACGGCTGACCGTCTGGGCTGGGTCTATCCATTTACAGTGGCTACGACCAGGGTAGCCAAGACGAGTGTCAGTGAATTAAAAAAACGCCATAGAGATACCTTGCCTGGAGAAGAGCGAGAACACCTAGGCAACATCTTGGTCCGGCCAAAGTTTCTAGAGGCTCAGGTACTCACTCCAGCCGAAAAAGGAACGGCACTGCACATTGCTATGCAGCATCTGCCACTTGCAGCTTGGCAAAGAGCGGACGTTGACATAGATCGCCAAGAGGAGCTGGAAGATTTACTGCGGGATTATATCAAGGACTTGGAGGCAAGGGAAATTCTTTCTTGGCAACAATGCCAAGCCTTGCCGCTGACGGCGCTGCTTGAATTTTTGCTCTCCCCGCTGGGCCGGAGAATGCTCGCAGCCTCGGAGGTCTGGCGTGAGGTGCCATTTACCGTGGCTTTGCCGACCGAAGCAGGGGAAGTGCCGCAACTGGTTCAGGGTGTGATTGACGCGCTCATCTTCTCTCCAGAGGGTGACGAAGTGGAATTGGTGGATTATAAGACCGATCGCCTGGATCCAGAAGGGGCAGAGGATGTGTTACGAAATCGCTACGGGATTCAGCTTGGATATTATACTTGGGCTGTCGAGAGCCTTCTTCAGGTAAAAGTAAAGCGGGCCACCCTGTTTGCTTTTTCTTTAGGCAAAGAGATCCCCTGTGACCCGGTGTGGCTTTGGAAATGCGTGTAGCCAGACTAAAAATTAAAAATTCTCTTAACAGAGTGGCAGGAAGTTTGGTATGATAAGAAGAAAACTAAACTGGAATAATATCCTCTTCTGGCGTGGGAGCACCGGCTGGAAGTGGTGGTTTCAGAAGTTTTTAGGAAAGGGGTTCGATGGGGTGAAGCTTTTTGAGTATATGGCTAAGGAGATCTTCCGAGCCAATGGGATTCCGGTTCCGAGAGGGCAGATGTTTGAAAAGCCGGAAGGTGTCGCTGATTGGGTCAAAGCCGTAGGGCCGGTTGCGGTCAAGTCTCAAATCCTCTCCGGAGGCCGGGGCAAAGCCGGAGGAATTAAGTTCGCTTCTACGCCTGAGGAAGGGGTAGCGAAAGCCCAAGAGCTTTTGGCGATGAAACTGAAAGGTCTTAGAGTTGAGAAAATTTTAGTCGAAGAGAAGATTGTGATCGATCAGGAAATTTACTTAGCGATTACGGTCGATGGTGCCCGCCGCAAACCCATTCTCATAGCTTCGCGGGCTGGGGGGATGGAAATCGAGCAGGTTCCGGAAGAGCAGCTGATTAAGCGTTTAATTGATGTGAGCATTGGGCTGCAGCCTTATGCGGCACGGGAGATCGTGCGCCGCTTAGGGCTTGAAGGTGAGTTGGCCAAAGAAGCTGTCGATGTGATCCTGAAACTCTATCAGATTTTTCGTACTTATGATGCAGAACTTGTGGAGATCAACCCCTTGGTGGTGAGCCAAGGGAGGATCTTGGCGGCCGATGGGAAGATGACTTTAGATGATGAAGCTTCCTTCCGTTTTAAGGACGTGCCGCATGTTGAAGAGCGGACCGCCGTCGAGAAGAGAGCGCACGATCTGGGGATATCTTATGTGGAATTGGATGGGGAAATCGGGGTGATGGCTAACGGAGCCGGAATCACGATGGCGACTTTGGATTTGATTCAGGCGTTCGGTTCTAGCCCGCGCAACTTCATGGATGCGGGTGGCGGCAGCAGCACCGAAGCCACCGCCGGCGCACTCAAGATCCTATTATCAACAGACCCCAAAGCGCTGCTGATCAATATTTTTGGAGGCATTACCCGCTGTGACGACGTCGCCCGAGCCTTTGTCCAGGTGAAGGAAAGCATGGGGATCAACATCCCGGTCGTGATCCGTTTGGTCGGCACGAATGAAGAACTGGGTGTAGCGATTTTGCGCGAACACGGGATTGAATCCTTCAAGAAAATTGACGAAGCGGTGGCTAAGGTTGTGGCTTTAGCCAACGGGGAGGGGGCATAGCAATGGCGGTTATCATTAATGACAAGACGAAGATCCTGGTTCAAGGTATGACCGGAAACCAAGGACAGTTTCATACCGGACAGATGCTCGCTTATGGCAGCAAGATTATTGGGGGGATTTCTCCCGGCAAAGGCGGGCAGAGCGTCCAAGGGGTTCCAGTTTATGATTCGCTCGAACAAGCGATGCAGGCGGAACCGGCTGATGCATCCGTGATCTTCATTCCGGCGCGCTTTGTCAAAGAATCCGCGTTGGAAGCGATGGAAGCCGGGATCAAAACCTTAGTGATCATTACTGAACACGTCCCTTTACACGATGCACTCGACCTGATGGCTTATGCGGAAAAGAAAGGGGTACAAATCGTTGGCCCCAATACCTATGGTTTGATTTCTCCGGGTCAATGCAAGATTGGGATCATGCCAAACCGCATCTTTTTGCCCGGATCAGTTGGGATCGTAGCTCGCAGCGGAACCCTCAGCTATGAAATCGTTTTCCAACTGACCCAGGCTGGGATCGGGCAATCAAGCGTGGTCGGGCTCGGTGGGGATCGGGTAGTTGGCTTATCCTTCATCGATGTCCTGCAAAAGTTTGAAGCCGATCCGGAGACTGAGGCCGTCGTTCTGGTGGGGGAAATCGGCGGGAATGCAGAAGAGGAAGCAGCCCAGTATATCAAGAGTATGAAGAAACCGGTTGTCGCTTTCCTCGCCGGCAAGAGCGCACCTCCTGGAAAACGGATGGGGCATGCGGGAGCAATCATTGAACGGGGCAAAGGCACCTTCGCCAGCAAGGCAGAAGCGCTGACTGCGGCCGGAGTGAAAGTCGCATCCCTGCCCTGGGAAGTCAGCGATTTGATCAAGGCAGCCCTTTAACCAAAGGAAATCACAGGGAAATCATAGGGACGGTTCTCCTGCTTCTTCACACGAATAGGTCCCCGAATTTTCTTCGAAAAGACTCGCCTTCGGGTGGTGGTTTTGGAAGCACAAGAACCGTCCCTTTGCTTACGGAGGAGGAGAAGGGAGAAAAAATGGACGAGAAAGCACGCGAATTATCTGAAAAGCGGGAAGCGTGGGAAAAGAAATTCTTTTCCGGTTTAGTGAAAGAGCGGCAAGCGGTTTTTCAGACCGATTCCGAGATTCCAGTCGAACGGTTGTATTCCCCACTTGATTTGGAAGGGTTCGATTATCCGGCAAGCCTGGGTTTTCCAGGGAACTACCCCTTCACTCGCGGTGTCCAGCCCAATATGTATCGGGGCCGTTTTTGGACGATGCGTCAATATGCCGGGTTTGGCACGGCTGAAGAAACTAACAAGCGCTTTAAGTATCTCTTGGAGCAAGGTCAGACTGGACTTAGTGTTGCTTTCGATTTGGTGACCCAGATCGGCTATAATTCCGATCATCCGATGGCCCAAGGGGAAGTTGGCAAGGTGGGGGTAGCGATTGATTCCTTGGAAGACATGGAGACTCTTTTGGACGGGCTGCCTCTGGACCAAGTCAGCACCTCGATGACGATCAATGCTCCGGCTGCCATACTATTGGCCATGTACGCCGCTGTGGCCGAAAAGCAGGGAGTCGATTTGACCCTATTATCAGGCACGATTCAGAATGACATTCTCAAAGAATATATGGCTCGAGGCACTTATATTTTTCCTCCGGCTCCCTCGATGCGTTTGATTACGGATACGTTCCAGTATTGTTCTGAGCACCTTCCCAATTGGAATACGATCAGCATCAGCGGTTATCATATCCGGGAGGCGGGTTCGACGGCGGTTCAGGAAGTGGCGTTCACCCTGGCTGACGGGATTGCCTATGTGCAAGCAGCGATGGATGTCGGGTTGAAGGTGGATGATTTTGCTCCCCGCCTCTCATTTTTCTTTGGTGCGCACTCCAACTTTTTTGAAGAAGTGGCCAAGTATCGGGTGGCGCGTCGCATCTGGGCCAAAATCATGAGAGAGCGTTTCCAGGCGGAGAACCCGCGTTCCTGGATGCTCCGTTTTCACACCCAAACGGCAGGGTGTACCTTAACGGCCCAACAGCCTGAGGCGAACATTATGCGAGTGGCCTTCCAGGCTTTAAGCGCAGTCCTGGGAGGGACTCAGTCTTTGCATACGAATGCCTGGGATGAGGCCTTGGCTTTACCGACGGAGGATTCGGCATTACTCGCTTTGCGAACCCAGCAGGTGATCGCCTATGAAATTGGTGTGACGGATACCGTGGATCCCTTAGCAGGCTCCTATTATATCGAAAAGTTAACGAATGACTTAGAACAGGGAGTCTGGGCTTATCTGGACAAAATCGAGGAATTAGGGGGTGCCGTCAAGGCGATCGAACAGGGATTCCAGCAAAAGGAGATACAAGCCAGTGCTTACCGCTACCAGATGGACATTGAACGGCAGGACAAGATCATTGTCGGCGTGAATAAATTCCAAAAAGACGAAACGCCGCCGCAGGGGCTTTTGAAAGTTAATCCAAGGGTTGAGGAAGAACAGATTAGGAAACTTGCGAACCTCTATGCCAAGCGGGATCAGAAAAAGGTTGAGGCGAGTTTGAAGGGTTTGCAGGCGGCGGCCCAGGGAACAGAGAACGTGATGCCCCATATCCTGGAGGCAGTCAAGGTTTATGCCACCCTGGGAGAGATTTCTGATGCCCTCAGGGAAGTTTTTGGTGAATACAAGCAAGAGCGCGCTTTTTAGAAATTTTAGACTATGAATGCCGCTTAAATATAGCGCATGCATTCGAACATCGGGCATCGGGCATCGAACATCGAACATCGACTATGGGAGGGGTTAGGGGTGGAACAACGAATTCGCGTTTTAGTAGGCAAAGTGGGCTTGGACGGGCATGACCGGGGAGCCAAAGTCATTGCCCAAGCCCTGCGGGATGCAGGAATGGAGGTTATTTATACGGGACTCCGGCAAACTCCGGCTCAAATCGTGGAAGCAGCACTTCAGGAAGATGTGCAAGTGATCGGGATTAGCATTCTCTCCGGGGCGCATGGATATTTGCTGCCGAAAATCACGGAATTGTTGGCTCAAGAAGGGGCAGAGGATATCCTTGTCATCGCGGGCGGGGTGATCCCGCATGAAGACAAGGAGGCCTTAGAAGCGGCTGGAATCAAGGGGATTTTTAGTCCTGGAACCCCAACAACCGACATCGTCGCCTTTATTCGTGAAGCGGTGTATCCCAGTTGATGATTTGAAGGAAGATTTGATGAGAAGAAAAACGAAATACTAAATACTAAATACTAAATAGGAAGAGGGTGAAGGGTTGAGTACTTTGATGAAGATGGATCACATTGGGATTGCCGTTGCCAATCTGGAGGAGGCACTGGCGATCTATTCCCGGCTAGGGTTTGCGAGCGGGCAGCAGGAGATCGTGCCCGCACAAAAGGTGCGCACGGCAGCACTCGCGATTGGCGAATCCAATTTAGAGTTACTCGAACCCATGGAAGAGGACAGCCCGGTCGGGAAATTTATAGCTTCTCGGGGGCAGGGGGTTCATCATCTTGCTTTCCGGGTGGATAACATTGAAGAGAAACTTCAGGAGCTACATGTTGCTGGATTTCGCTTGATTGATCGGAAGCCGCGTCTGGGGGCCGGAGGAGCAAGAGTCGCTTTCCTCCATCCGCAGGGAACCCTGGGTACGTTGATTGAACTCGTTGAGCGCTAGGGCCTGGGGCTAAAGA
>JAIMKP010000055.1 GCA_020692355.1 Desulfosporosinus sp.
ATAAACCAATAAACCAATAAACCAATAAACCAATAAACCAGTGAACTCGTTCAGCTAAAGCTGAACATCGAGACTTCGGTGGGGGAGTCTACCCCCACCGAAGCAAACCACTCCCGCTTGTAGAAGTGGGAGTCTCACGATTGGATCAAGGAATAGTAATTAGAAAAACTTCCGAGTGAAGGGTGAAAGAGACAGCAGGCGGCTCCAACATATTTGGAGTCGTCTGCTTGTCATGCGACAAAAGGAACCGTCCCACTTGTCGCACCCTTATCGCGCTTTACGCCTCCGCGCGTGCATACCCCTTGCGATTGAGAGAGATGAAAGCAGCGGTGAAGGCTATCCCCGCGGCCGCAAGCATGACGGTGTGATAGGCAGACATAAAGGCTGCAGTCTGCTGGAGAGCGCTGGGATGAGGAAGTGTGGACAAGTGAGCCGCTTGGCGGTTTTCAAAGAGGGAGACGGAGAAGGCGATCCCTAGAACCATGCCGACGTTGCGCACGAGGGCATTAATACCGCCGACGATCCCAAGTTTAGGGGGCGGGACGGAACTCATGACACTGGAATTATTGGGGGAGTTAAACATTCCTGCTCCTAGACCGTTCAAGAGCGGACCAGGGATGATTTGCCAGGCGCTAGCCGTGGCCGAAATCGTTGAGAGATATAGAAAACCAAGCCCAGTTAAGACCAGCCCGCCCGTAGTGAGGGCGATCGGGCCGATTTTGTCGGAGGCATAGCCGCTGATGGGAGCGACAACGGCCATAACCAAGGGAAATGAGGTCATGAGAAGTCCAACTTGGGTGGTGCTGTAGTTTAAAATGTGCTGGAGATAGAAGGGCATGAGCATGGTATTGGAAAAGAGGGCGACAAAGGAAAGGAGGCTGGAGATGTTTCCGGCTAAGAATGGCCGATTTTTAAAGAGGCTGAGCTCGATCATCGGGTTCGGTACTCTGAGTTCCGTGGCGAAAAAGAGGATGAGCAGGATGATTCCGGCGACAAGTCCGGTGAGGATCGGGGCGGAACCCCAACCCCAGTCCTGGCCGTTGCTGAAGGCAAAGAGGAGGCTTACCATGCCGAGAGTAAAGAGAATGCTACCGCTAAAATCAAAACGTTCATGGCTTCCGCGCGCTTTGTCAGCGGGTAAGATGATCCGGGCGGCGAGGTAGCCCATGATCCCAATCGGTATATTGATAAAGAAGATCGCTCGCCAACTGGTAACACCGATCAGTAGTCCGCCAACAGCCGGTCCCGCGAGGGAGCCTAGGGCGACGACTGTACCGGTCATACCCAAGGCCCGCCCTCGTTCCTGAGGCGGAAATGCTGCGGTGATAATGGCGGCACTATTGGCCATGAGCATGGAGGCTCCTATGGCTTGGAAAATACGCATTACTACGAGAAACCAAAGGTTTGTCGAAAGTCCGCACAAGAAAGAGCCTAAAGTGAAGACGATGAACCCAAGCGAGTATATGCGTTTGCGCCCAAGCAAATCCGCCGTTCGTCCAAAGATTGGCAACAAACTGGAAATGGTCAAAAGATAGGCGGAAACCACCCACTGCAAAGCAGTGAGTTGGGCGTGCAACTGGCCGGACATCGTAGGCAAAGCGACGTTAACAATGCTGCTGTCCAAGGTGGCCATGAAGGTTCCGACCGCGACATTGGCGAGGATAAACCAGCGGTAGCGGGGAGAGTTCTTAAAGCCCTTGGGCGTATCGTTCGCGGTAATCGAGTGCGCGTTGGGGTGCTGATCCTGGTTTTGCATTTCGGACCCTCCCGACGATTGAGATTCTATGTAGGTTAGTTTGTTCCGCATTATATCATGAAGCATACGTTTTGTGTACTTAAGTAAGTATTTTTGACTTGGAATCTGAGGTTAAAATGAAGGACCACGAGTCGGGAAGACATAGGGGACGGTTCTTCGGGGAAGACATAGGGGACGGTTCTTCGTGTCTCAATGAACAATACGATTTGGCGGAGACAAGAAAATGGGTTGAAAATAGGGTGAAGGGAATGCCTGAGGTTAGATAAAGTCGGAGAGCAGGAAGAACGAAATCGCTAGCGCGATAGCTTCTAGTGGTTATTACCCTTGCCTGTAATATGTAAGTTCTTCCAATGAGCATCTTTTCTGTTCACTGAAGTATGTAGAACGGCCAACATTCCCTCCTCAGCATGCCCCTACCCTTTCCCGTACTTATGAATCTCGACATCCACACCGAACACCAGCCCGCGAGGAACCATCTTCGTGATCTCCGGGATGACCGCATCAATGTTGTCAGGGGTGTCCACGATTTCCAAGACGATGGGCAAGTCTGCAGACAAATCGAGGAGCCGGGCGGAGTGCAGAATCTTATCCTGACCATATCCTTCGATGCCACGGTTTACGGTGACGCCGGCGATTCCTTGGTTTTTGAGCCAACGAATCAGATGTTGATATAAGGGCTTGCTTTGGTAGCGTTCATTTTCTCCGACATAAACTTTTAAGAGTTTGCCTTTCATGAAAGAGGCACTTCCTTTCTTAATTGGGGACATTCCGCCGAGCCTTCTGGTCTTCTGATCTCTGACCTCTGGCCTCTGACCTCTGATTCAGGTGTGTCCCCTTACCTTAGATTAGTCGGGCGAGGCCTACACCAACTGCGGTTCCAGTAAATCCTACGAGGATGCTTAGGCCCGTATACATGGCCGCTGTAAAAAGACTTCCGCCTTGAAGCAGAGTAATTACCTCATAACCGAAGGTTGAAAACGTCGTGAAAGCACCAAGGAAGCCGACCCCAATCCCTAAGCGCCAGATGGGGCTTACGGTCAAGCGTTCGACGAAGAGGACATTGAGGAAACCGAGTAGGAATGCTCCAGTGATATTGATGATAAACGTGTGCAAGGGGAAGCCCTGGTTCCAGCGCTGAGAGATCCAGGCACCAAGTCCATAGCGCATTATGGTGCCCCATGCACCGCCTAGGGCGATAGCCCAAAGATTAGACATGTTTTTGACCTGCCTTTCTGTACTTGAGTTGGGGACATTCCTCCACAGTGGAGGTGTGTCCCCTTACCTTAAACAACAACTCCCACTGTTTGAACAGTAGGAGCCATTAGCATGACCTTAATTGGGGACATTCCTCCGAGCCACTTGACAGTATTCTTAATGAGGAGGTGTGTCCCCTGACCTTTTGAGGAGGTGTGTCTCCTGACCTTATAGGCGAGCCCCATCGCCATGAAAAGATGCTTTTTAACATGTCCTATTATAACCAATAAGAGGAAGGTGAACAACAGGCATGACACATAAGATGAAGGAATGGTCTGAGCTTGACAATCAGTTTCGAGGAGAGTAGGTTTTGTACATATGTTTCTTCCGGAAAGTCAAGGCCGGTTGAGATGCCCGATAAGGAGAATTTAGGAGCGTGTTCAGAATGTACAATGTTGTCATACTCGGAATCGTGAGTTTGCTCACCGACATCAGCACGGAGATGGTTTATCCGCTTCTGCCAATTTTTCTGACGTCATCTTTGGGGGTAAGCCCGGCCATCGTCGGAGTCATTGAAGGGATCGCCGAAAGTTTAGCAAGTTTACTTAAGGTATTCTCCGGCTATATTGGAGATAAGACTAAGCGCAAAAAAGAACTGGCGATTGTCGGTTACGGCGGCTCGTTTCTGGGAAAAGCAGTGCTCCTCTTGGCTGGTTCCTGGGGAATGGTGCTGTTGGCCCGGATGATCGATCGGCTGGGCAAAGGGATTCGTACGGCTCCTCGGGATGCCCTGATTGCGGATGCGGCGGATCCCAAGGCGCGGGGGCGTGCATTTGGGCTACATCGGGCGATGGATACCTTGGGTGCCACCGTGGGTGTGGCGATTGCTTATCTTCTTTTGACTGGAAGCTCTGCAATGAGTAATGAGGCTTTTAAGCGGATTTTCCTCTTGTCGATGATCCCGGCCATGCTTGGGGTTCTGGCTTTGTTTCTTGTCCGCCAGCCTCGGGCAGCTCGGGAAGGCGCGAAATCCCTTTCTTTTTCTTGGGGAAAACTCAACGGGAAACTCAAGGCATTTTTGATCTTGGCCTTTGTCTTTACACTTGGCAACTCATCCAATCAGTTTTTGCTGCTTAAAGCAAGCCATTTGGGAGCGAGTGTCCCTACGGTCTTACTCATGTATCTTGTATATAATCTCAGCTATGGGGCTCTCTCGTATCCTGCCGGGCGTTTCTCAGACAAGGTTGGACGTAAGCGGGTTCTGGTAGCGGGATATTTGATCTATGCGTTGGTCTATTTCGCCTTTGCCCGGGTCAGCGAGGCATCGAACCTTTGGCTGCTGTTTATCGTGTACGGTTTTTATATTGCTTTTACCCATGGAGTTGAAAAAGCACTTTTGGCAGATATCGCCCCGGCTGATGTACGCGGAACCGTGATGGGTCTGCACGCCACTTTGGTGGGGGTAGCGCTTTTGCCAGCATCGTTGATCGCAGGTTTTCTCTGGGATTGGCTCGGGGCTGCCTCTCCCTTTTACTTCGGAAGTATCATGGGACTGGCGGCTGCGCTGGGGTTAGTTTATATTTTGCGGGATGAGACCCTATAGGAAAAAGGCAACTTGCAGTGACTATAATTTCACTAAGTCACTCGGAGACATGTTTGTCTTCGAGTTTTCTGTTTATCCAAGCGTTTAAGACTCCCACTTTTATAAGTGGGAGTGGGAATTCTGTTCTCTGCTTCGGTGGGGGTAGACTCCCCCACCGAAGTCTCGATGTTCAGCTTTAGCTGAACGAGTTCACTTAACCAGGGGATTTTAGGGTATCAATTTGAAGCATGCTGGTGGGATGTTCTAAAACAATGGCACAAATATTGCATGTATTCTGAATATTTAGGATAAAAAGAGTGAAACTAAAGAAGGGAGCGATTGGTATGATTTTAGCCCCGGCTGAGCGAATCAAGGCGTACACAGAGAAAGGGTGGTGGGGAAGGAAAAATCTGCTGCAGTATTTCGAGGAACATGTGGCGGAGATGCCGGAGCACACGGCCTTAGTCGATCCTCTGAATCGGGAAGAACTGACAGGTTCGGCGCCCGAACGTTTGACTTATCGGGAGCTGCAAAGGGCGTCACAGCAGGTGGCGGTCGCCTTAGCGAACTTAGGGATTGGTAAGGATGACATTGTTCTCGTGCAGTTGCCGAACACCTGGGAACTGGCCATGCTCTATCTGGCGATTTCTCGGGTGGGGGCCGTCATTTCTCCCGTTCCGATGCAGTGGCGGCTGAAAGAACTGGAATATGTTGCCCGCTTGACCGATGCAATAGCCTTCATCACAATAGCGCATTTCCACGGAGTTCATTATGTTGAAATGGGCAAAACCTTACAGGAAAAGATTCCTCAGGTTAAGCATCTTTTAAGCCTTGAAGACATCCGTAAGTTTTCTCAACAAGAAAACGACACCAACGTTCTAGCAGGTATTAATGTCGATGCGAATGATGTTTTCACAATCTGCTGGACGTCAGGTACAGAAGCGGACTCCAAAGGCTGTCCCATGAGCCATAACAACTGGATTTTTCAGTGCAATATGGGGATTCAGGCTGCCGATATTCGCAAGGGGGATGTCCAATTTACGGCTGGGCCGTTAGTGAACATGGGGGCGTTGGGGACGACGTTCATACCCTGGCTAATGCTCGGTGGAACCTATGTCCTTCATCATCCCTTCGAACCACAGGTTTTTGTGCGCCAAATGATGATGGAGAAGGTGAATTATACACTACTAGTGCCGGCAGTGGCCAATTTGCTGGCGAAGCACCCTCAGGCTGATCAATTTGATTTCAGCTCCGTACGTTCGATTACGCTAGGGTCTGCTCCACTTTCCCTGTTTGCCGTCAAGGAGTTTAAACGCAGGTGGAACATTGATATCGGTAACATTTGGGGCCAAAACGAGGGAACCGGTATTGTTTCTGGGCCGCGCGATGTGCCCGACATGGAAAAACGGGTGGATCATCTGCCCCAATTTGGCAAACCCGGTTCCAGCTGGGCCTCGAATGTGGATGGGATCGAGACGAAGATCGTGGATCCGGCCACGGGTCAGGAACTCTCTGAAGTGGGCTCTGTCGGTGAACTGGCTTACAAGGGACCGAACGTGTTTCCAGGGTATTTTAGACGTCCTGATCTAACGGCCAAAGCCTTTGATAAAGACGGATATTTCTATACCGGGGACTTGTTTCAAATTCGGGAAGGAGATTATATCAGTTTCTTTGATCGCAAGAAAGATATTATCATCCGAGGTGGATACAACATCAGTGCTCAAGAGGTGGAAAATGTTCTTATGGGACACCCGAAAGTAAGCGATGTAGCAGCGGTAGGCATGGCAGACGAAATCTTAGGTGAACGGACCTGTGTTTTTGTCGTGGTGAAGCCCGGAGAGAGCGTGGATATGGCGGAAATTAAGGTTTTTATGGCCGAGCAGGGCGTGGCTAGTTACAAATGGCCGGAGCGACTGGAATTGCTGGAGTCCATTCCCCGCAATCCAACGGGCAAGATTTTAAAAACGGCCTTGCGGAAACAGTTAAAAGGGACGGGCATCCAGGCGAGCGCAGCGCCAGCCTAATTAAAAGGTCAGGGGACACACCTCCTCATTAAGAATACTGTCAAGTGGCTCGGAGGAATGTCCCCATTTAAGGAATGGATGTGGCTTTATGGGCAGGACAGGATGTCAAGTGTCTGGTCAATTGACAGTACCGGACAGTCAAAGTTGTCTACAGGCTGAGGGTGTCCGGAGGCTGGGCTACGGTGGAAGCCTTCAGGGGAAATAAGTAGTCCTATGGTGGCACGGGATTTGCAATGCGATTATTTAGGTTCACGTAACGACCATGTTAAAATAGTGGGATGGAAAGGGTGGTTTATAATGCAGGAAGCAGTGATTGTCGAGGCGGTACGGACTGCGGTTGGGCGTCGGAATGGATCTTTGAGCGGGACTCGGGCGGAGGATTTGGCTGGGATGGTTCTGCGCGAAGTCGTGAAGCGCGTTGGGGTGGATCCAAAATTGGTCGAGGACGTGATCATGGGCTGTGTTTCTCAAGTGGGAGAGCAAGCCTCTTGTATTGGACGACAGGCTGCTTTGATTGCCGATTATCCGATGCATGTACCAGGGGTGACCATTGATCGGCAGTGCGGTTCCAGCCAGCAGGCTGTTCATTTTGCGGCTCAGGCGGTGATCGCGGGGGATATGGATGTGGTGGTTGCCGCCGGAATTGAAAACATGACACGGGTTCCGATGGGCTCAAACTTCAAAGGGATGGTGTTTTCCAACGAACTAACCTCACGTTATGAAATCATCCCCCAAGGGCTTTCCGCAGAGCGGATTGCTGACAAGTGGGGTTTGAGTCGCCAGCAACTTGATGAGTTCTCTCTGGAAAGCCATCAAAAGGCCTTAAAAGCGCAGGCAGAAGGACGATTTGAACGTGAGATTATACCTATTGAAGTGACTTTGCCGGATGGAACCAAGACTGTGGTAAGAATGGATGAAGGCCCACGCAAAGATACGAATCTGGAAAAGCTGGCTCATTTGAAACCTCCCTTTAAGGAAAACGGGAAAATAACCGCTGGAAATGCAAGTCAAATTAGTGACGGTGCGGCAGCGATCCTAGTCATGTCCAGGGAGAAGGCGCAAGCCTTAGGCCTAAAGCCCCGCTTTCGGGTTCTCGCTCGTACGGTGATCGGTTCAGACCCGACATTGATGTTAACAGGGCCGATTGCAGCGACAGAGAAAGTCTTGGCGAAGGCGGGTTTAAGTATTCGTGATATTGACGTATTTGAGGTAAATGAAGCCTTCGCTCCGGTTCCCTTGGCTTGGCTCATAGAAACAGGTGCCGATCCGAAGAAGCTTAATCCGAATGGTGGTGCGATCGCGCTCGGTCATCCGCTCGGTGCTAGTGGGGCTCGGGTTATGACGACGATGTTGTATGAACTAGAGCGTACGGGCGGGCGCTATGGGCTGCAGACCATGTGTGAGGGACACGGGATGGCAAACGCGACCATCATCGAGCGCCTGGATTAGGATTTGGGATAGGCGCGCGAAGTCGGGGGGAGGAATAGGAGAATGCTGATTGAGTTTAATGGCAAAAAGCCGAAGGTCTCAGAGAATGCTTTTATTGCTCCCAATGCCACACTTATAGGCGATGTGACGGTCGGGGAAGGGTCGAGTATCTGGTTCGGGGCGCAGTTGCGGGCAGATTTCGGCAAGATCGTGGTGGGAAAAGGGAGCAGCATTCAGGACAATGCGGTCGTGCATGTCCTCCCCGGAGGTCAGACGACGATTGAGGATCATGTGACCGTAGCTCACGGAGCAGTCATTCATAATGCTATCCTCCGCAAAGGGTGTTTGATCGGAATGAATGCCGCGATTTTGGATAACGCTGTCGTTGGGGAACAAGCGATGGTCGCGGCCGGAAGCGTTGTTACGGATGGTACAGAGATATCGGCCCGCCATCTTGTGACAGGTTCCCCGGCTAAACCCAAGAAGGAAATCTCCGGGAATTCCCGGTGGTGGGTGGAACAAAGTGCAGAGATCTACATTCAACTTGCTCAGGCTTACTTAAAGGCAGGTATTGGAACAGTGCGCGGGTGAGGCGAGATTCGAGGCACTAGACACGAGGTGCGAGATTCGGGGCACTAGGCATGAGGTACGAGTCACGAGGTTCGATGTACGAGGTGCGAATAGATGGGTGGGTTATATGTTCGGGAGAGTGCCAACTTATGGAAGTTAGCGTCTTTACCGTGGATTAATGAGTGGGTTGATAAAGGTCTGAGTGTCTGAAATGGGTAAATTGGATATGTCAAGGAGGAATATCAGATATGGATATAAAGAATGTTGTGGCGTTAGTGACCGGAGGGGCTTCCGGACTGGGTGAAGCCACGGTGCGTAGGATTGTCCATGACGGTGGGAAGGCCGTAATTCTGGATTTGGCGGTGGACAGAGGGGAGAAGCTGGCTACTGAATTGGGTAGCAATGCTATTTTTCAACTGACCGATGTCGCCAACGAGGATAGCGTACAGGCTGCAGTTGAACGCGCCGTAGAGGTGTTTGGGAGTATTACAACGGTGGTGAACTGTGCAGGGATCGCGGTGGCAGAGAAAGTCTTGGGCAAAAAAGGCCCTCACGTTCTAGCGAGTTTTACTAAAGTTATAACCATTAATTTAATTGGAAGTTTTAATGTGATTCGCTTAGCGGCGGCTCAAATGGCCAAGAATATACCGAATTACGGTGGGGAGAGAGGGATTATCGTCAACACTGCTTCTGTAGCGGCATTTGAGGGCCAGATCGGGCAAGCGGCTTATAGTGCCTCCAAAGGAGGCATTGTCGGGATGACTTTACCTATCGCCAGGGAATTTGCGCCTCAAGGAATTCGGGTAATGACGATCGCCCCGGGGCTCTTTGAAACGCCGATGTTTGATACCCTCCCCGAGGCCGCGCGGCAGGCGCTGGGGGCGATGGTGCCTTTTCCCTCCCGGCTTGGTTATCCGGAAGAGTATGCTCTCTTGGTTAAAAGCATTATCGAGAATCCTATGCTCAACGGCACTACGATCCGTCTGGATGGTGCCATTCGCATGCAGCCAAAGTAAGGAGTCTGTGGCAGATGCCTACGTAGAGGGAATGCATATCAACATGTTAATATAGAGGCGTTCTTGGCGCTGGTTGCCCGCACGGAGGCTCCGTCGGTAGCCTGTAAGAACGCCGCTAGTTGACCTAAGGGGGAGAACAATGGGGATATATACGGCTGAGCACGAGATGTTTCGCCAGACCTTCACAAAGTTTGTGGCCAGAGAATTGGTTCCCCAGCTTGATGAATGGGAAGCCAACCGCGAGGTTCCACGTTCCGTTTGGAGAAAGCTTGGCGAACAGGGATACCTCTGCCCTTGGCTTGAAGAACGTTTTGGGGGAGGTGGAGCTGATTTTCCCTATTCGGCCATTATTGCTGATGAACTTGCTAAAGCCGGTGTTGGGATAGGGTTTAGCTTGCATAGTGACATTATTGCTCCCTACATTCATAGCTATGGTAACGAGGAGCAAAAAGCCAAGTGGCTACCTGGTTGTGCCTCTGGCGAAAAAATCCTGGCGATCGCCATGACGGAGCCGAATGCAGGCTCAGATTTGCAGGGAATCAAGACCACCGCCGTTCGTGACGGGAACGAGTATGTGATTAACGGCTCGAAGACCTTCATCAGTAACGGGATTTCGGCAGACCTGGTCATTGTGGTGGTTAAGACGGGTATCCAGGGCATCCCGGCCAGCCGGGGACTAAGCCTGATGGTGGTCGAGGAGGGAACTCTTGGGTTTGTTAAAGGGCGCAAGCTCAATAAGCTTGGGATGCACAGTCAGGATACGGCAGAGATGTTCTTTGAGAACTGTCGGGTTCCTGTAGCGAATCGTCTCGGTGAAGAAGGACGCGGTTTTCACTACCTTATGGAAAAGCTGCAACAGGAGCGTTTGGTTTCGGCCATTGGTTCGCAGGGATTGGCTGAGCGGATGCTTACGGATGCTCTGGAGTATGCCAAGTCGCGGCAGGCCTTCGGTCAGGCGATCGGAAAATTTCAGCACAATGCCTTTAAACTGGCAGAAATGGCGACTGAAGTAGAAATTGGACGTACCTTTGTTGAGAGCTTGATTACTGACCATAGCGAGGGTAAGGATATCGTTACCAAGGTGTCGATGGCTAAATATTGGATTGGGGAGATGGCTAACCGGGTTGCTTATGACGCGCTTCAGCTTTATGGCGGCTATGGTTACATGGAAGAATACCCGATTGCCCGCCATTATCGCGATGTGCGCGTGCACACAATTTTTGCCGGCACCTCGGAAATAATGAAGCTGATTATTTCAAGAAAATTGGGGTTATAGTCAAGAGGAGTGACGAGATGTACAAACTGCTTACCGGGATGAAGATTCTCGATTTAACCCGTTTGCTTCCGGGAGGATATGCCACTCAGCTCCTGGGAGACTTGGGAGCTGAGGTACTAAAAGTGGAGGATCCCTGGCAGGGGGATTATATGCGCTGGATGGAGCCGTATCTTCCGGGGACTCAGGAAAGCGCACTCTATTTTGGGCTGAACCGAAATAAGAAAAGCCTAAAACTGAACTTGAAAAGTTCCGAGGGCCGGGAAGTCTTCTTCAAACTCTTAAAGAGCTATGATGTGGTGTTGGAAGGTTTCCGGCCCGGCGTGATGGAGAACTTGGGACTGGGGTATGAAGTTTTGCAAGCGGCCAATCCCCGTGTGATCCTCTGCTCTATCTCCGGGTATGGGCAGGATGGGCCTTACCGGCTGCGCTCGGGGCATGATATTAACTATACCGCGATTGCCGGGGCTTTGGGTCTTGCAGGGGTTCCCGGCGGGCAACCTGTTCTGCCTGCTGTACAGGTTGCCGATCTAGGCGGGGGCGCCTTGTTGGCGGTCGCCGGACTGCTCGCAGCCTATATTGCCCGCGAACGGACGGGCCTGGGAGAGAATGTTGATGTGTCCATGCTGGACGGGGTGGTTTCTTGGATGGCTATGCTCTATACCCAGCTCGCCGCTGGGGATCCGACCCTGAAACGGGGAGAGGGGCGTTTGAGCGGTGGGGATATCTGTTACCGTGTCTACGCGGCCAAAGATGGACGCTACATGAGTTTAGGCGCCTTAGAGCCGAAGTTTTGGCAGGCGTTTTGTCAGACAGTGGGGAGAGAGGAACTCATCAGCCACCAGTTTTCCCGCGATCCAGGGGCTTTGGCGGAGGTTGAAAGCATCTTTAAGCAAAGAACCCAGGCAGAGTGGGTGGAGTTTCTTAAGGATAAAGATCTTTGTTGCGAACCGATCCTCGAACCGTTCGAAGCCAAGGAACACCCCCAGGTGCGCCATCGGAGCCTTTTTCGGTCGCTTTCGCATCCTCAGGCGGGTAGGGTTGAAGTGATCGGAAATCCCCTTAAATTTGGCCAGGAAGAAGTGGGCCCCGATCGTTTGCCACCTGGGTTTGGGGAGCATACGGAAGAGGTTCTCGAGGAAGAAGGCTTTTCTGCCGAGGAGGTAGCGAGGCTTAAGGAAAGGAAAATTATTGAGTAGCCGTTTTGTATCAACATGCCAAAATTCTTGATGCAGCAGTCATTGGGTATCCAGATGCCCAGTGGGGGGAAAGTATCTGCGCCATCATTGTGGTTCGACCGGGCGAAACGCTGACACCAGAAGAAGTGGTTGAGTTTACCAAAGGGAAATTAGCAGGATATAAGAAGCCCCGCCAGGTGGTCTTCGTCGAGGCCCTGCCCCGGAACCCATCAGGTAAGGTGTTGAAGACAGTGTTACGTCAAGAATACGGAAACCGGGTATAACTGGGAAGTCGGAAGTCGGAGGTCGAGTTCGTCCGTGCAAGTCAGATGTCTGATATTTTCTGAGCGTGGCGCAGCTTTTACTGTGCCACTACTTTGTTTCTGACGAGAATAATTTCCCAAAAAAATCCTTTAAGGAGACGGTTAAACCGGAAAAATAGGTTGACAACGCTATGTCACGTTAAGGTTCTGCGTCAAAACTTCCTGATTATCAGAGTGGTTTCCCATTGTGTTAGTGTGTTGGGGTCGTACTCTGTTATGTTGTTTCATCCCAATAGAGGAATCCTAAGGGTCGAAGGCGAAATAGATAAGTATATTGAAAGAATTATCTCGCAGTTGAGTTGCTGTTAAGGGAGACATTTAGACTTGGGGTGAATGCCATGCTCATGAGCGACATGATGACGCGGGATATCCCCTTGCTTCATCCAGAAGACAGCCTTGAAGCAGCGGCACGCTTTTTGCGCTTGACGAAGCTCGATGGCCTGCCGGTGGTAAGTCAGGAAGAACGATTGATGGGGATTTTTACGCGCACAAATTTAATCGATGCCTTCTTGAATGGGGCGGGGTTAGCCGACCGGATTGAGGGATTCTATAATCAGAAGGCTGTAACGGTGCGGGTGGATACAACCTATGCTGAAGTGGAGAGGATCGTCAAAAACAGTCCGGTCGGCACGGGAGTGGTTGTCAATGCCGAGGGAAGTGTCCTGGGTATTTTTACCAAGGTCGATATGATCATGGCCTTGTTTAAAGAGGCGGATCAATTGGCTGGAAAGCTCAACACCCTGTACCAGGCGATGCACAACGGTGTAATTGTGGTGGATCGGAATCATCGTATTCAATATCTGAACCAATCAGGCGAGACGATTTTGGGGCTGAAAAAGGAGACATTGCAAGGTTGTCTGTTTAACAGTGTTTTCCCTCACTTGGACTTAAAGCCTGTTCTCAAAGAGGGGCGGGTTCTAGTCGGGATACAGGAGAAGCTAAATAAGGTGAAAGCCTTGTGCAATATCAGCCCGATTTTCGAAGGTGGGGGCACGAGCGGGGCAGTAATCATCTTCCAGCCGCTCACGGATCTCGACCAGGTGGCTTCAGAGTTGGAGACGACCAAACGTCTCTATGAAACCTTGCTCACGATCACGAACATAGCCTATGAGGCGATCATTGTGGTCGATGAAGAAGGAATGATTTCTCTGGTAAATGAGGCAGCCTGCAAGTTTTTTGGCAAGAGTGAGCCTGAACTCTTGCAACAGCCGGTGGATCATGTGATTGAAAACACCCGTCTGCCCCGAGCCCTTAAAACGGGGATGGCTGAAACCAATGAGATTCAAGTGATTCAAGGCAGACCTTATATTGTCTCTCGCCTCCCGATCGTTCGTAATGGCAAGGTCATCGGTGCCGTGGGGAAAATCGTGTATCAGCGGATTGAAGAAGTGAAGGAAGTAGCAGAGCGGCTCATTCAAATGGAGCAGGAACTGACCTATTACAAGGCTAAAGCCGGCACGGAGGAACAGCTGGTAACCTTTAACCAGATTGTTACCATCAATTCGGACATGCGCCGCTTGAAGCAGGAGGCGGAGATGGTGGCTCGCGGCAACTCCACGGTCATGCTGAGCGGGGAAAGCGGCACCGGGAAAGAGCTTTTTGCGGAGGCGATTCACCAAGCGAGCCTTCGGCGCAAAGGCCCATTTGTTAAAATCAACTGTGCGGCCGTACCTGAAAATCTTTTGGAATCTGAGTTTTTTGGGTATGCGGGAGGGGCTTTCACCGGGGCGCAGAAGGGTGGAAAACCGGGGAAGTTTGCTCTGGCAGATGGGGGTACGCTTTTTCTCGATGAGATCGGCGATATGTCCTTAAATCTGCAGAGCAAGCTTTTGCGCGTCTTGGAAGACCGCGCGTTCGAGCCAGTAGGAAGCAATCTAACTGTGAAAGTGGATGTTCGAATTATTGCGGCGACCAATCAGGATCTTTTGCAAAAAGTTGAAACGGGCGAGTTCCGCCGGGATCTCTATTATCGGCTGAATGTGGTTAACTTCCGCCTGATTTCGCTGCGCTATCGGCAGGAGGATGTGATTCCTCTCGTTCGAGTCTTCTTAGAACGCCTGAACCGGGACTTCGGGAAACAGATTCAGGATGCTTCAGCGGAAGTCCAGTCAATGCTTCTGAAGCATCACTGGCCGGGAAATGTTCGAGAACTGAAGAATGTCATCGAGCGAGCGGTGAACTTTGCTTCCGGGCCTCTTCTCGAGGTGGAGCATCTTCCTTTTTACCTCCGCGAAGGGGAGCAGGAGAAACCTACTCAAGCAAAGTATGCCCCTGAATACACCTCAGCCAGCCCCCTAACTCTCGATCGGGAGAGCATCCGCCACGTCCTA
Source organism: Desulfosporosinus sp. (assembly GCA_020692355.1). GTDB lineage: Bacteria > Bacillota > Desulfitobacteriia > Desulfitobacteriales > Desulfitobacteriaceae > JAJZPA01. The sequence goes on from JAIMKP010000055.1 coordinate 14,675, forward strand.
GAAAAGACCAAAGGAAATAAGTCTCAAGCAGCCCGGATCTTAGGAATTAGCCGTTCTTGGTTTTATGAGAAATTGCGCGAATACCATTTTGAGTAGTGATACCCATGGGGAGAGGACATTTGTCCCTCAATGAGCATAATTCCGGGTGTAAGGGTAAAAAATAATGTTACAAGCTCGAAGTCGAAGCATAATTTAAAAAGGAAAGGTTGGAGTAAAAATGGATAACAACCTCAAATGTGAAGCGACCAAATGCGTTTACAATATGAACCGCTTATGTAGTGCCAAGGAGATTGAAGTTCAAGGGGAAGACACCATGGGTGGGCGTTTTACGTTTTGTGGCACCTTCGAAGAGCGTGGCATCGGTAATATGGTCAGCGAGATGGGAAATATGAATTTACGAGCGGAAATCAAACAACTCTTTTCTGATGAGCAGGAAATGGATCCCATGGTCGGGTGTAATGCCCGCAATTGCATCTACAACCAGGATGCACACTGCCATGCCGAGCATGTCAATATCGTCAGTGAAATCGCTGAAACGGCGGCGCAGACCGAGTGCCAGACCTTCTATCCCCGTTAAGAACGCGCGAGTTTAGGATATTAAACAGTGCAGAAGGCAATAAGTCTAGCAGGGCACGAAGCCAATAGCGATTGGTTCGTGCCTTTTGTTCTGGTCAGCAGGACATTGGTTAAAAAATATATTTTTGTGAACTGTGGGCAAGGTAAATAAACAACTTTTGGCGAAGTACACTAGGGTACGTAAGTGAAGGCGAGTGTGCCAAGCACGAATCATTAAAGAGTTGGTTTATAGACTGACTGATGATGGAAGGCGGGAAAGGAAAGTGGGCGTGTTCGATTTAAAAGACGATTCACAGACTACACCGGGGCCGGGAGTCAGGTCAAAGGTCGCAATCCTTACGGATAGTACCTGTGATTTGGATCCTGCAGTTATCGCGGCTTATGGAATTGAAGTTGTGCCACTCCATATTGTCTATGGGGACCGAGAATACCGTGATAGGGTTGACATTACCCCGCAAGAGGTATATGACTATATGAATGTGGAAGTGCCTAAGACGTCGTTGCCGTCTTATGCAGAAATCGCCGAGGTGTTCAGACGGTTACAGGCAGCTGATGTAACCCATGTGCTGGCGATTCACATTTCCAGCGGACTGAGCGGGACTTATGATACCGTTTGCTCCATTGCGCGTGAATTTAAAGACATGGTCGTTGAAGTAATGGATTCCAAAATGCTTTCCATGGGATTAGGGTTTCCAGTATTAGAAGCGGCGCGAGAGTTGCAACATTCGTTAGACTTTTACCGAGCGGTAGCAGCGGCCAAGAGGGTGATACGGGATGTTAAAGGGTTTTATGTCCTCTCAACACTTGAATATTTGATTAAAGGTGGACGCATTGGGTATGTGGCAGGGACATTTGGGCAACTTCTTAACATCAAGCCCATTATTTCTTTAAATGAGGAAGGAAAGTACTATACGCTTATGAAGGTACGAGGGAGGGAACAGTCCCTGCGTAAATTGGCCGATCTTTTAAAAGAAAGCGTGAAAGAGAAAATCTCGAATGTAGCGATTGTCCACGGCGGCGCGGAACAGGAAGCTAATGAACTTCACGCTAAAGCCAAGGAGTTAGCTAATATCAAAGAGCTATATCTTAATCAAATTTCTCCAGCCATGGGAGTCCACACCGGACCAGGCCTGGTTGGATTTCTGGTCTATCCGGTTATCAGCAGCTAGGGATCCTATGTCTGATGGAAAATGCGGCTGAAGCAAGAATCTGTGAGGGCAAAGAGGTTGGAGGATTAGAAGAAATATGCTAAAACTGGTATATGTTTTGATGGTGATTTTAGGAGGAATGCTGAACGGGGTCCAAGCACCAATTAATAGTGCCTTGAGTAAAAAAGTAGGAGGGTTTGAAGGGGCCTTTACGTCCTTCTTTTTTGGTACGGCCATCCTCGCATTGGTCGTCTTAATCTTCGGCAAAGGGGACTTACGCGGGATACTGACCGTTCCTAAGTGGCAGCTTATTGGTGGCTTTTTCGGGGCATTTTTTGTAACAGCTATGATTATCGCTGTTCCTCGGATCGGGGTGGCAGGGGCTATTTTTGCAAGCGTGATTGGGCAGTTGGTAATGGGGATGGTCATTGATAATTTCGGTTTTTTTGGTGTACAGCGGATTCCGTTCGATGGTTATCGGCTCTTGGGTGGTGTGTTGATGATCACCTCGCTCCTCTTGATTTTACGAGGGAATTTTTCATCCTAAAGCACGTCGAGGTTAGGGGGAATTGATGTGAACCGCAATCTGGATTTAACCGAAGTGCTTTGGCTTGGGCTCATGCTACTTTCTGGGGTATTGGTCGTTCTCTACCTTTGGTTTGCGCTTGTTCCAGGAGCCGTTGACCCGGCTGTCTTCCAGTTCTTTTCAGCGGGACAGGTGGAACGAGGGAGGGCGTATGCTTTTGTTCCAAGGCTCCTCTATGTTTTGAATCCTGTGATTCAGGGAGGATTTCTCGGCTGGCTGGTCTTTAGTTCGCACGGTAGGGCTTTCGCAAAGGCCGTTGAACGATTTACAGGCGGGTCGTACTGGGTGAAGGTTTTTGGCTTTGCCTTGTTTCTCTGGCTTGCCCTCTTGCTGCTACGGTTGCCGATTTCTATCATTCGCGGCTATACTTGGCCCCATGCTTGGGGGCTTTCTACTCAAACCATCTCGTCGTGGTGGGTGGATTATGCGAAGAGTGTCCTCTTAGATCTGCCTTTGACATTGGGTTTGGTTCTTGGTTTTTCCTTTACCATTAATCGCTTCCCCCGTGGGTGGTGGGCGATCAGTGCCTTGGCGGTGAGCATTTGGCTAATCATTCAAAACCTACTTTGGCCGGTAATTATTTCTCCAATGTTTAACCACTTCGAGGCGGCAAAGGATGCAGCCATAGTGGACATGGTGCATGGTTTGGCGGCGAAGGCGGGGATTCCGGTCGATCAGGTTTTGGTTATGGATGCGAGCCGGAGAACGACCACAGTCAATGCTTATTTTACCGGGCTTGGGCGGACGAAACGGATCGTCCTTTATGACAATCTGCTTAAGTATCCGTTTGATGAAGTCAAAGCGGTGGTGGCGCATGAGATGGGACACTGGCAGAAAAGACATCTCCTCTCAGGCCTCGTTTTGGGTATTCTGGGTAATTTCTTCGTGTTTGCGCTCATGCATTTAGCGCTTCGCCCTTGGGTATCTCCGATCGGATGGTATGGCTTGCGCGCAACCCCACCCTCAGCCTGGGCAGTGGTTCAGCTCTTTTTCCTACTGGCCATCCTGGTATCGAACCCGATTCAGAATGCTGTGTCTCGGGGGATGGAAAGGGAAGCGGATCAAGTGGCCCTCAGCTTGACCGGAGATGTAGCAGCTCAAGTGCGTTTGCAGGTGGATTTGGCCACGAAGAACCTAGCGGATCTCTCCCCGCCACCATACATGGTTTGGTTTAGCTATACCCACCCCACGGCTTTAGAGCGGATTAAAGCGGCAGAGGGGCAGTAACTTTTACGTCGATTCGCTTTTTCCATGAAGTCCGGCCCTTACGGAATGAATCGTTTTAAGAGGAAAAGCCCCGCTTTTTTCGCGATAGGGAGTCCAAAACGTCGAAGAAGTGGAAGCCCGATCCGGCGAGCGAGGGGTGGCCCCAGGCGTTGGGCGATAGGAAGACCGATGCGTTTGGCTATGGGAGGGCCAAATTGGCGCAGTAGGGGAGGGCCAAACTGCTGCACAAGATAAAGACCTGTATCTTTAAGATTCAAGTTCGTATTTGGCGAAGCGGGATTTTTTTTTGTTATCGTCGCTTGAGGTTTTTCACGGTTTGCACTCTGCCGGTTAGGGACAGGGGGGGTAATTGGAGGAGAGGGTGCGTTGGGTACCCGGTTCTGTGGCAGAGCCGTGGGTTGGAGGTTAGCAGGGGCAGCCGCCTGGAATCCAGCGGGATCAGTGGCTGGAACAAGGGGTGGGGCTAAGTGTTGAACCGACGACTTTGTTTTGGATCCGGGAATGACTTGGAGGGAAGGCTCACGCAGGACGCGCGGCTGATAGTCTAAAATTCGCACGCTTCTCACCTCGACCTTTCATTGCTGATACAGAATATGCCGTGAGAGGGAAAAAGTACCAAAGAAAAAGGGAAAGACACGGGGACGTTTCTCGTGTCTTTCGAAAAAACCTGACTTTGATATTGAAAGCCTTAATAAATAAATAAAATAATGATGATGATCATATGCGTT
>JAIMKP010000056.1 GCA_020692355.1 Desulfosporosinus sp.
GTTCACTTAAAATAGATCCCCAAACCTTTCCTTCCACCATTCCCAGTAGGATTTATCATTGAAAGATGGTTCATCTATACCTTTCCGTTCACCAGAAGCAACAAGATCCGATACCGCTCCTTAGAGGCATTGGGCAAACATGACAACCCGAGAATTTATCGGAACTAGATATAGCTTATGCCAAAAAGGATAGGAACTACTCCTATCCTTTGTTCAGATGTCCGTTGCTATTTGCTGCTATCTATAATCTCAATCAGGATTCCTTCAACTTTCTCAGCAAATTCTCGTAACTCCGGTTTTTGGAACATTTGCAGCAAAGCCGTCGGGCGCAAGGTATTAATTATAGTTTTTCCCCCTTCGGTATAAACGCTGATCCGGCATGGCATCATGAGGCTGAACAGGCTTTCTTGTTGAAGTCATTCATCGTCATACCTCCACCTTCCCCGGATGCACAAATAGTTGCTTGTCAAATATTATAATAACGATGAGTAAATTATTAAAATGCATAATTATCCTAATCTCTATGCAAATCGTGCATGGATTCCTCGACCGCTTCTTTTAACCATTGCAGAGTAAGATCTATCTCTTCTTTTGTCGTGTACCTTCCTAGACTGAAACGAATCGTGCCTTTGCCCACCTGTTCATCCACTTTCATCGCTTTTAACACCGGCGACAACTCAACCGTTCCCGCATGGCAGGCAGACCCTGTGGAAGCGGCAAGGCCTGGAATTTTTGCTAATATGTCCTGACCTAACTTGCCAACGAAACTGACGTTTAGCGTGTTGGGGAGCCGCTCTTCCGGATGGCCATTGAGGACAATGCTGCTTCTGAAATATTTGCTTAACTCACTCCAAAAATAGTCGCGTAATTCCCATATTTTCAGATGAGAAAGGCTTGCTGCAGCTAGTTCACAGGCTTTCCCAAGACCGACAGCCAGGATAATATTTTCAGTTCCGGCCCGTCTTCCTCCTTCATGTCCGGCACCGTGCACAAAGGGCTCAATGGGGGTTCCCCGCCTGATATACAGGGCACCTATTCCTTTCGGAGCATAAAGTTTATGCCCGGCTACCGACAACAAATCGATGCCCAAATCGTCCACTCTGGTCGGAATCTTCCCAACAGATTGGGCTGCATCGGTATGAACTAAAATGTTATATTTTTTGGCGATTTTGCTGATTTCGACTATCGGCTGAATGGTTCCGACCTCATTATTAGCGTGCATGACCGAGATCAAAATTGTTTGATTGGTAATGGACTGCTCAATATCAGCGGGTGAAACCCGACCATACTGGTCAACACCGACATAGGTGACTTTCGCCCCGAGCTTCTCCAAAAATCTACACGGGTTGAGGATAGCCGGATGTTCGATCTGCGTCGTAATAATATGGTTGCCTTGCGCCCTCAGGGCAAAGAAAACTCCTTTTAAGGCGTGGTTATCTGACTCGCTGCCGCCGCTGGTGAAAATCACTTCATCGTGAGCGCAGCCAAGCAGGGCAGCCACCTGCTGTCTCGCCCGTTCATAGGCCTCTTTGGCCGGTTTCCCCGCCCAGTGACTCGTTGACGGGTTGCCATAATAATCTGTCAAAAAAGGCTGCATCGCTTCCGCAACTTCCGGCGCAATCGGTGAACTGGCATTGTAGTCAAGGTAAACTTTGGCCAATTTGATTTTCCCTCCTTATTAACGGCTTCGGTAGTTAAGGAAGATTCATCGCTCCTCTTTTTAGCTTAAACAGGAAATACCGCTCGAATATTATCTTCAGCCAATGAGCCCAGCGGCCTTTTTTCAGGTAAGTTTTTTGTCTGGGCGGTAATGCCGGCTTGGCCATCATGAAAGCTGCCTTTGCGCCAAGGTCGGCAATACAGATGACATCAAGTTTTCTTAGCGGCAGAGCCTGTGCTTCCCTGCCGAGAATATCTGCCGCAAGATTGCGTGCCACCACTTTGGACATGTGTTCAGTCATAAATCCGGTTTTGGGAACACCGGTCGGCACCGGCGTAGCCTCCTTGGGAGCTACGGCCACTGCCACTCCGGTGACATAAATGTTGGGATAGGATTTATGCCGGTAGTAGTCGTCCACCGCGATGAATCCCTTTGGATTTCCTAACCCGGAATTGATCACGACATCTACACCCCTAAACGGGGGGACAAACAGCGAAAATTCAAATGGCAACTCCGTACCGTCTCCTAAGATTACCCGTTCTGGCTGGATTTCCTTGACTACGGCATTCGTAAATACGTTTATATCTTTTTCCGCAAATTCGTCTTCAATCACCCGACCGGCCTGACGGAAACCGCCCAGGCCGAAATGGCTGATATAAGGCTCGGATGTAACAAATGTTAGAGAGGCTTTTTCCCTTAGACCAAGTTTCCACAGGGCATGCTCCGCACCGAAGATGAATTCGTACGCCGGGCCGAAACAGCTCACCCCTTGGGTGGAACCAATCACGATCGGGCCGCCTGTTTCCAAGTACTGCTGCCATGCTTGATTCGTTTGGACAGCATGTTCGAGAGTCATGATCGAATGGGTATACCCCTTTTCCGGGCCCAAACCTGGAATTGCCTCAAAATCGAGATGTGCTCCAGTGGCTATCACAATATAATCATAGGAGAGAGAGCTATTGCCTAGATCCACTTCCTGTTTTCCCGGGTCGAGTTTTTGGACAGTCGCCTGCAGGAATTTAATACCCTTCCGGGATAACAGCTTGTCCAACCCGACAGTAATGTCCTGCGGCTTCCTCAACCCCAAAGCTACCCAGGGAAATGAAGGGGCAAAAGCAAAGTCAGCCGTCTCTGACACTAGCGTAATTTCGGCTCTCCTACCGAGATGGCGCCGTAGTTCAAAGGCGGCCGTAAGGCCCCCAAAGGAACCTCCGATAATAACAACTTTCTTCACTGAAAATCCCCCATTATCCATGATTAATTCGTTTTATCTATAGATCATATTTGCCCCAAAGTATACTAGGCAAGGATCCATAAAGCAAATGCATAGTTGTTATTGACGTTATGCATCCGTATTATAACGTGGTTGAGGGTATCTCACAAGGGGATCAGCAGATACGAGAACGTTTATCCAAGCGTTTAAGACTCCCACTTCTATAAGTGGGAGTGGGAATTCTGTTCTCTGCTTCGGTGGGGGTAGACTCCCCCACCGAAGTCTCGATGTTCAGCATTAGCTGAACGAGTTCACTCCATATGGGAAGGCCTATTTCTGTGCCCACAATTCCATGATCACTTTTGATCTAGTAACCAAAAAGGCAGGTATTGCCTAACAATAGAGCCGGTGACATAATTAGAGCATCGGCATTATGATTTTCCATCTCAGAAATGATTCTCAAGAGTGAAGGAGTGATTACTATTGACGAGAGCAATTACACCGGAGGACATCTCGAACCTGTTTCCCTTTTTCCTGGAGACAGGTATGGATAATGTCGTGCACAGTATAACCAAAATACCTGCCGGCGCCTGTGCCTTCTTAGAGGGAGACCATAGTTCTCACGTCGCCTTTGTCTTAAAAGGAAGTCTTCGTGTTATTAAGATCGGAGAATCCGGACGGGAAATCCTTCTCTACAGGGTTTTGCCCGGAGAGAGCTGTATCCTGCAGCTCTCCAGTGTGTTGGCCGGTGTCGGTTATCCGGCTACAGCTATCGTAGAAAACGAAGCAGAGGCAGTTATGATCCCAGCCGAACGCTTCAAGCACTGGATTAACGAATCTCAGTCCTTGCGGGATTTTGTCTACGGCAATTTAACTAAACGCATTTCTTCCATGATGGCCCTCGTTGAAGAAATTGCTTTTAAACGAATGGACGTGAGATTGATCGAGTTGCTTCTCAGCAAGACGTCCTCTGAACAAAGAGTAATTAAGGTGACCCACGAAGAAATCGCTGGGGAATTAGGTACCGCCAGAGAGGTAATCAGCAGACTGCTCAAAAACTTAGAAAATGACGCTTTCATAGAATTATCCAGAGGAAAAATCGAGCTGACCAACAGAAACGGACTACAAAGTATTTTAGAAGATATGTGACTTTATCACGGAAAACCAGGTCTCCTTCGATTATCATAGGTTTAGCAACTTTAAACGTTATAAAGGAGGAAAACCCTATGAAAAAGAATGAAGGTGGCCTGGATCGCTTTATCCGCCTCATCATCGGTCTTATCGTCTTGAGCCTCTGGTTCGTCCTGGACGGAAGTGCCAAATACTGGGCGCTGCTCGGATTTGTTCCCTTGCTCACGGCTATCCTAGGTTGGTGCCCTCTGTACACCTTGTTAGGAATTAACACCCTAGGCAAAAACAAATAGGTTGGAAAATTCTAATGGCTCCTACTAGACAAAGTGTCTAGTAGGAGCTTATTTGTACCAATCAGAAAGTATAAGTTTCGGGTGGCATAAGGGCAACTAGGCGGCCGCCGTCGCCAAAGGCTTGGCGCCAGCCAAGTTTTCTTTGTTTACCTTTCGCTTTGGAATGCATTGATGTACCCGAACGGCCTCATGGACGAATTGTCCCAGTGAAAAGCTTGAGAATGTTACTTCAACATGCTATGATAATATTATCCAGTAACTGGAGATATTTCAGCAAAATCACTCCCCTTTTCTGAAAGGAGATTTACAACCCATGGATAGCGAAGATCTCCATAAAATCGTTTCCAGAGATGAGGACAGCAGACATCAGTTCAAAGCAGATGTCACGAATGCCAACGCCTTGGCGGCAGAGATGGTAGCCTTCAGCAATTCAGAAGGCGGACAGATATTCATCGGTATCAATAACGACGGAACGGTGACCGGGTTGACTCGTGAGGACGTCAGCCGGATCAATCAGATTATTTCCAATGCAGCATCTCAACATGTCCATCCGCCTATTAATCCCTATACGGAAAACATCGCCTTTAAAGGTGGACTTGTCCTCGTTGTTAATATTGAGGCCGGGCTCAATAAACCTTATCAGGATAACGCAGGAGCTTTCTGGGTTAAAAGCGGTGCCGACAAACGCAGGGTCACATCGAGGGAAGAACTTCAGCGTATGTTTCAAACTTCCGGATTGATCCATAGCGATGCGGTGCCTGTCAAGGGCATGACGATCGCAGATCTGGATCTTGAATATTTCCAGGTATTTTTCAACCAAGAGTATGGTGAAGCTTTAGAAAATCAGAATGTTCCTCTACTTCAACTATTAGAAAACATGAGCTTGGCTCGCAACGGAGAACTTAACCTTGCCGCAGCGTTGATTTTTGCTAAGGCACCTTTTTTTAAGCTTCCGGTATTCATAGTCAAGGCTGTTTCCTATCCAGGCCAAGAGATTGATGTCTCTTATTACATCGAAAGCATCGATTTGAAGGGTAAATTGTCCGATCTTTTCCAGTCTACGTTTAACTTTATAATGCGCAACATTTCTTACATCCAACATCGCCAAGACATCAATTCGCTCGGTGAACCGGAAATTCCCAAAATCGTGTTTGAAGAAATAGTGGCAAACGCTTTGATCCACCGGGACTACTTTGTGTCAGCTCCTATCCGGGTTTTTGTCTTTTCGGATCGCATCGAAATTATCAGTCCAGGTCATCTACCTAACAATCTAACGGTGGAGAATATCAAGAAAGGAATCTCTAACATCCGTAATCCGATTTTGGCGTCATTTGCCACAAGATTATTGCCTTACCGAGGACTTGGCAGCGGGATTCGGCGAGCACTCAAGGCCTATCCAGCGCTTGATTTGATCGATGATCGCGAAGGCAATGTCTTTAAAGTCATAATTACCCGAACCTTTAGACCGACGGTGGCTTGAGCGGGAACCATAATAAGATTAGCCCTTTCGTCCTGCGACGAAAGGGCTAATCTTTGCCTATAGCGCCAGGAGTTTACCCCCACCGAAGCAAAGTACGAGGTACCACTCCCACTTGTAGAAGTGGGAGTCTCACGATTGGATCAATTTATGGCTGATAGCGTAGCGTGTGAGTTCCACGCGGCCGTGGGCCCCGGTTTTTTCCTGAATTTTAGCGCGGTGAAATTCCACGGTTTTTGGGCTGATATGCAGCACCTCGGCAATCTCTTTGATAGTCTTACCCTGAGCGGTTAAAACCAGAATTTCAACTTCCCGATCCGACAAACTCTCAGCGGTCTTTCCTTCTTGCCAGGCCTCCATCAAGACCTGGGCACGGTGGCATCCAGGTATTTGTGTCCGCTACATACCGCACGAATCGCGGCCACGAGTTCATCCGCAGCCGCGCTTTTGAGCAGATAACCAGAGACTCCAAGCTTGGTCGCTCTCAGCACGTACTCCTTATTATCGTACTGACTCACCACCAAAATCCTGATCGTCGGCAGTTCCTGCCTCAGCGTCCTGGCCACGGAGAGACCATCCATCTCCGGCATGGATAAGTCAAGAATGACTACATCCGGCTGAACCTGCAAACAGAGTTCCAGGGCCAATTTGCCATCCGAGGTTTCGCCAACCACCACCATGTCGGGTTCGTTTTGTAAAAGCATCTTCACCCCCGCCCGAAACTAGGTATGATCATCAATGAGCAAAACTTTAATGCTAGGCATTGCTGTTCTCCTTCTCTGCGATAGGAATCAAGGCCGTAACCAGCGTCCCTTGACCGGGTCTGGCGTCAATCTCTACCTCTCCACCAACCAAAGCGGCCCTTTCCATCATCCCCACTAACCCAAGCGGTCTCTTTCCCGCCTGACTCAAACTGTTTTTTTCATCCCAGTCAAAACCCCGTCCGTTATCGCGAATGCGAAGCCAAACGCTATCCGGGCGGATCGTAAACGCTATGCCAAGCAATGTTGCCCCAGAATACTTGGCAGCATTCGTAATCGCCTCTTGACCAATGCGAAACAGAATGGTTTCAATCTCCGGACTAATCCTCCCTGCCGACTCCTCTCCCTCGACCACAATTTCTACCGACTGCTTCCAGTCCCTGCTCTCCGCCAGCCAGCGCAACGCAGGCAGCAACCCTAAATCGTCCAAAAGCATCGGGCGCAAATCGTAAACAATGTTATGCAGTTCCTTCATAATGCGGACGACCTCGTCCTTGGACTCTTCCAACAAATGTTCGGATTGTAAGGGCTCCCGTTCTATCAATCCGGCCGAGGCTTTTAGGCGCATGGCCAAAGCCGCCAGTGACTGGCTGGTTTCATCATGAAGTTCGCGCGCAATACGCGTACGTTCATCCTCCTGAGCCCGAATGACCTTCTCCAACAATTGGCTAACCTTCTCTTCCCTGCTCTTGACTTCCTGCCAGAGTGTACTGTTTTCGATAATCGTGCCTAACTGCCCGCCGATCGTCTGCAAGATCGCCAGATCCGGCTGCGGGAGAGCAGCTTCGCTGACGAGATACATGCCTCCCAAAATCCGCCCCTTGGCAAACATCGGCGTCCCCGTCACCTGATAGATTCGACCGTTGAGGCTGAGCGGCATTTGGGACAGGCATTGTCCCCTTTCCAGGTTGGCTTGGTCACATCGGCAAAGCTCACACTCTGCGCACGGAACTTGGCTGACCTCGATCCCCGCCGTAATCACTCTCGGTAGGTCCAGACTGCCGATTTCCACAACATGAAGCCACCCACCCGAGAGATTCATGCTGGCTACGATCTTAAGCATAGCGCCAGCCAGAATATCCTGCAATGCCTGCTCCAGGCGCACGGTTTCAGCCACCACATTCAAGGTGGAAAGTTCACGGTTTTTAATCCGCTGTTCCTCTTCAGCCATCCGCAGTTGCAGCAGGTTATCCCGAAGGATGTCCACCATGCGGTTAAAGCTTTCTCCCAATTCGGCGACTTCATTCTTGCCGCTAATAACCACTCTGTCCTCCAGTTGCCCGGAAGCTATTTTCCTGGAGGCAACCGTTAATCGTTCAATCGGTCGTGATAGGTATTTGCCCAACCACCCCGCAGCCATGGTACCCACGGCTACGCCTAAGACTGTCAAACCGAGAATCGCCTTAAACACCTTGGTAAACACCGCATTAATATAATTCTCGGAAAAACCAATATGTAACTCAGCCAACAGCCCATCAACCAGGTACACCCCTACGTCCTCCACTTTCCCTTGCTCAGAGAGATACGACTTCAAAGTATATCCCTCTCCGGGAGACATCCGGTTCAATTCCACCAATTCCGGAGAAATGCTGCCGGGAAAGGTATGCAGCACCCGTCCGTCCGGCAAAATCAGAAAAACATACACTAACTGCCGGTCTTCCTTAAGATCCTCCATATTCCTCTGAACGGTCAAATAATTCCCGTTCAGAGCCGAATTGGCCAGGTTGTTCGCCACCACTTTAGCCAGGGAAAGTTCTTTATCCTGAACAGAAGCACGTAAATTTACGGTTACGACATAATTGATGAGCAGAATGGTTAGAATGCCCATCGTCACGACAATGCCCACGGTAAGAATGGAAATCTTCGTACTGAGTTTCATGTCCTGCTCCCCATTTGCAATAGCCCTAATTTCTGTGCCCAAATGCTGACCCCCGCAAAGGCATTGTCATCCGTCGAGACAAACCCTCGGGGCATCTCTGTCTGCTCCCAATGGTACAGCAAATCTCTGTCTTTGCCCAATGGTTCAAATTCTAAGAGTGCCTGTTGAATTTTCTCCACGGCAGCCTGAGGCATTGTCGGGGAAACAGAAATGGTGCTGCTGGGAAACTCCTCCGATTGGGCAATGATGCGCACCAGTCCTTTGCTCGCTAGTTCCCGGCCCAAGGTATCCTGAATCCCTCCGGCGGCATAACGGCCACTCATAACGGCGTTCGCCGTTTCAAAATGCGAACCTGTAAAGGTATATCCTGCTAAGTCAGCGAGGTTAATCCCGGCCCTTTTCAGCATAATCAGGGGAATAAGATGTCCTTGGGTGGAGGTATCTGCCCCGAAGGCAAAGGTCCTGCCCTTTAGATCGGTTAAAGAGCGAATAGCGTTTCCAGGAGCCGTAATAATTAAAGCTTGATACTCAGCCTTTCCCTGCTCCGTAACTCCCCGGGCGATGGCTTTAACCCCGTATTTCTGATGAGCCTGGAGATAACTCAGGGTGCCGATGGCTGCCAGGCTAATTCGGCCCGTGCCCAAGGCGTCAATCAGATTTTCATCCGGTCCCAGCGGCTGAAGCCGAAAATATAGGCCCGTTGTCTTTTCCAGATATCGCAAAAAGGGAGCATACATCCGTACGTCCTCGGCCGGATCCATTCGTTTATCGAAACCAAAAGTATACACTTCCGAGTCCTTGGGCATATTCGCCATGACCGGTTGCTCAGAAGTCGGAACGGTTAGTTTGATTTGGGGTTCTACCTTTGTACAGGCATTAAGAAGCAAGAGAATGATTATTAGTGCCATACCAACAAAGAACACTGACCGATACGGTATCCGCTTCTGCATCATGCTCTTCCCTCCGCCTGTTTCTAGAGTAGCTTCCGAATTAATCCTAACCCAGATCCTTAAGAGAAGCAAACCTAATCTTTACTTCTTACCGATTCTGTATACGAACCCATTGCAAAATAGCATGCCGTCCCCCACTTGGAACAACATGCTATTATCTCTACCTTTCTGCCACACGTTGGTTAAATGTCATCTGCCGCAGTGAATGAATCTATTGCGGCAATGCTTGTTTCAAAATCTCCACCATGCGCACCCGGTTGGGTACTTTGCCGACGAGTTTGACCTGTTCGTCAATCACCAAGGCCGGGGTGCTCATCACGCCGTAGGAAATGATACCCGCCACGTCCTGCACCTTCTCTACGTCCACCACGATGCCTAAGTCGTCGATAGCCTCACGGACAACTTTTTCTAGTTTGGCACAGCTTGAGCAGCCTGATCCCAAAATTTTAACATTCATGTCATTTACTCCTTTTAAAAGCATCTAATTCTCCAACTCAGTAGCAAGCTTATTTTACTACATATTAATATAATCATATCACATAGCCTTGCTTCTGTCAGGAGAATTCTCTACCCCATCATGAAATTAAACAGGTAGCCAACGAAAATAATCGTAACACTCATGATCCCCACGAAAATCGCGATTAGTTTCGGTTTTAACACTTTACGCAAAATGATCATCTCCGGTAAGCTCAAAGCTGTCACCGCCATCATAAAGGCTAAGACCGTTCCCATCGCCATTCCCTTTTCCATCAGGACATTAACGATGGGGATAATCCCCGCAGCATTGGAATACAGCGGCACCCCAATAAGCACGGCTAAAGGTACGGCAAAAAGGTTATCCCTGCCTGCATACTTTACAAGGAAATCAGCGGGGGCATAGCCATGCATCAGCCCGCCGATGGCGATTCCTATAATCACATAAAGCCAGACCTTTTTCAAAATATCGATCACATAGCCCCAAGCATAATTCATACGGTCTTTCCAGTTAAGAGCCGCTATCTCAGTTTCACCCATCTTGAGATTATAAACATAGTCCTCGACCAAGTGCTCTAACTTCAGCCGCCCAATGACTATCCCGCCGACAATGGCAACGCTCACCCCGGTAGAGATATAAATGGCAGCAATCTTCCAACCGAACATGCCCCAGAGCAAAACCAGGGCGACTTCGTTGACCATGGGGGAGGAAATCAGGAATGAAAAAGTCACCCCCAAGGGAACGCCCGACTCCACAAAACCGATGAATACCGGCACGGCTGAACAGGAGCAAAACGGTGTGACAATCCCCAGTAAAGCCGCCAAAATGTTGCCCACGAATTCACGCTTATGGCTGAGAATTTTTTTAGTTCTCTCCGCTGGAAAAAAACTGCGTAAGAGGGAAACCAAGAAAATGATCAGAGCCAACATCAAAAAGATCTTAATTGTATCGTAGATAAAAAAATTCACCGCAGCACCCAAGTGGCTGGCAGGCGAAAGCCCAAACAAATGATATGACATGTAATCAGCAAATGCCTGCAACATTGTGTATTCCTCCCCTAAACCACACCTTATTCCCTATAACGCGTTTCTCTCTGCTTATACCCATCCAGCAGCCAAAGTTAGGGCACGTTTTCGGGTTGTTCCTGTTCGCCGTATGGATCCCTATGGTCCTGCTTTGCTGTGATCCGATAATACACGAACTTCCCGACTCGGTGTCCTTGCACTAAACCGGCACTTTCCAAAATCTTGACATGATGCGAGACCAAAGACTGATTCACCTGAAAGAGATCCATAAGTTCACAAACACACCGCTCTCCTTGCTCCAAGACTCGAAACATCTTGAGGCGTGTTTCATCACCTAAGGCTTTATAACGCTTTGCTTCCTGGCGAATTTGTGTTTCGTCAAATACTAACGCGCGCTTAGCCATCGGCAGTTTCTTCATCATCCCTTATCACCTCTTTTCAACACTCTCTAGCTCGCGAAAGCGTCGTTGCATTATTATTCGCGAATGGGTCTTTGATTATTATCATACTCATATATCTACATTTGTCAATATGTTATTATGATAAATTACTATCAAGGCATCGTAACCTCTGACGTAAACAAAAAATTCGAGGGCATCTAGCCCTCGCCAAAAAGGGTGGTTGTATGTTAATGAGTGGAAGCTCTTAACAACCGCCGATACTTTCTGTCACTTCGCCACTGCCCAGGCTTTTCCACTGTTCCATGCCGCCGACCAGCATCTTCAAGTGCCGGGCATCATATCCTTTGCTCTTCAACTCCTGCCAAGCAGTAAAAGAACGGGTGCCGTTCAAATCTACCAGGATGACATCCTTATCTTTGGCAACCTGGACAAGACTCGCCTCCAGTTTACCGAGCGGAATGTTGAATGCTCCCGGAACATGACCGCTGGCAAATTCACTTGGCTCCCGAACGTCAATGATTTGCCAGGCCTGTTTGGCTTTGATCCCTTGATCCAGTTGGCTGGCAGACACCAGTGCTTCAGGCGGGAGTGCTGCGGATCCCTGGTCAGAAACTCCGGAAGCTTCGGTTCCTGCATTCGGCACCGACGTATCGGGCTGTGTTGGGCCAGTCTGTGTTGGCCCGGATTGCACCTGGCTGGTCCCGGATTGGCCAGATTGCCCGGCCTGCTCTTTAGGCTGGCTACAGCCTGTCAGAGCCACAAGAACTGCCGCTACTGCAGCAACCCAACGAAGCCATGTTAGCCTTTGTTTCTTCCTTGCGCCTGTTCGAACGAGTTTACTTTCCTTTTCGAGTTCCATCATTGTCTCCCCCTCACCCTCATTTCCAGCTGGTTTTCTTCTCCGCATTTCGCCCGGTGTTTTCCCATCATCTCATCGTTTACTTTCATCTCATCCATACCTGCCATCTCATCCTAGCGCGTGATGATCCCGTTTTCTGCGGCATAACGCACGAGTTCCGCCCGTTTCCGCATATCCAGTTTCTCCATCACCCGCGCCCGGTAAGTCTCCACGGTCTTGACGCTCACACAGAGGATATCCGCGATTTCCTGGTTGGTATGGCCCAGAGCTAGGAGCCGCAGCACCTCCCGCTCGCGCTCACTTAAGGGCTTAACCTTTTTCCCTTCATGGTTCGGCTTGTGCGGGCTCACCATCTGATAGAGCAGGGCTGCAGCCATTGAGGGGTAGATAAACATCTCCCCGCGTGAGACCGTTCGGATCGCGGAGAGCAGTTCGACATCAGCGGCCTTCTTAAGGACATAGCCTTTCGCTCCCGCCTTGAGAACAGCCTTAAGGTATTCCTCATCATCATGCATGGTTAACACTAGAATTTTTAGTTCCGGCTGAGCGCTGAGCAACGCCTGGATACACTCCAATCCGTTCATTCTGGGCATCGTCAAATCCAACAGCACCAAGTCTGGCTGAACCTTGGCCGCCTTCTCAATGACTTCAATACCGTCAGCAGCCTCCTCGACAACCTCCAGGTCAGATTCGGCATTGAGAAGAACCTTTAATCCTGCCCGGAGCACCGCATGATCATCCCCTAAGAGTATCCGCAGTCTGCCCTCGCTCATGGTTCCACATCCTTTTCTATGAACTCATCCCCGTGCACGGGAAATTTAATAAAAACAGTCGTTCCAAACCCGGAACGAGATTCAATCTTGAACGTGCCTCCTAACAACGCCGCGCGTTCTTGCATCCCAAATAAACCCAAGCCTCCACCCTTGGTCGTCACTTCTTCCACGTTAAAGCCAATACCATCATCCTCGACAATAGCCGAAACCCTATCTCCTCGCCAATCCACAAGCACGGAAACACTATCCGAATTCGCATACTTAGCAATATTGGTTAAGGCCTCCTGAACAATCCGGTACAAGGCGACTTCCAAGGGGGGAGCCAAACGTCTCAGTTCAAACCCAATGACGTGAAAATCTGCTTCAATACTATATTTTCGCTCATAATCGCGAATATAGCGTTCCAAGGCGGCAATCAGCCCCATATCATCTAAAACACTCGGTCGGAGTTCCCTCGCCAAGTGGTGGACTTCATCGAGCGTCTGCGAGACGATCTGCCTCATTTCTTGCAGACGGGTTCCCACCTCACAGACAGAGACTTCGGATTCCAGGAGCTTCAATCCGACCATCAACGAGGTTAGCGCTTGGCTGGTTTCATCATGAAGCTCCCGCGAGATGCGTTTGCGTTCATCCTCCTGGGCCGTAATCACTTTGTGCAAGAGTTGGACACGCAGCTCTTCCTTTTCCCGCAGTTGAGCGAGAAGTTCTTCCCGCTCCCGATGGCTATGGCTGAGGCTTTCTGTCATGTAGTTGAAAGCCCCTGTCAGCAAACCCACCTCATCTTGAGCATGAACCTCTCCCTGAACATCCAGTTCACCAGCGGCAACGCGCTGGGTCAATGTCACCAATTCCTGAATAGGCTTTACCAAAACACGAGTCATAAGAACCGCAGCCAAAATCCCTAACATCGACACGAAAAGCGCGATAGCCAGTACCTTCCACGTCATATCCCAGACCGCTCGTTGCAAACCGCTTTCCGTCATGCCTACCCGGATAATTCCCAGCTTCCCATCAAGGATTGGCACCGCTACATCACGCACGACACCCACTTCGCTGCGAAACACCGCAAGATGATACTTCTCCTCCCCGGTCAAGGAATTCGCCCCCACCAAAGCCTTGGGAAACGCTTCGCCAAAACTATGAGCCAAGACATCCCCTCCAGGGTTAACGACGAAAATATAGAGGACATCTTCATTGTTCTTGAGCGTGTCCTGAATCAATTCGTAAACCGCATAAGTGTTGTTGATCAGGAGTTCATTCGTAGCCCGCGCCGCCGTGTCACTGCCGATGGAAACCAGGCGCTTGTCCAATTGATCCCGGAGATTCGTGGTCAGGATGCTTCCCATCTGCCAAACGATCATGGTGGTCAGAAGCAAAACCACGCCTACCACTAAACCAAGGATTTTATGCTGAATTCTGATCTTACCCAGCCGTTGCCTAACCTTAAGCATCCGGAGATTCTCGGCCACACTTCGATACACTTTGGTCATCACTGGAGCTAATCCCATTGTGAGCACTCCCTCTTAAGCCTAAGATTTGGCAGGCAAAGCGGCAACCATGGCTCGGATCGGATTGTAGGCGCTATCATCGGGAAGGACAAAACGCTCATAGATTAAGGAAGCCAATGCTTGCTTACCCAAATCATCACGTTCCATCTGTAGGAGGGCCTCCAACAGTACCGTTTTTAGATGAGAATCAAGGTTACGATTGACGACGACGGGTGGGGCCCCTACCTCCGGCGACTGGGCGATGATCCGCAGCTTGGAAGAGAGGGATGCGTCTTTAGCTACAGCAAACTGATAAACCAAGGAATCTACACCTGCCGCCGTCACCACATTGTCAAGTACCGCTTTGATAGAGTTATCATGACTGTAGGTATAAACGATCCGACCGAAGAAATCGCTCGGCTGCGCCTTCAGTTGTGCTGCCATATAACTTGGTGCGATCGTACCAGAGAAGGAAATCGGATCTGTGAAACCAAACACCTGGCCTTTCAGATCAGCAAAACTCTTGAACTTGCTATTGGCATTAACCACAATATACGATTGATAGGTTGACTTTCCATTTACCACGGGCACAGCGAGTAGTTCTAAATTGTCCTCCCTGCCCATGACGTAGGCCCCGGAACAGATGAAGGCCACGTCCACCCCTTTATCCCGCACTAATTCGTTGATTTCCTTATAGGTTTGGCGCTGCACAAGCTGCACCGGGCGGCCAATCTTCTTCTCCAGATATTCTGCAAACACCCTGTAATTGTCCAGCGTTTCCCTCGGAGAGAGGACGGATGACACTCCGACCCGTAGAACATCCTTGTTATTCAGCGGCTGTGGATTCATTAGCGTATGATCGGAAGGTTTTAAACTGACAAAGGGTGACCCACCATTCGCTCCACATCCAGATAAAAACAATGTCAATGCAATCACAAAAAGTATGAATTGGGTTTGCCTACGCTGAATCAAAGACATCGATATCACCCCATCGTGGAATTATTTCTTCATTCTTTATTCTATCATTCTTTCAGCTCTTAGAGAATGGAAGAATCCTGGCTATGGGGAAGTGTGGTGATTTCCGGAAACATCGTGACACTGATGACAGTCATTGGAGGTTTGTTTATCAGGCTCTTGGCGGCAGGCGCTTCCCTGCACCTGCGGAATGACAAATTTTTGGCCGTTCGTTTTCCGGTAGAGAACCCATAAACCACTCTCGTAACGCACATAAGGCATCTCCTCCCCTCTCAAGGTTCGTAGAATTTTCCCACCGACATCGAGCACCGGAAACGCAGGATTAACGCTCTTTTGCCGCAACGCCATATCGTCCGAGGAACCGATTATCCAGAACCCGGGAGGTTCGGTCTGCGTCCCATGGCAGTCCCGGCACTGGATTTTTAAGGCCTGGTATTCTGACGTATAAAGTTTGCCGTCCCCCATCACTTCCTCAGGGGTATGGCAATCAATGCAGTCCAAGTTGACTTCGCAGGAAGTAAATACCATTCCCGGTTGATAGACATTCTGCAGGCGAACCTCCTGCTGATCCGCTTGTTCCGGGGGAGTGGAACGTACCCGGTTTAAGTCAGTGCGCAGATTAAATGTCATATGGTAGAGGTCAGGCAAGCCGACATTATGGCATTGATTGCACTGAGTATAAGGGATTTGCGTGGTGATTCGATGAACCATTCCGTAGCCCGGCTTATCCCTGGGAATGGTGACATCTTGTCCGGAATACGTGTGCGTGGCATTCACCAAAACATGGCAACTTTCACAGCCCTGAGCTTCTGCCGTGGCCGTTGCAGTCGTCGAGGCTGTAAAAAGGCTACCCTCACTTTGATGGCAGGCTTGCAGACAATTCTGCTGTAGCGCTGGCTCGTCCTGCCGATTGTCAAAGGGATGGGCCAACGCTGCTGCGGTTGTACTCGCTCCCACGACTAGGCGCTGTTCTTTGTCCAGCCCGAACATATAGCGAACCATAGACAGTTCGCCACCTTTGCTGGCCATAAGCGAGGTCTGCATACGTTCGACAATGTTGTCCTCTGGGCGCTTGCGCCCATCGTGGCACTGCCCATTGGCATTCGAACCGCAGCTTAAAGCAGTCACATCCAAGCGGCCAGGATGCCCACCGCCATACATCCCTTGGTGGGCCGTCTTCTCATCCAAAGCCAAGGCGTTCCCGCCATGGCAGACCGTGCAGCCGATACTTTCCACCGGATGTGAGGGGGAAATTTCTTCGATGCCGAGGTGACAAGTTAGACATAATTCCTCTTTTCCATTAGGGAGAAGCAGGGGCTTAATCTCAGGCTTTTTACCCTTCACTTGGATTAGGGTCTTTTCCAAACTTGCCTTTTCGTTGCCATCTGCGGTCTTAGCTAAACGGTCTTGCAGCAGCTGAGTTTGGGCTTCATAATATTTAGCCTGCCATTTTTGCCAGGAGGGGTGGCTCTGACTGTAGAGAAGCCAGACGTATGCCCCTAACAAGCACAATAGAGATAACAAGAAAACATGCTTGAGATAGTGCGACATGACCTCTCTCCCTTCTTTCAGGCTTGCAAAGCATACGCCAAGGTGATGATACTCCAGAACAATGCGAGAACCATAAATGCAAAGCGACCCCAGCGGACTCCCGCTCTTCTCGCCCACCACGGCAGGGTCAGGAGAAAACCCAGACTGGCAGCCGGGATGATCCACCCGGCGATAGGCACCGGGAAACGCAACAAAAGCCACTGAATCCCACCGAACATCCACGGGGCCTTAATATGGATCGGAATCGGACTTTCCGGTGGTATTCCGAGCGGCAAAGGAACACTACTCACAAATAGCAGCATAGCCAAAACCATAAACACAGCAATCGTTTCTCGAACCTGCAGTTCCTCGATCGAAATAAAACGGGGTCTAACATCGAAAAGCTCCTGTGTTTCTGCCAAACAGTTCCCCCGATCTTGTAGCTCCATCACATTGGTTTCCCGATCCCGCAGCTCTGTCAAACCTTTCTCCCTACCCTTCTTACCCGGTGCTATAAGGCCCGCACCCCACCATCGCGACGAACTCGCCAAAAGTGCCACAGTTGCAGGACCAAAAGGACGCCAGGAAGTATGAACACGTGCCACACATAAAGCGTCAAGCTACTGCCATGGCCCAATTCAATCGAACCTAGAAACAGGGCGGCCAATCCCGCTCCCCCAGGCAAACCACGCAAGAGCGATTGAGCGATCTCAGCAGCCCCAGCTCCCTCCCGATCCCCCCGGAGAAGATAGCCCGAAAAGTCGAGAATTAGGGTCAATAGGAAAAGAAATACCCCGATCACCCAATTCTTTTCTCGTGGCGGTCGGTAGGCGTGATGCCAAACCACCCGCGCCATATGAAAAAGAACGGTTACCACCATCCCTTGGGCCGCCCAAAAATGCAAACTGCGAATAATACCGCCATAGGGCGCAAGGCTAACCATGCTGGCTACAGAAATGTAGGCCTGTTTCCCAGGCTCATAATGAAAAAGCAGGAGAACTCCTGTTCCCACCGTGATGAGAAAAGCCAGAAAGGAAATCCCCCCCAGACAGAGCGTCGCTCCGAACCTCAGGGCTGCAACCGGAATTCGGCGGGGACGGATATGTTGCAGGAAGGTAAAGGAACGCACCGGCTTAACCATGAGCACTTGTCTCCACTCTATAACGATCGGGAGTCTCCTCAACCTTGAGCCTTCGGAGTGGTCCGCCGGCCGGGCCGTGCAACAGGCGGCCATCTTCCCCAAAACGGCTCCCGTGACAAGGGCAAATCCATTCCCCCGCCTGATACTTTACTTCACAACCCAAATGGGTGCAGGTTGCTAAGAGACCCTCAGGGCCATCTTCACCTTGTCTCAACCAAACGCGCGAACCCTGGATCGGTTTCCACTCCGAGTTTAAAACGAAATCTTTCTTGGTCACAGCGAGTAGGCTGCGGCTCTGCAAGTCCCAGCTAATATATCGGTCAATAGGATAGACTAAAGAAATCCCGCTTAGCAAGAAAAAGGCCTTTCCCAGCCGCAATAACTCCCTACGGCTCAGGGAGAATACTTTCCTACCCGTTTCTTTCACTCTTCGTCCGGTTCCTTTCTGCCATCAGGCCTGCGGCTTGCAGCCGTTAGCACCAGTTGTTCACTTGCTTACAATGTTCTCAATACACCAGCATTACAATTTAATAATATACTTATTACCGTCTGTGATTCAAATCCTTTTTGCCTTTTTAGACTTTTCCAGGTTTATCTCCCGCTCTAGGCAGGATAAATTCACGAGGAGATGTGTGGGCTTTTCCTTGGCATCGAGCAGTTTCACCACTCACATCTCACTCAACCCATCCATAATATAACGCATATGATCA
>JAIMKP010000057.1 GCA_020692355.1 Desulfosporosinus sp.
TCAATATCAATATCAATATGCCAGTCATCTATTTCATGTATGCTATGCGCATCTCCTAATCGTCAGGATCATCTTTAGCATGTCCTCAAGGAGTTGCTGAATAATGTGGCGAAACACGCCGGGGCGGATCAGGGTTAACATTCTCGTCCAGGAACGCAAATGCCAACTCTTTGTTTCCGTAACAGACAACGGGTCGGGAATCCCGGAAGAGTGCTTGGGGGCTCAAGAATATGCGTGAGCGGATTGCCATTCTGCGTGGAGAAATTATTTTTAAAACCCCGCTGCGCGGAGGTACATTGGTTACACTGGCAGTACCGAAGGAGGTAAAGAACGATTATGACGATTCGTTTGCTTATCGTCGATGACCACGAGATTCTACGTATGGGCCTGCGCATGGCCTTGGAGCGCGTCGAAGATTTTGAAGTTGTAGGGGAGGCAGGGAGCAAGAGCGAAGCGATTGCCCAGACCAAGGCTTTACAACCCGAAATTATCGTCATGGATGTCCGCTTACCTGATGGAACGGGAATTGAGGCCTGTCGCGAGATAATGGTAGACTATCCGCAGGCCAAGGTCATTATGCTGACGTCTTATGCAGATGAGGAAGCAGTATTCGCTTCTGTGCTGGCAGGATCAAAAGGTTTCATAATGAAAGAGATGGGAAGTGCGGCCCTTTGCCAGGCCATCAAAACGGTCGCGGTTGGAGGGACAATTATTGATGCCAAGTTAACGAACCGTATCTCGGAAAAAATGAAATTGCTTACGGCTGAGACCCCCAGCGAACCTTTAACAGAACGGGAGACAGAGATTCTAGAGCTCATTGCTCAAGGCAAGAACAATAAGGAAATTGCGGAAATTCTTTATCTAAGCTATAGTACTATCCGGAATTATGTTTCCAATATCTTACACAAACTAGGCTATAGCAACCGCTCCCAGGCGACTGCCTATGCCTTGGAACGTAAGTATCATGAACAATGGGCTAACCCCAAGTGAATAAAATCCTCCGTGGAAAAGGGGTGAACTGCTTTTGTCTTGGCTTAATCTCTTTTACAATTTACTTGATCTTAATATGCCAGTGGTCTATTTCATATATGGCTTGACTTTTTTTACGAGTGGTTTCATAATTTTAGTTCAAAATCGAGAAAGTAATCCTTTTTCATTCAACAAAGATCTATGGTTATTGAGTTTATTTGGAATCTTCCACGGCTTATCCGAATGGGGCTACCTGTTTATTCCTTTGCAACAGACTCTTTTCGAACCAACAACGATTTTTTCAATGTATGTTTTTCGTTCGTTCCTTTCGGCCTTCTCCTTTATTGTTTTACTCAATTTTGGTTTGCGTGTTTTAGCAACACGGCTAAAGTGGCTTAAGCGGCTAAATGAAGTTATCACATTTGGTTTTTTCATCATATGGGCAGGGTTTTATATTATCAATCTGCATTTTGGGGGTATGAACTCACGTTTGCTCGCGGATACAGTGACTCACTATTTTTTAGGTTTTACGTCAATTAGTATTACTTCATTGGCCCTTTATTCGCAGGCGAACTTTAGTCATCAGCAGCAACTCGCCCCAGATATATCGCGAAATGAACGGATTTTAGCCATTAGCTTTTTCTTTTATGCTTTCTTTGAGGGCATTATCGTATCTCAACAAAACTTTTTTCCCGCAAATATAATTAATTCGAGTTGGTTCTTTCATATTACGAAGTTGCCTGTGCAGATTTTTCGAACGGTTTGTGGGATATTCATTATGCTCTATTCCTTAAAATTAATCGGAGCATTTCAGCGCGCA
The DNA here is from genome assembly GCA_020692355.1 of Desulfosporosinus sp. Taxonomy (GTDB): domain Bacteria; phylum Bacillota; class Desulfitobacteriia; order Desulfitobacteriales; family Desulfitobacteriaceae; genus JAJZPA01. The sequence continues at coordinate 1,790 of JAIMKP010000057.1, forward strand.
ACCGAAAACTTATTTTTACAAGCCAAAGAAGACACCTTGCGTTTAGCAGAACGTGAACGGATCAGCCGGGATTTGCACGACGGGGTTCTGCAAACTCTTTATGCTGCAGAACTTATCATTGAGTCTTGTCAGTATAAGCTTGAGCCAACCTCCCCTATCCAGGCAGATATGCAAAAGAGCATAGAAACCTTGGACGTCGCTATGCAGGATCTTCGCAGTTACATTATAGGAATAAAAAATGAAACAATTTCCCACCAATATTTGTTATTAATGTTTAGAAATATTATCGATAAATTTCAAACAAGATATCAAATAATTGTTGATTTTAACTATGAGGCCGATCCAAATCTTCTGTTAACCCCCAACCGGCAGGAGCATCTTTTTCACATTCTATCAGAATTGTTCAACAATGTGGCTAAACATTCAAAGGCCAATCGTGTGACTATCTACGTTAAAGACAGTCGACACCAATTATATATCTATTTTACAGATAATGGGATTGGACTTCCTAAAGAGTTTTTAGAACCTGCAGGTTGGCACGGTTTAGGACTACGTCATATCCACGAACGCGTAATGATTTTGCAAGGAGAAATCTCGTTCGACCTCCCTCTGCAAGGGGGCACATTAGTTTCTTTACTGGTTCCTATATCATAGAGCTACGCCAATGATGTCAGTACAGTTGTACTGTTGTTGACATGACATAATACGCTGGGTCAGTCAGGGGAATGCTGGTATACTGACACAGAAATCACACAAAAAAATGAAAGGGGTATTTACATGAACAAGAAACGTTTTCTTCTTCTAGCAAGTATGCTGTTAATTGTTGCTTTAGTCGCAGTAGGCTGCGGCACAGCCGCTGCACCTACTCCTACTCCTGCTCCTGCTCAACCCGCTGCTTCCACAGATTTAACAGCTAAAGTTGATGCTCTGCAAAAAGCCATGGATGTTCAAACCAAGATCATTAATCCCTCCACTTCAACAGTAATGATGGAGTACAATACGCGTTTTGCTAGCACTTGGTATGCAGCTCAAGCCCAAAACTGGGATTTGGCTAAATTTGAAGTGGAAGAAATGGGTGGGGTTCAAGCTGTAGCAGAAAACACTCGCCCCAAACGTGCAGCAGCTCTACAAGCGTTTAAGAAAGCCTCGCTTGAGCCCCTTGCCGCTGCCGTCGAGAAAAAAGACAAAGCAGCTTTCGAAGCAACTTATGACAAAACCATCGCAGCTTGCAATGCTTGCCATGTAAGCTCCGATAAGAAATTCATTAAAATTCAACGCCCAACTCAAGCTCCAGCTTCCAGCGTCGATTATGCAGGTCAAAAATAAGCCGAATTTAATGTAGACAAATTAAACAATGGTCAACAAAGTACAGTTGGCCATTGTTTTGCTATGAAAGGAGAAAAAGGAAAATGGAAAAATCAAATCCGAAACAAGATGCTGTGTCGTTGGGGCGCCGTAAATTGTTAAGCTTAGGAATTGGAACGCTCGGTGTAGCCATGGGTATCTCTTACCTGGGTCTTTTTGGTAAGTTTATGGGCCCTAAATCGGTTGCCGCTGCTACGAAACTTCAAGGAGTGGGTAACGTAGGAAAATTTCCCGTAAATACTCCTACCCTCGTAAGTTATAAAGGAGCGGGAACAGATGAAGGAGTCTATGTGATCAACCTTGGCTCCGAGGGATTTATCGCCCTGGATTTTCACTGTACCCATTTGGAATGTGCTGTGAACTGGGTGCAAGCAACCAAGCAGTTTATCTGCCCCTGCCATGGTGGTCTATATGATATTAAGGGAACAGTGCTGAGCGGTCCTCCGCCAAAACCCCTCCATCGTCGGCTGGTAAAAATAGAGGGTGACAACGTGCTGATCGGGGGGAGGCTGGTATGATGAAATGGTTAGATGAACGGCTCAATGTGAGTGCGCTTATGGCCTCTCTTTTTGCCCACCCTGTACCCAAACGCAGCAATTTCTTAGATTATTTAGGTTTTGCTACCCTCTTTGTGTTCATTAGCCAGGCCGTGACGGGGATTCTCCTGGCCATGGTCTATAAACCATCTGCGGCTGAAGCGTATTCCAGTATTCAAGCGTTACAAGCTTCCACCATCGGTAATTATGTGCGTTCTCTGCACTCCTGGAGCGCGAACTTCATGGTGGTGCTCGTTATCTTACACTTATTGCGTGTCTTTTATGAAGGTGCTTATAAACGTCCCCGGGAGTTAACCTGGATCATGGGAGGAGTACTCTTAGTCGGAACTTTGGGACTCGCGTTTACAGGCTACCTTCTACCCTGGGATCAAGAAGGTTACTGGGCGACGACTGTAGGGACCGCTATGGCCGGATATGTTCCAGGCTTTGGCGATTTTCTCGTCAACGTCTTGCGTGACGGGGCTCAAGTGACAGGAGCCACCTTAACTCGTTTTTATTCAGTGCATATGTTAATTTTGCCGGCCATTGTCCTATTAGCTTTCATGCCCCATTTTTTCTTCGTCTTGCGGCAAGGAATGTCTTCCACGGATGAGTTGGCTGAAGCCCAGCATCGCGGCGAAGATATCTCCAAGAAATCTTCCCCGTTCTGGCCCAATGTGGCGTTAAAAATGATTTCCTTGGTCTTCGTCGTCTTTATAGCCCTTTGGGTTCTTTCGGCAATCTATTCTAAAGGGCTCGGTGAACCAGCGGATGCCTTAAACAAAAGTGGGTATATACCGGAACCGGCCTGGTATTTCTTTGGGGTTTATCAGCTGCTCAAATATTTCCCCGGAACCTTAGATGTCTTAGCCATGGTGGGTCTTCCGATCATCTTCTTTGTGCTGCTCTTTGGCTTACCTTGGCTGGATCGTAATCCAAGCCGCAGCCCCAAAAAACGGCCGATTGCCTTGAGCGTCGCTGTAGTCTTGGTCATCGGAATGATTTTCCTAACCTATCAAGGTATGAGTTCGGTACCTAAACCTTTAGCAGCTGCTGGGGTTGTCGCTCATCCCAGCTACAAAAAGGATGTCCAACCGATCTTGCAGGCTAAGTGTATCCAATGTCATGCGGATATTGCGACTTATGCCAAGACTATAGAGAAAGTCTCTGCGGGAAAACCCGCCGACAGTTTGCTCATCAAGCGGATTGACGGTTCCCAAGAACCTGTCATGCCTGTGGGTCAAGATCCGCTTACGAAAGACCAGATTCAGACGTTCGCTAATTGGATCCAAGATGGAGCTAAGAATAATTAGGCAAATGCTTTGGAAAACTCGTTTTCGAAGAAAGAAAACACCGCATCATGATGCGGTGTTTTTGGTATGCACTTTATCCAGTGCAGTCCGAGCTGACGAGGATCAGACAGACATTCTCAGTTTCACGTCCTATACTCTCCACAAGAGCCAAGAAAGACATTGGCTCACAAACCGTGCGAAAGGAGAGTATGGAGTCCCAATCCGTCCCCCTGAAGATTAACCCCAAGTCGCCACAGGGTCAGAAAGAGCTTGACCAGAAAGTTGACCAAGAAGCTGCAAAGCCTTGACCAAGCCTTAGATTCCCTTGATAGAGTCTAGGGAAAATCCAATAGGAGGTCATCAGGTCGGCTAAATGTAGTAACGGACGCATGTCGTGACGGAAGATGACATTGCTAATTTAGAGACCATCGCTCAGACCTGCAAAGCCGATTGGCAGCAGTTGAGGTGTGCAATCGGGCATTCAACTTTAGTTGAACGAGTTCACTTTAAGGGAAGTCCTTTCTGGGTGCTCGGGAATGCTTAGGGGTTTCCCCCTGGGATTCCAGGGGAGGGGGCGTGTTAACTGTGTTGGTCGGATGATTAGTATCTAAAATCCCCTGCGTATACCCCGTATGCCAGAGGCCGGTCTGCGATCGGGCGGAGTACCAAACATGGTATCTGTAGGACGTCTGCACGGGTTCAATCGTAAAAGAGGTTTTGTAGATCTGGTCATCGTCCCAGCTTCCCGGTTTACCTATCTCTAGAATCGGCTTAGGTAGAGGCATGGACAAATTCGTCAAATTATTCATAGGAGCCTCGGCGTAAAGTAAGACCAGATCATCGAACTTCCCGTGTTTTGGCCAACCGGAAATAAAAAATTCGACCTTCTGTTCCCGGTAATTAGGTTTAGCTTCCAAGTGCCAGGGAAGGTAGCCTCCGTTCCAATTGTTCCAAGGACTTTTACACCGTTGTTTGGGACTCCAGGTTTTCCCGTCTGTCGACGTATAGAGATGGATTAAATTGTTCCCATTGGCTGTCCACATATACCATTCGCGGGCGCTTTTGCGCCAGACGGTTGGAGAGAGAGCCAACCCTTCCTTATCCGACCAGCGTTCTTCCAGGCAAAGTTCCTTAGGATCAACCAAACCCGAAGGGCGGATTTTGATTCGCCAGATTTTTTCGTACTGTCCTTTAGCATACTCTCGCCAATAGATTATCAAGGTACGTTCATCCGGATCATAGACAAGGTTGGGGTCCGAATTAAAATTTCCTCTTCCCCCTTTAATATCCAAAGGTTTCCCCAAACCCGGTGGCACCACCCAGGTCAGTCCATCCTGGCTGGCTAAGAGGCTGGGGTTTTCAAAGGTATCATAACCTCTCGGATAGGGCGTCATAGCCATCCAATAGCGGTACCCGCGCCAAGTCTCCAAATCATACTCCAGCTTAAAATCAATCACGCTGGGATGAACGGCTTCTCCGGTCCCGTCATAGGTTGGGATAATCAGTGGATGTGAGGCGTGGGTTAGCTTAGCCGGAGTATTTGCTGGAGGAGACGGTTCCATCGTCTGTCCAGGTTTCAAGCCTTGATGGGCTGACTGCAAGTTTTTCAGGGATACGGCTGGCGCTGACTGAAAAATGCGTGCTTGAGTCTTCAGAGTATCTTTTGTCCCCAATGTTGATGTTACAAGAACGATTACCATACCTAAGGCTAGAAATCCCTTGAACACGTCAACCTCCTATTTTTAGTAAAAAGTATACCATGGACACTATCATAGATTTCACTCCAAGAATATAGAGAATCCCTTAAACTGACCGCAGAGAAATATTCGCCAATTCTAGTACAAATTCCTGTTGTGGAGAAAGGAATCGGAAAGAATTTTGCCGAATAATCTAGAGAACATAGCGAGTTATAACCCATTGCTGAGATATTTAAGGGGAGTGGTCCAATGCGGGGGCGCTTATTGTTTATTCTCTTCTTCCTACTTGTCTTCGTTTTCTCCAGTTTACCTCAACTTGAATCAGTGCCACGTATTTTACCGCTCAATCCCATGGGTACGCCCTCGTCCCATTTTCGGGCACGTGTATCCGCTCCAACCTACGCTAGCATCCAACAGAACCAGGAGGCTGACTTATCGAAGGTGATGTCAAGCGAGGAAACTCCATCAGACCACGATTTCGCGAGGGGTCAGGATTCCGCGAGGGCCTTGGAGGTATCCGAGGTTCTCCTGAGGGATTCTCCCTGGCCTTTGAACCTTCTTCCCCATGAACCGATCAGTGTGGCCGCTGATGCCCGTAAGAATTCTGTCTTTAGCTTCGTAGGCCCACATTACCATGACGGCTGGCGGCTTCAGTTCATTAGCCAGAAACGCGGAAAAAACGGAACATTTGTCAAGCTAGAATTCGCTAATACGGGAAGTAAAACCATTGTCTTAACTAGGGATAACTTGAAATTGTTCATGCCTAACAATCCGGCGAGCAGTGTCGGTTCATCTTTTCAGGATTCTCCCATGACGATTCAGCCAGGCAAAATTAAAATCTTAAATATCGTTTCCCCCAATCCACAGGCCTCAGGTTTGCGTATTCGTATTGGAGATTACAGCCGGACGGTTCGTTTGGAGCGATTCGAGGATCCGATCCTTAATACCCGGCCTTTTTTCGCCCCCAGAGAGCTTATCGGTCCAGAGAGTCAGCCCATTACCCGTAAGACCATGGAAGTTACCGGTGCTGGAAAATTCAAGTACCAGCCGATGGGAATCCAGTACACCTCGAATAAAGCCCTGGGCAAACTTGTTCGGCCTGAAAATGGAATGCTTCTGCTTCTAAAAGTCCGCCTGGCTAACACCTGGCTGGAATCCATGCACATTGACCATTTCACGATAGGTTCCTGGAACAGTAAATCTAACAAACCTTCCCAAGAATACGTGTTAACCCCCCAGGATTTGCGAACAGCCCTGAAGGAGTGGGCATTGCCAACAGATATTCCTGCTCAAACCCTTGTAGAAGGGTATATTCCTTTTTTTGTTCAAGATACTAATGAATATTTGTATATTTTAGCAGAGTCTAATCTGGGAAACTTTGAATTCCGTAATATGGATGCATTTCTTCCACTGGATTTCGGATCGGTCTAACGCTGGAATTGTGCCATGGAGAAGCGTGGGAACGTAAGGGGGTAGGGTAACAACTCCACTGTGTTCGGACCGTAGATGAAAATGGGTGCAAAATGTAATCTCCAATTTAAAACGAAGGTGGTGTCATGGCCCAGATTCCGATAGCGACCTTGTCACCATGGTTAAAAAAACGGTGTGGAATGGTGCTGTCGAAATAGATGCTGTCCCCTTCCTTGAGCAGGTATTCTCTTTCGCCTACCACCACCGTCATCTCGCCTTGGATGATTACGCCGCATTCTTCTCCCTGGTGGGCCAATAGGTCGCTGTTCGTCCAGGTGCCGGGGTTTAAGACAATAGACAGAAACTCAAGGGTTGTCCGGTTATTAACGGGGGAGAGAAGACGATAAGCGACATTGGATTTTGGCAACAACAAGACTTTTTGCTCATCACGGGGTAGCACAATAACTCGTTCATCTGAGGTTTCTTCAAATAAGGTCATAAGGGATATTCCCAGGACTTGAGTGATCTTCCAGAGTGAATCCAAGGATGGGGTGGACAGGCCGCGTTCCACCTGGCTGATCAAACTGGGACTTAAGTTGCATTGCTCGGCTAAAGCTCCGACCGTAAGTTTCTTGACTTTACGCCAGTGACGAATATTTTTGCCAATCCCTGTAAAGGGCGTTTCTTGTGGTGATATTGACAATGTGTTCAACCTCCAAAAGCAGTCGGTGAAGAGTTTATGATCTTTGGAAGGTAGTCGTGAAGAATTCGGCCATCGGTGTAGATGGTGGGTTTGCGCACAACGAAATCAACATGGTAGATCGAATGTGTCAATCCCAAATTATAACTATCCCCGAGGGCAAAATGGACACTGCCACCTTCCTTTTCATCCGTCGAAATATTTCGGTAAGGTGAAGTTATGTTAGGATTCATGCCCAGAGCAAATTCTCCGATGGTGCGGATGCTACCGGCATAACGTTCGAGCCAATCGATAAAGGCAGGAGTGCCGTCGACTAAAGTTCCTGCCTCGAACTTCAACTTTAAAGGTTTTTCCGGTAACCAAAGCCGGGATACGGTTCCGTCAACCATAATTGTTCCGCTGAATGTTTCTTCAACAGGGCAGGTATATATTTCTCCGTCCGGAAGTTGGGCTAACTTATACAAATCACAGTATCCGTCAGCGCTGATCCAAGGACGCCCAGCCACAGAAAAGCTGATGTCGGTTCCGTTGTCTGAAGTTATCCTTATGTTTTCAACCGCTGACAGTTGTGTAGCCAGGGTAGTGACTGAAGACGAAATAGCCCCATAGTCCAAATTTCCCCAAAATTGATCTTCCAGATACAGCTCATCCCAATTCCAGAGCGCCAAAACGTATTTTCCCTGATCGAATAAAGCCTGACGGAGTTCCTTTAAATAGATGGAGTTTGCTAAATCAGGTTGATACAGTTCGATAATATGCGTACTTTCGCGTACCACGGGGAGAGATGCCAGATGTTTCACCGGTGCATTCAAAGGGACTTCCAGGATGGCGGAGGGTGTATTAAGGATGTCGAGCAATTTACGGCCCAAAGGCACGTCATTGGTTAGCAACAGCAGGCTGCCTGGCGCACTGTTCTTAGTTAGTGAATCTAAAATATGTTGCCGTACTTTGGGCAAGATTACGCATCTCCTTTGGTTTCTTCTTCTTTCTGGCTGAAATTATGACAGGAAACCCAGTGGAGATCGTTCACCCGCTGTAATTCCGGATTGAATTGCCGGCATAATTCAGACGCTTGGGGACAACGGGGGTGAAAACTACAACCTGAGGGCGGATGCATAGCACTGGGCATTTCACTCTCAACGGCAACCTCCAAAGGACGCTCATCATTTAAATTGGGGACTGAACTCAACAACATTTTTGTATAAGGATGAAGAGGCTTTGCAAACAGATCATCTGTGCCGGAGATTTCTACGATTTGGCCTAAATACATGACAGCGACTTTGCTGCTTAAATGCCTGATGACCGCTAGATTATGTGAAATGAACAAATAGGACAGCTTAAGGTTCTGTTGTAATTCTCTAAGCAAGTTCAAAATTTGGGCCTGTACAGAGACGTCCAATGCGGAAGTGGGCTCATCAAGAACAATGAGTTGGGGATTTAAGGATAAAGCCCGGGCAATCGCAACGCGTTGCCTTTGACCACCACTCAGTTCGTGCGGATACCGCCTGAGATATTCTTCTCCGAGGCTCACTTTACTTAGAAGCTGGAGGACGAGGTTCTTTCGTTCTCGCTTATCGCGCCAACCATTTAGTCGTAAAGGTTCTTCGACGATTTGCCCAATGCGAAATCTGGGATTGAGCGAAGATTGAGGATCTTGAAATACAATTTGAATTTTTGCCTGCAACTTTCGGCGTTCCACTTTGGAAGCATCGGCTAATTTCTGCCCTTCAAACAGTATTTCGCCTTGAGTTATTGGCTGAAGATCCATAACCATATAGCCAAGGGTACTCTTGCCGCACCCGGATTCACCGACCAAACCAACAGTCTCACCTGGAAAAATGTCTAACGATACATGATTTACAGCTCTAAAAGACAAATTACCCCGGGCCCCGCGGATGGGGAACTCTTTGACAACTTCACGCAAGGAAAGAATCGGTTTAGACATGATGACTTTCCCTCCAACAGGCTACATAATGGTTTTCGGCCACACTCAGTAACTTAGGCCGATCCGCCTGACAGCGTTTTTCAGCCACTGAACACCGGGGATGAAAACGGCAGCCCGAAGGTGGCGTTAACAAATTTGGCACAGTTCCAGGTATCGACTGCAATGCTTTGATAGGACCGTCAAGATGTGGCAGAGCTTGGAGGAGTGCTTTAGTATAGGGGTGGCGCGGTTGACGCAGGACTTTGCGAACAGGGCCGCTTTCCACAATGTTTCCGCTATACATCACTGCTACCCTCTGACAGGTCTGCGCTACGACGGCAAGGTCGTGAGTAATAAGAAGTACAGAGGTTCCCAAGCTGTCGGTCGTATCTCTAATCAGGCGTAAGATTTGAGCCTGAATACTCACATCGAGTGCGGTAGTGGGTTCATCAGCTAAGAGAAGCTTGGAGCCACAACTGAGGGCCATAGCCAAAAGTACTCTTTGCCTCATGCCACCGCTTAATTCAAAAGGGTAGACATTCATTATTTCTTCCGGATGTGGTATCCGAACCCGTGCCAGCCAACTAACGGCTTCGGTTCTGGCTTTCTTGGCCGTTACTCCTTGGTGGAGTTTGAGGATTTCTGTAACTTGCGAACCAATTTTGAAGGCTGGATTTAGGGCATTCATGGGCTCTTGAAAAACCATAGAGATCTTCTTCCCACGCAATGCCTGATATTCCCGTTCGGATTTGCCGACTAATTCTTCACCTTCAAAAAGAATGGAGCCTTTGGCGATCGCGGCATTTTTGAGGGGCAATAAACCCAGCACGGAATTAGCCGTTAGGGACTTCCCTGACCCGGACTCGCCGACTAAACCCAGAAATTCTCCCGGAAAAAGATCCAGATCAATGCCGTTCAGGGCACGGGCAGCTCCGGCATAACTTAAAAAGTCCACGTGGAGGTCTTTGATCTTCAGGAGCGGTTCCATTGCTATACCCCCTAATGACGAAAACGTGGGTCCAGAAGATCGCGAACCCCGTCGCCGAATAGATTGAAGCCCACCACGGTTATGAAAATGGCTATCCCCGGGAAGGTGGCATACCACCATTGATCCAACAAATAGGTTCTCCCCATACTGACCATCGCTCCCCATTCCGCAGCTGGAGGTTGGGCACCCAAGCCAATAAAGGAGAGAGCAGCCGCAATAAGGATGGCTTCCCCTATGCCTAAGGTCGCCTGAACCATCACGGGTGCCAGACAGTTAGGAATGATATGCCGGGAAATGATCCACACCTTGGAAGCACCAAAAGTTTGAGCTGCTTTAACAAAATGCTTTTCTTTGACTGATAAAGTTTGTCCCCTAACCAAACGGACATAGACGGGGATTTTTACAACAGCCACGGCCAAGATACTGTTACGGAAATTCGGGCCTAAGGCGGCCGAGAGGGCCAGGGCTAATACCAAACTGGGAAAAGCCAACATGATATCCATCAGACGCATAATTATTAGATCGGTTTTGCCGCCCAAGAATCCGGAAACACTGCCGAGCACAGTGCCGAAGATGCCGGCGATGCTGACAATTCCAACCCCTGCGGCTAAAGAAAGTCTGGATCCGTAAATAATGCGGCTGAAGAGATCACGTCCCATCTCATCCGTCCCCAGGATATAGGTATGGCCGGGAGGCAGTAAACGATCCGCTAGGTGTAATTGCAGAGGGTCATGGGGGGAAATCAGAGGTGCAACCAGGGCAACCAGTCCTATGATAAGGATGATGAGCGTCCCAACCACCGTTAGGGGGTATTGCTTGGCAAAATAACGATAATATTTAAGCTCCAAAGTTAGTGCACCCCTTTAATTTGAGGATCTAATATCGGATAGAGCAGGTCGACTACCATGTTAATTAAGACATAGACCGTTGCCACCACAAGGGTAAAGCCCATGATTGCTGGGAAATCTAAAAAGGAAATAGAATCCACCACGAATTTGCCCATACCCGGCCAGGCAAAAATGGTTTCGGTCAAGATTGCGCCTCCCAGGAGTTCGCCGAAGGTCAAACCAATGATTGTTACGGTGGGGATTAAGGCATTGCGCAGGGCATGTCGGTAAATGATTCGTGAGCGCGGAATTCCATTAGCCAAGGCGGTTTTGATGTAGTCCAGCTCCAGGACTTCAATCATACTGGCGCGTACCAAGCGGGCAATTGTTGCCAGTTGAATGTAGCCCAGACAAAGAGAAGGCAGAATTAAATGCAGGATGCTGCTCTTCAGGGCAATCCAGTCCCCGGATATGAGACTGTCGACGACATAGAGTCCTGTTATGTGTGTCGGGGGATTAATCAGGGGATCAAGACGACCGGAACCAGGCAGCCACCCTAAATACTTATAGAAGAGAAGCAAAGCCATTAAACCCAGCCAGAAGAGGGGGGTTGATACTCCCAGAATGGCCAGAATCCGCGTAGCATGATCGGTGAGGGTATCGCGAAAGGTAGCTGAAAGCAAGCCCAGAAGAATCCCGATGCTAACGGCGAATCCCATAGCAAATAGGGTGAGTTCGACCGTTGCCGGGAAAAAAGAAAGGAGTTCATTAAGAACCGGCCGCTGCGTGCGGATGGAAGTTCCCAAATCACCATGGATTAAACCCCAGAGATAATTGAGGTACTGGATCCAAACGGGTTTGTCGAGCCCCATCGCATGGCGCATTGCGGCTAGAGTTTGTTCGTCTGCCCGTTGACCGATGAGCATGCGTGCCGGGTCACCCGGCACGACATGCGACACCAGAAAAGTTACCAATGTAACCCCCAACAGGACTAGGACCAGTTGGCCCAACCGTTTGGCTACAAATTTGCTCGTGTTCATTTTGCTCCTCAGCTACTTGCTCATGGCTTGGAAATTATACATGTCCTCAAGCATGGGGTTAAAGACAAACCCCTGAACCGATTTGCGCATGGGCAATTGGTATTTTTTCTGCACCAAAAAGACATAAGGGGCATCCTGCATGATTAACTGCTGAGCTTGCTTATAAAGCTCAATTCTCTCAGTTTGGTTGTTAATGCTGGCCGCCTTGCGTACAAGCTTATCCACTTCGGCATTCTTGTAAAAAGCCCGGTTGCCGGCCAAACCAAAGTTTTTGGAATCAAACCAGTAATTCATGAACATATAAGGGTCGGCATAATCCGGACTCCAGACACCGATGGTCATGTCGAAGTCACCTTTGTCGATCTTTTCCCGTTGAGCGGCATAAGCGATTTTTTGTAAATTGACCTTGATTCCTATGTCAGCGAGATTACTTTGTATGATCTGCGCTTCTTGTTCCCACCAGGGTTTGCGGTCGGAATACATGAAATTAAGGGTCAAGTTATTAACTCCAGCTTCTTGTAGTAACGCTTTGGCTTTTTCAACGTTACGGGTGTACTGGAGTAAGTCAGGCTGATAACCCCATAAGCCGTTGGGGATAGGACCGCGCATTTGCGTCGCATTGCCTTGCCAGACGTTGTCAATGATGCCCTGATAGTCTACTGCATAAGAAATTGCCTGACGCACCTTGGGATTTTTCAGTCCGGCTTTTTGCGTATTTAAGTAAACATAATCGACCATGAGACTGGGTGTCTCAAAGATAGTCAGATCGGGGTTTTTCTTCAGTTCTTTGAGTTGATCCACCGGTATGTTTTCGGCAACATCAACATCGCCCTTTTCTAAAGCCATGCGCTGAGCTGATGGATCTTTGACGATTTTGATGATAATCGTACTTAACTTTGGTTTACTTCCCCAATAATTGGGATTTGCGGTCAATTTGAGACTTTGTTCCGGAACCCACTCTGCCAGGACATATGCTCCACTACCTGCGGTAGTTGTCGCTAACCAGTTTTGGCCCATATCAGCATCTTTCTCGTGCTTCATCACAGCGGGGTTAACGATACCCCCTCCGTTGGTGGCTAGGGTAGAAAGGAACGGCGGGAAAACAGTTTTCAACTTGAATAGAACGGTGTTTTTGTCGACAGCTGTTACATTCTCCAAGCTGGGGAATGCATCCGAGGGACCTTTTTTTATCTTCAGGAGCCTGTCAAAGGAAAACTTGACGGCAGCAGCATCCAAGGGCGTACCGTCCGCAAATTTCACATCGTCCCGCAAGTGGAAAGTCCAGGTTAATCCGTCGGCAGAAATATCCCATGACTTGGCCAGAGAGGGTTCAACATCAGTACTACTGCCTTTGAAATTGACAAGGCGGTCATAAGCAGGATAACTAATTTTCCAAGCAGCATTGTCCATAGCTACAGCAGGGTCAATACTACCCAAATCAGCAGAGGTGGCGATAACCAAAGGCTGATCTTGTTTGGAAGCCGTTTGCGGTGTATTGGCTGATTGGGCACAGCCCGCCAAACCGAAAAGGGTGAATACACATAGGGCTAAGACCAAAATTCTTTTCATTTCTCTACCTCCTAATTCACTAGACTAATTTTTTCTTTTCCAGCAAACGTTTTAAAAATATACACCTCCTTTGCCACCTGCTTTACTGCTAATCCCTAAAGTTTATTAGCATTAGCTAAGCTAAAGCCCATAACCTTAACGGTCAAACATATAGTAAGAATTTTATAAATATTAGAATTCCAGCAGGCATAACCATATAATTTACAATAAGGGTGAATAAGATTTAGTATGATTGAATTATAACCAAGACTAGCTAAGCCTTCAATGCTTTACTTGAAAAGAATTATGTATACATGTTACCAATAACGGGATGCGAAGTATGCTGTTTTTCTCGTTCACTCGTTGAGCCTTGAATTTGCAGCTAAGATGGCGTATAATCATATTAGAACATACGTTTGTAATGAATTATAAATCTTCCACTGTGTTCGGTCAAGAGAGTGAGAAGCTATGCCAAGTTTTTTGGACAAGGACTGCTCAAGACTGACGGTGGAAAGGGGAGAAAGCTATGGCAGCACAAAGGTGGGGAACCAATCTGTACAAATGGCGGCTACAGAGAGGATACACTCGCGTAGAACTCGCTGCAAAAAGCGGTCTCAGTGTGCAGTTGCTTGCGCAACTGGAGAAGGGCCAACGGAAAGGAACGCCGAATCAGTGGCTAAAACTGGCGCAAACCCTCGGCGTTGAGGTGCATCAATTGCTGAGCGAGTCAAGAACATGGCCTGATGATTTAGATCGGTTCGATGAAGCGGTTTCACCCTACAAAATACAGGGGGAAGCGCGGGGACGGTTCCGACGCTTCCATGACATTTTAACTTGCTTGTTTCTTCACAACAATGAGCAGATCAGTTAAAGCCCTCACTGTTCGGCACGTACTATAATACGTGATGCATTTTTAACAAGGGGAAATTGGGGGGCAGGAGAACCGTCCCTATGCTTCCTATGCTTCATCATTATGCGAAGGGGAGGATAAGCCATGCTCATGGATCTCGTGACTAAGAATCGTACTTATAGGAGGTTTTACCAAGAGGAAAAGGTTTCGCTGGAAACCCTCAAAGAGGTGATCAACCTGGCCCGGCTGACATCATCCGGGGGGAATTTGCAGTCTTTGAAGTATGTGTTAGCTCATGACGAGGAGAAAAACGAGCGTATTTTTAAGACCCTGAAGTGGGCGGGCTACCTGAGTGATTGGGACGGTCCGGAAGAAGGGGAAAAGCCGAGCGCTTATATCATCATGCTTCATGACACGCGGATCAGCAAGACTTACTTCTGGGATCATGGTCTGGCGGCCCAGTCTATTCTTCTGGGGCTGACGGAAAAGGGTTTGGGTGCCTGTCAATTCAATAATGTGAACCGATCTCTGCTGGCGTCCGAACTTCAGTTACCGGACTATTACGAGATCGTCCTAGTCATGGCCGTGGGGAAACCAAAGGAAACGGTCGTGTTGGACGATATGGACGCCTCCGGTCAGGTGAAATACTGGCGGGATGAACAGGGTATCCACCATGTTCCGAAACGCAAACTTGAAGATCTGATCGTCGAGTTCTAAGCAAGAGTCCCACGCACATGAATGTGACGTGGGACTTGTTTTTTGCCTGATTGACCAGATGGCTAACAGGGTTTATGCTACGTTTGGATTGACCAGGTGGTTAATAAGGGGGGATTAGGTTGAATGTCATTGAAACGAATAACCTGACCAAGTCCTATGGCAAAGCCAGGGGCATTGTTGATGTTAATTTGGCGGTCAAAGAAGGAGAGATCTTCGGTTTTATCGGTCCGAATGGGTCGGGAAAATCGACGACGATCCGGACGCTGCTGGCCTTTATCTATCCGAATTCTGGGGGCGCGAGAATCTTCGGCAAAGACTGTTTTACCCAATCTGCGGCGATCAAGCGTGAGGTAGGCTATTTACCGGCGGAAGTCAATTATTATGATGATATGAAGGTTAGGGAATTGTTCGCCTACTCAGCTAAATTCTACGGAAAAGAAGGGAGAAACGGGAAAGTTAGTATGGCAGCCGTATTCGATAAGGCTGTCAAAGCCAGGATTGAGTCTCTCAGTGATCGGTTTGAGGTGGAGTTGGGGAAGCGGATTGATTCGCTCTCTCTCGGTAACAAGAAGAAGGTTGCCATTATCCAGGCCCTTCTCCATGAACCAAAGCTCTTGATTCTAGATGAACCCACCGGGGGGCTGGATCCTTTGATGCAAAACCGCTTTTTCGAACTGTTGAAGGAGGAAAATGGGAAGGGCACAACCATCTTTTTATCTTCCCATATCCTAAGCGAAGTTGAGAGGATGTGCGACCGGGTCGCGATTATCAAAGAAGGCCGGATTTTACAGGTTGAATCGGTGGAGAAGCTGAGAAATAATAAATTCAAAAAGATAAAGGTGGAACTGCGCGCTGCAGAGATAGGCCAAGCCTTTGAACTTCCGGGTATGACAAACCGTGTTGTTAAACACGGGCAAGTGGAATTTCTCTATAACGGGCGGATCAATGACATCATCCAGCGTTTAGCGGCAGAGGATGTGGCCAATGTCTTGATTGAAGAGCCGTCTTTGGAAGAGGTTTTCATGCACTATTACGAGAAGTGAACTGGCGCAACGCTGGATTTTGGCTTAAGGGGATGAGCGTATGGTCATGTTTTATCGTGAATTGGCACGGAATCGAAAACAGTTTTTGATCTGGACGGTTATTTTAACGCTATCCAGTGTCCTGATGCTGGCGATGTTTCCTTCGATTGCTGAACAGGCGGACAAATATACGGAACTTCTGAAGAATTCGCCCAAGGCGATGATTTCCGGATTGGGCGCTGGAAACATGGATTTCGCCAAGGTGTTAGACTTCTTCGCCTATATTATTCCCTATATCATTCTTTTCGCTGCGATTTATGCGATGCTCTTAGGTGCGGGGATGCTCTCTACGGAAGAAGACGAGCAAACGATCGACTTTCTCCTAGCGAAGCCTGTTACGCGGAGTGGAATCGTGACGGCGAAATATGCTGCGGCCTTAGTTTATCTTCTCCTGTTAAACGTCGTGTTGACGCTAGCCAACTATATCGCCATTGAAGCTTTCAAAGGAAAGAGCACCTACAGCCTCAAGGCGTTTCTGATGATCGCCCTAGGGGCGTTTCTGGTGCAGTGGACGTTTGCTTCCATCGGTTTCTTCCTCTCGGTCTTTGTTGTGCGTTGTGAACTACTCTCCATTGAAATGGAGAGCTTCAAGATTCTAGGCGACAAAAGCGAAGATATATCTTCGCCGTCAAACCTGTACATCCTTGGCGT
>JAIMKP010000058.1:0-12153 GCA_020692355.1 Desulfosporosinus sp.
GAGTCTGGTGCCGTAAATATCCCGACCCCAATGTTTTCTTCTGTCCTATACCCTAGGACCTTCTTCCTCTTCTTAACAAAAAAGTTTTTTTCCTTGCAGGAGAATGCGTACGAGTGGAGAATAAGTGGGGTAAAGTGGGGCGAAGTGGTGGAAAAATCATCAAAGTGGTGAACCACCGCCACGTTGGGGTGAACACGAATGTTCATGGGGGAATATCTCCATACAATCGATGGTAAAGGGCGGCTGATCATGCCGGCTAAGCTCCGGGAAGCCTTAGGCGAGAAATTTATCGCTACCAAAGGCTTGGATCACTGTCTGTTTGTCTATCCTTTGGAGGAATGGTCGGCCTTGGAACAAAAGCTGAAGGCCTTGCCGTTCACCCAGCCCGATGTGAGAGCCTTTGTCCGTTTCTTCTTTTCTGGGGCTACGGAGTGCGAGGTGGACAAGCAAGGGCGAATTCTTCTCCCTGCCAATTTGCGCGAATATGCCAAACTGGTGAAAGATGTGGTTTTGGTCGGGGTTTCCAGCCGGGTTGAGATTTGGAGTCAGGAACTCTGGGCAGAATACAGCCGTCAGGCTGAGGACGCCTATACCTTGGCGGCGGAGTCTTTGGTGCAACTCGGTATCTAAACTCGACTGAAAAGGGGCCGGAACATTGGAATTTGAACACACTACAGTTTTGCTGCATGAAGCGGTGGAGCAGCTTCTGACCCGTTCGGACGGAGTCTATGTAGACTGTACGCTGGGCGGAGCTGGGCACAGCCGTTTGCTTCTAAGTCGCTTGGGTTCACAGGGGCAGCTGATCGGGTTCGACCAAGACCCCAGCGCGATCCGGCATGCGGAGGAACTGTTTGCAGGGGATGAGCGCGTCCACTTGGTGAGCAGCAATTTTTCTTTTTTAGAAGAGCGTTTGCTTGCTTTAAGTGTACTTCCCGTTCACGGAATCCTCTTTGACTTAGGGGTCTCCTCTCCTCAGTTGGACGAAGCTGAGCGGGGTTTTAGCTATATGCGGGATGCTCCGTTGGACATGCGTATGGATCCAACCGGCACGCTCACGGCCGCAGAGATCGTAAATTCCTGGGGGGAAGATGCGATTCGGGAGGTCATTTGGCGCTACGGTGAGGAAAAATGGGCAAAGCGGATTGCACAGTTTATTGTCCGCGAACGGGAAGTGCGTTTTTTGTCGACAACGGGTGAACTGGTTTCTGTAATTAAAGCGGCAATTCCCGCTGCGGCGCGACGGGACGGGCCCCATCCAGCAAAGCGAACATTTCAGGCCTTACGCATTGCTGTGAATGATGAATTAGGGGCGCTCGATCGGGCACTGGATCAGGCTTTTCGCTGTTTGGGATCTGGCGGGCGTTTAATCGTTATTACATTCCATTCCTTGGAGGATCGAATGGTGAAGGAACGGATGCAGTCCTGGCTGGGGCGCTGTACCTGTCCTCCCGGATGGCCGATTTGTCAATGCGGGGCGAAAGTTTTAGCGAAGCTTGTGACGCGAAAGCCAATCCTGCCGTCAGATGAAGAAGTACAACGCAACCCCAGGGCTCGCAGTGCCAAACTGCGTGTAGCTGAGAAACTTTAGTAAACTCGTCTTGCTTAAGCCAGACACCGAGACTTCGGTGGGGGACTCTACTCCCGCCGAAGCACAAGAGTGAATCGCCCACTTATAGAAGTGGGCGCCTACGACGGTGATCAACGGTCTAAAGAGAAAGGTGGAGGAATACCCTTGGTAGTAGCGCAGGAAAAACTGGATTATCTGCAGGAGTCTCCAGAGCATGTTTCCACGAATACACAAAGGGTGAGAAAGGATCGGGCCCAGAAAAAAGAGCGGGATCGCTCAAGGCGGAAAAGCCTCTTAACCTTGATCCTTATTGTAGGGGTAGCTGCGGGGGTTTGCGCGGAGACGATACAGTTAACCGTAGCGAAGGGAGCGCAGATTCGGAGTCTGGAGAAGGATATCTCTGGGTTGAAGGCGCACAACGACATGCTGCAAGTCCAAGTGGATAAACTGCGTTCGGTGGGCAGGATCGAGTCGGTTGCGTTAGCTATGGGAATGGAAAAACCTACAGGAACGGTGTATGTGGCCGGGGCTTTGCCTGCCGTAAAGAATTCAACGGGAGCTTCTGCACCCCCGAGCGTGCAAATGTCTGAAGCCAAGGGGCAAGAGGCGAGTAAGCCCTCGGCACTCAAAGAACTCTCCCAGATCTTCACGAGTTTCTTCGCCTCCACTCAGCGCTAAGATACAAGGCTTTCGGGTACGCAGGGCCCTGTGAACAGGGGGGGACATATGAGTCCTTTAGTCAGCATGCGTAAACGGATTGCCTTTCTTTTTTTGTGTGTCAGTGCTTTTCTTGTGGTGCTGATTGTCCGCCTGGCCGTAGTGCAATTAGGGCAAGGCCAGGAACTTGCGAAGAAAGCTGCTGAAACGCATTTCCGTGGGGTTCCGGTGGCACCGAAACGGGGAAATATTGAGGATCGGCAGGGGAATGTCCTCGCCACGAGTGTGTCGAGTGAGACAGTCTACGCAATTCCGGCCGAAGTCCGGCAATCGGGGCGAACCGCAGAAATCGCCCAGAAGCTTTCCCAAGTCCTGGGAAAATCGGTGGACGAAATAACCCAACGGATCACCAAACGCTCTGCTCTCGAATATGTGCAGAAACGGGTGAGTCCTGAAGTGGCTCAGACCGTACGCGCGCTGAACCTCCCCGGCGTGGGGATTACAGAAGACAGCCAGCGCTATTATCCTAATGGTCCGTTAGCCTCGCATATTATCGGGTTTGCTGGGATTGACAGTCAGGGCCTGGAAGGAATAGAGTTAACCAGGGATTCGGAACTTAAAGGTACTCCCGGCAGTGTCGAGGTGGAATTCAGCGCCAATGGCACCGAACTTCCGGAAGCGAATCGCCTGTATTTTGCCCCCAAATCGGGGAACACCGTCCGCTTAACGATCGACAAGAACATCCAGGCCTTTGCCGAACGCGAATTGCAAAAGCTCATGAGCGGCCAGGGTGAAAATATGAATGGGCAAAGCCCGAAAACCGCCTCGATTCTCGTGATGGATCCGCGTACAGGGGAAATGCTGGCGCTGGCTACCCTGCCCAGTTTTGATCCAAATCATTATCAGGATTTTGACCAGGCTACTCGCCGTAACATTGCGATTCAAAACGGGTATGAGCCGGGTTCGACCTTTAAGATCGTGACGCTCGCGGCGGCTTTGGAAGAGAAGAAAATTAAGCCTGAGGAGCATTATTTCGATCGAGGTTTTTACACGGTTTTAGGAAAAAACGTCCGCTGCTGGAAAGCAGGCGGGCATGGGGATCAGACCTTTGTCCAGGTCGCGGAGAATTCCTGCAACCCGGGCTTTGTGGAGATGGGGCAACGCCTGGGGATAGATGCCTTCTATAAGTACCTGCGTGACTTTGGTTTTGGGCAGAAAACGGGGATTGAGATGTCGGGTGAGGCCTTGGGGATTCTGGCCAATAAGAAACGGGCAACCGCCTTGGATTTGGCGACGATGTCGATTGGGCAAACGAATAATGTCACAGCCATTCAACTCCTCTCGGCGGTCGCTGCCGTAGCCAATGGCGGAACGTTGCTGAAGCCCCAACTCGTGAAGGAAATTGTCAGCCCGAGCGGCAAAGTTGTCGTGCCGTTTAAGAAGGAAGCAGTGCGTCGGGTGATCAGTGAGAGCACATCGAAGTTGGAACGGGAAATTTTGGAGGCGGTGGTCACAAACGGAACTGGGCGGCGGGCATTTTTACCGGGATATCGGGTCGCAGGCAAAACGGGAACCGCCCAAAAAGTCGCGAACGGTGCGTATATACAAGGGGATTATGTGGCTTCTTTTGCAGCGTTTGCCCCGGCAGACAATCCGAAACTGGCGATTCTTGCCGTCATTGATGGGGTGCCATTCTACGGAGGCGCGGTTGCTGCTCCGGTTGTGCAGGCCGTTATGCTGGATTCTCTAAAATACTTGGGTCTTAAACCCTCGCTGGATGCACCCCTCACGCCGAGTAAACCATTGCCGGGGCTGGAATTCCCACCCGTGAAAAAGGCGGCGACAGTTCCGTCTGTCTTGGGATTGCCGCTGGCACAAGCAGAGAAATCCTTGACTCAAGCCGGGTTTAAGGTGATGACCGAAGGCACGGGAGTCAATGTGGTCGATCAAATCCCACATGGTGATGCGACAGTGGAAGCAGGCTCGACCGTGCTCCTCTACCTGGGCCAAGAAGCAGGGATAAGTGCCCTCGGTCCTTGGTGGGAAGAGGAAGACGAGGATATCGAAGCGATCAAGGCTCTCCAGGGCAGGATTCCAATTTCGGCGGTGCAGGGGTGAGCCGTGGTTGGCGAGCCGCATCGAATCGCCATCCGGGCGGATGCGGCCGCCACGCCCTATGCCATCCATGGCGGGCGTGGCATCAGTCCATCCATGGACAAGTCTAGGAACCTCGCCTTCCGTCGCCGCCCCTGTGTCCCGAAGTAGGAGCCTTTCCACTGCGAGGATAAGAGTTCTAGCGAAATCGCCTCCGATGTCTGGCGTTGGAGATTGGATTTTGAGAACTCTTTATCCCAGAGTTTGGTTCCTGCTCGCTTTAGGGTTCGCTTAGGTGTTCGCGGAGCATTCCTTGCTTCGCCAGACTTCTCAAGTACCAACTTTGAAGTTATGTTAAGGCTCTGACTTCCGGCTTCAGACCTCTGGCATCTGGATTTTTGGGTTCCCAAGGTGCTGGTGTACCATCCCCAGCTTTGGAGAATGTTCAAGCATATCCAAGAAACGAACCTAGACAGAAGAACCGTCTCCGGCGTCTGAGTCAGACACCCAGAACCGTCCCCTCTGTCTCCCTCTGTCTCCCTTTGTCTTCCCCCTGTCTTTGCTTCTGATTCTCTGGATTCCTGTCTATAATAGAAATGACTAAGATTTACTCAATAGACTAAGTGAACTCGTTCAACTAAAGTTGAACATCGAGACTTCGGTGGGGGAGTCTACCCCCACCGAAGCAAAGTACGAGGTACCACTCCCACTTGTAGAAGTGGGAGTCTCACGATTGGATGAAGAAGGGAACGTGATGAGGATGGATCCTAAGTCGTTGGAGCAGATTGTGGTGGGGATGGCGGTTGCCTCATCTGGAGATATGTTGACACGGATTCGGGGGATCGCGATGGATTCGCGTGCAGTTCAGCCGGGAGATTTGTTTGTCTGTGTCCCTGGATTTAAGCTGGATGGGCATGATTTTGCCGAGAAGGCGGTGGCGGCAGGGGCCGCCGCGTTGGTGGTCGAGCGCTTCCTGCCGCTGGACATACCCCAGGTTATGGTGGACAATGTCCGCCAGGCTCTTGGCAACATAGCGGCTGTGGTGTATGATCACCCCAGTCAGGCACTGGAGATCGTGGGGGTTACAGGAACGAACGGGAAGACCACGATCACGTACCTGATTGAGAAGATGGGAGAAAAACATGGTCTCAAGGTGGGGCTGATCGGAACGCTGGGTGCGAAGATTGCGGGCCGCGAGATTCCCGGCAGCCGAACGACTCCGGAGGCAGTGGAAGTGCAGAAGCTCTTTGACACGATGCGCTCTGAGGGAGTGAAGCTTGTCGTCATGGAGGTGTCTAGCCATGCCCTTGATCTTGGACGGGTTAATGGGTGTGAATTTGATGCCGGGATTTTTACGAATTTGACACAGGATCATTTGGATTATCATAAGACGATGGAGGAGTATTTGCAGACTAAAGCCAAACTCTTCCAGGGACTTAAGGGGAGGAAAACTCCAAAGATTGCGGTCATCAATGGGGATGATCGGGCTGCCTCTGTCTTGCGGGAAGCCTCAGCCGCTCCGGTGGTGACTTATGGCATCCGTGAGGATGTGGACTATCGGGCCGAAGCGGTCGAAGTGAGCGCTGAAGGAGTACGTTTCACGGTAGTGTTCCAGGGACGCAGGCAGACGGTTTTCTATGCGACACCGGGACTTTTTAGTGTCTATAATGCCTTGGCTGCCTTTACCTGGGCGGTCGAGCGCGGGTATGAGCCGGAAGTGGCGGCAGCGGCTTTGGCGGAAATACCCGGCGTGCCGGGACGGTTCGAGAGTGTCCGAGCCGGACAGCCGTTTCAGGTGATTGTGGATTATGCCCATACCCCGGATGGGCTGGAAAATGTCCTGAAAACGGCGCGGGAATTTACCCAGGGGCAACTCATCACCGTATTTGGCTGCGGAGGAGATCGTGATAAGGGCAAGCGCCCCATGATGGGGCGCTTAGCTTCCGAATACAGTGACTTCACGGTCGTGACCTCCGATAACCCGCGTACCGAGGAGCCTCAAGTGATCATCAGGGAAATCCTCGCTGGGATGAACGCTGGGAAACATATGCCGATCACAAAACGGCGGGTGGCCATTCTGGAAGCCTGCAAGCGGGCTCAGCCGGGAGATACGGTCCTTATTGCGGGCAAAGGACATGAAACCTATCAGATCATTGGGGCAGAAACGTATCCCTTTGACGACCGGGCAGTGGCGCGCGAGGTCTTGCAAGGGTTGGGATATGGAGGGTGAAAGATGTGGACGAGTGAGGATGTAGCGGGGCTACTCAACGGGGTGCTCCTGGGGGCTCCGGGGGCCTCGGCGTCCGGCTGTGCTTTAGACAGCCGCCTCGTACAGGCGGGCCAGATGTTCTTTGCTCTTCCCGGCGAAAAAGTGGATGGACACGCATTCATTCAATCGGCTTGGGAAAAAGGAGCAGGAACGGTTATTGGGCTCGCTTCCCGCTTAGAAGCGGCGGAGGTGGTCATACCGCCGGGGAAAGCGTTGGTACTCGTGGATTCTGTGACGGAGGCCCTCAATCGGCTAGCCAAGGCTTGGCGGCGGGAACTTGGAGCTAAGGTTGTAGGGATCACCGGCAGCAACGGAAAAACCACGACCAAGGACATGGTGGCAGCCGTTTTGGGCCAGCGTTATCAAGTGCACGAAAGTAAGGGTAACCATAATAATGAGTTAGGGCTTCCTTTGACGATACTGAGTGCTCCTCCCGATACAGAAGTTCTGGTTCTGGAGATGGGGATGCGCGGGTTAGGGGAAATTCGGGCCTTATGTGCGATTGGCGAGCCGGATATTGGGGTGATAACGAACATTGGCACAACGCATTTGGAACTTCTGGGCAGCCAGGAGAACATTGCCAAGGCGAAATGGGAATTGATCGAGGCTTTGCCCCCGAACGGGATTGCTATTCTCAATGGAGAAGATGAATGGAGTGTGCACAAGGGGATAACGGATTCTCATCCACAGCGCTTTTATGGTATTCAGAGAACGTACGCTACGTCTGAGATTCGCGCTGTGAATCTGGAAACGGACGGAACCTTAGGGACGAAGTTCAGCGTAGTTTGGGGTTCGGAGCAGGTCGAAGTTCGGTTACCCTTGCCTGGTGAGCACAATGTCCTCGATGCCTTGGCTGCTTTAGCTGTGGGAACTGTCCTGGGGGTGTCGTTGGCTGAAGGGGCTGAGGGTCTTTTGAAATTGAGACTTTCGAAGATGCGGCTGGAAGTACTCCCTGGGGTGGAGGGGAGTACGTTGATTAGCGATGTCTATAATGCCAATCCGGTTTCGATGCAAGCCTCTTTGCGCGTGTTTAACGAGCGCTCAGGAGGAAATCCCACTCTGGCGATTCTTGGAGAGATGTATGAATTGGGGGATGCTGCTGAGTCCGGACATCGGGTAGTCGGGCAAGTGGTGGCCGAGCTGGGAATTGGGCACTTAATCAGCGTCGGGGCCCTGGCGGAAGGGATCGCCCAAGGTGCGCGAGAGGCCGGGTATCCCGAAGAGAAAATCAGCGTCTGTATAAACCGTGCCGAGGCTATCACTCAGGCGAAGGCCTGGCTTGCCGCACAAGGGTTTTCAGATCAAGGAGAGCCGACGGGGCGTTCGGCAGGACGTTCAGCCGTTAACAAAGGAACTTGGGTCTTAATCAAAGGTTCGCGGGGGATGAAGATGGAAGAGATCACCCAAGCTCTGCAAACTTACCCAGAAGAAAAAGGAAGGTAGTTCAGCGATGTTAGAACGTTTGGCCGTGGCAGCGGGGCTTACGCTCATCATGACCTTAGCTTTAGGGCCCTTTTTGATTCCAGTGCTCCGGATTTTAAAATTTGGTCAGCAGATTCGGGAGGAAGGCCCCAAAGGGCATTTCAAAAAGGCGGGCACTCCGACGATGGGGGGTCTTATTTTCCTAACCACGATGGTGGCTGGGACTTTAATCGCGGCCGAGAAACCCACCTCGCTGGAAATGCTGACGGTCGTTGGGAGTATGCTGGGCTTTGGTCTGCTTGGCTTTATGGATGATTTTATCAAAGTTGTAATGCGCCGCTCCCTGGGACTGCGGGCTTACCAGAAACTGATGGGGCAGTTTGCCTTAGCGCTTTTTCTGAGCCTTGTCGCGGTCAAGGCCCTGGGGCGGGGCACCAATGTGGCGATCCCTTTTACCGCAGTGCATTGGGAGCTGGGCCTTTTCTATTATCCTTTAGCGGCCTTTATTATTGTTTGGATCACCAATGCGGTGAACTTGACGGATGGGCTGGATGGGCTGGCTGCGGGAACGACGATGATTGCGGCCTTGGCGTATGTCATCATTGCTTTGCTGGCTGCTTTCCAGGGAACTGGGGTTCCGGTTTTGGCGCATGATTCAGACTTAGCAGTGTTCGCGGCGGCTGTGGTTGGTGGAACGCTCGGTTTTTTACGTTTTAATGCCCATCCAGCGCGTGTTTTTATGGGCGATACAGGGTCGCTGGCGCTCGGTGGCGCGTTGGCCGGGCTCGCGGTCCTGACGAAAAGCGAACTTACGCTCATTGTCTTGGGGGGAATCTATGTTTTTGAGGCGCTTTCCGTGATCCTCCAAGTGATTTCCTTTCAGACCACGGGGAAGCGCATTTTCCGCATGAGCCCGCTGCACCATCACTTTGAGCTGGGAGGGTGGAGCGAGTGGAAGGTGGATTTGGTTTTTTGGACCGTGTCCTTAGTTTGCGGGATTTTAGGAATCATGGCGTATCTGCCTTCGCTTTCTTAATTACTCAGGAGACAGGAGACAGGAGTCAGGAGACGAGGAGTCAGGAGACGAGGAGTCAGGAGGCGGAAGTCAGGAGGCGGAAGCCAGGAGGCGGAAGCAAAAGAACCGTCCCCGTGCTTCCCTTCAACAGAGATATTTGTGATGGAGGGTGTAAAGCGTGGATTTTAGTGGCAAACGGGCCCTAGTCATCGGGGCGGGGCGGAGCGGCCAAGCGGCGGTCGGTAAACTGGAAAAGTTGGGAGCGGAAGTATTCTTGACAGATGCCCAGCCTATCGATAAATTAGAGGGAGTCGAAGACTTAGGTCTCGATCAGGTGCACTGTTTCTTCGGAGAAATGCCGGAGTTTAAGGCCGTACGGCCAGAACGGGTCATACTCTCCCCGGGCGTTTCCCCAAAACAGAAACTTATCGAAACGGCTCTGGCAGAGGGAGTTCCGGTTTGGAGTGAGGTCGAACTTGCCTTACAGGACGTTTCGGCTTTCAAGGTCGGGGTCACGGGGACGAATGGGAAAACGACGACCACAACCTTGGTGGGAGAATTAGCGAAACGAACGGGCCGGAAGACGGTTGTAGCCGGAAATATCGGGGTGGCCTTGAGCAGTCGGGCCGAGGGTATGGGCCCTGAGGACATCGTGGTCGCTGAGCTTTCCAGTTTCCAACTGGAATTCATCGATAAAGTGCGCCTTCATGTAGCCATCTTCCTCAATCTTACCCCGGATCACTTAGATCGGCATGGGACGGTGGAAGCGTATTTAGAAGCGAAAGCCCGGATTTTTAAAAATCAAACCAAAGAAGATCTGGCGATTCTCAATGGGGATGACCCCCTGGTTCGATCCCTTGCTCCTAGACTCAAGGCGAAGGTGCTTTTCTTTAGCCCGACGCGCGTTTTGGACGAGGGAATTGGCCTGTCAGGGGATGCGATCATTTATGCAGAAAACGGAGAGAAAACCGTTGTCATGCGACGGCAGGAACTGAAACTGCGGGGAAGCCATAATTTAGAGAATGTCATGGCTACTATCGGGGCGGCGCGCTTCCTGGGGCTTTCCTGGGAGGAAATTAGGGAAGGGCTCAAAAGCTTTCAAGGGGTGGAACACCGACAGGAGATCGTGGGGACATTTGATGGAATTTTGTTCGTCAATGATTCCAAAGGGACGAATACCGATGCGGCTGCCAAAGCCGTGCTCGCTTTTGATGAACCCATGGTCTTGCTAGCGGGCGGTAAGAATAAAGGACTTGATTTTCATGAATTTATGAAGCTGGTGAAGCAACGGGTCAAGAGCTTGGTGCTCCTGGGGATGGCTGCTGCTGAGATGGAACAGGCGGCTAGGGACGAAGGGGTGAAGCGAATTCTGCGAGCCAATTCCTTTGAGGAAGGGGTGGAGATCGCGATTCGTGAAGCTGAGTCGGGTGATGCCGTGCTTCTGTCCCCCGCCTGTACGAGCTGGGATATGTTCAGAAGTTATGAAGAAAGAGGGGAATTGTTCAAGAAACTCGTGCGTAAGCATTATAGAACCTGAGGAATTTAAAAGGTACCCAATTGAGAAAAGGGGGATCTTAAATGCTGAGAGGCCGCCGGCCGGATATGATTTTGCTGGGAGCGATTCTCGCTCTTTTGGGCATCGGGGTCGTGATGGTGTATAGTTCCAGTGCGGTTAAGGGCTATATCCAGTTCGATGACCCCTATCACTTCCTCAAAGCTG
Source organism: Desulfosporosinus sp. (assembly GCA_020692355.1). Classification (GTDB taxonomy): domain Bacteria; phylum Bacillota; class Desulfitobacteriia; order Desulfitobacteriales; family Desulfitobacteriaceae; genus JAJZPA01. The sequence goes on from JAIMKP010000058.1 coordinate 10,745, forward strand.
AGATCATCTGGGTGGCGTTGGGGCTGACCGCAATGCTGCTGAGCTTTCGCTTGGATGTTCAGTTTCTTCGGCGTTGGGCCAAGCCGGCTCTTTATTTGGCGATCGTCTTGCTCCTATTAGTGAAGGTTCCAGGCATTGGACGTAAAGTCAATGGCGCGGACCGTTGGATCGGCCTAGGGCCGCTTTCGGTGCAGCCCTCTGAGGTGATCAAACTGGCTATGGTTTTGGTCATGGCTCACATTATGGCTTTGAAACCGCAGCAGATCCAGTTCTTTCGCCAAGGGCTCCTCCCGGTGCTGGCCTTGCTCGGCTTGGTCGCAGGGCTCATCATGCTTCAGCCTGACTTAGGGACAACCCTGGCGATTGCCGGGACCACGTTTTTCATGCTGATAGCGGCGGGGGCCAGGGTTGGGCATTTGGTGGCCTTGGGCGGAAGCGGCCTCGCGTTGGTCGTGGCAGCGATTGCTGCGGCACCGTATCGCATGCGGCGAATTTTTGCTTTTTTGGATCCCTGGGCTGACCCCTCGGGAAAAGGGTATCAGACGATTCAGGCCCTGCTCGCCCTGGGGCCGGGCAGACTTTTTGGGTTAGGGTTAGGGCAGAGTCGGCAAAAGTTTCTCTATTTGCCGGAAAACCACACGGATTTTATCTTTGCCATGATCGGGGAGGAACTCGGTTTTATTGGGGCGACTCTGGTCGTGCTCCTGTTCTTCTTAGTGGCCTGGCGGGGCTTTCGCACAGCTATGTCGGCTCCGGACGTCTTTTCCGGGCTTTTGGCGGTAGGGATCACGTCTCTGGTCTCCATTCAGGCCATGATTAATATGGGTGTCGTCAGCGGAGTTTTGCCGGTCACCGGGATCACGTTGCCCTTCTTGAGCTATGGCGGAACATCCCTGGTTTTTACGATGCTCGCGGTAGGGATGCTTCTCAATATATCGGCACAGGTGAGGAGAGGGTGACGACGGGTAAGGACGGTCTGGGGTAGGGAATACTCCGCGGCACTACGCTCACCCGGGGCGCGAGCAGACTAAACTATTTACTCGGCTCAGTTTGGAGAAGAGGGGTTCCTGCCTCATATCCTCAGCCGTAAAGCCATCCTTTGGGGCCTGCGGCTTCGGCGATAGTCTCCACCGGAGACTATCGTGCCATCCTTGGCTCAGTCGGCAGCGTCACACGTCCTGTGTGACGCCTCTCTAGGGAGAGTATTCGCCTGCGTAAAGTTTAGTTGCTGCTCGCTTAAGGGTTCGCTTAGGTGCTCGTGGAGCATTCCCTGCTTCGGGGATGACCTGAGAAAGCCTTCGAGTCTTGTCAAGCATCTGACCTCTAACTTCTGGCATCTGACTTCCGAAATTTGTGGGTCGTACCCCCACACAATTCGGAATCAATTCTAAAATCTTTATCGAACCACG
>JAIMKP010000058.1:12274-17993 GCA_020692355.1 Desulfosporosinus sp.
ACGAACCACGAACCACGATAAAGGGGGTCTTAGCGATGCGGGTTATTGTGACTGGTGGGGGTACCGGTGGGCATATTTATCCGGCTTTAGCGATTGCTCAGGGCTTGAAAGAACGGGCGAAGGATTGTGAGATCCTATATGTGGGCATTCGTAGTGGAATGGAAGCGCGGTTGGTGCCAGATGCAGGCTTTTCCTTTCAGGGAGTGAGTGGGCAGGGGCTGCCGCGAAAAATCAGCTGGGAGATGCTGAAGACGGCCGGAAAGAGTTTTAAAGCTCTGTGGGAAACGAAAGAAATCCTGCGCAAGTTCAAACCGGATTTGGTTGTTGGTACTGGGGGGTATGTCTCGGGGCCGGTGGTTTTGACGGCGGCTCTATTCGGGATTCCGACGCTGCTGCATGAACAAAATGCCCTGCCGGGTATCACGAATAAAATCCTGGCACGGTTTGTCAAGAAAGTGCTGGTGACCTTTCCGGAGAGTGTCGCCTATTTTGGCCTCAGTGGGAAGATTGTGCTGGTCGGCCTTCCTGTGCGCCCGGAAATTGGGAAGGTTAGCCGGGAGGCAGGGACCGGGCATTTCGGATTAAAGCCGGATCGGCCGACGTTGCTCGTAACCGGGGGGAGCCGGGGAGCACGCTCGTTAAACCAGGCGATGGTTACAGTATTAGAGAGGTTTGGGGAGTGGCCCGAGGTTCAGGTTATTTGGGCCACCGGCAAGGAAACGTACCACGAGACATTGAAGGCCCTCAAAGACCGGAAAGTCCAGTGGGAACGCCCCCAATGGCGGGTTTTAGAATATCTGAAGGATATGCCTGAAGCATATGCTGCGGCAGACCTGTGTGTGAGCCGGGCTGGGGCAGCTTCCTTGGCTGAGCTGATGGTGGCTGGAAAAGCGAGCATTTTAATTCCCTATCCCTTGGCAGCTGAAAACCATCAAGAGCATAATGCCCAGGCACTGGTTCAGGCAGGGGCAGCCCGTTTGATCCTGGATGGGGAACTGAATGGCGAACGACTTTGGCAGGATGTATCACACCTGCTCGGAGAACGTGCCAAGCTCGAGACGATGGCAAGGGGTGCAAGGAAACTTGCGCAACCGGAAGCGCTAGCGAAGATTGTGGATGTTTGTTTGCAGACGGCGTGGACATAGAGGCTTTTGGGGTAGGGATATTCGCGGCACCAGACTCGCCCCAGTGCATGCAGACCAAACTAGCTGTGCTGACTCGGTTTGGGGGCGGGATTCCCGCTGAATTCACCATCCATGGCTCAGTCGGCGGTGGCTCGCGTCCGTGCGTGCCATCCCGTTTTGCTTATGTACTCGCCACCACATAGTTTGGTTCCTGCATGGGCCCGAGGGGTTCCCTAGGTGCTCGCGAATATCCCCGAACTGGGGTTTGCCCAAGAAAGCCGTTGTAGCCTTGTGCGAGCCTATGAGCCACGAACATCGAATATTGGTTTTCACCCCTTATCGCTCCTTTGCATAACATAAGACAGACAACAAGGTAGAAAGGAGTCGATCATGGTGTGGCCAGAGCGAAGGTTAAAACTGCTGGCAGCGATTGGGGCCGCAGGGCTGGAAGGATTTCAGGCCCTCTTGGGAGTTCTGGGACTAAAGTATACTGTTGAGTGGGAGGATGTCAACGGGCAGCAGGTTGTACATAATCAGGGTGAGGGGTTTCAGGCGTTAGAGGAATCTATCATAACGGACATTATCGTTTGGTCTGGAATTCCCCAATTCGAACCGATGCGGAGTGAAGCGCAAAAGAGGGGGATCACGGTGATGTCCCCAACGGAATTTTTGCAAAAACTCTGGCGGGTGGAGCATATTCTGCCTGTTGATCCACCTTTTGCCAGAATCAAGGATAAGCCACTGCTTTGGGTCATTCTCCACGAAGCAGGTTTTGCCCCATCCTTGCTTTGGTATGAGGATAAGTTGGGCTGGCAGGGAATACAGGGAGAAGGGACAGCTTGGGTTGTACCTGGGGATTGGCTTGTTCAAGTTTCTCAGGGTACGCTTTTGGGGCAGAGGCTGAAACAGCAGGAACGATCCTGGGTTATTGGTACCCAGAGTATAGACTTTTACGAAACGGGAGAGCCCTTGAAGTTTCGGGGCTCCATGCCGCGCAGGGCGGAACCGGTTAGTGAGCAGGGAGCCTGCCAGGCTGTCGCGCAAGCGCTGGGGCTGGGTATTTCCTGGATGGATATTCGCAGAACCCTGGGTCAAGAACAAAGCAAACAGGGGTGGCTAACGGATGATTTTGGATGGACGCAAGGGCCGGATCGAGAAGAATTACCCGCTGCGGAAATTAACGACGTGGAAGATCGGCGGGCCGGCTGAGTATGTGTATTGGCCGGAAAAGACGGCTGATTTAGTTGAACTAGATCAGGAAGCGAAGGCCGAAGGTGTCAAACTTTGGCTGATTGGGCGGGGCTCCAATCTCCTGGCTCCTGATGAAGGGCTTCCGGGGATTACGGTTGTGACGTCCTGCTTAAAGGATATTGCTTGGAGCGAAGACTTTTGTTCGAGAGAGGATGCGTTTCAGGGAGAGGATACGCCCCAGAGAGAGCCTGATCTTCGGGGAAAGACAACGGTTCGGGTGGGAGCCGGGTATGCTCTGGCGAAGCTCGCTCAGGAGGCGGGGGAGCGGGGTTTAAGTGGCCTGGAATTTGCACGGGGAATCCCAGGGACGCTTGGGGGAGCGGTGATTATGAATGCGGGAGCGCATGGCGGAGAAATCAGCGAGCGGATTCTCCGGGTTAAAGCCCTCGTTGAGGGTGAGATCCGTGAATTTCGCGGCGAGGAATTGGCGTTTAGTTATCGTAAAAGCTCACTTAAGGACAGGGCCTGGGTTTTGGAGGCCGAACTCGTCTTGGTTCCGGGAAAACGGGAAGCGATTCTCCAGACGATGCAAGAAAATTTGCTTAAGCGTGCAGCCAGTCAACCGCTGGAATGGCCGAATGCCGGCAGCGTATTTCGAAATCCCCCTGGGGATTTTGCAGCACGCTTAATCGAAGCGGCTGGCTGGAAAGGCAAGAGCCGAGGCGGAGCACAAGTTTCAGAAAAACATAGTAATTTTATTGTGAACACCGGTGAAGCTACAGCGGAAGATGTTCTTTTCCTCATTCGTTCCATCCGTACGGATGTACGCGAACACTTTGCCGTGGAGCTACAACCCGAGATTCGTTTTTTGGGAAGAGAAGTGGAGGCAGAACGATGACGATGGATCGCTATGTTATAACGGGAAAACAAGCATTATCTGGGGCGATTCGGGTCAGTGGGGCTAAAAATGCCTCACTCCCTTTGTTAACTGCTACCTTGTTGGCTGAGGGAACATCTGTCCTTTTTGATGTTCCGCAATTAGCGGATGTAACGCATATGATTGAGGTTCTGGAACACTTGGGTTGTCAGGCGAGAAATCAAAACGAGGCGGTTCTGATCGATGCTGGCTCGCTCAGAGAGTGGGTTGTGGATGAGGAATTGATGCGTCGGATGCGGGCATCGAATTTAATTCTTGGCCCAATCCTGGCCCGTCACAGGAGGGTGAAAATTGCGATGCCCGGTGGGTGTGCCATCGGCTCCCGTCCGATGGATCAGCATCTCAAAGGGCTTAAGGATCTCGGGGTTCAGGTGAAGGAAAAGCACGGCTATATCGAGGCCTGGACGGATGGCCTGCAGGGTGCGGACATCTATCTCGATGTCCCGAGTGTTGGCGCGACTGAGAATATCATGATGGCGGCCGTTCTCGCCAAAGGCACGACACTCGTTCATAATGCCGCCCGGGAGCCCGAGATTGTGGATTTGCAGAATTTCCTTAACAAAATGGGGGCTAAAGTCCGGGGGGCTGGAATGGATGTGCTGCGGATCGATGGCGTGGAATCCCTGCATCCTGCAGAACATACCGTGATTCCTGACCGCATTGAGGCGGGGACGCATATGATTGCAGGCGTGATGACCCAGGGAGACGTCTTGGTGGAAAATGTCATCCCTGAACACTTGGAGCCTGTGATAGCCAAGCTGCGGCAGGCGGGGGCGAACATCGAGGTCTATGATGATTCTATTCGGGTTCGTCAGCGTGGAAAAATTAAGGGTGTGGATATAAAGACGCTTCCCTATCCTGGCTTTCCGACGGATATGCAGCCCCAGTTTATGGCGATGCTAGCAATAGCCGAGGGCACGAGTGTGATTACAGAGACCATTTTTGAAAACCGTTTTCAACACGTGGATGAACTCCGCCGTCTGGGTGCTCAGATCCGGGTTGATGGACGTACCGCGGTGATCCGTGGTGTGGAGACCCTAGAAGGGGCATTCGTTGAAGCCACCGATCTACGGGCGGGGGCGGCCCTCTTCCTCGCGGCTCTGGCTGCCGAAGAAGCGACGGTGTTGGAAAAAGTAGCGCATATTGACCGCGGTTATGAGAACTTAGAAGAGAAATACCGCCGACTGGGGGCGCGCTTAAGGCGAGTTGTTCCGAATAACAAAGAAGCATAGAGAAGCGAGGCGAAATTTTGTTTCAAAAGATCATGACGATCGGCGCGGAATTCGTTATACTTGGGACAAGGGGGAAAATCGATGCAACCCACGTCAACCGAGCAAACCCAGCGGACGAACACGTCCTTTCTCTATGTTGCTGTACTGATCGCACTCTTGGCCCTTGGGCTGGTCGCATTTCTTCGCTCCAGCGTCTTTTCCATCCAACGCCTTGCGGTTCAAGGGGTGCAACAAGTTCCGGAAAAAGAGATCCAGGACTTAGTATCCGGGGTTCTGGGGCAAAACCTGTTTCTCGTTGATCAGGCTCTTCTGGCTAAAAGGGTTACCCTTCATTCGCTGGTTCGATCCGTAACCTTTAAACGCCAATTTCCCCATACGCTGATAGTCACAATCACGGAACGCACTCCGAGTGCTTTGGTGGCGGTGTCTAACGGGGTGCTCGAAGTCGACGGGGAAGGGGTTTTTCTGCGGCGTTTGGAAGGTTGGCCGCAAACCGATTATCCCGTGATCAGTGGGGTGGATATTCCCGATACCGCAGGGCCTGGGCAGCCTTTGCAGAACCCGTCCTTGACGAGTGCCTTAAAGGTGATTGGGGAGGCTCCAAATGAGATGCTCCCTCTCGTGGGAGAAGTGCATGTGAGTAAGGTTCAGCAAATCACGCTGTTTCTGACGAGTGGGGTAGAAGTCCGTTTAGGACAGGCCCAAGAGTGGAAGGATAAGCTGCAAGTCCTTTTTCGTCTCCTACAGGATAAAGACTACCGAACTATGCAACCGGGAGTACGTTACATTGATTTTACGGCGGCTACGCCCGTGATAGGCCGTTAGTTGAAAGGGGGCGGGGCAATAGTGTGGTTGCCAATTCTGGGATTGATTTTAGGTCTGGCGATTGGGTATGTAAGCCCTTTTTCAGTGCCAATTAACTATGCCAAGTATCTTTCCGTCGCGATCTTGGCGGCTCTTGATTCTGTCCTAGGCGGGATTCGAGCGGCCCAGGAAGATCACTTCGACAGCACGGTCTTTTTAACTGGTTTTTTTAGCAATATTCTCTTGGCGGGGATACTCGCTTATGTTGGGGATCGGATCGGGGTCGATCTTTACTTGGCAGCGGTGGTGGCGTTCGGAGTGCGCTTGTTTCAGAACTTGGCCATCATTCGTCGCCATTGGCTGCGGAAATAGCTGAAGCTCAGGGTTTTCCTGCGGGGTGGGCGCCCCGAACTTGAGTGAACTCGTTCAGC
>JAIMKP010000059.1 GCA_020692355.1 Desulfosporosinus sp.
GGGCATGCGGCTAAGCCTTTTGGTCAAAGTCGGATTGGTTCCAGGAGATGGCGGGGCTTTTTTTCTTCCACGGTTGGTGCGTACAGCGAAGGCATTGGAGCTCTTGTGGACCGGAGACTTTATAACCGCCAGTGAAGCAGAAAGAATGGGTATGATCAATAAGGTTGTTCCGGACGAAGAATTAGAAGAGGCTACTTTGGAATTGGCTCGGAAAATTGCCCAGTCTCCTCCTGTTTCGGTGCAAATGATTAAACGGGCGGTCTATTCGGCGCAGCGGACAAACGACTTGCGCACGGCACTGGATTTGATTTCATCCCAAATGGCTATTGTGACTGAACTTGGAGATTACAGAGAAGCGCTTGTAGCGATGAAAGAGAAGCGCAAGCCGGTCTTCCGGGGGGTTTAACATCATACGGCAATTCATGGACTTAAAGGGACATAAGAACGTCTAAAGTTTAAGACTGGTCTGATTTCACGGAAATCGTAAAGGGTGATGAAGGTTGCGTCGATATCCAGCATGAGCTGGCTGAGTTGGAACGAGTGAACGAGTTCGTCTTGACAGAGCCGCTTTAGGCGTATATAATAACTGTAAAATCATCCCTTTTGATGCGATGACGGGTAAAAAGTCCGTGTGCAATCTTTTAGCGAGCCTGGGAGGGTGGAAGCCGGGCAGAGGAAGCGGAAAAGGCGATCCGGAGCATGATGTCATGAAGGTGGATCCGTGTATGGGTTAAGCGGATCAAACAGGGTGGAACCGCGGGAGCAAGCTCTCGTCCCTGTAGCGTGTGGGCTACGGGGGCGGGGGCTTATTTTGGCATATCAGAAAGTATAAGTTTGTGGGTGCATTAAGGGTAACTAGGCGGCCGCCTTCGCTAAGGCTTGGCGCCAGCCAAGTTTTCTTTATTCTCCAGGAAGAGAAATAGGAGGTTTTGTATGAAATTCCAAGAGATGATTCTGGCCCTGAATCAGTTTTGGGGAGATGAGGGGTGTATCATCGCCCAGCCCTATGATATGGAGAAAGGGGCAGGCACGATGAACCCGGCGACGTTTTTACGGGCACTTGGCCCGGAACCGTGGCAGGTGGCCTATGTCGAGCCTTCGCGGCGGCCGACGGATGGGCGTTATGGGGAGAACCCGAACCGCCTGCAGCACTATTTTCAGTATCAAGTGATTTTGAAGCCTTCACCGAACAATGTCCAGGAACTTTACTTGGCGAGTTTGGAACGGTTGGGGATTCGGCCAGAGGAGCATGACATCCGTTTTGTTGAGGATAACTGGGAGGCCCCGACCTTAGGCGCCTGGGGGCTGGGCTGGGAAATTTGGCTCGATGGGATGGAAGTCACCCAGTTTACCTATTTCCAGCAGTGTGGCGGCATTGACTGCAAGCCCGTGAGTGCAGAGATCACCTACGGCTTGGAGCGGTTGGCTATGTTCATCCAGAACAAAGACAGCGTCTATGATATCGAATGGGTTGGAGACATCACTTACGGAGATATCTACCTGCAAAATGAAATCGACTATTCCCATTATAACTTCGAGGTCGCTGACACGGCTGCTCTTTCGGCCTGGTTCGACATGTATGAAAACGAAGCGAAACGCACGGTGGAGCAAGGCCTCGTGGTTCCTGCCTATGATTATGTCCTCAAATGTTCGCATGCTTTCAACCTTCTTGAGGCGCGGGGAGCAATCAGCGTGACAGAGCGGACGAGCTATATCGGTCGCGTGCGCACCCTTGCCCGTCTTTGTGCGGCTGCTTATATTGAGCAGCGGGAGAAGTTGGGCTTCCCCTTGTTAAAAGGGAAAAACGCCGGGGAGGTGGAGTAAGATGGCGAAGGATTTTTTGCTTGAGATCGGCACAGAAGAGATTCCTGCAAAATTTGCACCGGGGGCGTTGGAGCAGTTCAGAGAAGTGGCTGCCAAGCGGCTGAAGGAGTTAAGGATTGAGTATCGGGATGTGTTAGCTTATGCTACCCCGCGCCGCATCGCGCTCTTCGTGGAGGGGCTGGCTGAAAAGCAAACCGATTTGGAAGCCGAGGTCAAAGGTCCGGCTGTGAAAGCGGCCTATGCTCCAGACGGCAAACCCACGAAGGCAGCCGAGGGGTTTGCCAGAGGCCAAGGGGTTCATGTCGCGGAACTTTATACCAGGGAAGTCAACGGGGTGCCCTATGTTTTTGCCCGTAAGGCTGAAGCGGGCCAGCCCACTCCAGCGATTTTACCGCAGCTCGGGCTGGATTTGATCACATCGCTGCACTTTCCGAAGCCCATGCGCTGGGGAGACCTCGATTTTCGCTTCGCCCGCCCGATTCGCTGGCTTGTGGCCCTCTTCGGCTCGGACGTTGTGCCCTTTGAATTCGTCGGCCTGGCTTCCGGGCGCATGTCCAGGGGACACCGCACCTTGAGTCAAGGTGAGATTCGTTTGAACCAAGCGGGAGAATACCTGGAAGTGATGAAAAAGGGATTCGTCATGGCGGATCCGGAGGAACGGCGCGCTGTGATTGGGGATCAGATCCAGTCTCTGGCTGCCCAAGCGGGTGGTTTGGTCGAGGAAGATCAGGATCTTTTGGAGGAAGTCATACACTTGGTGGAATACCCGACCGCTCTCCTGGGAGAGGTGGCCGAGCGTTACATGCACCTGCCGGAGGCGGTGATCACTACCCCGATGCGGGAGCATCAGCGTTATTTCCCGGTTCGCGCCGCAGATGGGAAACTCTTGCCTTACTTTATTACCGTGCGCAACGGGAATGAGCATGCCCTCGACATCGTGAAGCAGGGAAATGAAAAGGTCTTGAAAGCCCGCCTTGAAGACGCCGCTTTTTATTACCGGGAGGATCGAAAGGTTCCGTTGGCGGATTTGGTGGCGAAACTTGAGAGAATAACCTATCATGAGAAGCTGGGCACGGTACGGGCGCGGGTAGAGCGCCTGCGCCAACTCGGGCAGGCCATCGCCAGGAGACAGGGCCTTGGCAGTGAACGTTTGGAGCGGATTGACCGCACGGCTTATTTGGCCAAAGCGGATTTGGTCACACTCATGGTCTATGATTTTCCGGAACTCCAGGGGATCATGGGGGCGGACTATGCGGCTCACAGCGGGGAGCCTGCCGAGGTCTGTCAGGGGATCGTGGAACATTACCAGCCCCGCTTTGCCGGGGATATTCTGCCCCAGTCGGAAGCCGGTCGGGTGGTGGCGCTGGCGGATAAGTTCGATGCCATCGTGGGAGCCTTCGGGATTGGCATTCAGCCGACTGGATCCCAGGATCCCTATGCCTTGCGGCGTCAGGCCCAAGGCATCGTTGGGATTATGTTGGATGCCCGGTGGGATGTCTCAGTGCGGGAGCTGCTCAAAGAAGCATATGTTGGCTTTGTCGAGCAGGGGATTAGCCTCCTGCCCTTACCCGAAATCCTGCCCGCTTTGGAAGATTTCTTCCGGCAGCGTCTGCGTTACGTCCTCCAGGAAGAAGGACTCCGTTATGATACGGTGGATGCGGTACTGGCTCAGGAAAGCGATTCCTTCTATCGGGCGGCGGAGAAAGCGAGAACGCTGGCGGCCAAACGGGAAGAGGATGGATTTGCTGCTTATGCGGCGGCCTATGTGCGCTGCTTTAATTTAGCGAAAAAGGAGAAAATGCTCGTTCTCGATACTCGCGTACTCGTCGATCCGGCAGAAATCACTTTGGCAGAAGCCATCAGCATGCGGCGGGAGCGCTTTGACACCCTCATTGCGACCGCAAATTATGATCAGACTTATCGGCTGGCAGCCGAACTAGTGCCGCTCGTCGAAAGCCTATTTCTTGCCGTGATGATCATGGTCGAGGTCGAGGAGCTGCGAAAGGCTCGGTTGGCTTTACTCGGGCAATGTGTGGAGATCCTGGGCTGCCTGGGTGAGTTAAGTTTACTCGCCTGAGCAAGCGCCCCCGGAGAAAGCGAAGTTGGAAGCAAGGGTGGAAGCAAGGGGACGGTTCTGCTGCTTCTGCGAAAGCCGGGGTGGTAGACGAATCGAATTCGGTGCGATGTGATCAAAAACGAGTTCGCGGGTTCGTTTAGGCTCGAATAAGACAAATATTATGGGATAATTAAGAGGAAAAACGTTATTAGTATAGCACAATAGCTTGATAAAATCCGCCTAATCTGCGATAATAAGCCTGTGTTGAATCTCGGAACAACACCCTGGCAATCGACGCCTGGGTTAGATTAGGATGTGAAACAGGTTGGAATTGACGGAACGTCAAGCGCGCATTGTGGAGATTGTGAAGGGAGCAAGCCCGATCACCGGGGAACAGATCGCAGCGAAGTTGGATTTGACCCGCGCTACCTTGCGCCCTGACCTTACGATTTTAACCATGTCGGGTGTCTTAGAGGCCCGGCCAAGGGTGGGGTATTTTTTCCGGGATAAGCGCATACCGTCTCTGATTGCGGAGCGTCTGCGCCAGCTCAGGGTCGGGGATTTTAAATCGGTCCCGGTAGTGGTGCGCGAACATGTGAGCATCTATGACGCGATCGTGGCTATGTTTACGCAAAATGTTGGCAGTCTGATCGTCGTCGGCGCAGATCGGGTGTTACTCGGTATGGTTTCGCGCAAGGATCTACTGAAAGCTGCGCTCGGCAAAAACGATCTTCAGCAAGTCCCGGTCGGCGTGATCATGACCCGGATGCCGAACATCATTATGACCACGTTGGATGAACCGGTGCTGGAGGCGGCGAAAAAGTTGGTTCAGCATCAGGTTGATAGCCTGCCGGTTGTCGAGAGTTTTATCGATGAAAATGGGGATGAGCGTTACGAGGTCGTAGGGCGCTTTACGAAGACGAATCTGAGCAAGCTTTTTCTCGATATTGCCAATTAGGATCGAGCCATTAAGATCGAGTATAGAGAGGCCGGGCCAAGTACGGCTAGCCCGAGAAGGGCTTCCTGCTGCGTCCCGTGTAGATCGGGGGATGAGTTGTGACGATACAGATGCCGGTAGTTTATGTGATCTCTGATGCTTTAGGTGAGACAGCAGAATTTGTCAGCCGGGCAGCTGCAGCCCAGTTTTCAGGGGTACGGACACGGATTCGACGCGTCCCTTATGTCAGGGATGAGGCACATCTGGACGAAATTTTGGATGAGGCAGCTAAGGATCAGGCAATTATTGTTTACACTTTGGTTTTGTTCGGCCTGCGCAATCATTTGGAGAAGCGGGCGCAGGAGGTGGGTCTACAGACGGTTGACATCCTCGGGCCCCTCATTGGCGCAATCTCGACCCAGACTGGACTTGAGCCCAGTCATATTCCCAGTATCATTCATCGCTTGGACGAACAGTATTTCCGCAAGATGGAAGCCATCGAATTCGCGGTTAAATACGATGATGGCAAGGACGCGCGTGGTGCGCTATTTGCCGATGTTGTTCTCATCGGCGTGTCCCGCACCTCCAAGACCCCGCTCAGCATGTATTTGGCCCATAAAGGGATCAAGGCGGCGAATATCCCGTTGGTCCCCGAAGTGGCTCCGCCCGAGGAACTGTTTAGTATACCGTCCCATAAAATTGTGGGCTTAACTCTGCGCCCGGATAGGCTGAACCTGATTCGGACGGAGCGGTTAAAGACCCTGGGGCTGGGGGCGTCCGCAGATTACGCGAGCCTGGAGCGGATTGTCCAAGAATTGGAGTATGCCCGCAATGTCATGAAAAAAGTTGGGTGCCGGATTATTGATGCGACGGGTAAAGCCGTTGAAGAGACGGCGAGCACGATACTCGAGATCATGTATAGGGGGGAGAGGCGTGACTAAGAAATACGTCTATTTGTTCAGAGAAGGAAAGTCTTCCATGAAGGATCTTTTAGGGGGCAAAGGAGCAAATTTGGCCGAGATGACCAATATTGGCCTTCCTGTTCCACCAGGGTTTACGATCACCACCGAAGCCTGCAACGCCTACCAACTGAGCGGGGAATTCCCAGAAGGGCTGGAAGTTGCGATCGAACCGGCTTTGGCTGATCTGGAAGCCACTACCGGAAAACGATTTGGAGCGCAAATGAATCCGCTACTCGTGTCTGTACGATCCGGGGCTAAGTTTTCTATGCCCGGTATGATGGATACGATCCTTAACCTCGGCCTTAATGATGAGACCGTGCAGGGGCTGGCGGACCTCACAGAGAACGAACGCTTTGCCTACGATTGCTACCGCCGCTTCATCCAGATGTTTGGCAATGTAGTATTAGAAGTTGAACATAACGTTTTTGAAAATATCTTGGAAGAGGCCAAAGAAAAGCAGGATGTACACTATGATTCTGAGCTTTCCTCGGAAAGCCTGAAATGGATGGTCGGGGAATACAAGAAGCTGATTGCCAGAAAAACTGGGAAACCTTTTCCTCAGGATCCCAAGGAACAACTAAAAGAAGCGATCCGGGCGGTCTTTCGTTCTTGGAATAATGACCGGGCGATCGTTTATCGTAAGATCAACCGTATCCCGGATGATTTAGGAACCGCCGTCAATGTTCAGTCTATGGTCTTTGGCAACATGGGAAATGACTCGGGAACGGGAGTGGCCTTTACACGCAATCCTTCGACGGGAGAGAAAAAACTGTACGGGGAGTATCTCATGAATGCTCAGGGGGAAGACGTGGTTGCCGGAATTCGCACGCCGCAGCCGATCGCGAGCCTAGAGCAGGAAAACTCGCAAGTGTATGCCCAGTTCTTCGAGATTGCGACCCGGTTGGAAGAGCATTACCGGGATATGCAGGATATTGAGTTTACAATCGAGCGTGGGAAGCTCTACATTCTTCAAACCCGTAACGGCAAACGCACGGCACCTGCGGCGATCCGCGTAGCGGTCGAACTCGCCCGTGAAGGCCTCATTTCTAAAGAAGAAGCGCTCAGCCGGATCGAGCCGGGGCAGCTCGATCAACTCCTGCATCGTCGGATGGATCCGAATGCCTTGCTTGATGTGTTGGCGAAAGGCTTGCCTGCTTCACCGGGGGCTGCTTCCGGGAAGATCGTTTTTGACGCCGATCGAGCTGAAAAGATGGGTAATTCGGGAGAAAAGGTTATTCTCGTGCGCACGGAAACTACGCCTGATGATATTCACGGGATTTTGGCCGCCCAGGGAATCCTCACGAGCCGGGGCGGGATGACAAGCCACGCGGCCGTTGTCGCCCGGCATATGGGTAAACCCGCAGTCTGTGGCTGTGAAGCCCTGAAGATTGACTACGCAGAGCGTGCGGTGCAGATTGATCAAACCTTGTATCCAGAGGGCACGATGATCTCCATCGATGGTTCTACCGGACGGGTGATCAGCGGGACGGTTCTTATGATCGACCCAGAATTAAGCGGTGAGTTTAAGGAACTCTTAGGCTGGGCTGACGAAGTACGGAGGCTCAGGGTCTTGGCTAACGCTGACACTCCGAATGATGCCCAAAAAGCCCGTGACTTCGGGGCGCAAGGGATTGGGCTTTGCCGCACCGAGCATATGTTCATGGATCCCGCGCGTATCCCGATTGTGCAAGAAATGATCCTTTCGCAAAACATCTCTGAGCGTGAAGACGCCCTAGCCAAGCTTTTACCGATGCAGGAAGGGGACTTCTATGGCATCCTCAAGGCCATGCAGGGCCTTCCGGTGGTGATTCGCCTCTTGGATCCGCCGCTGCATGAATTCCTGCCCAATGTAGAGGATTTAGTCGTAGAAACCACCGAACTCAAAGTAACCGGAAATGATCCTTTAGCCCTTCGTGAAAAAGAAAGCTTGCTACGCAAAATCCGCTCCCTTACTGAGCTGAATCCCATGCTTGGGCATCGGGGCTGTCGCTTAGGGGTCACCTTCCCTGAGATCTATGCCATGCAGGCTAGAGCGGTTTTCCAAGCCTCAGCCCGCTTGGTTCAAGAGGGGTATGTGATTCATCCGGAGGTTATGATTCCTCTCGTCATCCATCAGAAGGAGCTGGTTATGCTCCGCAATTTGGTGGAAGAGACAGCCAAAGCAGTGATGGCTGAGCAGGGGGTTTCCTTCGAGTATAAAGTGGGAACTATGATCGAAGTGCCTCGCGCCGCTCTTACAGCCGACGAAATCGGCACGGTGGCCGACTTCTTCTCCTTTGGAACGAATGATCTCACGCAAACGACCCTGGGTTTTTCCCGTGATGATGCGGAAGGGAAGTTTCTTCAGGCTTACCTGGATAAGAAAATCCTTGAGAACAATCCCTTCGCCGTTCTCGATCGTAACGGAGTCGGCAAACTCATGCGCATGGCTTCCGAACTCGGTCGCAAAGTCAATCCAAATCTTGAACTTGGCATCTGCGGCGAACACGGTGGAGAACCTTCCTCAATCGAATTCTGCCACCTCATCGGGCTTAATTATGTCTCCTGTTCTCCGTTCCGCGTCCCCATCGCCCGCCTCGCTGCCGCCCAGGCTATGGTGAAGAACGGGTAGAGACAAAGGAGACAAAGGGGATGGTTCTCGGTGTCCTGACGTGGAGGTATTCTAATGGAATCGATTCGAGAACGTACAGAGCGGGAAGAACGTGAACGGCTGTCTCCCTTGGCGGCGCAGAGTGCCCGGGCCCATCGGCAGCGGGAAGAGGAAGAATGCACGATTCGGACCAAATTTCAGCGAGATCGGGATCGAATCCTGCATAGCAAACCCTTTCGGCGTTTGAAGCATAAGACTCAGGTGTATATTGCTCCTAGCGGGGACCATTATCGCACCCGGATGACCCACAGCCTCGAGGTATCCCAGATTTGCCGGACGATTGGGCGGGGGCTGAGGCTGAATGAGGATCTCATCGAGGCCATTGCGTTAGGGCATGATGTCGGACACACCCCATTTGGGCATGTTGGGGAAGAGGCCCTGCGCTTGGTGATCAAGCATTTTGAACATAATGAACAATCAATTCGCATTCTGAAGGTGCTTACGAATGAGGGAAAAGGCCTGAATCTGACCGCGCCGGTGCTGGATGGAGTTCTTCATCATACAGGGGACGGGGTTCCGACAACGCTGGAAGGACAGATCGTCAAGATCGGGGATCGGGTTGCCTATCTTTGTCATGATTATGATGATGCTTTACGGGCTGAGATACTCAAGCCAGGGGATCTGCCCGAAGCTGTGAGAGAGGTGCTCGGGATGACCCCAAGCCAAATGATCACGACAATGGTGATTGACATGATCTCCGTTTCAGAGGGAGAACGGAAGATTCGGCAGTCGGAGCGGGTGGCCAAGGCGATGCAGATTTTCCGTCGGTTTATGTTTAGCGAAGTGTATAATAGTCCAAAGCTCCGGGAGGAACGGCGTAAGGGCCAGTACATCGTTCAGGCGCTCTTTGACTACTATCGTTGGAACTTGGACAGGCTGCCGGCAGGGTATCTGGCTTGGGCCGAAGGGAATGAGACGCAGGCGGTGGTGGATTACATTTCCGGTTTGACGGATAACTATGCGATCGACCTTTTCCAGAAGTTGTTTGTGCCGAAGCACTAGGTTGAAAGCAGTGAATTGTAACCTAAATCAGACAGGGAAGGTTGAACTTTCCTGCAACTCCCCTAATCGCAAAAGATTAAGCTTTACGAACGGGAACGGATGAAAAAGGAACCAAGGATATTTGATCCTCGGTTCCTTTCTGTTAGAACTTGATCGACAAGGCGCTTACTGGTAATATCTCGTCTACTGCTTAAGGATGATTTTCTCATTGCGTTTGAGCGGCTCGGTCGTATCCAAGTGCCCAAGAATCGCTTCTTGTGGCTTACCTTCCAGGAGGAACTGGACAGACTGGACATTGGACAGGCTTGTGAGCGAGTCGATAATACTAAAGAGGATCATCTGTTCACCGGTCGACCCTCCATTAAAGTTTTTTCGAAATTCTTTTGATAAGTTCAGGGTGGCCACTCCGTCTTTGACGGTAGCGCCCAAAAGCTGCGTACCCTCTGGCAAAACTTTGTCAAGACCGGAAGGCGGATTCTGCAGTTCGCTAAAAATAGCCTTGATCATGGCTCCATCCGTGATGTTAACGGAGCGCTCCACTTTAGCCAGCCCGTCGGCATCAGGGGTCGGAAAATAGAGCGTGAGGCTGACGGGGTGCACAGTTGGGGTGTTATTTGAGTCCTTAGGAGTTTGAGTGGAAGAATCCGTAGTGTTTGACTTTTCCGGAGGATTAACGCTGGTTTTGGCTTGACCGCAGCCCGAAATAGACAGCACCAAGCTTAGGCTCAATGCGAAGAATAGCCGTAGGTAATTGCGGTTCATTATTTGACACCTCACAATCTTAACGTAAGCAAAGGGACGGTTCTTGTGCTTCCATTGTTTTTTGGTGCTAGTCCTACTAAATTGTGTCTAAATTGTGTCTAAATTGTGTCTAAATTGTGTCTAAATTGTGTTGGGGTCAGACCCCGGGTGACGTGAGCGTACCTCTCTTTCCGTTTTTAACTTTTTGCTTGGGGTAAAAAAGAGGATTCCGAGGATTTTTGGCGAAGAATCCTATACAAGGATTGACAAACCTCTGCTAATCGGTTAAGTGCGAAAGGCGATGGATGTGGAAAGTAGAATCCCCGAAGAAATCATTGATGAAGTACGCCTGCGCACAGACATTTTAGCGGTCATCTCTGAATATGTTACTGTGCAGCGGAAGGGCAAAACCTATTTAGGCCTGTGCCCTTTCCATGCAGAGAAGACTCCGAGTTTCACCGTAACTCCGGAAAAACAAATCTTTTACTGCTTCGGCTGTCATACAGGCGGGAATGTCTTCGTTTTTCTAATGAAAAAGGAAAACTGGACATTCATGGATACCTTAAAGTATTTAGCTGAAAAAGCAGGGATTACTTTACCGGAGCGAACTCTATCCCCTCAGGAACGGGAGGCGAAGGAAAGACAAAAACGTTGGGAAGAAATTCACGATTGGGCAGCGAACTATTTCAACGAAATCCTCTTGGCCTCACCGGAAGGGGAACCAGGCCGTCAGTATTTTGTGAAGCGTGGCATAGAGGAAGAGACGATTCGGGATTTCCGGTTGGGGTATGCGCCAGACCGTTGGGATGGCTTGCTAATGGCTCTGGAAGCAAGGGGTGTGAGTGCCAGGGAACTCTCGGATGCGGGACTTGTGTTGGAGCGGGCAAAAGCTGAAGGAAAGTATTATGATCGTTTTCGTAACCGGGTCATATTTAGCATTCTTGATGCCAGAGGGCGTCCGGTGGGGTTTGGCGGTCGAGTAATGGATGATTCCTTGCCGAAATATCTTAACTCTCCGGAAACTGAATTCTTTAGCAAAGGTCGACATCTTTACGGAATGCATAAGGCTCATCAAGGGTTGCGGGCAGAAGGTTATGCCCTTCTGGCGGAAGGCTATATGGATGTCATCGCACTGCACAAGGCGGGTTTTTATAATGCGGTGGCTTCACTGGGAACAGCCTTGACCAAATATCAGGCCAAACTTCTCAGACGGTATACGCAGAAGGTGGTTATCGTCTACGACTCAGATGCGGCCGGGACGCAGGCAGCCCTAAGGGCAGCTGAGATTCTTCTCGCTGAGGGTTTGCGCGCAGAAATCCTCCACCTCGAGGGTGCCAAGGATCCGGACGAGTTCCTCAAAGCCCAAGGAAAAGATGCCTTCAAGGATAGTTTAACGCAAACTCAGACATATGTCGAGTTTAAGTATAGAATTCTCGCTCAAGGGCGGTCGGCGCTCAACATCCAGGAAAAGGCGGAACTCGTAGCCAAGTTGGCTCCGGACATCGGGAAAGTGAAAAGCCCTGTCGAGCGGGAGGGGTACGAACGGTTCCTAAGCCAGGAGCTGGGGTTGTCTCTGGAAGCGGTACAGCGTGAAATTGCCGTAAAAGGCACCACGAAGCCCAAAAAGGCGCAACAACCGGAATATCTACCCCCACAACAGGATATTTATGTAAAAAATAGGGATAATATCATTAGGTATGTAAATCCTCATGAGTATCCGGTGGTTGAGCATCCGACGGTGTCTCTGGGCGTTTACCGGGCTGAACGGAATATTTTACGGTTGATTCTTGAAGACATCTCCCGTCTGGAACGAGTGAACCAAATCCTGGGAGAAGATTTTTGTCAAATCCCCGAACACCAAGCCATCTTGCATCGGATCCGGGAAGGAAACACGACCGACGTCCTCCATCTTAGCCTAAATCTTAATGAAGAAGCGCAAACCAATCTAGCGAGTTTGCTTTCGGAAGAAGTCGATCCGTCCAAACCCGAACGATTACTCGACGACTGCATCAAAGTAATTTGTGATGCGCGAGATGAAGAACAAATTGAAGAGCTTCAGGTTCGCATGGCAGCATCGGAACGATCCGGCGACATGATAGCAGCCCTGGCTCTGTTAAGAGAGATAGGAGAGCGGTTAAAACGTGGCGAATAACAAGGTAATGAGCATGCAAAAGAAAAATCCCAAGGAAGGGGGGAATCCGGTGAGTGAGGAAGAACGCAAGATCGAGAGTGTCAGAAATCTCGTCCAAATAGGAAAGAAAAAGGGATCACTAACGTACAAGGAAATCATGGATTCCCTCCAAGGGATTGAACTAACCGCCGACCAGATTGATGAGATCTATGAACAATTGAGCCAGATGGGCATTGAGGTCGTGCCCGATGGTAAGGAAGACGGAGAAGCCTTAGAACCGGCCACGGATGAGGTTATTGAAGTCGATGAAGTTGCAGAGGACAGTGAAGAAGAAGCCGAAGTGGATCTCTCCATCCCGGAGGGTGTAGGAATTGATGATCCGGTCCGCATGTATTTGAAGGAGATCGGGCGGGTTCCCTTGCTGACGGCGGAAGATGAAATTGAACTGGCAATGCGCATGGAGGCTGGGGACGAAGGAGCGAAAAGACGGCTGGCCGAAGCCAATTTGCGGCTGGTTGTCAGTATTGCCAAACGCTATGTCGGTCGTGGGATGTTGTTTCTCGATCTGATTCAGGAAGGGAATCTTGGACTCATCAAAGCGGTGGAGAAGTTTGACCACCGTAAAGGATTTAAATTCAGCACTTATGCGACGTGGTGGATTCGTCAGGCGATCACGCGCGCCATTGCTGATCAGGCACGGACAATTCGGATTCCGGTGCATATGGTGGAGACAATCAACAAGCTGATCCGCGTTTCCCGCCAGCTTCTGCAGGAACTCGGGCGTGAGCCTAGCCCGGAAGAGATTGCCAAGGTCATGGAGATCCCGGTGGAGCGCGTGCGGGAAATCATGAAGATCGCCCAAGAACCGGTCTCCTTGGAGACTCCGATCGGGGAAGAGGAGGATTCGCACTTGGGGGACTTTATCCCGGATGAAGATGCCTTAGCACCTTCAGATGCGGCCTCATTCATCCTCTTGAAAGAGCAGTTGGAGGAGGTCTTGGAAACCTTGACTCCTCGGGAGGAAAAAGTGCTGCGCCTTCGCTTCGGTCTCGATGATGGTCGGACAAGAACCCTTGAGGAAGTGGGCCAAGAGTTTGGCGTCACGCGGGAGCGGATTCGCCAGATCGAAGCTAAAGCCCTGCGCAAGCTCCGTCACCCGAGTAGGAGCAAAAAGCTTAAGGATTATTTGGAGTAAGTAAACTTGTTTTGCTAAAGTAAACTCGTGTTACCAATAAAATATCAAAGCTTCAGATACGTTAGTCTACGGTGTAGACTAACGTATCGAGGCCAAGCTGCGAATTGAACTATTGGCCGAGTGGAAGACTTTATTCCACCTGAAGTCGAATAAACGCCCACTTTTCAACAGAGTGCTCAGGATAGCTTGACTCTCTATTCTAAAATGCGTATAATAATCGGTGCAAAGGGCTTTCCTCGATAGCTCAATGGTGGAGCAACCGGCTGTTAACCGGTAGGTTGCAGGTTCGAGTCCTGCTCGGGGAGCCAATTTATTTTTGTTAGGACATGGGCCTATAGCTCAGCGGTAGAGCAGCCGGCTCATAACCGGTCGGTCCCTGGTTCGATCCCAGGTGGGCCCACCATGCCCGAAGTGCGAAGTGCGCGGCAAGAACTTGTGCTATAGTATTTGGTTTAAGAGATTTCAGTATGTCGGTGAGCAGAACCGAAGTTTAATCCAGTGAGGATTCTTGAATTCGAACTTCGAGCATCGAACATCGAACATCGATAACGGCCCGTTGGTCAAGCGGCCTAAGACACCGCCCTTTCACGGCGGTAACGCGGGTTCGAATCCCGCACGGGTCACCAATTCAGAGGTCAGAGAATTGAAGTCAGAGGTCAGAGACTTGAGGTTAGAAGTTTGAGAATTGAGGTCAGATCGAGGTAGTGGGTCGGGAACTTATTCTGACATCCGACTTCATGCTTCCCACCTCTAATATGGGCGATTGGCTCAGTCGGGAGAGCGCTTCCTTCACACGGAAGAGGTCGGCGGTTCGATCCCGTCATCGCCCACCATATTGTCAATCAGCATGGACTGTGGCATAAGGCTATAGTCCATTTTGCTTGCCTCGAATTTTGGGAACAATATAGCCAAGGGTCAGCCAAAGTACGTGGCCGGAATGCAACGCGGTGCGACCTTGAACCATCGGATCTAGAAATGGGGGTTTGCCAGTGGCGATCAATTTAGGCCCGCGTTTAGCTCAGATTGCCCTGTATGTCCACCCGAATGCAAAGCTGGGGGATATTGGCACGGATCATGCTTATTTGCCGATTTTTTTATGTGAACAGGGCAGGGTGGGTTCGGCTGTGGCGGTAGACATTCACAAAGGCCCCTATGAATCGGCCAAAGCCGCTGTGGAAAGCCGTGGCCTTGAAGCGAAAATCACGGTGCGCCAGGGAAACGGCCTGCACCCGTTATTCCCCGACGAGGTGGATACGCTGACGATTGCGGGGATGGGCGGAAGTACTATTTTGGAGATCCTCTCGGGAAGACCAGATGTGTTGGAGCAGGTTAAGAAGCTGATCCTGCAGCCGCAGGGTGCCGAAGGAAAAGTGCGCAAGGTGTTGCTCGACCGCGGATGGCGTCTCCAGGATGAAGCCCTAGTTGAAGAAGACGGGAAAGTGTATGTGGTGATGGTTTACTCACGCGAAAGCGGATGGAGCCTGGCGGACGTGGACTCAAGCGAAAAGGCGTGGCTCGCTGGAATGCGTGTGGGTTGCGCAGAGCAGGCAGTGTTTCGCGACCGGGCCCGGGCTTTATTCTGGCAAATTGGCCCGTTGGTTCTGGAAAAGGGTGGAGATTTAGTTCAGCGTCTTCTCGCTGAACGCTGGGAGGCATTGAATGCTCGAATAAAGGAGATGCAGAAAGGGAAGCCTTCAATGGTAGGCCCAAAAATTACGGAGGCGAAGGTGGAATTAAAAGCGGTTGAGGCTTTGCAGGCCATCGCTCCGCTATCATTTCACTTCAGAGGAAGGAAGAGAAGTATGGCAGTGTCGGTTTATTTTATCGCTGAGGTGGTTGAAAGAGTAGCTCCAAAAGCGTGGGCGGAAACATGGGATAATGTGGGGATCCTCATTGGGGATGGGGCGGCTAAGGTGGAACGAATCTTGCTGGCACTGGATCCGAGCCCAGAGGTGGTTCAAGAGGCGATCGACTATGGAGCAGAGCTTATTGTTGGGCATCATCCCCTGCTTTTTCGCCCGCTTAAGAACCTGAGGACAGATAATAGGCAGGTAGACATTCCGATCCAGTTGATTCAACACGGGATTGCTTATTATGCAGCCCATACGAATTTGGATCAGTCACGGTTTTCGTCCAGTTGGACGCTGGGTGAAGCCTTGGGCCTTCAAACAATGGACATCCTGGATCCGACCGGAGGTGAGGGCCTCCTAAAACTGGTCGTCTTCGTTCCCCAGTCTGATGTGGATAGCGTGCGGGAGGTCTTGGCAGGCGTCGGCGTAGGGCAAGCCGTGACAGATGGAGCCCACAGTGCTTATTACTCGGATGTTTTTTTCCAAGCCTCAGGGGATGGGATGTTCAAGCCCCTCCCCGGGTCTCATCCTACTGTTGGTAACATCGGGGAGTTGACTCATGTTGCCGAGGTGCGCCTGGAAAGCATTCTCCCAGAGCGTTTAGCCGCGCATGCCGTCAAGGCTTTAAAAAAAGCTCATCCCTATGAAGAACCGGCCTATGACCTTATCCCATTGCGAAATACAGGCAAGGCCCGCGGCTATGGTGTCATCGGCCTTTTGCCAGAAGCAGAATCCTTGGAGCGTGTTTGGGGACGACTGGCAGCGCGGCTGTCGCCATCGGTTTCGTCTTCGCTCCATGAAGCATCTCTCTTTGCTTCAAGTCACGATTTATCGAGTGTGCGCTTTGCAGGCGATCGGTCCAAGCCTATCC
The DNA here is from genome assembly GCA_020692355.1 of Desulfosporosinus sp. GTDB lineage: Bacteria > Bacillota > Desulfitobacteriia > Desulfitobacteriales > Desulfitobacteriaceae > JAJZPA01. Next base: position 16,220 of record JAIMKP010000059.1, read on the forward strand.
GAAAAGTTGCGATTGCGAACGGCAGCGGAGGCAGTTTTATTCCCAAGGCCCTGGCGCGCGGAGCGGATCTACTGATCGCAGGAGATGTGGATCATCATCAGGTGCTCGATGCCCTGCAGGGCGGGATGACTGTATGCGATATGGGGCATTTCTTAAGCGAAGCCCCAATGCTCAAGACCTTGGCCGATTACTTTAAAGAGGAGAAAGCTCTACGGGATGTAGAGATCATGGTGAGCCGAACAAGTCTGCCTTGGCGTATCAGAGCCTAACATATCAGAGCCTAATGGCATGAATGTATTCCATATCTAACATATGTTAGATTCAGCGATATGTCTATAACTATATTAAGATTAATTTCTAACTATACTTGACAGAAACAGTCGGATAAAGTAAAATGTAATTAGTCTAAAGAAGATGTTCTTCCTAAGAAAATACCACAGAAAAATTGTGATACTTAACACGGCAGACATCACTCTGATGTGTCAGAATTTAATAGAAAATAGAAAGGGGGATCAAGGATGGAACGTTCAGAATTTCTACGCAAACAAAGAGAGCGGATTATGAATCGGTTCACTTCTGAAGAAGGCGAGCGGGCCAAGCTCCTTGTTGCGCTGATGGATATTGACGATGAGATGGAGGAAATGGGCAAGCCCCAGCGTCCATCTATGCTGATCATGACACGGCGGGTTAAACGGGAGAAACTCGCTTAGTTATCCACAAATTATTCAGGGTTTATCCCCAATCTGTGGATAAAGAGCAAAATAAACCATTTGACTGCGCAAATGTTTTAGCGTAAGATAGGAAAGCGAAGTCAACCAGATGATCGCGGAGGTAGGGGCCGAAAGGCCGCCTCTGAGGAAAGTCCGAGCTCCATAGGGCAAGGTGCTGGGTAACGCCCAGTGGGGGTGACCCCAAGGATAGTGCAACAGAGATATACCGCCCAGCACTCAGGCTTCTGAGTGCTGGGTAAGGCTGGAAAGGCGAGGTAAGAGCTCACCGGCAGCCAGGTGACTGGCTGGCCCTGTAAACCCCACCTGGAGCAAGACCGAATAGGGGAGCCATGAAACGGCCCGTTTCTCTCCCGGGTAAGGTCGCTTGAGGCCGACGGTAACGGCGGTCCTAGATAGATGATCATCACCTCCGTCAGGAGGAACAGAACTCGGCTTATGGGCGACTTCACTATTTTCTGTCAGACATCAGGGTAACCGTAAAGGTTGCCCTTCTTCATGTTAAGTCACTAAGCAAAACGATCTTATCATAATCCTCAAGATCCTGGGGCTTGTAAGAAGTTACAAAGGAGCGACATGCTGACGCAGATCTGAGTCAGCGTATTTGAGCATTTTGCCGATGTCCGCAATATCTTGTATTCGCGAGGCTTCTAGCTTCATTAGAACCAGATAGGGTAATGGTAAGATGGGAAAACCATGAAATGTTGTTGTTAGTGCCTCTTGTAACGCTTTCTCTGCCCATGGCCTGTCCGAGATATCAATCACGTCGATTTCCCGGCCATCCGGCAATCTCCAGGTGCTGCCTCCAATAGTTAGTTTGTTAACTTGGGTATAACCCAGTTCGTGTAAGCGTTCTTCCATCTGGGAACGGGTGACCATAACGAGATCCAAATCCTGTGTGGCTCTTTCTGGGGAATAAACTCCTACGGCTAAGCCGCCCGCCACTGCGTAGCCAAGTGGGCGTAGTTTATCAATCAAGATCGCCCAGTCCTGTAGGGAATGCCTTCTCATCTGCTTCCCCCTCCAATCGATGTGCGAGGATCCTGTACCCGGCCTAGATCGGCGTTTAACATGACTTGCGAGAAGTCCCCCGTCCTCTATAGGCGG
>JAIMKP010000008.1:0-15928 GCA_020692355.1 Desulfosporosinus sp.
GGCATTAGCAGAAAACTTGCGGCTATATCGAATGGACGAACCAAGGATCTAGCAGGAATGGGAATAATATTAGCGAATAATTAGGTAGACGGTAAACAAAAACGGCGTTCGACATTACCGAATGAGGTCTTTTTAAAATAATTCGAGGGAGTTGATTTTTCAATGCCGAAAGAGCCTTCTGTGATGAGTTCGCCCATTAAGTCCGTATCTAAGGCTCTCAAAATTATCGATTTGCTGGCAGATAACAAGCGGGATATGACTTTAGGTGAAATTGCTAAAGAAATGAAGATCGCTAAAAGCACGGCTTATGGGCTCTTGGCAACGTTAAGGGATTTTAATTATATTGAGCAATCGCCCTTTGACGGCAAATACCGTTTAGGCATCAGGCTCTTCGAAGTGGGTAATATTGTTGCCAATACGTGGGATGTCCGTCAGGTTGCTGCCCCTTATATCCAGTCTTTGGTCGATGATTTGGAAGAGACAGTCCATCTGGTGATTTTAGATAAGGGTGAAGTTCTCTATATTGATAAACGGGAAAGCAAGCAGTCCTTCCGGATTGTTTCCCAAGTCGGGAACCGTTTGCCGGCTCATTGCACCGGAGTCGGTAAAGCTTTATTAGCGAATCTCCCCGCCAGTGAGTTAAAACGAATAATTGCTACGAAAGGTTTGAATCGTTATACGGAAAATACCATAACGGATATGAAGACGTTGGAAGAAGAACTGAAGAAGATAAGGCTGCAAGGATATTCCATTGATAATGAAGAGATTATGGATGGTTTGCGTTGTGTGGCCGTTCCTATTCGGGATTATTCCGGGAGAGTTTGTTCCGCCATCAGTATATCGGGTCCGACCGCACGCATGGTGGGCGAGCGATTTAATACGGTTATTGAGCACATCATTAAAACCGGTCTGGATATCTCAGGAAGTTTGGGCTTTAGACCGATTGTGGGGAGGGATGTCCATGGAGGTGCGTGAATTTCTTTTTTATCCGATTAAGGAGAACAGTTATAGCTTCAGTATCAGAGCTAAGGAAAGCGGGGTTTTTTCAGGAGCAGAAAGTTTAAAAACTGTGGCTGCAGAATTAGACCTCAGGAATGTAATGATGGTACCGGAGGGAGAAGTCCTAAGTTCTGGTTCTATTGTCTTTTCAGCCACGAGCGATGCAGAGACAGTAGCCAAAGCGGAGGAAATTCTGCTGGGCGTTATTGGTAAGTCTTCCGGAGTTGCTACCGCTGCTGCTGCTTTTGCTCATCAGGTAGAAAAGGTGAAAGTGGTCTGTGGGGCCTGGAAAAAGCTTAATTCTGCTCTGCGCAAAGAATTACGCCGGGCTGTCATGACCGGTGGGGTAGGATTACGCATGACCGAAGAGCCGTTTATCTATTTAGACAAAAACTACATTAGGATGTTTCATGGGATTGCTGCAGCGGTTGCCAGGGCTAAGCAATTTGATCCAGCCCGCTTGGTCGTAGCTCAGCTGCGGGGGGAGTCTATAGCTATCGCAGCGGAAGCTAATCTAGCCGTCGAAGCCGGAGCAGATATTTTAATGATAGATACCGGACAAATCGGGGATTTTAAAATGGTAGCCAACGCAGCAGAAGAAGGGGGCTGGCGTACGCGCGTACAGTTGGCCTTTGCCGGCGGTGTGAATGTTAAGCAACTAGCGCAACTATCTGACCTAGGGGCAGATATTGTGGACGTCGGTCGCGCTATTCTTGATGCTCCCCTGCTCGATTTCAGCCTGGATGTGGAAGGAGAGGCATAATGGAATGGGAGTTGTTAGAAAAAACCACCTTTTGGATTGATGACATTGATTTAAACAATGCCAATTTGGGTCAAGTAGCTGAGGTTACTGCCAAAGCGCTCGGTTTAATGCCGGAGGAAGTTATGGTTGTTGATGTGAGGCTAGGTTTAATCGCTTTTGATGTGCTGAAGCAAAAGGTACAAGCCGAAGCCGTGGCCGGCAAAGGAGAGGAAATCCTACAGAGCTTAGCCGCTTTGCCCGGGGTAGTGGTCGGGGCCAAGGCAGCAATCCATTCGGAAGGTGTGTTAGGATTTATCGCACTTGATCCCCGGGAAGCAGAAGAGGTGCTGGAAGCAGCGGCGGAACAGGCTCGCCAGGTTAGCCAGGCTGTGGCACGCAGGGCCATTGTCTTTTCTTCCGGGGCGGAGGTGATTGCCGGCAAAATTGAGGACACAAACTCCCCCTATATTTTACAACAGTTAGAAAATCATGGGTTTAAAACCCGTTTTGGCGGTATCCTTGAAGACAATGCCAAGGCCGCTGCTGCAGGTATCGAAAAAGCGCTGGAGGCGGGGTATGGTTTGATCATTACGACCGGGGGCGTGGGTGCTGAGGATAAAGATTATAGTATCGAAGCCGTCCTGCGTCTTGATCCCCAGGCTTATACACCCTGGATTTTAAAGTTTACCCCTGATTACCACCGTCATCACAAAGAGGGGGTGCGGATTGCGGTCGGCCAAGTAGGGATAGCCCTTTTGGTGGCCTTACCCGGTCCACATGAGGAAGCCCGATTGGGATGCGACCGACTGCTGGAAGGGTTAGACCGGGGATTGAGTGCTCCGGAATTAGCCGATGTCATCGTCGGCGCTCTACGTGAACGTTGGCGTTCAATGATGAATAAAGGAGGGCATGAGCATGAATTACAGAGACATAGCGGAAATGTTAGCGAAGGCGGAAAATGAGAGGAAGCCGCTGGAACAGTTAACGGCAACCTATCCCGGTTTGACCATTCAGGACGCTTATAAGATCCAACTTGAGGGAATTGCCATGAAACTGACGCAAGGACGCAAAATTATCGGCAAAAAGATCGGTTTAACCAGTAAAGGTATGCAAAAGCTTTTAGGGGTGAACGAACCTGATTACGGTCATCTACTGGATAACATGCTCATTTTAGAAGGGGAGGCTTGTCGGCGGGAGGAACTTCTCTTGCCCAAAGTAGAAGGGGAACTGGCCTTTATCTTAAAAGACAAGCTAAAAGGACCGGGAATAACGATTGCCGATGTCCTGCGGGCGACCGCAGGCGTGATGCCTGCCTTTGAAATCGTGGATAGCCGGATTCGCGATTGGAAAATTAAATTGCCGGATACGATTGCTGATAATGCGTCCAGTGCCCGCTTGGTCTTAGGCAGCCGCTTGGTTCCGGTGCAAGACCTCGATTTGCGTCTGATTGGCATGGTCTTGGAGAAGAATGGTGAGATGGTCAGCAGTGGGGCCGGGGCCGAAGTCTGGGGCCATCCGGCGGCGTCTGTGGCCTGGCTGACCAATAAACTGGCTGAGTTTGATATTGCCTTGGAAGCAGGCGAAATCATTCTGTCCGGGGCAGTTACGGCGGCGGAAACAGCGGCGGCTGGGGATGTCTTTACCTTGTCCTTTGATGGATTGGGTAGTTTAAATTTGAGATTCATTTAACTTTGACAATTACCCCAAAGAAAACAATAAAGCTTACCCCAAACTTAAGGAGATGTAGTTGTGAATAAGATCAAGGTTGCAATCATTGGTCCGGGAAATATCGGCTCTGATTTAATGTACAAAATCCTGAAAAGTAAACGTTTGGAAATGGGCCTGCTCACCGGAATTGTCGAATCTGAAGGGATTAAAAGGGCTCGGGTCATGGGGATTAATACCTCAGTTGAGGGTATCAATGCGGTTCTCGCGGACCCCGATATCAAAATAGTTTTTGATGCCACCGGAGCCAAACCCCACTTAAAGCATGCTCCTTTGCTGAAAGAAGCAGGAAAAATTGCTATTGATTTAACACCGGCAGCCGTCGGGCCTTATGTTGTACCGTGTGTCAATCTGGATCGACTCAAGGCAGAACCTAATCTAAATATGGTGACCTGTGCCGGTCAAGCAACGGTTCCCATTATTTATGCCATTCATGAGGCTGCTGGAGCAAAATACGGTGAAATTGTAGCCAGTATCTCCAGTAAGAGCGCCGGTCCGGGAACCCGCCAGAACATCGATGAATTTACGGAAACCACATCTAGAGCTATTGTTGAAGTGGGCGGCGCTAAAAAGGGTAAGGCCATTATCGTTCTGAATCCGGCGGAACCGCCGATTATGATGTGTAATACCGTTTATGTCGAAGTGGAAAACCCTGACGAAGAAGCCATTATAAAGGCCGTCAACCGGATCGTTAAAGAAATTCAGAACTATGTGCCCGGTTATCGGCTTCGGGTGCCGCCTATTCTTGACGGTCATAAAGTGACCACGATCATAGAAGTCGAGGGTGCGGGCGATTTTCTGCCCAAATATTCTGGGAACCTGGATATTATCACTTCAGCGGCGGTGCGGGTTGCCGAAAAAATCGCGGAAAAGTTACTGGCAAAGGGAGTGCAGGTATGAGTAAGGGAACATTAATTCATCTGGTGGATACAACCTTGCGGGATGGCAGCCATGCCGTGAGTCATGAATATACGGTGGAGCAGATTGAGGCGATTGCCGGCGGGCTGGATGCTGCCGGGATCGAGTATATCGAGGTCACCCATGGCGATGGTCTGGCCGGATCTTCCTTCAACTACGGGTGGTCGCTGACCAGCGAGGAGGATATGTTGGTTGCAGCGGCTAAAGCCATTAAAAATGGAAAATTAACCGTGTTGCTCCTGCCCGGCATCGCGAGTGTGGAGAATTTGGAACATGCCGCCCAGTGCGGAGCGAAAGCGGTACGGGTGGCCACGCATGTCACGGAAGCAGATATTGGAGAGCAGCATATCGGGATAGCAAAGAAATTAGGCCTGCAGGCTTTTGGTTTTCTGATGATGAGTCATATGGCACCGCCGGAAAAAGTGGTGGAACAGGCCAAACTCTTCGAGTCTTATGGTGCGGATATTATTTACGTTGCTGATTCGGCAGGAGCCATGCTGCCTGAGGATGTCAAGGCCCGGGTAGGAGTCGTTGTGGAAGCGGTTAAAGTGCCCGTCGGTTTTCATGCCCACAACAACTTATCCTTAGCAACAGCCAATTCTCTGGCGGCGCTGGAAGTCGGCGCCAGTTTTCTGGACGGGACTTGCCGGGGCTTAGGGGCAGGGGCAGGGAATACCCAAATCGAAGTGCTGGTCGGCGTTTTGGCTAAAGCCGGTTATCAAAGCAGCGTTGACTTCTACAAGATCATGGATGTCGCCGAGGATCGGGTTGAGCCGGTGATGCACCGGCCCCAAGTGGTGCGCAATGCTCCGCTAATGTTGGGCTATGCCGGTGTTTATTCCAGTTTTCTCTTACACACGTATCGAGCTGCGGAGAAATTTCAGCTTGATCCCCGGGATATTCTGGCGGAATTAGGAAGGAGGCGAATGGTCGGAGGTCAGGAAGACATGATTGTTGATGTGGCGTACAAGTTGGCTCAGAAGAGAGGAGGTTCTTATGAAAGTCGTTAATCTACTGGCTGTGGTGGAAGAAGACAAGTGTCGCGGCTGCAAAATTTGTGAAATGGTTTGTCCTGTGGTGGCGATTCAAATGGAAAACCGGATTGCAGTCATTGACAGTGAACGCTGCCGGGGCTGTGCCGCCTGCGAACAGCGCTGCCCGGATTATGCGATCAAGATGGTAAAAAGAGAACAACCGATCTATGTGAAAGTTGATGTCAGTGCCGTGGATTACACCCAGATTGAAGAACTGTGCAAGAAAGCGAAATTTAACCCGGAACAGTTGATTTGCTATTGTACAGCCACGCGAGCGGAAGAAGTGGCCGCAGCGATTTTGCAAGGTGCTAAGTCTCCGGAAGAACTATCTTATTTAACAGGGGTACGTACAGGATGCAAGGTGGAATGCATCCAGCCGTTACTACGTTTGTTGGACGCGGCGGGAATCGAACCGCAGCGGCCTAAAAACGGCTGGCAATGGTATGGCAAAACGGTGACAGTTTGGGAGATACCGGAAGAAGTGAAGCAGAAGTATGCCAGCCGCGGGTTCTACTTCGACGAGGACATCAAGCTCTTAGACCGGGTCGTCGAGGCACCTTTGCAAGGAAGGAGTGATACTTAATGCGTTCACCTTTAACCCCGATACCGCCGCGTGCTTCCCAATACGGGATAGAGCCTGAACTGGTAAAAACCAGGGTCAGTGAGCTTCCTGGGATGACATCCGTTTTACTGAAAGAGCTTTTTCCGGATTTACCGGAAGTAATTTATCCCAGTACAGAAGGATTAGCCGCTGTCCGCACAGCAACGGTTAACGCTTTGCAAAAAGTCGATATGAGCAAAATAAAACCCGAACACTCGGTCAACATTTTAGCTTCCCATCATGGTTTTACTTTGTTGGGCGGCGAGCCATATGCCGAACTGTTAAGGACGATTAAAGATGTCGTCGAGGCAAGAACCGGCTGCAAAAATATCCGGCTGCGGGCCGGTGTGGGTCTGCGCTTCCGGGAAACTGAGGAATATATTAAGCGTTATGGCTTGGATAAGCATTTTAACGGTAAGGCCATCGGAGTGGCGCCGATTGATCAAGGCATTGCCATCGAGACGGAAATCGGCACGCTTTACGGGATCAAGAAGGTTTATGATGCGGATTGGATCATCCATGCCCATAACAGCGATGTGCGGGAAGTCCATTTTCACCGTCAGGTGGACCGGGCCGTCAAACCGTTTGGCATGTCTTATGCCCGCATCGAAACCCGTTCCACATACCATCAGAACCTGGGTCCGCGGGCTGCTAACTTTACGGCGAGGGCGATCTTTGATTCGCCGTTTGTGCAAAGCAAATTTGCCTTCGCCGCCTTCCTCACCATGGCACCGAATGGGATCGTCGGTGTCGATGTGGACAGCGATCTCTACGCTTTGAATAACAGGGTTACAGAAATTGGCTGCCGTTACTATGGCAAGATGATGACCCTGCTGGGGGAAGTCGATGAATGTATCGCTGCTTTGGATTTCCCGGCTCCGGCTGTCTATGTTTTCTCGGCAGGCGTTATTTATGCTAACTTCGCCGGCGCGAATACCGATCTCTATGATCTAGAGATGCCGCTGCCGGCCTATACCTGGTATACTGAGTCTTTTTATGGCAAACGGGGCAGGCCTTTGCTGGACGAAATCCCACCCATGAACAAAGCGATCAAGATGGCTGTGCATAATTACGCCTGGACCGGTTACCCCTGTGCTTTTTTCACTGAGCATATTCCGACCGTCGTTGTGGGTCAGGAACAAGCCGAGCTTTTCAACCGGGATCCGCAAAACCTCAGTTATATGAAACATGCTGTGGTGTCTGAAAGCACGGAAGCTGCCATGGAGTTTGCTTATAAGACGAGCGGAACGCGCAAGGTGATTGTCTTTGACGGGGCAATGGGCGGAATTAATGTCAGTGAGCCGCTGGCAGAACTACTCATCAGGAAGGCACCGGAAGTCAGTGAACGGGTGGAAGAATTACTACTGCCAAAGTGGCTGAAACAGAGGGGGATTAATTTATAACCTGTTGTAGGTTGGGAATTGTTTTCTGTTGACTCGGGGTGTGTTAAAGCTCTTTTAAAGCTTCGCATGCCCTTAGCCTTATTTTTACCGCTCGAATTTTGAATTTTGAATGGAGGAAAAATTATGAATCCTGAAACTAGTGTGCAAAAAGGCCAACGTTTTGAAAAAGGACCCGGTTTTGCCAGCGGTTTACGTGATCTGTCTAAGCATTTAAATGCCAAAACCATAACCGCTGGTATCGTTGCCGCAGTCTTTGGTTGTACCGGACCAGCACTTATCGTTTTAAGTGCTGCAACAAAAGGTAACCTCACCTCGGCTCAGGCGATTTCTTGGCTCTTTGCAATTTATTTCTTTGGAGGTATTATAAGCCTAGGTTTAGCACTCTATTATAAGCAACCTATTAACGGAGCCTATTCTATTCCGGGTGCTGTAATGCTAATCGGGGCCTTAAGTACCTTTACAATTAATGAGGCTGTAGGGGCATATTTAGTCGCTGGTATTCTTGTTTTAATCCTTGGCTTATCCGGTCTTATTGGCAAAGTGATGCGGTGGTTGCCGCTACCAATTGTTATGGCAATGATTGCCGGAGCAATGATCCGTTTTGGAACAGGTATTATTACTTCAGCAAATAAAGCTCCTGTAATTGGGGTAGCGGCATTAGTAGGTTTCCTCGTTTTGCCACGGTTGAGCAAAAAAATACCTCCTGTCCTAGGTGCTCTTGTTTTGGGAATTATTGGGGCGGCTTCTGTCGGAGGACTGAATTTGAGTGGAGTATCCTATAAATTTGTTGCTCCCCAGATTTTTGCACCTGCCTTTAACATTAATGCTTTCTTCAGTATCGCTATTCCCTTGGCTGCTTTGGTTATTGGAGCTGAAAATGCCCAGGCGATTGGGGTGTTAATGGGCCAAGGGTATAAACCACCCATTAACATAATGACAATCATCAGTGGTATCGGTGGAATTGCAACTTCCTTCTTTGGCGGGCATAACGCCAATATTGCAGGACCAATGACAGCTATTTGCTCCTCCGAAGAAGCCGGTGATAACAAGGAAGGCCGGTATGCGGCAACAGTTGTTAATGGAATTATCTTCGGTGCCTTTGGTTTAATAGCCAGTATAGCAGTAGCATTTGTCTCGGGTTTGCCGGCAGATTTAATTGGCATTGTTGCCGGATTGGCAATGATCGGTGTACTGATTGGCGCTTTTGATGAGGCATTTAGTACCAAGAAATTTAAGATTGGCGCTTTTTTTGCTTTGGTTATCGCTATGAGCGGTATTACCATTCTGAAAATCAGTTCACCATTCTGGGCTCTCTTAGGTGGCGTTATTGTATCCTTTTTAGCTGAACCCAAAGACTTCAATAAGAGCAATTAGCTAATTTACCAGACAAAGAGTTATTGATTTAAAAAATTTAAAATTGCAGGAAGAGGCACCTGCTCTCCTTTTTTTAAATCACATATCTAACGGAGTAACAAATGGATACTAAGTTCACGGATGAGGTGAGGACTGAGAGTGACGGAATTATTTGCCGGAGCTGACGATGCCTGGGTTCGCTTAAGTGCATGTGCACGATAAGGTATAAGGGTCTAATCACGCAGGGTTAAGCGGGCGGCATTGTCGCCCGCTGCTCCTATATATATCATCCTGCCCTGATAGTTTGCAAAATCATGGAAAGGAGAAGAGAGCATGTTCAATTTATCCGATTATCGGCAGAAACCGCCAGGATCGGATCGAAGCTAATATGATTGTCGATCTGCTGTTGGCGACAATCTATAAGCAAGAAATGGGCGGTCCCAGGCTTACGGATGTGATTCATGTTACGCCGGAAGGCCCGCATATTTTGACGGACTTCCCCAGAGAGCTTATTATTGTTTAAGTGCTAAGGGTTTTGCAGGTGAATAATAACAAAGAAGGTAACTTATGAACGAGAAAAAATTGCGTGAGATGCTTAAAGGGGTTAAAAATAGCGAGCTTAGTGTCGAGACGGCGCTTGAACAACTAAAAACGCTACCGTATGACGATTTAGGTTTTGTCAAGATTGATCACCACCGTCAGCTTAGGCAAGGTTTTCCTGAAGTTATTTATTGTGCCGGTAAAACGCCGGATCAGGTAGCGATCATTACCCAAAAGCTGGTGGAAAAAGAAGACAATAATATTCTGGCCACCCGAGCTAACCGTGATGTTTATCAAGCTGTGTTACAGCTTGTTCCTGATGCAGAATATTATGAGTTAGCCAAGCTGATCGTAGTCCGGCGGGGAGAACAAGAAAGCTGCGGCAATATTTTAGTCTTAAGTGCGGGTACTTCCGATTTGCCTGTGGCAGAAGAGGCGGCGATTACGGCGGAGGTCATGGGGAACAAAGTAGAACGCCTTTATGATACAGGGGTTGCCGGTATTCACCGTTTATTAAGCCAAAAAGACAAATTGCTGCGAGCCCGGGCCTTAATCGTGGTGGCAGGAATGGAAGGGGCTTTAGTTAGCGTTGTTGGTGGGCTAGTCGATAAACCGGTGATTGCCGTTCCCACCAGTGTGGGTTATGGAGCTAGTTTTGGCGGCTTGGCTGCCCTCCTTGCTATGTTAAACAGCTGTGCCAGCGGTGTGGGTGTCGTTAATATCGATAACGGTTTTGGTGCCGGGTATCTGGCCAGTTTAATTAATAAATTAGGGGAGGTATCGGCATGAAAACGGCTTATTTCCACTGTTTCGCTGGAATCAGCGGCGATATGATTTTAGGAGCTTTGGTCGATGCCGGACTGGCTTGGGAGCAGTTGCTGGCAGATTTAGGTAAGCTGAACCTGCCTGGTTACAGTCTAACTATGGAGAAAGTGCGCAAACAAGGGATCAGTGGCACCAAGGTGCATGTCCAAGCTAAGGAAGGACATGTGCACCGGAATTTAGATGATATCAAAAAAATCATAACCGATAGTGACTTGCCGGATGAAGTAAAAGCGAAAAGCATAGAGGTATTTACACGCTTGGCCATCGCGGAGGCTAAAGTACATCTGACCACTGTCGACCATGTCCATTTTCATGAGGTGGGGGCGGTCGATGCGATTGTTGACATTGTTGGGGCGGCTATAGGCATTTGGCGGCTGGGTATTGAGAAAATGTATGCTTCCCCTGTCCATACGGGGATCGGTTTCACGCAGAGTGCCCATGGTCTAATTCCTGTGCCGGCACCGGCAACTTTGGAATTATTAAAAGATGTCCCAATTTATTCCCAGGGGATCGAAAAAGAATTGACGACTCCGACCGGCGCGGCGATCTTAACGACCTACTGCCAGGATTTTGGTGATCTGCCGCCCATGCGTATTTCTTCGAGCGGGTATGGCGCCGGTGACAGGGAGCTGCCCATTCCTAATTTGCTTCGCCTCAGCATCGGGGAAATCATCGAATCATCCGATGGGCATAGCAGTTATGGGCCTACAGATAATGATGCTGACGGCATTCACCAGGGGCAAGCCTTAATGATGGAAGCCAACATTGATGATATGAATCCTGAGTTCTATGATTATCTCATTAATAAGTGTTTACAGGCTGGTGCGATGGATGTTTTCTTGCGGAAAATCCAAATGAAGAAAAACCGGCCTGCTATCATGTTGTCGTTATTAATCCACCCGTATCAGTTGGAACAGTTTTATTCCCTTGTCTTTGCCGAAACGACAACCATCGGAGTTAGGGTATATCCCGTGACTAAATATATGCTGTCTTATAAGATTTTTCCGGTAGAGACCAAACTGGGGTTAGTCAGGGTTAAGGTTGCTTATTATCAGGGCAGCTCGCGCAACATTGCACCGGAATACGAAGATTGTCGTAGATTGGCCGAGGAGCGGAATTTACCGCTCAAGGATGTCTATGATCTTGTGAAGCGTGCTGCTTATGAGAAGTTAGAATTAAAGAATTTGTGAAGTTTGCTTAAACGCCGCTACTTCGCTCCGGCAGGCCTTCGCAAATAAGGTGACGTCTATGCCTAAAGTGATGTAGCGAAAGCCCTGTTCAGCCCGTTTTCGGGCCTGCTCCCCGTCGATGGCAAAAATGCCGGCCGCTTTGCCGTATTGCTCCGTGATCGTGAGTACACGCTCGGCGGCTTCTTGGATCAGGGGGTGGTTGACTTGGCCGGGGATGCCAAGGGATTGGGACATATCAAAGGGACCCAGGAAGATGACATCGATTTCGGGGATTTTGGCGATGTCATCTAGGTTGTCGAGAGATGTCTTGTTTTCACAATGGACGATGATGAGCGTCTCCTCGTTCGCTTGCTTAAAATACTCCATGGGGTTCAGGAACCCGTAATCCGATGCGCGAGGCAGGGCAATCCCCCGGTTTCCTAGCGGGAAATATTTGGCTGCTTGCACGATCTGGCGGGCTGCCTCCCCATCGTTGACTTGCGGCACTTGTATACCATGTGTGCCCACATCCAAGGCTCTAAGGATCGTCGTTTCTGAGCGCTTGGTCACCCGGGTCAAGGGAGTCATTCCGTGGAGTTCGGCGGCCCGAATCAGGTTTGTGGTCGTTTCCACAGTGAAAGGGCCATGCTCTGTATCCAGGACGACAAAGTCGAACCCGGAAAGCCCGATGACTTCAACCAGATCCGGGGAATTGACACTGACAAAGGTGCCTAAGACCGTACCACCCTGGCTTAGGCGTTCCTTGAGGCGGTTTTTAAACATGTCTGCTCCCTCGCTTCCTTAAGTGAATATTATTACCAGGCAACGACCGCACCATCGGTGCGCGGCTCAGAGCCTCCCGCTAAAACGCCCTCAAGGTTTTGCCAGATGATTTGTCCCCGGCCAAAGCCGCTCGATCCGAGGGCACGGACAATATGGTGACCTCTCCGGGCTAAGGCTTCCGCGATGTGTTCGGGAATCAGATGCTCAACTTCCACCGTCTTATCGGCCAACCACTGCCATCTCGGGGCATCCAGAGCAGCTTGAGGATTGAGCTGAAAATCGATGGTGTTCATGAGAACCTGGACGTGACCCTGGGGTTGCATGAAGCCTCCCATGACCCCGAAAGGTCCGACGGCTGCGCCGTCTTTGGTCAGGAATCCGGGGATAATGGTATGGTAGGGGCGCTTTCCTGGCTCCAGAACATTGGCATGGGTCGGATCAAGGGTGAAATTATGCCCCCGGTTATGCAATCCTATGCCGGTATCCGGAACGACAAGGCCTGAACCAAACCCCATATAATTGCTTTGGATATAGGAAACCATATTACCCTCCTGATCCGCAGTAGCCAGGTAAACAGTTCCTCCCTGGGCCGGTTGACCCGGTTCCGGTTGCAGGGCCTTGTGTCCGATGAGTCTTCTTCTTTCTTCAGCGTAGGCTGGGGAAAGAAGATCTTTTACTTTGACCCGCATGCTTGAGGGGTCGGAAATATATTTTTTCCCATCAGCAAAAGCCAGTTTCAGGGCTTCGATAGCTAGGTGATAGGTTTCAACGGACTCTTTCTCTTTGAGGTCAAAACCGTTCAGAATATTTAAGGCCATCAAGGCGACGAGTCCATGTCCATTCGGGGGAATCTCCCAGACCTGATACCCTTTATAGTTTACTTGAATGGGATCCACCCATTCCGGTTGAAAAGCGGCCAGATCTTCTTTGCGCAAATAGCCATCATATTGCCGGGCAAAGCTGTCTATCTTTTCGGCAAGGTCTCCCAGGTAGAAAGACTTTGCTTTACTTTCGGCAATGGACTGCAAAGTCCGGGCATGAGCGGGTGAACGCCAAACCTCCCCAATCTTCGGGGCTCTACCTTGAGGGGCGAAGGTTGAAAACCAGTGTTTAAATTGTTCACCACTTAAGTTTTTCGTGTAGTTATTAAAAGCTAAATCCCAATGTTTGCCGAGGATAGGGGAGACAGGATATCCTTCCTGGGCATAGTTAATGGCGGGTTGCATGACTTCGGTCAGAGGCAGGCGGCCAAAACGGCTGGACAGCTCGGCCCAGGCTGCCGGTGCCCCGGGAACAGTAACAGGGAACCAGCCGTACTTGGGGATTTCGGTTAATCCCTTAGCCAACAATGTTTTATAAGAAAGCTTATGGGGCGCGGGACCGCTGGAATTAAGGCCATGGAGTTTACCCTGAGTCCAGATGAGGGCAAAGGCATCTCCGCCAATTCCATTAGATGTCGGCTCGACGACAGTCAAACAAGTGGCTACGGCAATGGCAGCATCAATGGCGTTGCCCCCTCGCCGCAAAATATCTAATCCGGCCTGAGCTGCCAGGGGTTGAGATGTGGCCACCATCCCGTTACGGGCATACATTGTCATTCTCCTGGAGGGATAGGGATAATAAAGTGGATCGTAATTCATCCGTCTTCTCTCCTTTTTGATAAGCTTAACATAATCAGCTTCGCTTGGGTATAAAGAACCCCGGATATTTCCGAGATCAGCCCATTCAGTGTGGGGGAATCTACCGATACCGCCTTATCCGTGCAAACGCTGGCTCGCCATAGTCAGGAGATGGCTGGAAGTGTGGAGGCAGCAATGGCGAGCAAAGAAAATTAGTGGTAAAGGGCGGAGAATTTCGCCACAAGCGAAACATCAATACCATATGTGGAATACCTTGGTAAAGAGGAGGTGGTTTTATGTTTTTAGGTCGAAGAAGGTTTGCTCAAGGCGGTGCTCAAGAGGGCGGAGTCGTAGATGGTGCTGCAGGAGGGGAAGGGTTAAATCAGACCCCTGTGATGCCGTTTGGTATGCAGCGCTTCCTAAACAAAAAGGGCATTAATTCGTCAGAGGATCTGATGAATCGCGTTAATGCCAATGCTCCGCGTATGCCTTTCCGCAAAGCGCGTTAGGCTGGGTGACCCTCGTTTTTTTATTGTAAGAGAGCGGGAACTGTCGAAGGGAATTAAGGCATAATTCTTCGCTAGTCTCCCGCTCTTAATATAAAAAGGCAGCATAGGCAATTCGACAGGATTCCTGATATTCTGGCCTAGTGTAGGATATCTACATATTTTGTATACTGGCCTATGACAGTACTATTTAAAATTTTCAGTATAGGGTGTATCATTAGAGCATTCGAATCTCAACTAAATATGAACTGGAAGGAAGGAAAACATGAGAGAACAGACCACACGCCAGGCACAGGACGGTCTTACCCCCATGGGGGAAGGGTACCTGCAAGAGACGTGGGCTACATCTGAGCCCGAGTTCTTGAATATGTTACAAACCGTCTGGAAAAACATTGACAAAGAAGAATTGGTCGCATTGACGAGGGACTTGATCCGTATTCCAAGCGTCTTCCGGCCCAACAGCCCTTCTGGGAATGAGAAGCATGTGGCTGAGTTTTTGACCCGCTACTTAGAGGAAGAAGGGTTTACTGTCCAAACGGAAGAGGTAGCGCCGAACCGACCCAATGTCTGGGCGGTGATGGAAGGGAGTCCGGGTAAAACCATCCTCTTTGAGGGACACACGGATGTGGTGACAGAAGGGGATTCGGAAGATTGGCGTTATCCCCCGTTCGAAGGGGTTATCGAGGGTGGCCGGATTTACGGCCGGGGAGCCTGTGATACCAAAGGAAATTTAGCTGCGGCCATCATGGCTGTCAGGGCGATTAAACGCGCAGGCCAGCCTTTTCCAGGCCGGATCATTCTCTGCATTCCTGTGGATGAAGAAGGTTTGATGCTTGGGATCAAGCAGTTTATCAAGGCTGGACATGCAGAGGGGATTGACGGGGCTGTCATCTGTGAGCCGGAAGAAAACCAGCTTTGTGTCACCCAAAAAGGGGCTTTGCGGATCAGTGTGCGCGTTCAGGGCAAAATGGCACATGGGGCGATGCCCTTAAGCGGCATTAACCCCATCACCCGGGCGGCCCGCTTCATCGTGGCCGTTGAGGAGTTGGAACGGGAGGAGATCCTTAAGCATGGGAAAGATCCGTTTTTGGGCTATCCCAGCTTCACTCCCACGATCATGATGGCACCGGAAAATGCCGAACCTCAGATCAATGTGATGCCGGCACAGGCCTTGGTAGCTCTTGATATTCGGACGATTCCGGGACAGTCTCATCCGGAAATCATTCAAATGTTAAAAGACTGCTTGGTCCGCCTAAAAGCGGAGGATCCGCTGTTTGAGGCCGAGCTGGATGTCATAGAAGAGCGTCCTTGGACGGAGACGCCGATGTCCGACCCGGTGGTCCAGAGTATGACTGCAGCCTATATCCAGACGACCGGGGAAAAGCCCTATTACAATGGGGTACCGGGTGCGACGGACGGAACCTTTTTACATAGTTGGGCAGGGATCCCGATCATCACGACGGGGGCAGGCAATCGTCTCGTTCCACATCAAAAAGATGAGTGGGTCGATATCGAAGAACTGGAGACCGCCTGTAAGCTCTATGCAGCCACTGCTCTAAACTTCTTGCTCTACTGATAAAAAACAGGAGGAATCAGGGGGTGGGGCTGGAAATAGACATGAAAACGTATTTGCAGGATAATATGAGTAAACGGGATGGAAACTAAGGAAACTAAGGAAACTAAGGAAACTAAGGAAACTAAGGAAACTAAG
>JAIMKP010000008.1:16048-90610 GCA_020692355.1 Desulfosporosinus sp.
AAACTAAGGAAACTAAGGAAACTAAGGAAACTAAGGAAACTAAGGAAATTAAGTAAAAACTAATAGGAAAGCGCGAGATACAGGAAGGGGGATAAAAATGAACTTATCGACACGAAAAATTGTTATTTCAGGGTTACTGGGGGCGATTGCCATCTTCTTAGGGGTAACCCGTTTGGGGTTCATCCCGGTTCCTAACTTGGCTGGAAGTGCAACCATCATGCACGTCCCAGCTATCTTGGGTGGAGTTCTGGAGGGGCCTGTTGTTGGAGTTTTGGTCGGAGCCATTTTTGGGGTCTTTTCCTTTGTGAATGCGACCAACGCGCTGTTTGCCGATCCGTTGGTGGCTATTCTCCCGAGGCTATTCATCGGTCTTATTGCTTACTTAGTTTATGCGGGGATTAAGAGAATCAATGTTCCCTTGGCTCTGATTGTCTCCGGTGTTGTTGGAAGTCTTACCAATACTGGACTCGTGTTGGGTATGGCAGTGATTCGCAAATATATCCCGGCAGGAGTGGCCTGGGGAATCGCGATTACCAACGGGATCGCTGAAGCGGTGGTTGCAGCCATTATCACGCTGGCCATCGGCATGGCTGTCTTAAAGATGCGTTCCGGTGCCGTGGAAGCGAAGGGATCCGCTCCGAAAGTTCCCGAAAAACCGGAGTAAGGCGGGTATCCAATGGTCTAGTTCCATAAGAAGCCCCCGCGAGAAAGAGAGAAACTAGGATGATTAAACTTGAGAATGTAGATTTTTCATACCAGCCGCAGGCCGGGGGAATAGTACCCGCTCTTTCCGGTGTCAACTTAGAGATTAAACCTGGTGAGTTTGTCGTGATCGTCGGGCATAATGGTTCGGGAAAATCGACCCTAGCCAAGCATCTCAATGTGTTGAATAAGCCCACCTCTGGGGAGGTCTGGGTCAACGAGATGAATACCAAAGCAGAGGCAAACCTCTGGCCGATCCGTAGTTATGTCGGCATGGTGTTCCAAAACCCGGATAACCAGATTGTCTCAACCGTCGTTGAGGATGATGTAGCTTTTGGACCTGAGAATTTAGGGGTTGATCCGGCGAAGATTCAAAAGTATGTGGACGAGAGCTTAGAAATCATGCACTTGACCGATATTCGTGACAGTGCGCCTCATATGCTCTCAGGTGGTCAAAAGCAGCGGGTCGCTATTGCGGGAGTTCTGGCGATGCGCTGTCAGATCATCGTGTTGGATGAGCCGACAGCTCTCCTGGATCCGGATAGCCGCCGTGAAGTGTTGGAGAGCCTGCATCGGATTAACCGTGAGGAAAAACTGACGGTGGTTCTCATCACCCACTATATGGAGGAAGCCATTGGAGCGGATCGGATCGTGGTGATGGATGGGGGCAAAGTGGTTCTGCAGGGCACGCCTCGGGAAGTTTTCGCCCAAGTAGATAAGATTCGGGCTTTGAGCCTTGATGTCCCGATGGTCACGCAGATCGCGGCAGACCTTTACGCCAGGGGATATGACGTTCCGCCGGATTGTTTGAGCGAAGAGGAGGTTGTTGACGCCATATGCCGATCGTTGTAAAGGATCTTGAACATACCTATATGGAGGGAACTCCGTTTGCCAATAAAGTCTTGTATGGAGTGAACATGACGGTCGAGGATGGCGAACTCCTGGGGCTCATTGGTCCGTCCCGTTCGGGCAAGTCCACGCTGGTGCAGTATTTTAATGGGCTCTTTATTCCGGAAAAAGGCCAGGTTAGGGTGGATTCTCTGGATACGCGGGAGAATCGGAAGAACCTAAAAGCCCTGCGGCAAAAAGTGGGGCTTATTTTCCAGTACCCGGAGCACCAGCTTTTCGCAGAGACCGTGAGCAAAGATGTGGGTTTTGGGCCACGCAACCTGGGGCTTGATGAGAAGGAAATCACACGCAGGGTTTGGCATTCACTTGAGGCGGTGGGGATGGATCCGAAAATCTATTGGAATCGCTACACGTTTGCGCTAAGCGGTGGGCAGAAACGCCGAGTGGCGATTGCCGGAGTTTTGGCCATGCAGCCCAAAGTCTTGGTTTTGGACGATCCCACAGCCGGGCTGGATCCCAAAGGGCGGGAAGAAATCCTGAGTATGGTAAAACAACTCCATGAGAACCTTAGAGTAACGATTGTCTTTATTTCCAATAATATGGAAGATGTGGCCCGGTTAGCTCAAAGGGTGGTCTGCCTAGCACAGGGTAAAATAGTCATGTCGGGCAAGCCGATCGAGGTTTTTACCCAGGTCGAGATGCTCAAGTCGATGGGACTCGGGGTTCTGCCTACCATCTCGATCATACAGAAGCTGCGGGATCGGGGGCTCAATGTTCCCCTGAATACATTAACGGTCGAAGAAACCGTAGAGGCCTTGATTGCATCGGGGGTAGTGCGCAGAAGGGAGCGGCAATATGGAACTTTCTAAGAATATTACCCTCGGACAATACATTCCTCGCCAATCTCCGATACACCGCTTGGATCCCCGTGTCAAGCTCTTGGGCTGGGTGGCCTTGGCGGTGATTCTTTTTAGCATTAGGACCCTGAGTGGTTACCTTATTTTTGCGGCAGTGATGCTGTGGGGACTGCGGATTTCACAGGTACCGCTGGGCTATGCCTTGCGTGGGATCAAGCCCATGCTGCCCTTTTTGCTCTTTCTCTGGGTCTTTCAAGTGCTGTTTTCCGGCAGTCTCTATCCTTGGAGTATGCAGGTCGTTTATCAATGGCATTTTATTGACATCCGTTTGGAGGGAGTGTGGTTTTCCACTCTCCTCATGGTTAGGGTCATACTCCTTTTTCTGAGCGTGACTTGGCTGACGTTAACCACCGCGTTGGTCTCCCTTACAGATGGCACCGAAAGTCTGCTTTCTCTCTTTAAATGGGCCAAGGTGCCCGCAAACGAACTGGCGATGATCGGGGTTATTGCCCTACGTTTTGTGCCTACGATGGTCGATGAACAAGAGCGGATCATGAAGGCGCAGATGGCCCGGGGAGCGGATCTCGATCAAGGGAACTGGCTGATGCGGGTGAAAGCGCGTATTCCGATGCTGATTCCCATGTTTATCAGTACGATGCGGCGGGCCGAAGAAATGATCGTTGCCATGGAGTCTCGCTGTTACCGGGGCGGGGACGGGCGGACCAAGCGCAAGCAGTTAAAGCTTCAAGCCCTCGATTGGAAGGCGATTGGGGTGCTGACCGTGTTCGTAGCAGGCATGCTGGTTTACAATTATTTGATGCCGCCGTTGATGGGATAACTGGAGGGTGGGGACAGAATGTATGATGCGATCACGGATGTCCAAGGGATTGAAGTCGGACATGCCGAGGATAAAGAGGTTTTGACCGGCTGTACCGTGGTGATCTGTCGGGAAGGGGCGGTGGTCGGGGTAGATGTGCGCGGCTCGGCACCGGGTACGCGGGAGACAGATCTTTGCCGTCCAGCAACCCTGGTGGACAAAGCCCAAGCTGTGCTACTCGCTGGAGGAAGTGCCTTTGGTCTCAATGCGGCGGGGGGGATCATGCGCTATCTCTGGGAACAGGGCATCGGCTATGATGTAGGGGTGACCAAGGTGCCCATTGTACCAGGAGCGGTGATTTTCGATCTCGCAGTTGGCAAAGTAGCCTGGCCTGATGAGGAGATGGGCTATAAGGCTTGCCAGAATGCCTCTCGGAGAGAGGTCGAACAAGGATGTGTGGGGGCAGGCACAGGGGCCTCGGTGGGAAAACTGTTTGGTCCTGGGCAAGCGACCAAGTCCGGAATCGGAACAGCCAGTATTAAGGTTGGCAAGGCGACGGTCGGGGCGCTCATTGTTGTCAATGCTTTCGGGGATGTCGTACGACCGGAGGATAATACGATCTTAGCCGGAACCCGTAGGCCTGTCATTGGTGGCTATGTAGATACCGCGAAAGAAGCACAGAAGGGAATCGGGCGGGTGATCCTCGGGGCAACGAACACCACGATCGGGGTTGTCGCGACGGATGCAACGCTCAGTGTGGAGCAGGTGAATCATTTGGCCAAATTGGCCCACGATGGCCTAGCGAGAACGATTCGTCCGGTGCATACGCTTTTCGATGGGGATACTCTGTTTGCCCTTTCGACCGATAAGGTGAAGGGGGAATGGCAAAACGAGATTCTGGGCTTGGCAGCAGCGATTGTAGAAGCCGTCGAGCGGGCGGTACTCAAGGCGGTGGAGTATGCCACTCCGATGGGCGGATTGCCGGTAGGGAAATGAGGGAAATGATCAATCGGAAAGTTCAAAGTGTTACTAATTAGGACCGGTTGACCCGAGGTTATAGGGCGGAAAAATGGCCTACCGAAGCATTAGTGCACGGTAGGCCATATGTTTTAGTCAATCTGATTTAGAAAAGAAAAGAGTGTCTATACCTTGGGCATGTTTGAGTCGTCTATTGTCGAATCTTCGAGAAGCCCCTCTAAATCCCGGCGAACCCCCTGTAAATGTTCTTGCATGCTTAGGCGTGCTTGCTCAGGATTGCGGTTTTTGATTGCTTCAAAGATTCTAGAGTGTTCGTTGATCGTCTGCACCCCTTCGCGATCATGCATAAACCGAGAGTATCCCGCTTTCAGGCTCATCTCATAGAGGTGGACGACAAAAGTCTGCAGAAGTCTGGACATCATGGCATTCTGGGAAGCCTGGGCAATCATGTAGTGAAAACGCAAGTCAGCTTTGGAAAACGAAGCGTGATCTGACCAACAGCTTAGCATTTCCCGCAGAGCGGCTTCTATATATTGAAGATTTTCCGGAGTGGCCTGCTGGGCTGCCAACCCTGCCGCCGTAACTTCCAAACTAAACCGAATTTCCCAGAGATCGTGGAAGGAATTTTGCTCTACGGAAAGCGCAAGTGCTAAAGGAGAAATAACCTGATTTAGGTTTTGATCTTTGACGAAAGTACCGCCACCGGGTTTGATATCTACCAAACCCAAGTGTTCCAAGGTGCGTAGGGCTTCACGCAGGGTCGTACGGCTTACTCCCAGAGCATTGGCCATTTCTCGTTCTCCCATAAGCCTGTCACCAGGATTAATTTTCCCTTTCGACATCAGCTTGGTGATTTGCTCTAATACATCTTCGTAGACGCGGCGCGGTTTGATTTTTTCCAAATGCATGGCAATAATCTCCACCTTAGAAAGCTGTTCTTATTGATAGACCTTTTCTTCCTGTTCCCCTTTGAGCACACTCAGTCCGCCCAGTGCCAGAGCCATTAGTTCATCCTCTCCGGGATAGACGACGACCGGAGCAACAAAACCTACTCTCTCAGTGATCGCTTCCACTGCGTTCTTGGCAAAGGCGATACCCCCGGTCAAAAGGATGGCATCCACCTTCCCAAATAATACTGCCGCAGAGGCTGCGATTTCTTTGGCTGTCTGATAGATGAAAACTTGGAATAACAGTTGAGCGTTGCTGTCTCCCTTTTCGACTCTGGAACAAACTTCTTGGAAATCATTTGTATTCAGATAAGCGACGAGGCCGCCCCGTCCGGAAATCTTTTTCAGCATTTCTTCCAGCGTGAATTGACCACTGTAGCAAAGTCTAACCAAATCGCCGACAGGGACGCCGCCGCTTCTTTCAGTAGAGAGCGGTCCTTCACCGTCCAAGGCATTGTTCACATCGATGACCCGACCATTTTGATGCACACCGACCGAAACTCCTCCACCCATGTGTGCTACAATCAGGTTCAACGCTGCATAGGGTTTACCCATGTCTGCAGCATATCTTCGGGCAACGGCCTTTTGATTTAAGGCATGAAAAATACTCTTACGCTGGATTTCCGGAAGACCGGAAATCCGGGCCACATCCTCCATCTCATCCACTACCACAGGGTCTGTGATAAACGCTGGAATTCCCAAACTTTCCCCGATTTCGTGAGCAATGATTCCGCCAAGATTGGAAGCATGCTGTCCCTGTATTCCTGCCTGTAAATCCTTTAGCATCGCTGCATTAACCCGGTAAGTGCCACTTATAATGGGTTTTAACAGCCCACCTCTCCCAACCACCGCGTCCAAGGTGCAGAGATCAAAAGCTTTTGCCTTTAACATGTCCAATATGGCATTGCGCCGAAAAACGTACTGGTCGGGGATTGTGGCATATTGGCTGATTTCTTCAGCCGTGTGGCGCAAGCTGGCCTGAAACAGTTGCTGTTCATCTTCATAAACGGCGATTTTGGTCGAGGTTGATCCCGGATTGATAACTAAAAGACGCAACATATCACGCTCCTATTTGGCGACCATTTCCATTGGGATTTCATAATTCTTGTTATGGGCTACCAAGCAAGCCAAAGCAATTGAATTCATCTTGGCTTCATGGCTGTCAGCCCTGGAAGTGAGAATGACTGGGGCGGACGTACCGACGAGAATGCCCCCGTTTTGTGAAACGGTAGTATAAGTTAGGGTCTTGTACATCACGTTCCCGGCTTCGAAATTCGGGAGTACTACGATATCCGCCTTGCCGGCCACGGGGCCTCCGACGTTTTTGTGCGTGGCTGCTTCTTCCGAAATAGCAATATCCAAACCTAAGGGACCGTCAACAATACATCCGGTGATTTGTCCCCGTTCATTCATTTTGGAGAGAATTGCCGCATCCATCGTTGCCGGGCTGTCGAGATTTACCACTTCAACCGCGCACACAAGCGCTACTCTGGGCGTATCCAGGCCGACAGCATGCGCGACGCGCACGGCATTGCGTAGGATATCGATTTTGGCATTCAGATCCGGATACATGTTAAACGCTGCATCGGTTATAAACAAGAGTTTATTGAATGTCGGTATTTCAAAAACCGCCACATGAGACATCCGCTTTCCGGTTCTTAAGCCAATCTCCTTGTCCAAGACCGCTTTAAGAAAAGTTGCGGTTTCAACCAGGCCTTTCATCACCATATCTGCTTTTCTTGTGGAAACCAGTTCGACCGCTTTCAGAGCGGCCTTCTGTTTGTCTGGCTCGTGAAAAACTTCGAATTGCCCGATGTCCAGGCCGATTTGCAGGGCTAACGGTTGTATTTGTTCGAAATCCCCTACCAGAATAGCGTCGGCTATTCCTTGAGCTTTCGCGTCCATAACGGCCTCCAAGACCTGAACATCCTGGGCGACAGCGACTGCAATCTTCTGTAGGGGTTGTTTTTTCGTTTGGTGGATAATTTCTTTAAAGCTTTTCATCGTGGCACCTCCTCCGTTCGGCACTAGTTTTTTATTGACACCTAGCGCCCTGCACGAGCTAGATCAGCACCTATTTCCAAGGCTTGGCGGTTTAAAGGGATGAGGTTGTGACGATATTCCGGCAGAACCTTTTTCAAAGCCGCAATGACCGAATCCATGCTCACTGCTTTCGTTAGTTCGACGAAAGCTCCTAGGATAATCATATTGGCCACGCGGCTGTTCTTCAGTTTTTCATCAGCCAGTTCGCTGGCTGGGATTTTCAGCACGGAAAGATCCTGCCGCTTCGGTTCCAGATCAACCAGGGAGGAGTTGAGGAGCAGGAGGCCGTCTGGCTGGACGTCTTGTTCAAATTTCTCCAGTGAAGGTCTGTTCAGAACGATGAGCGTATGCGGTTCGGAAATTAGTGGCGAACTTACAGGGGCATCAGAGATCGTCACGGAACAGTTGGCTGTTCCACCGCGCATTTCCGGTCCGTAGGACGGAATCCAACTCACGTGTTTGTCTTCCATCATCCCGGCATAGGCCAAAAGCTGTCCCATGGACATCACGCCTTGTCCGCCAAATCCGGCTAAAATAATCTCTTCCAGCATCAGACCTTTACCTCCTCAAGCGCTTTTTTCACACCAAGCGGATAATAGGGGATCATGTTTTCTTGCAGCCATTTTAAGGCCTTTAACGGAGTCAGACTCCAGTTTGTCGGACAGGTGGAAAGAACTTCGACCAAGGAAAACCCTTTTCCAGCTAATTGCATTTCGAAAGCAGTCTTGATCGCTTTCTTGGCTTTTGCCACTTCTTGGGGATTGTGCACGGAAACCCTGGTGATATAGGCTGCTCCGTCTAAGGTCGCCAGAATTTCGGACATGCGGATAGGATAGCCTTGGGTTTCCGCGTTCCGGCCAGATGGTGCTGTCGTGGCTTCTTGACCAATCAAGGTGGTAGGGGCCATCTGACCTCCGGTCATGCCATAAATGGCATTGTTGACAAAGATGGTGGTGATTTTCTCTCCGCGGGCGGCGGCGTGAATAATCTCGGCTGTACCGATAGCGGCCAGGTCGCCATCCCCTTGATACGTGAAAACCACTTTATCCGGGTGTACCCTCTTAATCCCGGTGGCCACGGCGGGAGCCCGACCATGGGCGGCTTCATGCATGTCCATATTAAAATAATTATAGGCAAGAACGGAACAACCGACGGGAGCCACACCGATGGTTTCCTCCCGTACTCCCAGTTCATCGATCACTTCTGCGACCAGCCGGTGGATAATACCATGGGTACATCCCGGACAATAGTGGGTCTTGGCCGGAGTCAAAGATTGTGGGCGTTCAAATACCGTGATCATGCTTTTTCCCCTCCTTGAGTCAGGCGTTTGATTTCTGTGAGTACGGCACGGGTGGTCGGAACCATACCCCCGACTCGTCCATAAAAATGCACGGGTACCCGAAACTCTAAGTTGTAGCGAACATCTTCGACCAGTTGCCCCAGGCTCATCTCTACAGTGAGTACGTTCTTAGCCTGACGGCAAGCCTGTTCAATTTCTTTCTTTGGGAAAGGAAAGAGAGTGATTGGACGGAACAGACCGGCTTTGATTCCCTCGGCCCGAGCCTGATCCACA
Organism: Desulfosporosinus sp.; assembly: GCA_020692355.1. Lineage (GTDB taxonomy): Bacteria > Bacillota > Desulfitobacteriia > Desulfitobacteriales > Desulfitobacteriaceae > JAJZPA01. The sequence continues at coordinate 24,815 of JAIMKP010000008.1, forward strand.
GCGGCCTTAGCTACCCGTGCTGAAGATCCGTAGCCGACGACGACAATCTCTGCATCATCTGTCTGATAGGATTCCGCCATCGTTTCTTCCTGAATCATCTGCTCGTATTTAGCCTGGAGTTTCAAATTGTGTGCTTCCAATTCCTCTGGATCCAGGAAGAGGGAATTGATGATATTCGGGGTGCGTTCCTTGGCTCCGGTTGTGGCCCAGGGTTTGACAGGGAGCGTTTCTACATCTTTCATCTCCGGCAGTTCCACCGGTTCCATCATTTGCCCGAGAATTCCGTCTCCTAAGATCATGACCGGGTTGCGGTATTTATCCGCTAGTTCAAAAGCCTTGGCCATCGTATCAACCATTTCCTGAACACTGGCGGGAGCCAGAACCAGAAGTTTGTAATCCCCGTGTCCCCCGCCTTTGACGGCTTGGAAATAGTCGGATTGTCCGGGTTGGATACCACCCAGTCCCGGGCCACCCCGCTGCATGTTGACAATCACACACGGAAGCTCAGCTCCGGCGATGTAGGAAATACCCTCCATTTTTAAGCTTACTCCGGGAGAGGAGGAAGACGTCATCGCCCGTGCTCCGGATCCTGCGGCGCCATAAACCATGTTGATGGCGGCAATCTCTGATTCCGCCTGCAGAAACACGCCGCCAACTTCAGGCAGACGCCAGGCCAGATAGTGAGGCAACTCGCTTTGCGGTGTGATCGGATAACCGAAGAAATACCGGCAGCCTGCCCGAATCGCCGCTTCTCCCAGTGCCTCATTGCCCTTCATTAATACTTTAGCCATTCTTTTTCTCCTCCCGTCGTACAGTGATCACCACATCAGGACACATACGGGCGCAAAAACCGCAACTGATACAGGACTCCTGATCCAGCACGGTCGCCGGGTGAAAGCCCATCGAATTAAGGTGGTTGGCCATGACGATAATCTGCTTGGGACAAGCTGCGGTACAGAGTTCGCACCCTTTACAGCGCTCTTCGTCAAATTCAACTTTGAGCAAAACGTTCGACATCCTAGCTCCTCCTTGCCAACATAATAGGTACACTGGTTGGACCAATTGATTCTAATAATTATTTCGCTCTTTTCTTGAGTTTTCCTGCTTAAATAAAAAAAATTCTTAGATTCAGCAATGATGAATCCATATCCATTTACGCTAGTTTGTGTCTGCAGTATAATATACCCATAAGGGGTATAATATACTCTAGGAAATTTGGAAAGTGCATTGGGAGAGAACCACCGCAAACTGGCGAAATCGTCGACTTTCAGTGTAATTCTCAAAGTGCTAATTGTGAGTCGCGTTGTACGTATCGGATGTTGATGGAGGATTTCTAAGTAGAGATGTTTATTACCCTAACCTAACACTGAGTTGTGGAAGGGAAGTGCAGGCTGTGAGTTTGGTCTATAGTGCGTTTGTCCCCCACCCCCCGATTGTCGTTCCGGAAATCGGACGGGGTCAGGAGGAACTTTGCGGGTCAACCCTGAGGGCTTACCAGGAACTGGCGGCGCGGGTGGCCGGGGCGGAGCCGGAGACGGTCGTCCTCGTCTCGCCCCATGCTGCGCTCTTGGAGGAAGGCGTTACGGTCTTAAAAAATGAGGAAGTCCAAGGGAACTTTGCCAATTTTGGTGTGCTTGGAGTGCGTCTGGCCTTTCCCAATGACCTAAGCCTTGTTGAGCGCTTAAGCCGGGAATTGCTGCGCGTACGGCCACGTTTTGGCGAGTTGGATCATGGCGCTTTAGTACCCCTTTATTTCCTGGAGCGCGCAGGATGGCGGGGAAAAGTGGTGCTCCTCAGCATGCCCATGGCTGGGCCAGAACGCTATGGGGAGGAGTTAGGCCGGCTTCTGCGGAGTTGGCCGACAAAAGTCGCTCTGGTGGCCAGCGGGGATTTATCCCATCGGCTGCGCGAAGATGGACCGTACGGGTTCAACCCGGCTGGGCCCCGCTTTGACGAAGCCATTGTAGCCGGACTGAAGGGAAACCCGGCTCAGATCGTTCAAATCCCGCGTGAAATCGTAGAAGCTGCCGGTGAATGCGGGTATCGCAGCCTGCGTCTGGCCTTGGCCGCCCAGGAAGGCGCCAGGAAAGTTCTTTCTTATGAAGGACCATTCGGGGTCGGCTATTTGGTGGCAGAGCTTTACCGTCCGTCATCGCTGGCCCGGTGGGCTCGGCGCTGCCTCACGGAATATCTCGGTGGCGGGGATCCGACCGCTTTGCCCCAGCCCCAGGAGCCTGAGTTTCAACGACATAGGGGTTGCTTCGTTACCTTAAAAAAGGATGGGGATCTACGGGGCTGCATCGGTACGACACAGGGATATCAGGCAAATTTGGCGCTGGAGATCGCTCATAACGCCGTGGCGGCAGGGACAGAAGATCCTCGGTTTCGACCGGTTGAGCCTGAGGAACTGTCCGACATCCGGTTTTCGGTCGATGTCTTGGGTGATCTGGAAAAGGTGAAGAACCTGGCGGAACTGGATCCTTGGCGTTATGGGGTGGTGGTCAGCCAACATGGACGACGGGGACTGCTGCTTCCCCACTTGGAGGGTGTGGATACGGTGGAGCAGCAGCTCAGCATTGCCAAACAAAAAGCCGGTTTAAGCCCGGAAACCACAGTGGATATGTCGCGTTTCGAAGTGGTGCGCCATTATGAGTAACAATGAGGACAGGCACTCTGTTGGAGCTGGTTATCAACAAGGTGACGAAAGCGAGCGTTATGTCAGAGAAGGGGCAACGGCAGGAACTGCAGCCTGCCTGTTGTGCCCGCAGCATTGCCCACTGCGCCCAGGGCAAATCGGTCGCTGCCGGGCACGGGGAAACAAGGAAGGAGCAGTCGTTTCCCTGACGTATGGGGAAGTGGCGGCCATGCATCTCGACCCGATCGAGAAGAAACCCCTTTATCATTTCTATCCTGGGAGTGACATCTTCTCCGTGGCGGGCTATGGCTGCAACTTGAGCTGTTCCTTTTGTCAGAATCACGAGATTTCTCAGGCCCGTCATGAGGGACATAGAGTCAGTCCGGCTGAGCTGGCGCAGTTGGCCGGGGATTCGCTGGGACTGTGTTTTACCTATTCTGAGCCCAGCGTCTGGTATGAGATGATCCGCGAGACAGCCCCTCTCGTTAAGGCCCAGGGCGGGAAGGTCGTTCTGGTCAGCAACGGGACGCTGGCAGGGCCGTACCTGGAGGACTTGATTCCGTGGATCGATGCTGTCAACATCGACATCAAAGGGTTCAACCAGGAATTCTACCAGAAGTTCTGCGGCGGCGAGCTTAGCTGGGTTCTGGAAAATGTCGAACGTTTAGCGGGCCGGGTGTATTTGGAAGTTACGACGTTGATCATACCGGGAGCCAATGACGACCCGGCGGAGATCCGGGGCCTGGCCCGTTGGCTGGAGGATCTCAAGGTAACGGTGCCCTGGCATCTGAGCCGGTATTTTCCCGCCTATCGCTTGAACCTTCCCCCGACCGAGCCGAAAGCCTTGGAGACCCTTTGGCAGATAGCGCGGGAACGCTTGCCTTATGTCTACCTGGGTAATGTCTCCGGCGGCAGCAGCACGTTTTGCCCCCGCTGTGGGGAAGAAGTGATCGAGCGGGAGGGTTACGTTATCCGGACTCGGCTCCGGGAAGGACATTGTCCGCAGTGCGGGACGGAGATTTTCGGAGTGGGGATGTAAACTGGGAGCGTGTGGAGGAAATAGTCCCCGGCTGTCAATACTCGGCGTAACGTCTCCCGTTGGTCACCGTTCCAAGGCCCGATTCGTTGCCGGTTTGGGCTGTTTGTCGTTCAATCCCCAGTTAAAAACGGACAGCCGTTCCTTTGGCTGTCCGTCCATAATTTGTATAGCGTAAGAGCACATAATCATCTACCTTACACCACTACAGATGGTTGGATATCCAGCTATGATCTTGCGACCATAACCAAACAGTTCGCCACCCATAATAATGGTTCGTTCGACCATACAGGATATCTACCCGACCATGGACAACCTCTCGGCTGACCATGAACGCTAAAAGTTCAACACCCTATATGATCTTCGCTCGACCTCTTACGATAGGTTGGAGCCCCAGAACAATCAATATGTAATACCGACTGTAAAAAGGCTTTTCCCAACCGTAAGAAATCTTCCCTCTGACTGCATACAAGCTTTCACCTGTATACAATCGTTGGCCGACCCATATACGCCCCTCATCCGAACCCATATGAGTCTTGGCTCGACCATCATGCACCCTTACGCTCTTAGTATGGTTCTTAGTGGTGTTTAATATTCAACTTTAAGAGCGTTTTTCACTTTTTTCGGATAAGGCATCAGACTTTTTCCAGCCACTGCATATCTTTGAGTTTATAGAGGGTCGTGCTGTTACCCCGTTGCCCTACGAGGTGGTTGGCCCCGTAGACGTTCTGGATCTCTAAAGGTAGAACCTTGGTTTGGCGGATGGTACCGTTGTTTTCATAGGCGAAGCGAACGCTTATCTGCGCGGTAATCGCTTGTTTGAGGATTTCTTTGATTTCTCCTGGCGTTTGGGCCCGATGAGCCATGGGCGGTTTATCGGTTTGAAGTGGGGGGGATTCAGGGTCCGAGCTAACCTCTGACGCTTGGGAACGTCGGGCTGCACCCGCACCGTCCAGGTATTCTGGCTCGGGGTAGATACCAGAGGTTTCGAGCAGCTTGCGTAATTTTTCTCGCTCGCGGATGATGAGCGTCGTGGGGGAGTAGAAGCCCAGGACATAGTCGTGGTATCTTTTACCAGAGCCAATGCTTACCGCCAGTTCAGGGGTGGCACATTCTAAGAGGCTCAGTTCCAGGAATTGGGCTTGTCCGAAGGACGCTCCCCATTCCTCCAAAGTCAGGCGGACATTGTCTGGTAAAGGGTTAGAACTTAGGGATTGAAGTTCTGCAAGAATGAGTGAGAGCGAGGTGCCCTTTTTTAGGGCCTCAAGGAAGTGGATTTTTTCCAAACGGTAGGTGAGCATGTGATCCTGGTTTGCTAAGACGGCATAGCGATCAAGATTGAGGCGGGTTGCCCAAGAGGCCGCACGCGGTAGGAGGATTTCAAAATTAGGTTGAATATAAGCCGTGTCTTTGGCTAAGAAAGGGTATACCTCGGCCATGACTTTTTGAAAATCAGCGGCTTGGCTGAAAGAGTGGAACCATGGGGATGAAGGTGCATTTTTTGGACGTGCCTTGAAAAAGTGCTTTAGCACAAGCTGACCCAACGGAGTTAATCGAAATAGGAGATCCTTGTCATATTCCCCCCAGTCCATTAATCCAAGATATTGCAGGGGTTCTAGCAAGTGTCTTTTGAGCAGTGGTATCTCCCCAAGTTTCTCGAGCCGATCATAAGGTGCAAAAGCGGAATCAAGAGTGTACCCCAGGCTTGTCCAGTCAGTGGCCTCTTTCATGATGGGCAGAAGGAGAAAGATTCCTTTCACAACAAAGTGGTTCAGAACATGTTCGACGAATGAAGCATAAAGAGCGTAGGGATGCTCCTGGGTTATCAGGGATTCGCCGTGTGCCGTGAATTGTACGCTTCCGAAGGGAGAGTGGATCATGTTGAGTGGGTAGAGGTGATTCGATAAGAACACAAAACGGCTGAGGGAAGGGCTCGGTGCACCTTCGGTTGCAACGATCGTTGAAAAGGCCGCAGTTTCTAAAGTTGAGTTTCGGGTTAAGATGCCTTCAATTTCTTTAATGGTTGTTTTGGCGAGGTTATTGGCTTGGGTTATCTTGACGGAACCTCGCCGAATAACGGTGATCGTTGTGACGAAGTCTTCCATGAACTCGGTGACAGATGCCGGATGGATGATTTCAGGTACTACGTTGGTACGCCATTCGGTGTTCTTGTTAGCGAGCCATTGCCAAAAATTTTCTTGCACTTCGCTGCGCAAAGTAAGGGTCTCTTTTTCAGTGCCGTTTACAATAAGCCCCTGTTTCTGCCAAGAGTCAATCATCTTGGAAAGATCATACATATCCATGATAAAGCCGTTGAGCTGATTCGTTTCAAAGTCTTGAAATTGCCCGCTGCCTTGGCGAAAAAACTCCTGAATTCGCCAATTGACGGGGTGCTTGACAGCATAATGAGCGAACATGATGCGTTCAACAGCGGCCATTTTAGCAAAGGGACTGTGAGCTGACAATTGGGGTTCGCGTTTGAAGGGAACAGGCGCTTTTGCTGGCTTTTTAGAAGGCCTCTTCTTCTTTTGCTTAGTCATCCGGATCCTCCTCGATCGCGATCTGGTAGGAATAACCTTGCTCGGTAAGGAAAAGCTGACGTTTCATGCCAAATTCCTGTTCCTTCGTATCCCCAGAGACCAGGGAGTAAAAGTAGGCTCGGGGGTCTCCTTTTTTAGGCCGCAGAATGCGACCGAGACGCTGCGCCTCTTCTTGGCGTGAACCGAAGCTTCCGGATACCTGGATGGCGACATTCGCATCGGGTAGGTCTACGGCAAAGTTTCCGACTTTAGAGACGATGAGGACATGGATCTCGCCTTCACGAAACTTTTGGTAAAGTCGCTCCCGTTCCTTTTGAGGCGTTTTGCCCGTAATTAATGGTGCTCGAAGTTCCTTGGCCAAGAATTCGAGCTGCTGCACATATTGGCCGATGATCAGGATGTGGTCCGTTGGATGGCGGTCAAGGAGAGCGGCGACTTTGTTCGTTTTGCGCGGGTTTTCTGCAGCCAGGCGGAATTTTTCCCGCTCTTCGGCCAGGGCATAATCAATGCGGCGGGACTTGCTCATGGGGATGCGCCATTCTGTGCACTGGGCACTGGCGATCCAGCCTTGGGCTTCGAGCACTTTCCAGGGGATATCCTTTTTTTTCGGGCCGATTAGCGTGAAGACTTCGTCTTCTTTGCCATCTTCGCGGACGAGCGTTGCGGTTAGACCAAGACGACGCTTTGCCTGGAGTTCGGCCGTCGCCCGAAAGACGGGTGCGGGGAGCAGATGCACTTCATCATAAATAATGAGACCCCAGTTCTTTTGGTTGAAGAGTTCAAAATGCGGATAGGTATTGGTCGACGAATCACGATAGGTCAGAATTTGATAGGTCGCGACGGTGACAGGTGCGATGCCTTTGCGTTCACCGGAGTATTCGCTCAGTTGTTCGGACGTTAAGTCTGTTCTATCCTCTAGTTCCCTCAGCCATTGCCGTGCTGAGGTCACGTTCGTCGTCAGAATTAAGGTTTCTACCTGCAGTTTTTCCATGACTCCGATTCCGATCAGGGTTTTCCCTGAGCCGCAGGGCAAAACCAGAACGCCGCTTCCCCCTTGAAGGGAACCATGCAAGTGAAACGATTCGACCGCATCCACTTGGTAATCGCGCAGGGCAAAGGGTTCGCCACCAAGCGTCATGGAGCGCCAGGAAAAGGGGAGAGGGGTTCCTTCGTTGTACCCGGCCAAATCTTCCACGGGATAGCCAAGCTTCATTAAGACTTCTTTTAAGTGCCCCCGCGCTTCAGCGAGGATTTCGCTGCGGTCAGGGCCTTTTAACGTCCCAAGAAGAGGGATAACATCCTTGTGATGGGTGATTTCTAGCAAAATGGTGCGATCACTTGAGGTCAGAAACAGATGTCCGTCCTGTTGTTCCAGTTTAACTAAGCCATAACGGCTCATCAATTGACGAATCTCAGTTTGGATGGCCTCAGGCAGGGGGAATTTACTATAGCGTGTAAGCCCTGCGAGCACGTCGGGGGCACTGAGTCCGGCTGAGGCCGCGTTCCAGAGTGATAAGGGAGAGATACGGTAGGTATGCATGTACTCCGGGCTTTTTTCGAGTTCGGCAAATACTGCTAAGGTATCGCGGGCCGCTTCGTACAGAGGGTTTTGTACTTCTAAGAGGACGGTACGGTCACTTTGTACAATCATCGGATTCGTGAGCGCAGGCATAGGCTCCACCTTTCGCTAGTGTTTTTCATTATTATATCATAGCTCAAAAACAGGAAAAACTTCAAGCGTTTGTTCTTCGGTAAATCCAGTCGTAAGCCCGTAGAGCTAATTCCAAACTGAGCCGATTTTCGGGTTTAAGGTAATCGTCGCCGAGAAGTTCTTGGATCTTGTCCAGACGGTGGTAAAGTGTTTGACGACGGATATAGAGCTTGTTGGCGGCGTCTTGTTTGGAGAGGCTTTCATCGAGCAGGATGTGGAGGGTGAGCAGGAGTTGGCTGCCGTGCTTTTCGTCATGGGCGAGGAGCGGGCCTAAGTAGTCTTGAATAAATGATTCAAGGGTATGGCGGTTGATCGGTAAGAGGAGTCGATAGACACCAAGGTCGGCGAAAAACGGGCTGTGCAAGTCAGAAAAGGCGAGAACCTGCTCGGCCTCTTTAAAGGATTGATGCCCTCTGGCATAATCTTGGGAGGGATTGCTGACGCCGAGGCGCACCTGTGATCCTGCGCTCAATGCTTGTTTGGCCGAGTGTTCGATTTCCAAGAGGGCCTTGTGCAGAAGAAGTTTCCCGTCGGTGAGGCTTGTTTCCAAAAGCAAAAGGTAGAGCCGATTCCCCCGGCTGTTGAGAAGGGGTCGAAAGCCATGTTTTGTGAGCAGAAAGCGGAACATGGCTAGGCGATCATGAAGGGGGGAGTCTGTTTCTTCCACAAAGCTAGGTTTATCCTGTTGGATTTCCAGGATAACGGCCCAGAAGCGGGGAGTGCGCCCTTGTTTAACGTATGATCCCAACATCGAACGTAGTTGTTCCTCCGTCCCAGGGCGTTCTTGCAAGATATCCTCCAAGAGGCGGTTTTCATTATCCAGCGAGCGTTCCTGAGCAAACATCTTTCTGAGGAGAATTTGGGCCACGGCTGTGCCAGTATAGTCCAGAACGAGGCTCAATATCTCATCAGGCTCGTTTGCATAGGCGATGATCCCAAGGTAAGCCAGGATCTGGCCCATAGCCATCACGGGTTGGTAGAGAAGATACTTGTGTTCGGAGATAGGTAGGAATCCGCTCGTTTCCGGGAGAGGTTCGAGCATGAGTAGGGACGAAACGAGCAGGCCGGTGAGTTCAGCCTGTACGCTGTGGGGCATATTGGGAACAAAGATGGGGGGATCAGTGAGGTTAATGAAGAAGGTCTGAGCATGGATCATCGATTGAAAGTGGCTCAAAATGCGAGGGAGACTTTGAGTCTGCAGGGTGAGTTTTTGCAGATCACGGGCATAGCGTTCCAATTCCCTAAGTGCTTGAGCTTGGCGGTTGACGAGATTTTCATGCAGGTCAAGCGTGATATCCACAAAACGAACGGGGTGATGAAAGACGATCAGGGGAAATTCATGGTGGTTGGCAAGCTCCCGCATGTCGGAAGGGATTTCTGAAACATAAGGTCCGAGTTCAATACAGAGCCCAACGGCATTACGTTGAATAATCTCACTTAAATAGGATAGCCGTTTGGCAGCGCTTTCGCCAAAGCCGACACCGGTAGATAGGATGAGTTCGCCGCCGTTTAAAAAGGAAGCATTTTCTGCGGTCTCCAAAACGTGTACCCAGCGAATTGGACGGGCTAGACCCCGGCTTCCTGCCACGACTTCCGCAGGTTCGAACAGGGGGCGCTTCAGGACATCGCCAATCGTAAGCTGCCAATCCTTGTTCATTGAAGTGCCCCTTTCTTTTTACAATATGTATAACACAAGATGGGTAATAGGTTACATGTTGCCTAATGAGGAATCTGGGATTCTTGTTAAGATTAAAGTAACAAAATTTTCTACATAAATAAAGGGGGTTTTGCGCTTGACCGAGACGAAAGTCAGAGAACTAAAAAACTATATCGGAGGGGCATGGGTTGCGGCGACTGCCTCCCAATTTGACGACGTGTACAATCCTGCTACGGGGGAAGTGTTGGCGGAGGTTCCCTTTTCCAGCCGAGCCGATGTGGATGCAGCCGTGAAAGCGGCGGCTGAGGCTTTTCCAGCCTGGAGCGCGACACCGGTGATCGAGCGAGCACGGATTATGTTTCGTTTCCAAAACTTGCTTTTTCAGCATCAGGAAGAATTGGCGCGTATCGTGACCATGGAAAACGGCAAGAACTTCAATGAAGCGTTTGCGGAAGTGCTGCGTGGGATCGAGATGGTGGAGTTTGCCGCCGGGATGCCAACTCTGATGATGGGAGATACCCTCCCCAACATCGCGCGCGGGATCGACAGTGAAACCATCCGACTGCCCTTAGGCGTTGTGGGAGGGATCGTTCCCTTTAATTTTCCGTTTATGGTGCCAATGTGGATGTATCCCATTGCGATTACGGCAGGAAATACCTTTGTGCTGAAACCCTCTGAGCGGGCTCCGCTTGCTTCTCAAAAGGCGATGGAGCTTTTGAAGGAAGCAGGACTTCCAGATGGTGTTATCAACATCGTCAATGGGGCACACGACGTGGTTAATGGTCTGCTAGAGCATCCCGAAATTAAAGCGATTTCCTTTGTCGGTTCGGAACCCGTTGCAGAATACATCTATAAAAACGCTGCGGCCAATGGCAAAAGGGTTCAGGCTTTGGCAGGCGCGAAGAACCATCATCTCGTCTTAGCCGATGCGGATCTGCGGCGGGCAGCTAAGACCATCGTCAGTTCGGCTTTTGGCTCAGCCGGAGAACGTTGCATGGCAGCCAGTGCGGTGGTGGTGGTCAACGAAGTGGCCGATCAGCTGATTGAACTCTTAAAAAAGGAATCTGACGCCTTGAAAATGGGTAACGGCCTTGACGAAGGGGTAGATCTGGGGCCGGTCATCCGCTCGGGCCACCTGGAGCGGGTACATGGCTTTATTGACAAGGGTTTGGCTGCCGGGGCAATCTTAGCTCGGGATGGGCGTAAAGATGCTGAAGTTCATCAACGCGGTTACTTCTTAGGACCTACCATCTTTGACAACTGTCATCCCGAGATGGAAATCGTGCGGGAAGAGATCTTTGCCCCTGTGCTCAGTATCATGCGGATTAAGGATTTTGAGGAAGGACTGGCGCTGATCAAGAAATCCCGTTTTGGCAACGGCTCTACGATTTACACGAACAGTGGGTATTATGGACGGGAGTTCGTCCTGCGCGTGGAAGCTGGGATGATCGGGGTCAATGTCGGGGTTCCGGCTCCCATGGGCTTCTTCCCCTTCTCGGGTTCTAAGCGCTCTTTCTTCGGGGATCTCCATGTGAATGGTAAGGATGGAGTGGAGTTTTATACCCGGAAGAAGACCGTTACCGCCCGTTGGTTTTCCGAAGGAGATTTGGGAATTGGGTCACAAAAGGTGTTCGTGAAGTAGGAAAGGAGTATTTACTATGGCGGAAGATACAACCGTGAACACGTGGAATAAGGAAGATTTGTTGGCGAAAGACCGCACGTATATGTGGCATCATATGTCCCAGTATAACCCGAATCCTTTGATCGTAACGGGGGGGAAGGGTTCTTGGATCACGGATGTCGACGGGAATCGGTATTTTGACGGGATGGCGGGAATTTGGTGTACCAACATAGGCTATGGCCGGGAGGAATTGGCGGAGGCGGCCTATGAACAGCTAAAATCCTTGGCTTTTTTCCCGTTGACTCAAAGCCATGTCCCGGGCATTGAGCTTTCTAAGAAAGTCAGCGAGTGGCTCGGGGACGAATACCGGATTTTCTTCTCCAACAGCGGTTCCGAGGCCAATGAAGTGGCATTTAAAATCGCCAGGCAATATCACCACCACCGGGGACAGTCCAATCGTTACAAGGTTATTTCCCGTTACCGGGCTTATCATGGGAACTCGATGGGAGCCTTGGCAGCCACAGGGCAATCCATCCGTAAGATGACCTATGAGCCGTTGGCGCCTGGGTTCTTACATGTGCAGCCGCCGTACTGCTACCGCTGTTCATTTGGCAAGACCTATGGAAGCTGCAATTTGGAATGTGCTCAGGCTTTTGATGAAGTGATCAATTGGGAGGGCGAAGAAACGGTAGCCGAAGTGATCATGGAGCCTGCAATTACAGGGGGTGGCGTGATTGTTCCCCCGCCTGAATATCTGCCCAAAGTTCGGGAGATTTGTGACAAGCATGGCGTCCTATTGCACATTGATGAAGTGATTTGTGGGTTTGGCCGTTCCGGGCGAAAGTTCGGGCACCAAAACTTCGGCATCAAGCCGGATATTGTGACCATGGCCAAAGGGATAACGAGCGGTTATCTCCCTTTGTCGGCTACGGCAGTACGCGCTGAAATCGCGGATACGTTCATGGGTACGGATACGAACCAGCATTTCCGCCACATTAACACCTTCGGCGGCAATCCGGTATCTTGCAACCTGGCGATCAAGAACATGAACATCATGGAAGAGGAGAAGCTCATCGAGCGCGCTGAGCAGCTGGGGCTGGAACTGCGTCAGAAACTTTCAGCTATCGAAGATCATCCTAATGTGGGCGATATCCGCAGCTTCGGTTTTATCGCTGGAATTGAGATGGTTGAAGATCGACAAACCAAAGAACCGGCAGCTCCGGCTAAAGTGGTGAAAGTCATCAGCGAATGTAAGCAGCGGGGGCTCATCATCGGGAAAAACGGGGATACTATTCCGGGATTTAACAATATTTTGACACTTTCCCCGCCGTTCTCGACGACCAGCGAGGATATCGATTTTGTGGTTCGGGTGCTTGAGGAAGCGTTTGCTGCACTGTAATCTGCGGTAGTCAAGAAGCCAGAAACCGGGGAGCCGCGATCCAAGGCTTTTCGCGGGCCAGAGCTGCCCCTGATATGATGAGGAAAAAGGGGAGAATTATATGATTATTGGCTTGCCTAAGGAGATTAAAAACAACGAAAACCGGGTGGGCATGGTACCCGCTGGGGTTGGGGCCTTGGCGAAGGCCGGACATCAAGTTCTGGTAGAAGCCGGGGCCGGATTGGGAAGCGGATTTGCTGACGAGAGTTACCGGGCGGCAGGAGCACAGTTGCTATCCACCGCTAAGGAAGTTTGGGAGCGGGCAGACATTATCGTCAAGGTTAAGGAACCGCTCAAAGAGGAATATGTTTATTTCCGGGAGGGCCTCGTTCTCTTTACCTATCTCCACCTGGCGGCAGCCGGCGATTTGGTCTTTCAGCTCATGGAGAAAAAGGTCAAAGCGGTGGCTTATGAAACGATTCAGCCGGTGGACGGCTCTCTACCCTTGCTCATGCCTATGAGTGAGGTGGCCGGGCGGATGTCCGTTCAAATCGGAGCGCATTTCCTCGAAAAGGCTCAAGGGGGTCGAGGGGTGCTTTTGGGTGGCGTGCCAGAGGCGTTGAAGCAGGGAATGTGGTGATCGTTGGGGGAGGAATCGTGGGTACGAATGCAGCCAAGATGGCGGTTGGGCTACGCGCCAAAGTGACGATTTTGGAGAACAATCCCAAACGCCTGCGCGAACTGGAAGATCTCTTTGGTCCCACGCTCCAGGTCCTTATGTCAAATAGCCACAATATCGAAAAGTCTGTGGCCCAAGCCGATCTTCTGGTGGGAGCGGTGTTGATTCCGGGCGCAAAAGCCCCGCATTTGGTTACGGAAGAAATGGTTAAGACCATGAAACAAGGTTCTGTTATTGTCGATGTGGCCGTGGATCAGGGGGGATGTATCGCGACCGTGGATCAAGTCACGACTCACGATCATCCGACCTATGTCAAACATGGCGTGGTTCATTATTGCGTGGCAAATATGCCGGGGGCGGTTCCCTATACCTCAACCATGGCGCTGACGAACTCCACGTTGCCTTATTTACTGCAGCTGGCGAACAAAGGCTTTGAACGGGCCATCGCTGAAAACGCGGCGCTTAAAAAAGGCGTCAATGTTCTCAATGGCAAGATTACCTATAAGGCGGTGGCAGAGGCTTTTGGTTTGGAAGTGGTGGAGATTTAGATATTCCAACTTCCTCCCCCGAGCCATGAGCTACGGGGGAGGGCATATTTTTGACGTATAAACTGGGAAAAAGACAAACCATAGAAAAGAACTATAAAAAAGAACTATAAAAAAGAACTATTGAGAGTCTGAGAAAATCGTGTTATAATATTTTTAGGTTTAAGAAGAGCAATGGTGCTCTTGACAGGATTTATTCATCCTTTCAAGAGCACTTTTTTTTATTCATAACATAGACACGGTGATGAAAAAACTTCGCCAAGCAATTCGATTAAACTACAAATTTGTTTTTTAATATTGGGAATAGCTTGATAATATAAAACTCATTCAAACGAACAAACCTTCATAATTTTGTTCCAGAAGAAGAGGACGGCGGAAGTCGTTGTTAGGAGGTGGGAAGCAGAACATAACCGCCTAAAGGATCTTTTTAGACGGGTTGGGGACTTAAGAAAACTCAAATTGGGGGAGGGTATTCATTTTGAAGAAAATCGTTCTTGCACTTTCTCTTGTAACGGCCCTGATCGTGACCGGTTGTTCGACCGGGGCGAGTGCGGGCAACTCGGCCAGCGAAGTGAAGGTTGGCCTGTCTGCTCCTCTGACCGGAGATATTTCTCAAATCGGTCAGTCCAGCAAAAATGCCGCTGAGTTGGCGGTTGAGGAAGTAACCAGCGCGGGCGGGTTGAAAGTCGGAGATAAAAAGCTCCCCGTGAAGCTGATTGTGGGTGACGATGAAAACAAACCTGAATCAGCAGCCAATGTATTTCAAAAGTTAATTAACCAGGATAAGGTTCAAGGAATCATTGGACCCCCAACCTCGAAATGCGCCAATGCGGGTGCACCCATCGCGGATGGCGCTCAGACCGTCATGATCAGTTCCTGGGCTACCAATGTCAACGTCACCAAAGGGAAGAGCTATGTATTCCGGGCTTGCTTCATCGACCCCTTCCAAGGGAAAGTCAATGCGGCTTTTGCCGCGAACACCTTGAAAGCGAAAAAAGCAGCGGTTCTCTATGATGTCGCGAGCGACTACAACAAAGGTTTAGCCGAAGTCTTCCGTGATGAATTTAAAAAGGCGGGCGGCGAGGTCGTAGCTTTTGAAAGTTACCAAACGAAGGACACAGATTTTAAATCCCAGCTCACCAAGATTAAAGCGGCAGGGCCCGATGTTGTCTTCCTGCCAAACTATTACAATGAAGTAGCCCTGCAGCTGCAGCAGGCGAAACAACTGGGCCTGAATGCCAAGTTCCTGGGCGGAGATGCTTGGGATTCCCCGGATCTGTTCAAACTTACCGGCAATGATCTGCTCGAAGGGACCTATTTCAGTAACCACTATGCCACCGATGCCGATGTTCCTGAACTTCAGGATTTCATCAAGAAGTACAAAACGAAATACAACAACGTGCCTGACGCTACGGCGGCTTTGACCTATGATGCCATCCGGATCTTCTTCCAAGGTGTGGAGAAAGCCGGCAGCACGGATAAAAAAGCGATTCGCGATGCGGTGGCTGCAACCAAAGGATTTAAAGGGGTAACGGGAAGCATTTCCTACGCAGGCAGTGGCGATCCCGTGAAGAGCGCCGTCATGATCCAGATCACAGGCGGCAAGTATAAGTATGCCGGTACGGTCAATCCTTGATAGCAAGGCCTAGAACGTCCTGAGCCGGGGGAATCGGGTACGCCCCGATCCCCCGTTTTAAATGAGGAGGTGTGAGCGTTTGAGTTATTTTATCCAGCAACTGTTGAATGCCCTTCAGCTGGGCAGTATCTATGCCTTGATCGCCCTTGGCTACACCATGGTTTACGGCGTCTTGGGCCTGATAAATTTTGCCCACGGCGACATCTTCATGGCAGGGGCTTTTTTTGGCTTCTTTATTGCAGTCATGCTTAAACTCTCCCTCGTTCCGACCCTGCTTCTGGCCATGTTTTTAGCAGCGGTTCTCGGAATCGCGATCGAACGGGTGGCCTATCGACCCTTGCGTAAAGCCCCTCGTATGTCACTCATCATCACGGCTTTAGGGGTAAGCCTGTTCCTGGAGAATTTCACCCGCGCGACCCTAGGCGGCCAGCAGCGGAGTTTCCCCAAACTGCTGAATGTTCAGGAGTTTGCCTTGGGCGGAGCGACCGTGACCAATCTCCAAATTCTGATCATCGTGGTTTCCCTTGTGCTCATGCTCTTGTTGCGATATGTTGTCCAAAAAACCATGATCGGCAAAGCCATGCGTGCCGTTTCCGACAACAAAGAAGTTCTAGCCCTCATGGGAATCAGCCTGGATACCGTGGTGATGGCGACATTTGGAATCGGTTCGGCCTTGGCCGCGACCGCTGGGATTCTGGTGGGTATGGCCTACCCGGTCATTGACCCCTACATGGGAATTGCCGTAGGTTGGAAAGCCTTTATCGCGGCGGTACTGGGCGGAATTGGCCTGATTGACGGAGCCCTTGTTGGTGGATTCATCCTTGGTTTTGTCGAGATATTTGCGGCAGCCCTTCTGCCCTCAACCTACCGAGACGGCATTGCCTTTGCGATTCTCATTATTGTACTCCTGTTGAAACCCACAGGGTTGCTGGGCCGCCCTGTCGTCAAGAAAGTGTAGGTGACAGCAATGAGCAAAAGCAAAAGCAGAAGCAGAAGCAAACGGCTTGGGTTTTGGCTAGTGATTCTAGCGCTGGGGGTCGGAATGGAGGCCTTAGGCCAATTCGAGATCATCGACGGCTATGTCATGCAGGTCATCGAACTGATCGGCATCAATATCATCCTAGTAGCGAGCTTAAACCTGATTAATGGGTTCTTGGGAGAATTCGCAATTGGGCATGCTGGGTTTATGGCCTTAGGTGCCTATATTTCCGCGATCGGAACGGTGAAATTTCACTTACCCTTTGTGGTGGCCCTGTTGGTCGGAGGCTTGCTTACCGCCGGCGTAGCCTACCTCATCGGCATCCCAGCCTTTAAGACGTTTGGGGATTATCTGGCGGTGATCACCCTTGGCTTTAACATGATCATCGTCAACCTGTTAAACAATATTGAATATGTCGGCGGGCCGCGTGGCATGGTTGGGTTACCCAAGAGCACCAACTTTCTCTGGGTCTTTGCCACCACGATTCTAACCTTGGTCATCTTGCGCAATCTCGTCTATTCGAATTATGGTCGGGTCTGGATCGCGATCCGGGAAAATGTGATCGCGGCAGAAATGATGGGCATCAATGTCAACCGAGCCAAGCTCAAGGCCTTTGCCATAGCGGGGTTCTTCGCCGGACTGGCGGGAGCACTTTGGGGACATATGTTGCAATACATCAATCCCTCCAGCTTTACCTACCTGAAGTCCACCGATATGCTGGTCATGCTGTATCTAGGGGGCCTCGGGAGCTTGACGGGGTCGGTTCTGGGTGCAACCTTAATGACGGGGTTATTGGAAGTCCTGCGGGATTTCGGAGTCTGGCGGATGGTCATCAGTCCCTTAATTTTGCTTATTATTATGTTAACAAGGCCGCTGGGACTGCTCGGGAACCGCGAGCCCCGCTTTGTCGTGCCCAAAGAGCCTAACGCTGCAGAGGAGGTGTCACACAATGCCCCTGCTGCACGCTGAGCATTGTTCCATGCATTTTAAGGGCTTAAAAGCCGTTCAGGACTTTACGCTGGATTTGGAAGAAGGGGAATTAGTAGGGCTCATCGGCCCCAATGGCGCGGGAAAGACCACCGTTTTCAATATGCTAACCGGTGTTTATGTTCCCACAGAGGGAAAAATCTTTTTCCAGGGCCAGGAGATTACTGAATCCAAGGCCTGGCAGATTAACCAGGGTGGGATTGCCCGGACCTTCCAAAACATCCGCCTCTTTGGTGACATGACTGTGCTCGATAACATTCGGGTTGCGTTGAGCTTCCGCATCAAGTACAAAATGCTCGATGCCGTCCTACGCTGGGCGAAGTACGAAAAAGAAGAGACCCGGGTCATTGAAGAGAGTATGGAATTACTGCGGCTTTTTCACCTGGATGGAAAACAGCATTTCTTAGCCAAGAACCTTCCCTACGGAGAACAGCGGCGTTTGGAAATCGCCCGGGCCTTGGCAACCAAGCCCAAGCTCTTGCTTCTGGATGAGCCCGCGGCTGGGATGAACCATAAAGAGAGCGAAGAACTGATGCAACTCATCCGTTGGATTCGTGAACATTTCAATCTGACCATTCTGCTTATTGAACACCATATGCCGGTTGTGATGGGGATTTGCGAACGGATTAAGGTGC
This sequence comes from Desulfosporosinus sp., assembly GCA_020692355.1. Taxonomy (GTDB): domain Bacteria; phylum Bacillota; class Desulfitobacteriia; order Desulfitobacteriales; family Desulfitobacteriaceae; genus JAJZPA01. The sequence goes on from JAIMKP010000008.1 coordinate 42,854, forward strand.
TTGACTTCGGCCAGACCATCGCCGAAGGGACGCCGCTGGAGATACAAAGCAACAAGCGGGTCATCGAGGCGTACCTGGGTGAGGAGGTGGAGGACTAATGTCTTTTTTGGAAGTTGAGAATCTAGAAGTAACCTATGGCGCCATTACCGCTTTAAGGGATGTGTCTTTCAGCGTAGAACAGGGCGAAATTGTTACCTTGGTGGGAGCCAACGGGGCCGGTAAAACCACGGCCCTCCGTACCATTACCGGAATGGTAGCCCCGAGCAAGGGACGGGTGATCTTTGAAGGCAAGGATCTCTTGAAAGTCAAGGCCCATAACATTGTAGCGAGTGGGGTGACCCATGTGCCGGAAGGCCGGGGGATGTTTGGGAACCTCACCGTCATGGAAAATATGGAGTTGGCGACCTGGACGCGCCGCAAGGACAAGGGCCAGCTAAAAAAAGACTTCGACAGGGTCTTTTCCCTCTTTCCGCGCCTGGCTGAACGGAAAAGCCAAAAGTCTGCCACGCTTTCCGGCGGGGAGCAGCAAATGCTGGCGGTCGCGCGGGCCTTGATGTCCAAGGGGCGGCTGATGCTTTTAGATGAGCCTTCCATGGGACTCGCTCCGATTCTGGTGAAGGAGATCTTTCGTATTCTGGTGGACATCAATCGCCAGGGAACAACGTTGCTCCTGGTCGAGCAAAACGCCCATATGGCCTTGAAGATTGCCCATCGGGCTTATGTATTGGAAACCGGACATGTGGTGATGCAGGGTTCAGCTCAGGAACTTGCGAAGGATTCCCGAATTAGAGAGGCCTACTTGGGAGGGTAGGTTGGGAATTCATTCAAGCTTAGAAAACAAATGGTTCACGCAGAAGCAAATTACCGGATATAAGGGCTCCCTGGCTGATAGCACGGGGAGCCGAATTACATTTTATAAAGAAATTCAGGGATGCTCATTCGTCACCTAGATTTTGAAGCTCGCTATTTCAATGGAGAGTATAGTGCTTTTAAAGTATGAAGATGACCACAAAATATAAAAGCATGAGCACCGATCCTACTGGCACTCCAAGTCTTGCCCATTCCTTACTGCTTATTTTCAGTTTATGCGCCGATATTATATTCGGAATATTCCCTGGGATTAGCATACCTCCACTTATTAAGAGCCCTAAAAGTACTGCTTTTATTTGTACAGGGGCCATCTTTATGCTTATTTCTGCCGCAGCTAATGTGGCATTGTCCAAAACTGCAGATATCATATTTATAAAATAAAGAATTTTACTGTTAAGGTTGATTATATAGGTATCAATAAATGGCTTAAAGCCAGCACCTAAAAGTTCAAGTGCAAAGATAAATATAAATATCTTTAACGACCTTAGGAAAACTTCGGGGTAAGTTTCGTTGGGAATATCGGTATCAAGGAAATAAAAATCATCCGTATGTTCCGTAAGTTCTTGTTCCTTGTCATAGACGGTAAATTTATTATGTATTTTTACATTACCTTTCTTAACTATAACAGCTCCTAACAGACCCATCAGAATTATTCCGGATAAAATATAAATTCCTAGAGCACTCGCTAAATACCAAAAGTCCGCATGAAGCTTTGAGACAACTATTGTTGATAATGGTTCTCCAATAGGTGTTAACACTGCGCCAAGGCCTATGGAAAAACAAGCAAGTATAACGATGTTGATTTTATCCTTTCGGCCAATTGGCATTGCATTTACAATTTCAACTAATAATAGAGCTGCAATAATAGCAGTAATTATGCTTGAGGCGAGTCCGAGGATAACTATAATTAAAAAAACGAATACTTTTAAGGGTATTTTTGTTAAAATGTTATTGATAGTACCCTTAACTCTATCTTTTAAAAACATAAAGATAAGCCCTGCTATTAGTACTGCAAAGGTTATAAAATAAATTAACTTATTTTCAAGGACTTCTAAAATTAAATTAACACTTAAAACCCCGGATACTATTGTAGCTAAAAGTCCCATTGAAAAGAGGAAAATTTCAAGATTGTGCTCTACTTTCTTAACGACAAAAGGAAGTACCAGGACCATTAAAAGTATAATCCCTAATCCGATAAACATTAAGCCCCCCACTTTCTTGTTAAATAGTCAACATTGTTCTCGCAATAACCATCGCTCTATGTCATTATCCGAGTTTTCTGTCCCCTATTACTTCGCCGTTTTTCGTTTAATTCCTCCTATCCTTATGAATTCCCTTTCATGCATTTATATAATATACTGTTGTGCTGCGATGAGCATTTGCGTACGGGGAAAATCTGTCATGGTTTTAGAGCATAAATTTTGTGTGCGAGAGGATAATAACTAAGAAAACTTTATGCATAAGGGGGAACGATAATCTTGTTCAAACATGTCAAAGATATGGAATACACGGTTCATGTTGACAAGCCCGATCCCAGATTCGCCATCCTTCTGTTGGAGCAGTTTGGTGGAGGCAATGGGGAGTTAACGGCTGCAATGCAGTATTTTTCCCAGAGTTTAGGCTGCAACGACCCGAAAATCAGGGATATGCTTCAGGATATAGCCGCTGAAGAACTGAGCCATTTAGAAATGGTGGGCGAAGCCTTAGCCATGCTCGTAGGTGGGGTTAATAATATTCCGAAAGATTTTCCGGCTAACCACATGGCACTGCTAGGAGGTGGACCACTTCTAACCAATTCAGGAGGCGAACCCTGGACAGCCAATTACGTTAATTCTAACGGGGATATTTATACCGATCTCACGTCGAACACTGGGGCTGAACTCAGGGCCAAACTAATTTACGAGCGCCTTTTGCAACAGACGGATGATGCCGGCGTCAAAGACATGATTCGATTCCTTTTAAGCCGTGAGGAGTCCCATAATTTCTCCTTTATGCAGGCGATTAGCGCCTTGCAAGGAACCGGTGTGGATAAGGACTTCCGGGATTCAGACTTCTCCAAGAAGTACATGAATATGTCGACCGGTCAGGGAGACAGCCGCGGGCCTTGGAACCAAGGCAATGGCATCTCTTATGAGACAGATCCAAACGTGCGTTACGGTGGACCTGCTCAGTATGGAAAAGACCCAGCTCCTGCCGGAAACCGGGAAGTGGCCCCTGGTTATAACGACAATACTCGGAACAACCCGTCCTACAATCAGTCCCAACCGCCGGGACAGCAGCATTAAGTATTTTCCTGGCAAATTAGGCCGAAAATTAGTGAACTCGTTCAACTAAAGTTGGATCAAGGAGGGATGAATATGGCATGGCGCGAATCGCGGACAATGCAAGTTGTTTGGACCATTTTACGGGTTTATGTTGGATGGGAATGGTTTACTGCAGGGCTGGATAAAGTATTCGGACCTAGTTCTGCGGTTTGGGTTGGGCCTAAAGCAGGTACCGCAGTCACTGGGTTTCTGAAGGGGGCTCTAGCCAAAACAGCTGGGACACATCCGGATGTCCAATGGTGGTATGCCGCCTTCGTTAACAATGTGGCCTTGCCGAATGCTACCGCTTTTAGTTATTTAGTGGCTTGGGGTGAGGTGTTGATTGGCTTGGGTTTGATTATCGGTTTCCTTACTACTGTGGCGCTTTTAGCAGCTGTCTTTCTTAATCTCAATTATCTTTTTGCTGGAACTGTGAGTACGAATCCACTGGATCTATTCTGGGAAGCCCTGTTACTATGGGCTGGGGCAGCTGCTTACTATTGGGGGGTTGATCGGATATTCATTCCGCGATGGAAGAAATTCAGGCTCAATAAGATCTAGGCAGGCCACTGTACTTAGATCATCCGAAAGAATTGCTGCCGAACCCTTGGGGACGGCAGCAATTCTTTTTGTCGTAATGACTATTTTGGAATCTAATCTTTATGGCTGGCTGCGGAGCGTTTTAACCTTATTTTTATTGGGCTGTGTGAGTGAGAGGGCCCGTGCGATCCGTGGGTGTGGCTATGCCCATGATGAGAGTGGGAGTGCTCACCGTCCTCAGCGTGTTCGTGGATGAGGCCCAACATATGGGCAACCAAATGATCCTTGTCTTCCAGATCATCATACCAGCCATCATTGGCATCTTTTTTCAAATCAAGCACTCGGACATAAGGTTTAATATCGAGCAATGGTGTACCGTTGAATACATCAATTCCCGTGATCACGATTTCATTGCCGCTGATTTCTTTCACCTCTACAATGCTTAAGCCGATGGGATTGGGCCGGTTTTCTGAGCGGCTGGCGAAAAGCCCTACTTCGAACTCGGGTGCCCAGGATGGTGTGATCTTCAGGACTGGAGATTCTGCTTTATCAAGGTAATAGAGGACGTAGATGTATTTGTAGGAATCCAAGCGCGCCAGAGCCTCTTGGTATTCCGGGGCCACGCTCAACCAGAATTCGCCGGGCGCATCGGCCAGCGGTTGGTGGGGTGCGTTTAGAGAGAAATAAGGGGTATGAATGGTGCCAATGGGTTGAAATGTGATGTCCATGGGAAATCCTCCTTATCTTTGCCTTACCATTATCTTAATCGGAAAATGGAATTTGCGCAATCATCTTGGGTGTCTGGAACTTGACGGATGAAAAAGCCTTGCCAACGGTAGAATCGACTCGCTCAATAACCTTGCTCTTTCTGGGTGGGGTCATATAATGAAGTCAAGAGGAAGGGAGGGCTGTAGCATGCAGGCTTATAAGGTTAAAATGAATACCAATGGTGAAGTTGTTCTACCGCTGGAACTTCGTGATGAGCTGGGTTTGCTCCCAGAAGATAGTCTGGAATTAAAGGTCGATACTCAGGGAGCCCTCCTTGTTCGGACGGCTGAACGCTCGGCTGGGCCCTTGGCCGATTTTTTCGAGGATTTGATTCTGGCGGATTTGCGTTGTGACGGCTGTTCGGGAGATGTCCTAAGAGCTCGGTTTTTGGAACGGAAGGTTCAGTTGAGCCACAGCATCGACCGCCTGGTTCAGGAGGGCCATCGGGCGCAGCGGCACCGGCAGGCCCCACCTTGGCGGGAGGTTCCGGAATTAAAGCAGTTCATGGTGGCGGAAGAAGAAAACGGAAGTTATCAGGTGCTAGTGACTTCTCGAGCGGAGCGGGAATTTCGTCCCTTGCCAGAGAAGATTGTTAAACAGGCAGCCATCGTGCTGGAAAGTCTGGAATGGGATCCGACCGTCTACAAACGCCTGAGGGGTCCCTATTATGAGACATACCGAGTTGCCTTTTATGATGAAGGGCCCGAGCATTACCGGATTCTTTATGCGGTCTTTCGCCCGGAACAGGTGGTGACAATTCTGAGCATAGGGGAGCGGCATAAGCTCTATGACCATTTGAAGGCTTTTGCCTCGGCGAAAAACTAAAGGACGTTGTTCAGTAAAAAAACCTCTTACCTTGAGTTCGTTTTCCACGAACCAGGGTAGGAGGTTTTTGTTGGGATAGACACATTAACGTGTGGCATGAGTTTTGCATGAAAATCCAGGTAGCGATTGAAATGGCCGCAGTACGGAGTTTATCAGAAAGGGGACCAGTTAAAGAAGGAATATGCCCTGTAAGGGTATTTTGGGAAGGGGAAGATGGTATGCAAGAAGCCGTCATCGTTGGTGGAGTACGGACAGCGATCGGTCGTGTTGGAGGCACGCTCAAGGATGTGGATGTTGATTTTTTGGCAGCCAAAGTGATCCGCGAAGTTTTGAATCGTACCGGAGTATCGGATAATGCGGTGGATGAGGTGATCTTTGGACATACGAAACAAAGCAGTGATAACCCTAATCTGGCGCGTTTGGCTCTGTTGAGGGCGGGAATGCCGATTGAGGTTCCGGCGTATACCGTGCATCGTCAGTGCGGTTCCGGTCTTACAGCAGTCAACAATGCGGTTCAGAGTCTGTGGTGCGGAACCGCGGATGTCGTGCTGGCCGGCGGGGCTGAGAGTATGAGTACGGCTCCCTATTATCTGCGGCAAGCTCGGTATGGCTACCGCATAGGGCCGGGGGAAATTATCGATTCGAATACAGAAAGCCAGCCACGCTGCCAGCCCATTGAGACCTATGGACGCTTGACGATGGGTTTAACAGCGGAAAATTTAGCGGACAAATATCAGATTAGCCGGACGGAGCAGGACGAGTTTGCCTTAATGAGCCAGGAACGGGCCAGTCGCGCCATCCGCGAAGGAGTGTTTAAAAAGGAGATAGTTCCGTACGAGATTCCGTCCAAAAAAGGGACGATTATTTTTGATACGGATGAACACCCGCGTGAAACAACGATGGAGGCTCTCGGCAATTTAGAACCCGTTTTCAAAAAGGGAGGGAGCGTCACGGCCGGGAATTCCAGTGGGCGCAATGATGCGGCAGCCGCCGTGATTCTCATGAGTGCGTCGAAGGCGATGGCGATGGGACTTAAGCCTCTGGCCCGGGTGGTGAGTTTTGCGGCTAAAGGGGTGCCTCCGGAAATTATGGGGATCGGACCTGTTCCGGCAACTCAGGCGGCCCTTAAAGATGCGGGGTTGACGCTGGAGCAAATGGATCGCATTGAACTCAATGAAGCCTTCGCAGCACAATCTTTAGCGGTTTTCCGGGAGTTGGGGCTTGATCCGGAAAAGACGAACGTGAATGGCGGAGCGATTGCTTTGGGCCACCCCTTGGGGGCCACGGGAACGATTATCCTCGTGAAGCTTCTAAATGAGTTGCAACGGACAGGTGGAAGATACGGCTTGGCTACCCTTTGTATCGGTGGAGGGCAGGGGATTTCCACCATCGTTGAGAATTTACAGCGATAGGTTCTGGAGATGTGAGCAGATAGGGAATTGCGAAGTCCCCCAAAGTGTTTCTTTTTGGGAAACCTGTTTCCTATGTAAACAGTGAACTCAAACCTTGAGTGGCTGCAGCCTAACGCAATTTTAAAAACAGGGATGCCTGGGCTCATTAATACTTGCAGCTGAGTTCAGTGGGATGATGAAGGATGAAGGAGGAAAAGAAGATGTGCTGGTTATGCGAAAAGTATGGAGATAGTGAAGGAGGACGATGGTATCTCAATCCGGAGAACTATGCCCGGCGCTTGTACAAGGTGCGCAAGGCGACGGAAGAAGCCTCGGGAGCGGATGCCGATCCGCAATCGGCAGGGATGGGTGCCGGCGCGATTGCGGAACTGATCAAGGCTCGGATTGCCGAAGATCCTGAATGGGAGAAAGAAGTCAGGGATGAGGCCTTGGAGCATGCCTATCAAACGCATTTTGCCCAGGTAGTGACCGTTGACGAGTTTATGCAGATTCTGGATACGGCTTACCCTTTGGTTAAAATGACCTGTGGCTGCCGCAGGGTTCAACGGGGAATGCCTGATGAAGAAAATTTCACCTGCATGGGGATTGGCCCAGGGATGTACAAATGGGAACGCTGGCCCGAGACTTATCGCGGCGGAGTCGAATTTATGACCCCTGAAGAAGCTAAAGAATGGGCCTTAATCAATCACAAACAAGGTCGCGTTCAGACGATTGATGTGTTCGGTACCCCTTACATCGGGGGGCTTTGTCAGTGTGAATATCCTGGCTGCGTAGCCGTGCGTAACCGGGTGGATTATGATTTCAAGTTCTTGCTCAAGGGACATAGCGTGGCCAAAGTGGATCGGGACAAATGTACAGGCTGCAAATCCTGCTTGAACCGCTGCCAATTTAAGGCGCTGAACTTGGAGGTATACACAAACAAGGCTTACATTGATTTGGATACGTGTTTTGGTTGTGGCTTATGTGCAACAGCGTGTCCCGTGGACGCGATCAACTTGTTGGATCGGGAAAGCCTGCCAGGGCTCGCCAATAATTGGTAAGGGAGGAAAAGAAGATGCGGGATATGATCGCTCAGATCAATATTGATTATGATCTCTGCCAAGATCCGCTGGTCTGTCGCGGATGCTTGACGGTCTGCCCCACGGTGGTATTTGTCTGTGGGCCAACGAAGATATGGAAGTTTCGGGAGACCGATACCAAGGAGTACAAGGTGGTAGCCCGCTACATTGACAAATGTTCGGGCTGTGGGGATTGTGAGAAAGCTTGTCCTACCGGTGCGTTAAAGCTAGGCTTTATCAGCCGGGCTGAGTTGAGAGATCGCTTTCGGGCGGAGAGAGCTGCAAAGTTGGCTGCTCAGCAGATCCAAGAGTGAAAGGAGTGTTAGCAGATGAGGTTAGACTATGATGTTCTGCGCAAAGTGAAAGGCAACCCCAGCGCTGAAACCGCCACCGGACGTCGATTGCAGCTTGATCCGGAGTTAAAGGAATATCACTATGACATGCCTAAAGAACTGATCGCCGTGGTCATAAACCAATTCCCGCCTGAACGCTGGGTCAAATTAGATGGAGAGACAGATGATGAATTTCTCAAACGCATGGCGAACGAGTTCATGGTATTCCTTATGGACAAGGCGGATTTGGATGAATATCGGGATCGGACGGGTGAGATGATCAATCTCGTCGCCCAACAGACGGGAATCAGTTTTCCCCATCGGTTTGAACGTTACCTTGAACTTGGGGTATTAAGCTTGCGTCCCCGCGATCCTTGGAAGATCGCCCAGGCCACGACCAAAGTGGTGAAGTTACGCAGCTACAACTGCTCCCTGGCTAAGCTTTTTTCAGAACGGGGTATCACCCAGTGCGAGAAATTTTGTCTGGCCGGCGCGGGAGTGATTGCCGAGCGCATCGGGGAAACGCTTACTATGGAAAAGACGGCGCAAGCTGACCCGGATGGGTATTGCGAGTTGACTTTCAGCCGCAATGCTAAATAAGATCTGAAGGATGGTAAACCATGCATATTGGACATAACGAAGATGACATTGATCATGAGGATCTGGCTCTACGTCATTATGGTGCCGGATTGGTCAAAGAGCGAGAAGGAAAAACAGATGAAGCTTTGCTGGAATACCAAGCTGCCCTGGAACTGGATCCAACCCTTGCTCCGGCAAAAGAGAAGCTTGTCTCTTTAAAGGGGAGACAGAGTGCAAGCTAGATACGAAATCTGATTCGAAAAATGGTATTTTGCTGCGTTGTACGGCGGTCATGTATTAGTCTCAGACTAGTAAAGGTAGGTAATTTTATGATAAATAAAGATGCTATAGGGCGGGAAAGCGAAGTGATGACCACTCGTGTGGAGGCTGAAAATGTCCGCCGCTTTGCGGAAGCGATTGGAATTCCCTATGTTGGCGAAGTTCCTCCTACCTTTATCATCACCTTCAGGGGAGGAACGGTTCCGGGTTTGGACCTGCCGGAAAAAGGGTTGATTCACGGAGGGCAAAAATTCACGTATTATCGGCCGATAAAAGTCGGAGATGTGCTCAATTACAAACGGCGGGTGAAGAATATCTATGAACGGGCTGGGAAGCTTGGCAAGATGACGTTTGTGGTGCAGGAAATGGAAGGCCGCAGTGCGACCGGGGATTTGGTCTTTACGGCAACCTCTACCCTGATCGCCCGGGAGGAGGGTTAAGCATGGAGAAGTTCGCGGTCTTGCAGGCCGGTGCCTCGATCCCCGAACGGGTTTGGATTCCTACCGATATGCAGCTGCGTCAGTATGCAGAAGCTTCGGGGGATTACAACCCCATCCATTTAGATGAAAAGTTTGCCCAACAAGTTGGCCTGGGTGGGGTTATTGCCCATGGCATGCTTACCATGGCGCAGGTGGGGGCAATGCTAACCCAGTGGCTGAATGGGGAAGGAAGCATTAGCCAATTTGAAGTGCGCTTTCAGAATATGGTGCGCCCGGGAGATACCATCCACTGCACGGGTGTGATCAAGGAAAAGCTGGCCAATGCCGTGGTTTGTGACGTGAAGGCTCTGAATCAGAAAAGCATGGAAATAATTGCTGGGAGTGCGGTCATAACCTTTAAAGACTAGGAAGTGAGAATCCATTCATCTCCGAAATCCGACCGTTCAGGTTCGAATGGTCAAGCAACTTCTCATCTGGATGTATACTTAGGATACAGATCGATCCTTTAAATACCGATCAGATGGAGGAGTTGGGGCGCGCTATGGCGAGTGGGGCGAATGCGGTAACCAGTAAAGTCATTACACAATGGAACCAGAAGATCCTGTTTGACATTCTGGATATGATTCATGATGTGGTTCTCGTGATTGATTCGGACACGACGATCGTCTATGCCAACCAAGCCTATGCAGAGATCCTGGGTGTGCCTGTGCAAAAGGTGTTGGGGCGGCGGCTGGATACCATTGAGCCAGATGCCGCAGTGATCCGGGTGCAGCGAACCGGGGGGGTGATTCATAATGGCCGATCTTATTTAACCTCGGTTGGAATCGATGTTGTAGGCAGCATGTTTCCCCTCTATGAGGAAGATCAAGTTATCGGTTCTGTAGCAGTTTTTAAAAACTTGTCTGAGGTGGTGCACTTAACTCAGGAACTTCAACGCACCAAAGGTGTTGCGGATCATTTGCAAGAACAATTGAATCAGCGGGATGGTTTGCCCATTTCGTTTCAAGAGTATATCGGTCAAAACAGCCGTTTGCGCGAAACCTTGAAATTAGCGGTGAAGGTGGCGCGCACGGAAAGCACCGTTCTCATCCGTGGCGAAAGCGGTGTGGGCAAAGAAGTTTTAGCGCGGGCGATTCACAACTGTAGCCGCCGCTCGACCAAGCCTTTAATCAAAGTGAATTGCGCTGCGATTCCGGAGAATCTGTTGGAGAGCGAGTTATTTGGCTATGAAGAGGGTGCCTTTACCGGAGCGAGAAAAGGTGGCAAGATGGGAAAATTTGAACTCGCCCATGGCGGGACTATTTTCTTAGATGAAGTCGGGGATATGAGCCTCGCCATGCAGGCTAAACTCTTGCGCGTCCTTCAGGAACGGGAGATCGAGCGGGTCGGCGGAAACAAGACGATCAAGCTGGACCTCCGGGTCATTGCGGCGACGAACCGGGATCTGGACAAGATGATGGATGAAGGGACATTCCGTCGTGATCTTTATTACCGTCTGAACATTGTTCCCTTATATTTGCCGCCGCTCCGGGAACGAAAAGATGATATTCCGGCGCTAGCCGAATACTATCTGAAAAAGTGTGACCAACAGTTTGACAGCCCGTCCTTAACGCTTTCTTCAGGTGCGAGGGAGCTTTTGCAGCGCTATGACTGGCCGGGAAATATCCGCGAACTACAGAATGCGTTGGAGCATGCCGCGATCGTTTCCGGAGGGGCCTATATCGAACCCCAGCACTTGCCGGCCAATCTCTGGCGGGACGGTAAGGTGGTGAGCGAGGCGCCAGACAGCGCCTATGGGATGAAAGATGCCGTCGCCAAAATCGAACGGGAGCTCATCGCTTCCGCTTTGAAGAAGGCCAACGGCAACCGCAGCCAAGCTATGCGCGTGCTGGGGATTTCCCGGAGGGCCTTTTATGACAAGTTAAAACGGTATAACTTGGGACAATTTGATCCAAGCGTTTAAGACTCCCACTTCTATAAGTGGGAGTGGGAATTCTGTTCTCTGCTTCGGTGACGATAGTCTCCAGTGGAGAGTATCGCCGAGCCGCCTTTCGCAATAGAAACACTTAGCGGCGACGGAGGTAGACTCCACCCTTCAGCGCGATAGCGTTCGTTAAAGGCTAAGCGCTTTCGGCGAAAGTGTCCACTGGACACTTTCGTCACCGAAGTCTCGATGTTCAGCTTTAGCTGAACGAGTTCACTAGGGTAGTAGTGTAGAAACTCTATTACCTACGGTTTGTATACTTAATATATTGAACCTTATTCAGAGAATACCGTTTTGTATCAATTAAATACAAACGTTGTAACCCTTCACGGGCTGGTTTGCCAGTTTGAAGGGTTTTTCTGTTTCTCAGAACGGGCGGCACGATTTTTGCAAGAACGAGAATATGAAGACGAATTAACTCATCAATTCAGTGGGTTTATCAACAAAAAAGGAGAATGGATATGAGAACAAGGGCTCAGTATATCGAAGGGTTAGGCAAGATGCGGCGTAATCTCTACTTCAACGGTGAAATGATCGATCGGCTCGATGAACGCCAACAAGGTGCTATTAACGTTATGGGCTTGACCTTTGATGCGGCTTGGGATCCCGCCAGCAAAGATCTTTGCACGGCGACATCCCACATTACAGGAGAAAGCATTAACCGCTTTAACCACATTCACCAAAACGTCGACGATCTGCATAAGAAACAAGACATGACCCGTTTGCTGGTCAATAAGGTCGGGCAGTGCATCCAACGCTGTATGGGTATTGACGCTGCCAATGCAATTCATGCGGTATCCTATGAAGCTCAGAAGTCCCCTAAGGCCAAAACTGCCTACCATGACAATTGGCTTAAGTGGCTGGAACGCTTCCAGACAGAAGACCTCGTGGCCAGTTGTGCTCAGACTGATGTCAAAGGTGAGCGTCTGAAGCGGCCCTCCGAGCAAGATGATCCTGATATGTATGTGCATGTGGTGGAAGAGCGGAGTGACGGTATCATTGTCCGTGGCTGCAAGGTTCATATCTCTGAAGCCTCTATCTCCGATGAGATACTCGTAGTACCGACCCGGGCCCTTAAAAAGGGCGAAGAAGCCTATGCACTGGCCTTTGCGGTTCCTTCAGACTATGAAGGTGTCAAGCAGGTTGTCCATATCCACAATGTTCGCAAGCGTGACACCTATGATCGGGGGATTGAATACGGCTACACGGATTCTTATGTCATATTTGATGACTGCTTTATTCCCTGGGAACGCGTGTTCCTGTGTGGGGAAACCCAGCACGGCGGCGTAGCAGCCCTGTTGTTTGCCCTGTTCCATCGGCATTCGTACTCTGGCTGCAAGCCGGCCATGCTCGACTATGTTATTGGTTTGGCTAGTCTGGCAGCGGAAATTAACGGCATTGAGAAAACTCCACATGTACGGGGAATGTTGTCCGAGCTGATCATGACAGGGGAACTCGGATATGCAGCCGGTTACACGGCATCCGACCTCGGCAAGCCCGAAGTCTACATGCCCGGCATCGGCATCGTGCCGTATGGCCCTGGCAGCTATATCCCCAACTCAATCTATGCCAATGTTGGGAGGTGTCTGACCGGTGAGGCGGTGTTCCATGAGCAAGAGATTCTGTGCAACATTGCAGGGGGTATGCCCGCGACCTTCCCTTACGAAAATGACTTGACCAACCCTGAAACCAAAAAGCTGTTGGAGAAGTACCTCAACCGAAACCCCAAAATCCCCATAGAGGAACAGATCAAGTTCTGGCTGAACTTTATCGATTTTGGTCTTTCCGGCTCCACTGGCTCCATGCAGTATGGCGCGTACCATGGCGGAGGCTCTCCGATTATGGAACAGATTGCCATCACTACCCAGTATGACCTAGAGTCGAAGAAGGACATCGTCAGGGCTATCGCTGGAATGACCCCCAGGGTCAAGAGAAAGATTGAGATTAGATGAAGGGAAATCAGATAAGGATGGTGATTTCGTTATGAAGATGACCAGGTATTATCCATATTGGCCGCATCGGTTATCCCAGACGTTACCGGTGCCGGTAACCAGTGTTTATGAGAATTTGGCGGTTTCAGCCCGGCGTTATCCTGAGAAGGTGGCTATTCATTATTATGGCGGCTCACTAACCTACGCTCAATTCAATGATGAAGTGGAGAAAATCGCTGGATATCTCCAGAATGTGGGAGTTGTGAAGGGGGACAGGGTACTCCTCTTCATGCAGAATGCCCCGCAATTTATGATGTCCTTCTATGGGATTCTGCGGGCGAATGCGGTGGTCGTTCCCATCAATCCCATGAATATTACCGAGGAACTGGCATTTTATGTGCAAGACTGCGGTATCGAAGTGGCGATTGTGGGACAGGAGTTGTTTGACCGAGTTCATCCCCTACAGGATCGGGGCCTGCTCAAACACATGATCGTGGCGGCATACAGCGACTACATTTCCGGCGATTTTCCTTTTGACATGCCAGAAGAGGTGCGTGCCCCACGGCAGGAAATCAAGGGAGATAATGTAACCCTGTGGTCGGAGGCTCTGAAATTGAATTTACAACCAGGACCGCATACAGTTGGCGGCGAGGACATGGCGGTTTTGCCCTATACGTCGGGAACCACGGGTAAACCAAAGGGGTGCGTGCATACCCATGCTACCGTCAACGCCAATACGGTTGGCGCGGTCTACTGGAGCACGTACAACACGGGATCTGTGGTCTTGACAGTTCTGCCGCTGTTCCACGTGACCGGCCTGCAACACAGCATGAACGCCCCGATCTTTGCCGGGAGCACGATGGTACTTATGACGCGCTGGAATCGGGACGTTGCCGGGGAACTGATTCAGAAATACGGGGTAACTCACTGGGTGAATATCGCCACCATGGTGGTTGACTTCGTCTCGAATCCCAATTTGAGCCGTTATAAACTCGAAACTCTGGCATCCGTTGGCGGGGGTGGTGCTCCGTTGCCCGAGGCCGTCGGGGAAAAACTCTTTCAACTGACCGGAGTGCGTTATGCGGAAGGGTATGGCCTCAGTGAGACGATTTCCCAGACGCATTTCAATCCTCCCGATCGTCCAAAACTTCAGTGTCTGGGTATTCCATCCTTTGATGTGGATGCGCGTGTGTTGGATGGGGAATCATCACGGGAACTTGGGCCCAATGAACAGGGAGAACTCGTGGTTAACGGACCCCAGGTTTTAAAAGGGTACTGGAATCGCCCGGAGGAAAATGCGGCTGCCTTCACGGAAATCGATGGCAAACGTTTTTTCCGGACAGGAGATATTGTCAAGTATGATGAGGAAGGATATTTCTTCATCGTGGATCGGGTTAAGCGCATGATCAATGCAGCCGGTTTTAAAGTTTGGCCGACTGAGATTGAGTCTATTCTTTATAAGCATCCAGCTGTGCAACAGGCTTGCGTGATCGGGATTCCCGATGAACGGCGCGGAGAGACGGTGAAGGCTTATGTTATTTTGCAAGCGGGCCAGCAAGGTAAAGTGAGTGAAGAGGATATCATCAATTGGTCGAAGGAGCAAATGGCGGCTTATAAATATCCGAGATTGGTTCAGTTCGTGGATAAACTTCCTGTGTCAGCAAGCGGCAAGATCCTATGGCGGACACTTCAGGAGGAAGAAGCGGCTAAACGCAAATTTGAAAGGACGTCTGAGGGTTGAGCGTTCGGCTTGGTTAGGGACGACAGTTGCCTAACAGCGCTGGGGGAAATTAATGATTTGGGAGGGTGATGACATGGCGGCTACGGTGAATACGGTTCGCGGCCCGGTTGCAGCGGCTCAATTGGGTCGGACGTTGATGCATGAGCATTTTATATTTGGTTACCCAGGCTTTCAGGGGGATACCACGTTCGGTCCGTTTGATCATGACGCTGCGCTGCAAACCGGAATTAGTGTAGCGGAACGGCTTTTGGCTAAAGGTGTCAAAACGGTCATTGATCCTACGCCTAATGAGTGCGGGCGCAGTCCGGAGGTTCTGCAAGAGATTTCGGAACGCACGGGTTTGCAAATTGTCTGTGCAACAGGCTACTATTATGAAGAAGAGTCTGCACCGGCCTATTTCAAGTTTCGCTCAGCCTTTGGCAATGTGGAAAATGAAATCTTTGACATGTTTATGAAAGAGGTCACTCAAGGCATCGGAGATACGGGGATTAAGGCGGGCGTTATTAAGCTGGCCTCGAGCCGTGACGAGATCACGAACTACGAGAAGATGTTTTTTAGGGCGGCTGCGCGCACTCAGAAGGAGACGGGGGTTGTGATCGTCACGCATACCCAGGAAGGGAAGATGGGCCCGGAACAGGCACAATTGCTCCTTGAGTCTGGGGCGGATCCCAAGCGCACCATGATCGGACACATGTGTGGCAACACGGACATTTCTTATCATATCAAGACTTTGACCCAGGGATTTTACTTAGGATTTGACCGTTTTGGGTTAGAGGGTTTGGTGGGTACTCCAACAGATGCGGAACGGGAAGCCGTCGTGATCGGGCTGATTGGTTTGGGGTATGGGAATCGGATTATGCTTTCCCACGATACGGTGAATTTCTGGCTGGGCCGACCATTAGTGTTGCCGGAACCAGTGCAACAGCTGCTGGTCAAATGGCATCCGACCCATATCTTTGACGATGTCCTCCCCGTGCTGAAGAAGGCGGGTATCACCGACGAACAGATCGACACCCTGTTCGTGGACAATGCCCAAAGGATTTTTGGAGCTTAAGCAATGATTAGCCAGCCTGCACTTGGTTCAGGAGCAGGCTGGCTTTTCTGTGCGATAAGGTGGTACTAAAGCTGTAGAATAACCATTTACACCTTTGTATCAACAACTCAAAGCGAGTGATCAACGGTTAAAAATTTTTGGGGCGAGTTCGGATCATCTGATCGTCGATTTGACCGAAGCCGGCGAACTTGCGGTGGGCTCGATCGTGGACTTTAACCTGAGTTATGGAGGACTTCTGGGGGCAATGACCTCCCCGTATGTGGAAAAGAGGTATGTATGAGTGTTTTAAGTACTTGAATGGCTCGGCGATTCAATAAACCCAAATAATATGTCTATAATTTCTTTAACGATATCCTCCGGCACCTTTTCCTTAAAGGCAGCATCTCTTGCCAATATATCAAGGGTTTTAACCTGCTCACACATGATTACACCTGTTGTGGTTATTCTCTCGTCGAGAGTTACGTGAAGCGGAAATCCGCGCTCGGTGTTGGTAATGGGGCAAACCATTGCCATCTTTGTAAAACTGTTAAAGATGTTGTTACTGACAACCAGCGCTGGTCGTCTTCCTTTTTGCTCATGTCCTGCCTGTGGGTCAAAATCAAGTGTTATAATATCGCCCTGCTCTGGCAAATAAGCCATCATCGCACCTCGTTCCCGCGCGTTTCTCCCGTATCCCATTCACTGCACTTAAAATCACCGGTATATCCAGCTAAGCGTTCTTGCAATGTCTTATGCCCTTTATTTAGGCGTTTGATAACGATTTTGTCATTATCAGCGTCAATTGTAACTCTGTCATTTTCGTGCAAATCAACAGCCGCTAAAATTCCCTTTGGTAGCCTTATGGCATGGCTGTTTCCCCACTTTTGTATTGTTGTATACATAAAATTCACCTCCAATCTTAGTATATACAAAGTTTCTACATTCGTCAATTCCACGATATAGTTTTCTGAGTGCGTTAGTGGCTCATGACCGTCCACCCCTAAATAATGGCCGTTCAAAGAAGTATTATGACGACTCAAGGCCAAAGCATGGTCTGAAATATTAGGATAAGTTAAAATATGTGCCATAAGTACGGAACACAGTTCCGAATAACGGAAATAAGTGTAACGGGAGGGCCGTGGATGAATGAAAAATCCGAAGGCGTTCAAACGGTGGAGAGAGCACTGTCCGTCCTGACGACCTTCACGCCTGAACATGATGTCTGGGGAATCACGGCACTCAGCCAGGAACTTGGGCTACCAAAAAGTGTTGTTCATCGCATCCTCACGTCCCTGCAGAGATTTGGGTTTGTCGAGCAAGAGGCCCAGAGTGACAAATATCGTTTAGGTCTGCGTATCGTTGAACTGGGGCGAGTGGCCGCAGGACACTTTGATTTGCGTCAGAGTGCGCTACCCGTCATGCAGGCCTTGGCGCGGGACACGGGTGAATCCACCCTGTTGACAGTCCAAGATGGACATTTTGGTGTGTGTATTGAATTTGTTGAGGGTTCTCAGTCCATGACCTTGAAAACCAGCTTTGGGACGCGCCTACCCCTGCATTGCGGGGCCTCGAAAAAGATTCTGTTGGCTTATCTACCGGAAGAATTCGTCGAGCATTACCTTGAGGTTGAGCCGTTGGTTCAACTCAGTGATCATTCCAAGGTCGACCCTGAGGCTCTGCGTCGGGAACTGGCAGAGATTCGGGCGACGGGCGTATCCGTAACAGCCAACGAGATCGATGTAGGCGCCACCCTGATTGCCGCTCCCATCCTCGGCCATGATGGTACCGTAGTGGCGGGCTTCGGTCTGGGTGGACCATCCTTCCGTTTTCCAGAGGACAAGATTCGTGAATTCCAACGTTTAGTCCGTGAGGGCGCCCGGAACATTTCGTTGTGTCTAGGCTATAAAGGCTGAGCTCGAGGGAATCAGTGGAAAGTCAGTGGAAAGCGGTGGGAAGCTGATAGAATTCCAGATGGCGGCTCGTCCTGCCCCAAGGTCAGGGAGCCAAGATTCTTGACGGTGTGTTAGTGAAGGCGCCGGGCTATGGATACGAAGGAGGTTTTTGATATGGAAAATGAGCATCTACTCTATGAGAAGGAGGGCCACCTGGCTAGGATCATGCTCAATCGTCCGGAAGCCTTAAACGCGTTTTCACTGTCGATGATCAAGGGGTGGTCCAAGGCGTTACAGGATGCCCAAAATGACCCGAATATTCGGGTAGTGGTGGTTACGGCCAGAGGCAAGGCCTTCTGTGCGGGTGGGGATACCAAGACGATGCTTGCGGGCAAAGGGTTTATCGCGGAGGATGATCAGGGCGAGGCTTGGGGGCCGAACGCCCTGGCCCGTAAACGTTCACTGACGGAGTTTATTCACAAAGTGGCCTTAACGATCGACCAGATGGATAAGCCGATCGTCTGTGGAATCCAGGGAGTTGCGGTGGGAGCCGGTTTGGATATGGCGTTGATGTGTGACGTGCGCGTGATGGCAGAGAGCGCCAAACTCTCCGCAGGTTATGTGAAGGCAGGACTGGTACCCGGAGATGGTGGAGCCTACTATATCCCCAAGCTTGTAGGCACGGCGAAAGCACTGGAGCTGTTATGGACCGGAGATTTCATCACGGCGGCTGAGGCCGAGAGAATCGGTCTGGTGAATAAAGTGGTGGCAGATGAGGCCTTAGAGGAGGCAACCTTGGCTTTGGCTGAGAAGATTGCCCAATCCCCTCCGGTGTGCGTGCAGATGATTAAGCGGGCAGTCTATTCGACTCAACGCACGAACGATCTGCGCACGGCCTTGGACATGATCTCTTCGCATATGGCGATTGTGACCGAAATGGCGGATCATCGCGAAGCTTTGGAGGCCATGAAAGAAAAACGGGCGCCCAAATTTAAGGGCATCTAATTTTAATTTTATAGAAGCGAGATAGTTGCAACGCCGGGAAGACAGGATGTTTAATGTTGGACTTGTTAGACTAAATTAACTTGTTAGACTAAATTAATTAGGCGAGGAGAGAGGAACGATGGATTTTGCCTTGAGCGAAGAGCAGAAAATGCTGCAGGAGATGGCGCGCAAGTTTGCGGAGAAAGAGATTATCCCAACGATGGAAGAGGATCTGAAAAACCACACCTTTCGGCCGGAGATCGTCAAGAAGATGGGAGACGCGGGCTTTTTGGGCTGTGGCTTGCCGGAGGAATACGGGGGCAACGGCCTGGGAATTTTGGACTCGGTTTTGATAGGAGAGCAACTGGCGAAAGTCAATGCCTCTTGGCGCTTGCCCTTAAATATGCAAAACATTGGCCCGGCCCTGACGGTAAACGCTTTTGGAACAAAGGAACAGAAGGCTGACTATCTTCCCGGCTGGGTCAGCGGCGAGAAGCTTGGCTTTTTTGCCATTACAGAACCAAATTCCGGATCCGACGTAGCCAGTATGAAGACAACCGCTACGGACAAAGGCGATCATTGGGAAATTAACGGCAGCAAGATGTGGATCTCGCAGGCGGCCTACGGAGATTACGGCCTTCTCTATGCCTATACGGACCGGGAGAAAAAACATAAGGGAATGACCTGCTTTATTGTAAATCTAAAAGAGACCGAGGGCATCGCGGTTCGTGATATTACGACCAAGATGGGGCTGGCGAATGCGCCCACGGGCGAAATCTTTTTTGATGGGGCTAAAATCCCCAAAGACTCGGTGTTAGGAAACGTGGGCGATGGTTTCAAAATCTGTATGTGGCAACTCAATAACACACGCATCAGTTGTGCGGCCGGGGCGTTGGGAGTCGGTGGGGCCGCGTTGGAAGCAGCCGTGAAATATGCCAATGAGCGAACTCAGTTCGGCCAAAAGCTAGCATCTTTCCAAATGATTAAAGCTTCCATTGCTGAGATGGCCGTCGAACACCAGGCTGCACAGCTATTGGTTTATCGGGCGGCCTGGTTAAAGGATCAGGGGCTGCCCAATCAGTATGAAACGTCGATTGGCAAATATTTTTCAGCCGAATCCGCTGTGCATCTTGCGAATGAAGCCATGAAGATTCTCGGATCTTATGGCTATTCTTCTGAGTATCCGGCAGAGCGCTATTTGCGTGATGCGAAGTCGTTCCAGGTGGTCGAAGGGACATCGAACATTCAAAAACTGATCATTGCCGATATCACGTTGGGCGAGTCCATGAATCGCTAGATGATTGTATCTTT
Organism: Desulfosporosinus sp.; assembly: GCA_020692355.1. GTDB lineage: Bacteria > Bacillota > Desulfitobacteriia > Desulfitobacteriales > Desulfitobacteriaceae > JAJZPA01. Next base: position 63,136 of record JAIMKP010000008.1, read on the forward strand.
CGTATACAATTAATCGGATTTGGCTGTTCCATTTGTATGATAGATATACAGATTTTCGGCTGACCCCCGAGGTTTTTGGGGGTCAGTTTTCTTTAGCATCGGCAATAGCAGGGATTCTTGGGGTTGGCACGCTTCTTGAATAGAATTTGACTGTGAGAAAATTTAACCAATTGGGAGGGATAGAAGCAGAATGGGATTTGAAACATTGGTTGTCAGCGTGGAAGATGGGATAGGAACAATTACCCTGAATCGCCCTGAAGTTTTGAATGCTCTGAGTAGCCAGGTGTTTGGCGAATTGAGCCAAGCGGCTGGGGAGCTTGCGGACGATGATTCCGTGCGTGTGCTCATCATCACCGGAGGGGATAAGGTGTTTGCCGCAGGGGCAGACATTCGGGATATGGCCAAAGCTGAAGCCATGGACATTGCGTTGGCTGGCAGACCGTCGCAGAAAGCCTTTCAGCTCATCGAGAACATTCCGAAGCCGGTGATCGCGGCGGTTGCAGGATATGCCTTAGGAGGCGGGTGTGAACTGACGCTTGTGTGTGATGTGCGGATCGCAGCAGACAATGCAAAATTCGGACTACCGGAAATCACCTTGGGGATATTGCCTGGAGCGGGGGGAACACAGCGCTTACCTAGGCTGATCGGAGTTGGGAAAGCGAAGGAAATGATTTTTAGCGGAGACTTCATTGATGCTGAGGAGGCCTTGAGTGTGGGACTGGTGAACAAGGTTGTCCCCGCTGAAGAGCTTATGAATGAAGCCAAACGTTTGGCGAAACGGTTTGCGTCCAGGGGAGCGGTCGCTCTGCGTATGGCGAAATCAGCGGTCAACGAAGGGTTGAGGATGGATTTGGCGGCCGGTTTGCAGTACGAACATAAGTGCTTCAGCCTTCTCTTCGCAACCCAAGACCAGAAGGAGGGCATGCAGGCATTCCTGGAAAAACGCAAACCCAAATTCCAGGGGAAGTGAACTCGTCCGAAAAATCTTTGCGGGTTAAGTGGAACTTGGACTTTGATAGGGGGGAGAAATATTGGCAAGCAATTTTATCTATAGCAATCGCGATCATAAGTTCATCATCAAGGAATGGTTGGACGGGGAGAAGGTTTTGGGTTTAAGTCGCTTCAAGGAGTATCTCGGGCTGGAAGATGTAGATCAAGTTTTGGATCAGGCTTTGAAGATGGCCAAGGAAGAGGTCGCTCCTACTAATGACGATGGGGATAAGATTGGGGCCGTATACGATGCGGGCAAGGTTACGGTTCCACCCTCGTTTCACAAAGCGTTTCACTTTGTTCAGGATAACGGTTGGGGCTCGAGCAACAAGGATGTAGACGGAGATGGGATTTTGCCCAATTTGCTTTCTGGAGCCGTACATGAGTACTTGATCGCGGCCAATCCGGCTTTTACACCTTATGTGGGCCTAGGTGGCGGGATTGCCAGTGTCATCAAAGCGTTTGGGGCCAAGAAGCATGTTGATCGTTTTACCCCGAATATGTTTAGTGGGGTTTGGGGCGGAACCATGTGTCTTACGGAGCCGGGCGGCGGCTCAGATGTCGGAGATATGCTGTCAAAGGCTTTTCCATCCGACGATCCGGAAATCTACACCATTAAAGGCACAAAGTGTTTCATTACGGCAGGAGATCATGATCTCACGGAAAATATCATCCACCTCGTGCTCGCCCGCGTTGAAGGTGCGGCAGCGGGAACAAAAGGACTTTCCTTATTTATTGTGCCTAAATACTGGGTTAAGGAAGACGGAAGTTTAGGAGACAGAAACGATGTGACGACGGTGGGTATCGAACACAAGATGGGCCTCAAGGGTTCCGCCACCGCAGTACTCAGTTTTGGGGACGAAGGGAAATGCCGGGGCTATCTCCTGGGAAAAGCACCGGATGAAAACGGAATTGGACAAGGTATGGCCCAGATGTTTAAGATGATTAACGGAGCCCGTGTCGATACAGGCCACAGTGCTTTAGCCGTGGCCACGATCGCCTACAACAACTCGGTGCAATATGCTAAAGAGCGGGTGCAGGGACGGAAGATCACTAATCCGAAAGGCTCCCGGGTGCGGATTATTGAGCATGAGGACGTTCGCCGCATGTTGTTGGGGCAAAAGGCAACCTTAGAAGCCATGCGGGCGATGATCTTTAAGGCCTATTTCTACTTAGATCTTCAGACATTTGGCGAGGATCCTGAGGTTGTCAGACACGCTCAACGCCGGATCGAAGTAATCACGCCACTTATTAAAGCTTACTGTTCGGATCAGGCCTGGATCCAGATTGCTGAAGCGGTTCAAGTCTACGGTGGGTATGGCTTTACAGAAGAATACCCGGTTGCCCGTCAAGCCCGGGACAGCAAGATCTATTCCATTTGGGAAGGGACGAATTTCATTCAATCCATGGATTTAGTAGGCCGGAAATGGCGACTGGAAAATGGGGAAGTCTTCAAAGAATGGTTGCTGGAATTGGCAGGTTTATTAGAAAAGGCGAAGGATCATCCGGAATTTGCGCGTGAATTTGCCCTGTTGGGCAAGGCGCTCGAAGCGTACCAGGAACTGGTTGCAGTTGTCATGCAGTACTTTACTCAAAACGTGCGCTTAGTACCCTTTTATTCGACGCGTATTCTACGGATGACGGCTGAACTATATTCAGGGTATCTCTTGCTGGATCAGGCTCTGGTGGCGGAGGAAAAACTGGGCTCATTGCCGGAAGGGCACTTCGAACGGGCTTTCTACGAAGGGAAGATTCAGGGGGCACGCTTTTATATTAAGAATATGCTGCCTGATGTCATGGCTCTGTTGCAGATCATAAAAGAAGCGGATACGTCGGCCATGGATGTCCCGGAAGAGGCGTTCTAAAGGTGAAGAGCATGAATGAGCATTTTATGAAGCTGAGAGAGGGGCTTTACTTTCTCAAGGGAGAGCACAATGGAAGATTTCCCTATAGTAATGGCCTTTTGATCGAGGGGGAAAAGCGGGTTTTAGTGGATTCGGGTTTCGGGTTGCCCCTGCGTCAGAAAATCCTCACTTCCGGGGGGGCGGATGTGATCATTAATACGCATTACCATTTTGATCACACCTACGGAAATCGTTATTTCCCCAAAGCCGAGCTCTGGGCGCATCCGATTGACGCCTTGGCGATCGAAGAAAGGGAGGTGTTCGATCTTTTCACGGGTTTTGGAAAAATCGGTGAGATTCCGGGCAAAGATGCTTTTCCGGAAGGAATGGAGCAGCGACCGGTGGCGAGGAAGATCCGGGATGGGGAGGTTCTCGATTTTGGGGTGCTTAAGCTTCAGGTTCTCCATACCCCCGGCCATACTCCGGGACATATCTCTCTCTTCGAACCGGATACAGGTATTCTTTTTGCCGGAGATATTGATTTATCTTCTTTCGGGCCTTGGTATGGGAATGCCATGTCCGATATCGAGGACTTTGAAGCCTCGATCGAGCGGATCATTAGGCTAAAGCCGAACGTCCTCGTCACGAGTCATGCCGATGTGGTGACAGACGGAATTGAAAGACGACTGAGGGAATATGGTGCTAAGATAGGAGAACGTGATGAGGGGATTCTGCGATTTCTGGGGAGTGGCAAAACCATGGAAGAGCTTCTGGGAGCCCGGTTGATTTTCCGCCAGCATCCCGAACCGGAGAAACTCTACCGCTTCTTTGAACAGGTTATGCTGGAAAAACACCTGCAACGTTTACTTCGTCAAGGAAAGATCGCTATCAAAGAGGAACACAAACTTAAGGCTTGCCTGGCCGTTAAGGCCTGATACCAGCCAAGTTTCTTTAGTGGGGGGGAGCTATCATGAATGTAAAAGAGGCCATTTTGGCTAGGCGCAGTATCCGTAAGTTTAAGCCTGATCCTATCTCAGAGGAGCTGATGACAGAACTATTGGAAGCAGCTCGCTGGGCACCTTCTGGGACCAATCATCAGCCCTGGCGCTTTGTTGTGGTCAGAAATCCGGAGGTCAAAGCAAGAATTCGAGGGGCTGCCTTTAACCAAAAACATTTGACAGAAGCCCCGGTGGTGTTGGTTTGCTGCGCCGATTTGACACCGTATGCCAGAGATACGCGAAGGCGAATTGAGGAACTGGTCGAGGCGGGAGCCTTGGAAGCATCGTCTCTGGAAAATTATCCGGGACTGAATCAACCCAAAGACCCAGAATCCTTGAAAAAGCTGGCTCCTCATGCGATGCTCAATGTTGCGATCGCCATGGAACATATTGCTTTAAGAGCTGTTTCCTTGGGCCTTGGGACCTGTTGGATTCAGCTGATGAAGGCTCGGGAAATTGCCGAGATTCTTGAACTCCCCGAACATTTGATGATCACAGGGTTGATGCCGGTAGGAGTTCCTGACCAAGATCCAGCTCCACGCCCAAGGGTTCCCTTGGCAGAGATCATTTATAAAGTAGTAGAGTGACAGAGTCTTCTTTCCATAAAAGTGAACTCGTTCAACTAAAGTTGAACATCGAGACTTCGGTGGGGGAGTCTACCTCCGTCGCCGCTAAGTGTTTCTATTGCGAAAGGCGGCTCGGCGATACTCTCCACTGGAGACTATCGTCACCGAAGCAAAGTACGAGGTACCACTCCCACTTGTAGAAGTGAGAGTCTCACGATTGGATGAATAATGGTATATAAAGGACAAGTTTCATGTGGGCAAGGAATTATGGGTAGGAATGGTTAACAGACAATCGTTATTTAATGCATAGGACGAAATTTATTGGAGGTGTAATTTTAAAATGAAAGTGGAAGACATTAAGAAAATCTGCGTTGTCGGGGCCGGGAATATGGGGCATCAAATTGCTATCAGTGCAGCTTTGGCCGGTTTTCAAGTCAGCGTAACCGATATCAGCGTGGATATGCTTGCGAAGGCTGAGAAGTTTGCTAAGTCGTGGCTGCCGGAGCGGGTGGCTAAAGGGAAGCTGAGCCAGGAAACTGCCGCTGCGACCTTGGCTAATCTCAAGTTTACCCAGAGTCTGGAAGAAGCAGTAGCCGATGCTGACTTTGTCATTGAGGCAGCAGTTGAGAAACTTGAAGTCAAACGAAAACTTTTCGCCGACCTTGATCGATTGGCTCCTGCCCATGCTATCTTGGCCACGAATAGTTCCTTTATTGTGAGTTCTAAGGTTGCGGATGCGACTAAACGCCCGGACAAGGTGTGCAACATGCACTTCTTTAATCCAGCCTTGGTCATGAAACTGGTTGAAGTGGTTCAAGGACCCCATACGTCTGAGGAAACGGCCAAAGTCACAATGGATTTGACGGGAAAGATGGGGAAAATCGGGGTGTGGCTTAAGAAGGAGATCTATGGCTTCTTAGTCAATCGTATCTTGGCCGCATTGAACAATGAAGCTGTGTTTTTGGCAGATATGGGTATCGCAACTCCGGAAGAAATAGACACTGCGGTGACGAATGCATTGGGGCATCCGATGGGGCCGTTCCGCCTCATGGATCTGACAGGAATCGACCTGGCTTATTACATTGGGATGGAGCGCTATCAGGAATCCCGCGATCCGAAGGATAAACCGTCCCCGCTGATTGTTGAGAAGTTCGTGAAAAAGGAATGGGGCAAAAAAAGCGGGAAAGGGTTCTACAGCTACGAGTAAGTTGAAGGCTGCTGTCTAACCGTGTTCTAGATGATAATAGGGGTGGCTCATCAACCACAAAATGGAGGCATGTTACGATGAAAACTGCAGCCCAGTATGAAGAAAGCTTAAGAAAACTTAATTTAATAGTCTACCTAAACGGTGAACTGGTGGAAAATCCGGTTGATCACCCCATTATTCGACCTTCCATGAATTCTGTCAAAGCAACGTATGCCTTAGCGGAGGAGCCGGAGTATGAGGACTTAATGACAGCAACATCTCATCTTACCGGAGAGAAGATTAATCGGTTTTGCCATCTCCATCAAAGCACCGATGATCTTGTGAAAAAGGTAAAGATGCAACGCCTATTAGGACAAAAAACGGCAGCTTGTTTTCAACGCTGTGTGGGGATGGACGCCATTAATGCGGTTGATAGTGTCACTTTCGAAATGGATCGAAAATTGGGAACATCTTATCATCAGAGGTTCACCAAGTTTCTGTTAAAAATGCAGGAAGAGGATTGGACGGTTGATGGCGCAATGACCGATCCGAAAGGGGATCGCAGTTTAACGCCTAGCCAACAGGTCGATCCGGATACTTATGTACATGTTGTAGAAAAGAGACAAGACGGTATTGTTGTGAGGGGTGCTAAAGCCCATCAAACAGGAGCACTCAATTCGCACTGGATCCTTGTGATGCCTACCAGTACGATGAGAAAGGAGGATGCGGATTACGCGGTTTCCTTTGCTGCACCGGCCGATGCTGAAGGAATATTTTATGTCTATGGTCGTCAAGCAAGTGATACCCGCAAATTGGAAGATAGTGAGATTGATGTTGGAAATAAACAGTTTGGTGGGCATGAAGTACTGATGGTTTTAGATAACGTCTTTATTCCTTGGGAAAATGTGTATATGTGTGGCGAATATGAATTCAGCGGCATGCTTGTTGAACGGTTCGCAGGATACCATCGGCAGAGCTACGGTGGATGTAAAGTTGGAGTGGGTGATGTGCTAATTGGAGCAGCAGCCGTTGCTGCTGATTATAACGGGACGACAAAAGCCGCTCATATCAAAGATAAGTTGATCGAAATGGTTCATCTTAATGAAACCTTGTACGCTAGCGGAATTGCCTGCTCGGCAGAAGGTCATAAAACGGCATCAGGAACTTACCTGATTAACCTGTTATTAGCCAATGTTACCAAACAAAATGTGACGCGTTTCCCGTATGAGATTTCTCGCTTGGCTGAAGACATTGCCGGTGGACTTATGGTTACGATGCCGTCAGAAAGAGATCTACGCCATCCAAAGATTGGTAAGGTTGTGGAAAAATATTTTTGTGGCGTTTCTACTGTCTCCACTGAGAATCGTATGCGGATTCTGCGTTTGATTGAAAATATGACACTGGGAACGGCAGCGGTTAGTTACCGGACGGAGTCAATGCATGGGGCTGGTTCTCCACAAGCCCAACGTATTATGATTTCTCGCCAGGGAAATCTCGATCATAAAAAAGAACTAGCCAAAGCCATTGCTGGAATCAATGAGGAGCCGTTGTAAAATTATTGTGCTATAGGTGAAATGGGTATGTTAGGACGTCGAGTCAGTATTAAATTTTGTGGAGGGTGCAATCCACAGATAAATCGGGCGGAGATTGCTAGGGAGGTTGGCAAGCATCTTTCTTCTCACGGTCTGACGGTTGTCTTCAATAGCTTTGATGCGGATTTTATTGTTCATCTTAGCGGTTGTTCTTCTAATTGTGCCCAAAAGTTCAGTAATTCGGATATCCCTTGAATTAGTGTAGCTGGGACGATGATTGACGCTATGGTGGTTGACGAATCCCAAATTGTTTCTGAAATTATAACCCGAATTGTGAACTTGTTCAAGCTAAAGATGAAAAACATGTCACAGAAAGAGGAGTGAATTTAGTAAAATAGCCGACAAGATTGCGATTGGAATGATTAGAAACGTAGCAGATAGGGAGTGGTAAAGTTGAGTCGAGAAGCAGTTGTTGTTTCCGCTGTGCGCACCGCCATTGGTCGGGCTGGGGGAACCCTTGGTCGGATCCCCCCTCAATATTTTGGAGCCGAGGTGATTAAGGAAGCGGTTAAACGGATCGAACTGGACCCGACCCTAATTGAGGATGTTATTTTTGGGAATTGTCTCAATGCTGGCGGCAATATTGCTCGCCTTTGTGCGTTGCAGGCGGGTCTTCCTATAGAAATTCCTGGTATCAGCATTGACCGGCAATGCGGATCAGGGCTAAATGCAGTAAACCTAGCTGCTCAAGCGGTGATGGCGGGCATGGGTGATGTTTATGTCGCCGGGGGAGTTGAGAGCATGTCCCTTCGCCCCTATGTGATGGAACATAATGAATTTTTTGCTAAGACCCCACCGAAGTTTAGAATGGGATTCCAGCTTACGCCCGATGAGATTGGGAACCCGGAAATGGGGATTACGGCAGAGAATTTAGCGGCTAAATACGATATCAGCAGAGAAGAACAGGATGCATTTGCCTTGGCCAGCCAGCAGAAAATGGCTCGGGCCCAGGCCGAGGGTGTTTTTAAAAGCCAAATTGTACCCCTGACCGTGCCGCAAGGGAAGAAGGCTCCGATCATTTTTGATGCTGATGAACATCCTCGTCCTGAAAGCACGCTGGAAGGGCTGGGTAAGCTGCCACCTGCTTTTAAAAAAAATGGTTCTGTGACGGCTGGGAATAGTTCAGGCGTGAATGATGCGGCAGCGGCTGTGATCGTCATGTCAGCCGATAAGGCAAAAGCGCTCGGGCTCAAGCCTTTGGCTAAAATCCGCACCTTTGCGGTCGCCGGAGTTGATCCCAATATCATGGGTATCGGGCCGGTTCCATCTACGCGCAAAGCTCTGAAGCAAGCAGGGTTGAGCTTGAAAGATATCGATCTCATCGAACTGAACGAGGCTTTTGCTGCCCAGTGTTTAGCGGTAGACCGGGAGTTGCACTTTGATATGACGAAAGTCAATGTCAACGGAGGGGCGATCGCGCACGGACATCCGATTGCTGCAACCGGTGCCATCCTGACCACCAAGTTGGTGTATGAAATGGAGCGGCGGGATATCCAGCTCGGGCTGGTTACCGCTTGCATCGGCGGTGGGCAAGGAATCGCCACCATCTTTGAACGGATATAATTTTTCGCTTGAGTTGAACGGGGATCGAACGTATTTCAGGGTTCGTTCCCCCCGATAAGATTGACTCAAGGGGAATAGTCAGTCACTGGGGTTCGCATTTAAGAGAGGAAGTTCGGTTCGAAGGAGGTCGAGAGAAGGAAAAGACTGATAAATGTTATCGGAAAATTAGAAAGATTGGAAAAGAAGAGGGTGCCATTGTGTTAAGAAAGTTTAAGGAGGATGGTATTCATGCTGGAGCGGAGACGTTATCTCGTCGTCTTTCTGGTCATTCTGCTGAGCTTAGTGTTGGCAGCAAGCGGCTGCGGCACAGCGAAGCCAGCGGCGACAAATCAGGGTGGAAGCAGTACTGCAGCAGCTAAGGTGGTCAACATTGGTTACAGTGGTCCACTCAGTGGGGGAGCGGCCCTGTATGGACAAGACACGTTAAATGGATTAAAAATGGGCGTTGAAGAAATCAATCATGGTGGCGGGATTACCGTAGCAGGACAGAAATACACGCTTAATTTGATCGCGTTAGATGACCAGTACCTGCCCAACATGACGGCGACCAACGCCAGGCGTTTAAGAACAGAAAACAAAGCGCCGGTTATCTTTACGCCCCATAGCGGCGGAGTTTTTGCGATGCAACAGTTCAATCAGGAAGAAGGATTCCTGATTGGGGCTTACACCAGTGAGCCGAAGATTCTGGAAACCGGCAACAAGTTGACTTATCGGATTCCTCCCCCGTACGATGGTTATCCGGAGCCTTTTTCGAAGGCCGTCATGGAGAAATACGGCAAGAGAGTGGCCTTGGTTCCTGGAACCCATCAGTATGCCAAAGATTGGACAAAAGTTTTTGTACCCGTTTGGGAAAAGCTTGGCGGGACTGTGACCGGGGACTTTGCAGTGGATTACAACAAAGAGACGGATTTCTATACCTATGTAAGCAAAGCCTTGGCAACAAAACCGGATGTCTTATTTGTTGGCGGAGCGTCAAAACCGACCGCAATGGTCGTGAAACAGGCCCGTGAACTTGGTTTCAAAGGCGGCTTTATCCTGATGGATCAAGCAAAGTTGGAGCAAATGGCTCAGACCGTTCCCATGGATCAGCTGAATGGAGCTGTTGGCGTCCGGCCAGTTATTCAGTTCGACAATCCTGGAGCGAAGAAGTTTGTTGAGGCCTACAAGAAGTTTAAGAATGGCGAAGATCCGGCTTGGGAGCAGGCTTGGCACTATACAGCGATTAAGGTTGTCGCCAAAGGCATGGAAAAGGCCGGAACCGTGGAAGATGCAGCCAAGATTTTCGAGGGAATGAAACAGATCTTCCCCTTGAATGCCAATGACTGGGTCGCTGAGATCAAGGGTATTAGCGCCAAAGGAGGCATGCTGGGAGAAGCACATGGGATTATGGTCATTGACGGTAAGTATGGCCCAGACATGCCGATAACTTTGAAAGATTGATACCCTCCCTCCCCCAATTCGGGAAGGGCTGTCTCAGCCCTTCCCACCCTCTGTTTCAGTACGAAAAGGTAGTTCTAGTGACGGGCTTACAGTGGTCAGCCAAAGTCGAACACTCAAGAAAAAGAGCAGGAGAATAGGATCTGCCGGATGAGGGTAGAAAACAGGGGTGTTAGAGGTTTGGATAATATGGGGGGTTGATCATGGATCTGTTCGCACAACAATTAGTGAACGGTTTGACCTTGGGAAGCATCTATTGTTTGGTGGCTCTGGGTTTAACCTTGATTTACGGGATCATGGAAGTGCCCAATTTTGCCCATGGTCATTTGTATATGGTAGGTGCTTATGTAACGTTTTTTGCCATGACCCTGTATGGCCTCAACTACTGGCTGTCGGCGCTTTTGGCGGGGGTCGTTTTGGCCGTATTAGGCGTTCTCATGGAACGCATTGTGTTTCATCCACTGCGCCATGCACCAGCTAGCAATAAGTTCATCGCAGCAGTTGGGGCCATGATGTTTCTGGAAGCCTTGGCGAGAGTGCTTTGGGGCTCGGACTTCCGCAGCATTCCGGTGATTTACGATAAAGTGTTTACGATCGGGACGTTGCGGATTACCGAACAACGGCTGATTGTTATTATTGCAGCCATTTTCTTAATGATCGCATTGAACTTGTTTCTCAAAAAGACGATCATCGGGTCATCCATTGAGGCCATGGCCCAAAACCGCGATGGAGCGAGTCTCGTCGGAATCAACGTCAATAATGTAGCGATGCTCACTTTTGCCATCGCTTCCATATTAGCTGCTGGAGCAGCGGCATTGGCTGGGCCTATCTTTCTGGTCTTTCCCTCGATGGGAGCGCTCATTATCATGAAGGCTTTCGTCATCATCGTCATCGGCGGGATGGGAAGTATCCCTGGCGCAGTGCTTGGGGGATATGTCCTCGGCATCACTGAAGCGATGGGTGCTTCCTATATCTCGACGGATTATAAGGATGTAGTGGCTTTTCTGGTCCTGATCCTGATTCTCACGATCAAACCGACAGGGATTTTTGCAAAGGGGGTACGCTAAATGGCAGGGCAAAAGAAGTGGTTTAAGGGTTCCACATTGCTCGTTGTTCTCTTTTTGCTCGCGGCATTAGCCCTGCCTCAGTTTGTCAGCCGTTACTACATCCAAGTGATCGCGATGAGCTTCATCTTTGCCATCGCAGTGTATGGATTGAACCTAATGGAAGGGTATTTGGGGCTTCTCTCCCTGGCACAAGCAGGATTTTTCGGCATAGGCGCGTATATGTCCGGACTCTTGACTCTTAAAATCCACGTCTCATTCTGGCTTGCCTTACCCATCACGGCTTTACTCACGGCAGTGTTGGCTGTGCTGATCGGTTTCATTTCTTTCCGCACACGGGGGCACTATTTCGTTATACTTACCCTGTGTATCGGAGTTATCATCAATTTGGTGATTGAAAAGTGGGAAAGCCTAACCGGAGGGGTACGGGGACTTATCGGGATTCCAAAGCCGAGTCCTCTGGGGCCATTAACCTTCAATACCCTAGAATCTCAATATTATCTTGTGTTGGCTTTTCTCATCCTCACGGTGTTTGTCATGCAGAGAGTGGTCAATTCTCTGGTTGGGCGGACATTTGTGTCTATCCGCAATAGCGAAGAGTTGGCGGCCACACTTGGGATTAATGTGATGGCTAATAAGCTCTTGGCTTTTGCCATTGCCGCCTTTTTTACGGGGATGGCGGGAGCGCTTTATGCGGGTTTTATTCGCTTTATCGGGCCGGATGTCAGCAATCCCAATTTGACGTTCGAGTTTCTGCTCTATCTTCTCATCGGAGGGCAGGCCACGATCGCGGGGCCAATCGTCGGCACCTTAGTTGCATCGGGACTTACAGAGGGTTTGCAGTTTTTCCAGGAATACCGCATGGTGATCTTCGGGGCACTCTTAATGATCATGGTTAAATTCTTCCCATGGGGGATTGTAGGGTTTAGCAAAATGCTGTGGTCGAAATATCAAAAGCATTTCATGAAGAAAGCGTCAGAGGGAACAGCCACAATGAGTACCGCGAAAGGAGGCGAGATATGATCCTGGAGACAAAGAGCTTAACAAAGAACTTTGGCGGTTTGACGGCCCTTAATCATGTAGACTTTCAAATCCTTGAAGGAGAGATTGTCGCGATTATTGGCCCAAATGGGGCAGGGAAGTCGACCTTTTTCAACCTGATCGCTGGGTTTTACCGCCCTTCCAGCGGGAGTATAGCCTTTATGGGCAAGGATATGTCAAATACCAAAATCCATCAATTTGCCCGGGCCGGTATTGCCAGGACGTTTCAGACTACGCATCTTTTTTCAGACGGTACAGTGATGGATAATCTTATTGTGGGCTACCGCTTGAAAACCAAGATGGGCTTTTGGGATGCGGTGTTGCACACTCCAAGAGCTAAACGGGAAGAAAAGGAATCACGGGATAAGGCGCAAAAAGTATTAGAATTTGTTGAACTCTCTGGGGTGGCATACGAACCCGTATCAAGCATTTCCCAGGAGGCTGCCAAACGCTTGGCGATTGGCCTCGGTTTGATCTCTGAACCCCGACTTCTTCTCCTGGACGAACCGGCCGCCGGGATCAATCACGATGAAACAGCAGGGCTGGCGAAGCTTATCAAGAAAATTCAAGGTGTGGGGATTACGGTGTGCTTGATTGAGCACAAGATGCAGATGGTTATGAATTTGGCGGATCGGATCATGGTACTGAACTACGGAAGTAAGATTGCTGAGGGGGCACCTCGGGAAATCAACAGCAATCCGCAAGTCATTGAGGCCTACTTGGGGGGTGGAGAGCATGCTTAAAGTGAAGAATCTGAGCGTTGCCTTCGGTAGTTATAGGGCCCTTCAGGACATAGAATTGGAGATCAATCCCGGCGAACTGGTGGTTCTTTTAGGGGCCAACGGTGCCGGTAAGTCGACCTTGTTTCGGGCAATTAGCGGGCTGATCAGGCCCTCTGCGGGTACTATTGAATATAACGGTAAAACCATTACCGGTCAACCAGCCCATCAAGTTGTACGCTACGGCATTTCCCAGTGCCCTGAAGGACGGCAGCTTTTTCCAATGATGAGCGTGGAGAAGAACCTATTGCTTGGTGCTTATGCACGCCGGAAGGATCGAGAAGGGGTTAGGCGCTCCTTACGGTTGGTTTATGATTTGTTTCCAATTCTTCAGGAAAAGGGACATCTCTCAGCGGGTTCCCTCAGCGGTGGACAGCAGCAAATGGTGGCTATCGGCAGGGCTTTAATGTCCGCGCCACAACTTTTGCTTCTGGATGAACCTTCAATAGGCTTAGCTCCCTTGGTTGTGAAGCAGATGTTTGAAACGATTCAACGCATCAATGAGGCGGGGACGATGGTGCTTCTTGCTGAGCAAAATGCGAACATGGCCCTGAAGATTTCCCACCGGGGGTACGTCTTGGAGAACGGACGTGTTGTCATGCATGACAAGAGTGAGGCCCTGGCGGGGAACGAAGAGGTCAAGAAAGCGTATATCGGGGGATGAGTAGATGACAGAACCTCGGTTTGGCATGTCTCTCCTGGAGATTGTGCAATAAAGATTTTGCCTAAGGTGAATTTAGAGCACCGAAAAAGGAGGAATTTATCTGCAGATGCAGTAATCTCTTAATTAACGAAATTTGTTAGCAATTCAGAGAAAGGAGCAACGGACATGACAAAACCGGTAGTATCCATGGTTGCATTTCATGACCCATACGAATCCGTTACAGAGCTGATTCGGCTTTGCGACGGTTTTGCAGGGTTTAAGAAAGAGGACAAAATACTCATTAAGCCTAATATTGTCAGCTGGGATTTTGACCTGCCGTTTCCTCCTTTTGGCGTCGTAACCACGAGTACGGTCGTGCACGCGTTGGTGCGTCTGTTAAAAGAGCAGGGATTTAACAACCTGGTGATTGGCGAAGGGGCATTACCCAATGTCAAAGCCAAAGACAAGTCCATTTATGAAACGATTGGCTATGGCAAACTTGCCGAACAATATGGAGTGGAGATCGTAGATTTCAACAAGGATAGCTATGCGGAAGTTGACTATGGCCCCTTTAAGCTGTCTGTTGCCAAGAAGGCTTTGGAAGCCGACAAGATCATCAATGTTCCTGTGTTAAAGACGCACAATCAGGCCAAAGTTTCTCTCGGTATCAAAAACCTAAAAGGGGTCTTGCACCGTAAGTCCAAGATGTTTTGCCATGGCCTGGGCGAGTTTGACCTTTTGTCTACCTTTCCCAGGATTATTGAAAAGCTGCCTGTGGCGTTGACGGTCATAGATGGCGTTTATACCCTGGAAAAGGGCCCGGGTCACACGGGCAAAGCGTATCGCAAGAATCTCCTGATCGCATCCCAAGACCCGTTCGCCTGTGATTTGGTAGGGGCCGAGGTTTTAGGCTACAAAGGAGAGGATGTGCCCTATCTCAAAGATTTTGCTGAACGCTCGGGGCATAGCCTGAACCTTAACGATATAGACATAAAGGGAGAAGATCTGGATAAGCATCGCGAATTTGTGGACTATGACTGGGAGTGGACAGAAGCCAACACGGGGCCATTAGGGTTTGAAAAGCGCGGAATCAAGGGCTTGGCCATCCGAAAATATGATAATTCTCTCTGCACGGGTTGCTCTGTTCAATACAATCCCATGCTGATCCTGATGATGTCCGCCTACAAAGGGGAGCCTTTTCCCAATGTGGAGCTGGTCAGTGGCAAAGCTCAAGAGGCCTCCGCAGACTTTGATAATACCATTCTTTTCGGAAAGTGTGCCTGTGATTTGAACAAGAATAATCCCCATATTAAACATGCGATCGCCATTAAGGGGTGCCCGCCGGATTTAAAGCATTTTGAAGAAGCTCTGCAAGCCGAAGGTATCGAAGTCGACTATGACGAGTATATCAAATACCGTCATTATATCTATAACCGCTACCAAGGGAAACCAGAGTTTGATCTGAGGCATTGGACGGTGTAGAGTAAGGAACTCCTTGGGAAAACCCAAGAAAAATACAAGTAGGGAGGAATTCAAATGTTAGGTGGAAAATTTCCCTGGCTAAAAAACTATCCCCCTGGTGTAAAAGCAAATGTCGACATTCCGCAGAAGTCCTTAGGTCAACTCTTTGACGAAACCGTTGCAGCTAAACCGGATAACCTGGCGCTGATTTTTGGCCCGCTCCAGATTACGTATGCCCAGTTTGGAGACCAAGTCAATCGTTTTACCACCGCTTTGGCGGATCTCGGAATTAAAAAAGGGGATAGGGTCGGGTTAATGGGGCCTAACTGCCCCCAATGGGAAGTTGCTTTCTTTGCGCTGGTCAAACTGGGGGCCATCGTTGTGCAGACCAATCCCATGTATGTGGAACGTGAGATTGCGTATCAGATGAATGATTCGGATGCTACGGCGATCATCGTCTGGGATGCGCTCTATCCCCGCGTGCAAAGTGTGCTCAAGGAGACGTCCCTTAAACAAGTCGTCACGTTCTACTTTACGCAACCCGCCGGTCAGTTTGAAGGAGTTTTCGAATTCAACAAGCTGGTGCAGAAATATCCGCCCACGCCACCAAAAGTAGCGATCAATCCTGAAGAGGATATTGCCGTACTCCAGTATACCGGAGGAACAACAGGTGTCTCTAAAGGGGTGATGCTGACTCACTTCAATTTGATTGCTAATACTTATCAGGTTATTGAATGGTCTCCGAATATTGAGTACGGCCATGAACGCATTCTAACCGTGTTGCCCGTCTTCCATGTTTACGGCATGACCGATTGTATGAACTATGCAGTAGCCATGGCGAGTGCGCAGATTTTATTGCCACGTTTCGACACCGAGCAAGTTTTGGAAGCGATTCGAGTGCACCAGGCAACCGTTTTCCCGGGTGCTCCGACCATGTATGTTGCGATTAATGCCTATCCCAAAGTCGGGGAGTATCAGGAGGCTTTGGCTGCGATTAAGGTTTGCAACAGCGGTTCTGCTCCTTTGCCTGTCGAGGTGGCCCAAAGATTTGGTGCGATTACGCAAGGTAGCAATCTGGTAGAAGGATATGGTCTTTCTGAGGCGTCTCCAGTGACCCACAGCAACCCTCTGGATCGACCGGGCCGGATTGGTTCGATAGGCGTACCGATTCCGAACACTGACGCAGTTGTTGTGGATCTGGAGACCGGAACGAAGGAATTGCCGCCTGGGGAAATCGGCGAACTGCTCATCAGCGGGCCCCAAGTCATGAAAGGATATTGGAACAAACCGGAGGAGACGGCGAAAACACTGCGCAATGGCTGGTTGTATACCGGAGATATTGCCCGCATGGATGAAGACGGCTACTTTCATATCGTCGACCGCAAGAAAGACATGATCATTGCCGGAGGGTTTAATATTTATCCCCGCGACATTGAAGAAGTCCTCTATGAGCACCCCAAGGTCAAAGAAGCGGTGGTCGCCGGGGTTCCCGATCCCTACCGGGGTGAAACCGTCAAGGCCTATATCGTCCTTAAAGAGGGTGAGATGGCGACTGAACAAGAGTTCATTGATTATTGCCGCAGTAAATTGGCGGCTTTTAAAGCCCCCCGTGCCGTAGAATTCAGGGATGCGCTCCCGCGCACGATCGTCGGCAAGGTGTTGCGCCGCCATCTCATTGAAGAGGAAAAAGCAAAGCTCGCGCAGGCCGAGGCCTCTGCCGGCAAGGAATAGTGCCCAGAACCGTTGAGCCAAATGGGGTGCCTTGCCTAAGGATAAACTTCCCCAGCTGACGCAGTCTGCCAAGGGGATAGGGAAATTCAAGCTTACGCTAGAGCTGCTCGGCTTTGGCGTAAGCTTGTCAAATTCATGAAGGAGCGAGTAAATCTTAATTTATTGAGGGAGGGAAAGTATGACGGAGCGCTTGGTCAAATTGAGCAAAGAAGACAGTATCGCTATCATCGCGATTGAGAATGGCCCGATGAATGTTTTAAGTCAGGAAGTCTTCCGTCAATTGGATGAGGCCTGTGAGGCCATCGCGGCAGACCCTGAGGTAGTGGTAGCCATCGTTACGGGGGCTGGCGAACGGGCCTTTATGGCGGGAGCAGATATTAAAGAGTTTCCCGAATCCATGAAACTCACTCCGGAACAGATGGAACAACATACGCTTGCAGGACATGCGACCTTGAACAAACTCGATTTCCTCAATAAACCGACGATTGCTGCGGTCAACGGGCTGGCCTTCGGCGGCGGTTGTGAACTGGCGATGACCTGCGATATTCGCATTGCCGAGGAGCAGGCCTTGTTTGCGCTGCCGGAAATCAAGCTTGGTCTTTTTCCGGGCGGAGGTGGAACCCAGCGTCTGCCACGTTTGGTGGGCGAGGCCAAAGCCAAGGAACTCATGTTTACGGGGGATCCTATCAGTGCCCAAGAAGCGAAAGCCATCGGGCTGGTTAATCAGGTGGTTGGCAAAGGAGAAGCCTTGAAGACAGCGAAAATAATGGCCCAGACCATTTCCCAGCGTTCCTTACCGGCGCTTCAATGTATCAAGCAAGCGGTCGATCAGGGGTCAGACCTTTCTCTCGAGGACGGCGTTAAAAATGAGGCCAGACTGTTTGCCAAGGTATTCCAGACAGAGGATATTCGCGAGGGGGTAGCAGCGTTTATTGAAAAAAGGACTCCGAAGTTTAAACATCGCTAAGCGTATTGCCATTCCCCGCATTTCCGGGAAGCAGGGCTTCGTTTTCAGGCCTTGTTGGCAGCTCCTATCGAAGTGCAGGTTCTCAGTGAGCTTGTTTAGCTACAAATAAAGGCCCGCCTGTAGAAATGGGCACCTTGAACGAGGGTGAATTAGGATAGGGTTTGGAGGAGTACAGATGGCAGCAGTTGATAGAACCCAATTAGAAGGAACGATGATGCAAGCGTTAGGCATCGAAATCCTGGAACTTACGCCGGAGCGGGTGGTGGCCACGATGCCGGTGCATCCTGCCACACGGCAACCTATAGGGCTTTTGCACGGGGGCGCTTCAGTGGCTTTAGCGGAGACCGTGGCCAGTGTCGGCACCTGGAACCTCATTGACCAAGAAAACCAAGCGGCGGTTGGCTTGGAGATCAATGCTAACCATGTGAGCAGCAAGCGGGATGGGCTGGTGAGAGCTGTGGGCACCCCACTGCATAAAGGACGGACCACGATGGTGTGGGATATTCGGATTACAGATGAGGATGGCAAGCTCATCTGCGTCTCACGGTGCACGATTGCCATTGTGAATCGGAAGGCGGATTAGGCCCAGCAGAGCCAGAACAGTGAAATGTCTGTGACAGGAGTGAAGAGAAGACAATCAGTTAAATCTTTGTGGTCGACAAGGGGAAGCAATCCAAATCAGAGGAGAGAAAAGAATGGAACAGCTGCGGATGTCGCTGCGGTTAAAACAAGAAGTGATGGACACCGAAGCCTGCACCCGTTGCGGGCTTTGCGTCGGGCTCTGTCCTTATATTAAGACTATGAACGAACGCATTGCCTTTATCCATGATTGCAGCCGGGAAGACGGGAATTGTTATCAGGTTTGTCCTCGGACTCCCACAGATTGGGCCACTCTCGATCAAGCGGTCTTTGGGGAGGCCCGGACTGACCAGGTTTTGGGAAATTACGCTCAAATCCTCTATGCCCGCTCCCTGGATCGGGGGACTGGGGAAAGCGGACAATATGGCGGTGTCGTCAGCGCCTTGGCGGCTTTTATGGTGGAGAGCGGAGAATCTGAGGCAGCCGTGGTGACACGGGGAGAAGAAAGTGGCCCGCCTACACCCGTTGTTGCCCGGACACGGGAGGAAATCCTGGCAGCATCCGGTTCGAAATACAGTGCCAGTCCAACGCTTTCGGCTTTAAACGAGGGAGTGCGACAGGGATTAAACAATCTGACAGTGATTGGACGTCCTTGTCAAGTCTTAGGTCTCAGAAAAATGCAGAGTTTAACAGGGGTTAGCGAACATAATTTGAGCGCTCGCCAGGTCAATTTCACGATCGGGCTCTTCTGTTTTTGGTCCTTGGATACGAAAGTGTATTCCCTCTTTGAGCAAAAGACGGAGGGTAAAGCGGTTCGGAAGATCGATATCCCACAGAATTTCGTGGTCTTGACCACAGATGCTGGAGAAGTTCAAATCCCGGTGGATGAGGTTCGTGAATACATTCGCCCCACCTGTCTCCGCTGCTTTGACCCAACCGCAGAATTTGCCGACGTAGCGGTGGGTTCGACCGAGCATGATCCGCAATGGAACACCCTGATCGTGCGGACTGCGAAGGGGAAAGAAGTGGTGGAGAGGGCTGTGGCAGAAGGTAGACTGGAAATCAAAGACTATCCTGCGGCTCGTCTGCCACTCCTCTTAACCGCGGTGAATAACAAAAAGCAGCGTGTTGTGGACGGCATGGCCCGGGGTGAAGCAGGCTATGAATACCTGATTTTGAATTCAGCCAGCTTTGCAGCTGCAGGAAGGGAGGATTAAGCAGATGAGCTTTCTGAGTCTACTGGTCAATGAGCCCGGACGCCAAGTACTGATGAGCGGCAATGAGGCGATCACACGCGGTGCCATTGAAGCAGGGCTAAGCTACGCGGCCTCCTATCCCGGTTCTCCAACAGCGGAGATCGTAACGAACCTGGGCCGGTTGGCAAAAACCCACGAGCTTTATGCGGAGTGGTCTGTCAATGAAAAGGTGGCGATCGAGGAGGCCGCAGGAGCTTCATTTACCGGGTTGCGTTCCCTTTGTGTGGTGAAGCACAATGGGCTCAATGTGGCCCTGGATAGTCTAGTGAGTATTTCTATCGGCGGAGTCAAAGCAGGGATGGTTTTGGTCGTAGGGGATGATCCGGCCGCTCATTCCAGCACGAATGAAGAAGACTCCCGTCTCATCTCCAAAGTGGCGCATCTTCCGATTTTGGAACCGAGCACCCCAGAAGAGGCAAAACAGATGACTTTGGCTGCCTATACGTTGTCGGAAAGAGTTCAACTTCCGGTAACACTCCGCTGCGTGACCCGGCTTTCGCATGGAAGCGGCAATGTCACTCTCAGTCTGATTCAACCGGCAAATAAAAAACCTGTTTTCAAAAAGGAAGATCGATTTGTCACCCATGTTGCTTTCCACCAAGCCCAAGAGATCAAACTGGCCAAAATCAGGGAGGCTGCTGATACCCTGCCTTTCAATACCTATACCGGGCCGGAGGATGCTAAGACGATTATCATTGCCTCCGGGCCAAGCAGCCTCTATGCGCTTGAAGCGGTTCAAGCGTTAGGCCTAGCGGGAGAGGTTGGGGTTCTAAAACTTGGGATCACTTGGCCCCTTCCCGAAAAATTCCTGCTCAAGCATATGAAGCATGCGGAAAAGGTGATCTTCATTGAAGAAATTGAACCCTTCAATGAAGAGAATGTTATGGCCTTAGCCGCCCAACATATGACGGATATTTATCCGATTCAGTTCTTCGGCCAACACTCTGGCCATGTGGCAGGACCGAAGGGGCCGGGGCTGGGGGAAATGGATCCCGATATTGTCAAGCGGTCAATTGCCCGGGTTATGGACACGGGTGTGGCTGAGGCTGAGGCTGCGGTTGCGACCACGAACGCGGTCAGTGCGGCCGGGGTTCCTAGCGCTGGGATTCCGGAGCGGGAAATGGCGTTCTGCGCCGGTTGTCCGCATCGCGCTTCGTTCTGGGCGATGAAGTCGGCCTTGGCCTTAGACGGACGCAACGGGGTGGTGCTTGGAGATATTGGCTGTTATTCCCTCGCTCTGAGAAGAACCGGTTGGAGCCTCCCGCAAACGATGCATGCTATGGGTTCAGGAGCCGGAATAGCGAATGGCCTGGGGAAGCTGGATATGTTTGGCTTTAACCAGCCTGTGATTGCCGTTGTGGGGGATTCAACCTTCTTCCATGCGACCATTCCGGCTCTCATCAACGCGCGCTACACCAGCTCAAATTTTATGCTTGTAGTTTTAGACAATGAAACAACAGCCATGACAGGGCACCAGCCTCATCCAGGACTCAACAAGAACGCGATGGGCGAGGATGTCCAAGGCATCGCGATGGAGGATGTGGTTAGAGGACTGAATATTCCGGTAAGTATCCATGATCCTTATGATGTTAAGGGTACGGTCGAAACTGTCTATAAATTGCTGCAATCTGAAGGAGCTAAAGTTCTCATTTTGCGTCGGGTCTGCGCTCTGTTGGCCGCGAAGGCCGAAACCCGCCCGAGGGTTTATGTAAATCAAGACCAGTGCATCGGGGATGACTGCGGCTGCAATCGCTTCTGCAGTACGACATTCTCCTGCCCGGCAACCATTTGGGATCCCAAGAAGGGGAAAGCCGTGATTGATGAAGTGGTCTGCAACCGCTGCCAAGTGTGTGTCAGCCTCTGTCCGCAAGGGGCGATCAAAGTCGAGGGAGGGGATCAGGTTGCCCGGTAAAGTGTTAAACATCATCGTCACAGGGGTTGGCGGACAGGGGAACGTCCTCGCGTCCCAGATTATCGCGACCGCAGCCGTAGAAAGTGGTTACCAAGTCTCCGTAGGGGAAACCTTTGGGGCTTCTCAGCGGGGCGGTTCGGTGATGAGCCATGTCCGCGTTTCTCAAGAAAAACTGGGGCCTTTGATTCCCCGGGGTGAGGCCGATTTTATCTTGGGTTTTGAGCCTTTGGAAACACTGCGGACGTTTCGTGAATATGGGAGCCAGAAAACCCAAGTGATCATGAATGTCCGCCCCAACTATCCTTTAGGGGTATTGTTAAACGAGGATAAGTATCCGGATATTCCCGAACTCACGGAAAACATCCGGGCTAATTCCGAGCGCGTATGGGCCTTGGCGGCAACCGATCTCGCAGTATCCGTTGGGGTTCCTGTTGGCACAAACATGGTCATGACCGGGGCTTTTGTGGGAACCCACATCCTCCCGATTGGACTGGAAACGTATGAAGCCGTTCTGGAAGGATTGTTCACAGGGGAGATACTGCGGTTGAATCTGGCGGCCTTTCAGGCAGGATTCAAGGCGGTCAGTTGAGCGATGAGGATGGGGAGTAAGCGCTGAGGAGTGATTCGCATGTCTGGATTAGTCCGGGATTTAGAAGGCCTGTTAGAAGCCCGTCGAGTTTTTGCGCAGCAAGAGGATTTGCTGGCCTACACGAATGACGCCACCCACCGGCGGGTGTTTCCAGAAGCAGTCGTTCAGCCATTGACTACCTCAGAAGTGGGCAAAGTCTTAGAGTATGCCAACCGCAAACGCATTCCTGTGGTTCCCAGAGGTGCAGGGACGGGACTCTCGGGAGGCGCGACACCCGTTCCGGGTTCACTGGTGCTCGACATGAAGCGGATGCGTCAGATCTTAGAAGTGGATCAGCGAAATCTAACCGCGACGCTAGAGTGCGGGGTGGTGACCCAAGAATTCCATAAGGCGGTCGAGCGCTTGGGACTGTTTTATCCTCCGGACCCCCAGAGCATGTCCGTCTGTACCATCGGCGGGAACGTAGCCACCCGTGCCGGAGGCCCTAGGGGGGTAAAATACGGAACCACCAAGGATTATGTCCTCGGGATTGAGGCTGTCCTTCCCGACGGGGAAGTGATCCATTATGGTGGCAAATCCGTGAAGATGTCTTCGGGGTATGATTTGGCCAGGTTGTTTACCGGGTCCGAGGGAACATTGGGGGTTATTACCAAGGTAACCATGAAACTGTTGACCTTGCCCCCCTATCGCCAGAGCATGGTGGCTGTCTTTGGAGAGTTGGATGCGGCGGCGGAAACGGTTTCCGCAATTATTGCAGCAGGCGCGGTTCCGTCAGGTTTGGAACTATTGACGAAGAGTTCCATTGAGACACTTGAGGCGTTTATCCCGCTCGGACTGCCGAAAGATGCGGAAGCTTTTCTGCTCATTGAACTCGACGGACATGAGGGAAAAGTTCACGAAGATGCTGGCCGGATTATTGCCATCTGCGAGGCCCATGGGGTTCGGGAAACCAAGATTGCTCAGAGTGCTGCCGAAGCGGAGCGGATGTGGTTTGCCCGCAGGGCACTTTTCCCGGCGACGGCCCGTTTAGCACCCAATGTTCTCATCGAAGATGCGACCGTGAATCGTACCGAGGTGCCGACGATGGTGCGGGAGATCAAAGCGATAGCTGAGCGTCTGCAGATCACGATTGGGGTTTCAGGGCATGTGGGGGATGGCAATCTTCATCCTGGCATTCTCACCGATAAGAGCAACCCCGAATTGATGCAGCGAGCCGAGGCAGCTATGGGGGAAATTGCCAAGAAGGCTCTAGAACTCGGGGGCACCTTATCCGGTGAACATGGGATTGGCACGTTGAAAGCCCCCTACTTGGAATGGGAATTTGGCCGGGAAGGGGTACAACTCATGCGCCGGATCAAAGCAGCTTTTGATCCGAACGGGATCATGAATCCAGGGAAGATCGGAGCGGAATGGGGTGGGGCAAATGTATAAGATAGCCGACTTTGCCAAGGAAATCAATCGCTGCATTCAATGCAACTTCTGCCTGCAAAATTGCCCCGTCTATCTTGAGGATGCTGTCGAATCCAGTGTGGCCCGGGGACGGCTGAATCTCATCCAGGCCTTGTTGGTTGAAAAGACGCTCGTGGCGACGGAGCGGGCCGGGGAACTGTTGAATCGCTGCCTGCTCTGCACCAACTGTGTCCAGGGTTGCCCAAGCGGGATACCGGTCGACGACATTGTCATTACCGCCCGAGCAGAACTGCACAAGGAATATGGATTCAGCTTGGGTATGCGCTTTCTTCTCAAGCAGGTCGTGAATCGCAGTACCATGACGAACTTGGGCGGCTGGGCTGTATCCATCGCCAAGCGACTTAACTTGGCTCCGGATGCAATTCCACATCTGGTGAGCAAGCCGTTTGAGCAGCGTTACCTGACCAAAATAGCGGCCAAGGGGGAAGTGCGTGGACGAGTGGCCTACTTTATCGGCTGTGCCACCAATTATCTCTATCCGGAGACCGGGGAGGCCGTGGTCAAGGTACTCACGGAATGCGGGTATGAGGTGATTATTCCTGAAGACCAGCATTGCTGCGGGATTCCGGCGCTGGCCCACGGAGAGATGGAAGCGGCTCAGGATGTGGTGCGCTGGAATGCCGCGCGCTTCGCCGACCTTGAGGTGGATGCCGTGATTACGGATTGCACCTCCTGCGGGTATATGCTCAAAGTGAAAGCGGCCAAGACCTTGCCCACGGATGATCCCTATCAGGGCAAAGTGGAGGCTGTAGCGAAGAAGGTTGTGGAGATCACTGAGTTCATTAACCGAGAAGGGATCCTATCGAACCTAAGAGACCGCATAGGCGACATTAACGGCAAGATGGGCGAGGCCGGTGCGGCTTCAGCGAACGTCCGTTCCGAGATTGCAACGGCGGCTGAAGCTCGACAAGAGTTGGCAGCGACAGGGGATTCTGGCGCTTCACTTAAGGTTACCTATCATGTCCCTTGCCACCGGGCTTGGAGTCCTAATTTAGTTCAGGCCCCGCGTCAGCTGGTTCCAAATCTTCCGGATGTCCAGCTGGTTGAAATGAAAGAACCGCAAAAATGCTGTGGTGCGGGCGGTTCCTTCTTCGTCGACCATGAATCGATAGCGAGTTCGATTCGCGGGCACAAGCTTGAAGATATCCTAAGTACGGAAGCGGATGCGGTCATGACCCAGTGCCCCGCTTGTCGCTATTACCTAAGTCAAGGCTTACAAGAGAAGGTTCAGGTGGTTCACCCGGTAGAGCTGCTGGCGCAGCGGATTACCACACGGTGATTCACCGTTGGCCATAGATACTGTAAAACACCTGTGAGCGAACGGATTGCCGATATTGACCCGATGGGATGGCAGTCGTCCGCATCAATTAAGGAGGAAGTGGAATGAGCTTTACAACTTTGACCTTAGAGAAACGGGAAGGGGTCGGCATTATCACCTTAGACCGACCGGAAGTTCTGAATGCCCTGAATTTTGACATGGGCAGAGATTTGGCTAAAGCGGTGGCCAGTATTCGGGATGATGATGAAGTCCGGGCGATCATCCTCACAGGCAAAGGCAGGGCTTTCTGTTCCGGCGGAGACATAAAAGGGATGCTCGCCCGTTTGAGCAAAGGGGCGACTGGACGCAGGGAACACTTGAAGACTGTCTACCGGTGGCTCATTGAACTGATAAACTTGGAAAAACCGGTGATCGCGGCCATCAATGGCTATGCCTTTGGCGCCGGCTTGAGTCTTGCCATGACTGCCGATATTCTAATTGCCTCCGAGTCGGCGGAATTTGCGCTTTCATTTTTAAAACTGGGGCTTACTCCGGACTTCGCCGGAGCTTATCTATTCCCACGAGCCATCGGGCTCAATCGCGCCAAGTTATTCACCTTGACGGCAGATACCTTTAATGCCCAGCAGGCTTTGGAGTTTGGGCTTTTGAGTCAGGTCGTACCCGCGGACAGCCTGTCCGAGACAGCTTGGAAAGTTGCTCAACGCTTGGCACAAGGGCCAACCCGTGCCATCGGGATGACCAAGCTGATGCTGAACAAGAGTCTGGATCTGACGCTTCTGGATTTCCTGGAAGTCGAGGCTTCCTACCATGCCTTGAGCGGGGGTACTGAGGATTTTGACGAAGGGGTTCGCGCCTTTATTGAAAAGAGGAGGCCGGAATTTAAGGGACGATAGTGTCAGTGCCGTATCCGCAACCTCTGGGTTATTCTGAATGTGCGCCGCTTCTGTGTATCCGCGCACCCGCGGCATCAGTCCATCCATGGACAAGTTCTTCGCGTCGGCACGCTTCACGGCTCTGGCTCGTATACATCCCTGTGCCCAATCGGTTCGCTTCTGCTTGCAGCACGCATATTTGCAATTAGTAAGTGTATAGTGGCTATGAACATTGGTTTCGTAAGGAAAGGGGTAGCAAAGATATGGCAAAAGTAGCAGGGATTGATCGGATCTGTGTGGTTGGAGCTGGAAATATGAGACATCAGATTGCTTGTCCCCAGTCTTGGCCGGGTGTCAAGTGAAATGTACGGATGTGAATGAGGAAATTCTAGCTAAGGCCAAGGCGTTTGTGGAGCCCTATCAATTATCGGGATGACCAACAGTAATAACAGTAGACGGAAATATGAGGGGGGATTACCTATGAAAACCAGAGTTACCGAACTGTTGGGCATCCAATACCCCATTATCTTGGGTGGGCTTCACTGGTTGGGGATGGCTGAGTTAGCGGCAGCCGTATCTGAGGCTGGCGGGTTTGGGCTGATCACAGCGGGTAGCTTTCGAAACAGGGAGGAATTGTCGGAAGAAATAGCCAAGACACGCACCCTGACAAATAAACCTTTTGGGGTAAACATCACTTTGGGTAAGAGAAGAAAAATGGACGAGTTTTTCGCTGCAGCGATTGAGGCCAAAGTGACCGCAGTTTTTACGTCGGGTTATAACCCGGAGGCCTTTGTTCAGGAACTAAAAGATGCGGGAATAAAACTAGTTCATGTAGTACCCGGGATTCGTTATGCCCAAAAAGCGGAGAGCATTGGGGCAGATGCCGTAGTGATTGTTGGTTTTGAGGCTGGCGGTCATCCAGGTATGGATGAGGTTACCTTAATGGCCATGATTCCCAAAGCCAGTAAGGTTCTCAAAATTCCAGTGATCGCTGCGGGTGCCATCTCGGATGGCAAGGGTTTAGCCGCCGCCTTGGCCATGGGGGCGGAAGGAGTCCAGATCGGAACTCGCTTCGTAGCGACGAAAGAGTGCATTGCTCATCCCGCAGTTAAACAAGCGATCCTCCAGGCCGGGGAAACGGATACCATGCTGACACTCCGCTCCATAAAGGCAGCCTTTCGGGTTCTGCGTACGCCGAATGCCGAGAAAGTGTTGGATTTAGAGGCACATTCTGCAGGTGTTGAAGAGATCTTAAAGATCAGCGGTGGGGAAGCCTCCTTCCGGGTCATGCGCGAGGGTAAGCTTGAAGAAGGGCTGATCAGTGTCGGCCAAGGGATGGGACTGATTGACAAGATTATGGGTGCCGGGGAAGTGATCGAAGCAATAGTTCAAGGAGCGCAAGAGAGATGGTCTGCGCTGGGCAGAATGTTTTAAAGTTTTTCGGTGGAATCATTGTATAGGTTCTGCATAGAGTTGTATCCTTTTAATACAGATTGAGGGCAAGGCCTTGCCATTGTTGGGAGGGAAACGCGAATCCGGCATACATGAAAAGTTCGCTTTCAGATCCGAATGATGGCATAATTATTGCATGAATGAAAGAGCGAAAAGGGACGAAAACAGACAAGGAGGAGAATCTCATGAATATTGTCGTATGTA
>JAIMKP010000060.1 GCA_020692355.1 Desulfosporosinus sp.
AATATTCGCCAGGTGCGTGTAGAAGGGGGTATTGTCATAAAAATTATCCTCCGAGCAGCCGATACAGGGATGACCCGACTTAATCGGATAGCTCACACCGTTATTCCACTGCGTGAGCGCACAGGCATTATAGGTGGTCGGCCCTTTGCACCCGACTTTATACAAACACCAACCTTGTTTCGCCCCGGCATCATCGAAGGACTCGACAAACTGCCCCGCGTCAAAAAAGGCCCGGCGATTGCAATTGTCATGAACGCGGTGTGCATAGAATGCTTTCGGCCGTCCCTGATTCGTGAGCTCGGGAATTGTGCCAAAGGTTAGGTAATGGACAATCGTTCCGGTAATCACCTCCGCGATCGGCGGGCAACCCGGCACATTGATCACGGCTTTATCCCGCACGATCCGGCTCACGGACACCGCCTGAGTGGGATTGGGGCGAGCTCCCTGGATACAAGTATTCACCGCGCAGGAGCCATAGGCTACCACCGCCATGGCTCCCTTCGCCGCCTCCTGCAGAATGTCGACCGAGGTTCTTCCCCCAATCGTGCAATACACCCCACCACTCCCAACTGTGGGGCTTCCTTCTACGACCAAAAGGTATTTTCCGCCATAATCCTGCATGGTTTTTTGCTTTGCCGCCTCAGCCTGCTTCCCAGCGGCTGCCTGGAGTGTCTCCATATAGTCGAGAGAGATCATGTTGAAGATCAAGTCTTCCAGCAACGGGTGAGCCGAACGGATAAAAGATTCCCCGCAGCAAGTGCACTCCTGAAGATTCAGGTAGATGACTGGCAAGCGGGGTTTTGTTTCAAGAGCCTGAACAATTTTGGGTACAGCGGTAGCGTCAAGGCCCAGCATCCCGGCCATGATGGTGCAGAACTTAAGAAAATTCCGCCGGGAAATCCCTTTCCTCTCAGCCCACTGGTAATAACTCTCTCGGCCCGGCATAAATCATCCCTCCTCACTAGCCTTTCTTGGCTTATTGTTCTAGGTAGGAGGAATATTTATACACGCGTTTAGTGAATCCATTCAATGGCTTTCGTCGGGCATACATCGACACACTTAAGGCAGGTGAGGCAGTTCTTATCGATGATCCCACCCTGACGACCAATGGCCCCAGCCAAGACTTCCGGCTGAGAACAGACTGTTGTACAGGCTTTACAATCCGTACACTTTTCCGTCACTTGCAGCTGGGGTTTACCCAATGCCACCCCGATGGTCCCCCATGGACACATATAATTGCACCACGTCCGCCCGCCTTTCCAGAAGCCCAAAATAAAAATCAACGGAAAAGCAATCCCAAACGGACAAACCAGCCACAAAATCCAGAGCTTATTAAAGACCGCGCTCCAATACGTCTCGGTCATCGACGCAGGCAGCCCCATCTTCCAGGGGCTAAAACTTACGGCAAAAAGGGCAATGAAGAGGAGCATGAACACCTTACGCAATTGCCGACTTTTTAACAAGCTTCCCGCTCGGTTGACCGGATTAATGCCATCGGCAATGAAACTCGTCGGACAATACTGTCCACAATAATGCCTACCCAAAGCAGCAGGCAGAATGAAAGCCCCGACAATACCTAATGCCGGGATAAAGTACCACTCCAAAGGTGCTTTGTACCATGGATTTTCAATAAAGGACAAGAGCAAAAACACAAATAGAACCCAGAAAACCAAAAATGATGTCAGTTGATTGCGGCGTCGAATCGTGCCAAAAGTTATCTTAGCCATTCCCTTTCCCTCCGTCTCTTTTTACTAGAATGAACGTTCTTTCCAATGTCCAGACAGACAAGACAAGGGGGACGTTTCTTCTTCTTGTCTGCTACCTTCACTAACCACCCGGTTTCGGAATGAACCGATGCGGCTAGAAGACTAAGCTTACACCGTAGAAGGAACCCCGATAGCCCGCCATGCTGCCTCGAACGCTTCCTCCTTCACCTCCGTTAGAGAAGTTGCAAGTACCCCTCTTAAGCGCAACTCGACCACTTTCAGCACCCCACCCATGAAGATACCGGCCAGGATATCCGCATTTCCTGGTATTACCTCTCCCCAAGCGATCCCTTCTTCAAGCCAATGGATCACTGTTTGAAAGGGTTGCGATAAACAAACCGGAACGTGATCCGGGTCGATCTCGGCATGCCGCATAAAGAGCATATACTCCATACGTACTGGATCAGCATCGCACAGTTCATAAAGAAAGTTCACCAAAAGACGAAGTTTTTCTTTAAGATTTCGCGCCTGCTCTGTCCGTCTTAGCATCTCTGCGGTAAAGGAACCCAAGGTTTCTGCGTAAAGAGCCTTCGCTAAATCCTGTTTATTCTCAAAGTGATGATAAATCGAACCAATACTGATGTTAGACTCTCTCACGATATCCGGTACGGATGTGTTAAAATACCCCCTCTCAACGAAAAGTCGCATTGCGGCCTCCATAATCTTCTGTCGGGTTTCCGCCGGAGTTTGACGATTCCGTTCCATTAGCGCCCTCCTAGAAAGAATGTTCATTCTAATCATAGCGCCTCACCCCTCATTTGACAAGAGGTACAACAGAAAGAATGCGACCAATAACAGCTTAAGAATAAGATAAGTCAACTCGTTTGGCCAAAGCAAAACATCGGGACTTCAGGTGGAGAATTTACTCCACCTGAAGTCCCATCGAGTGAACGCCCGTTTCTTCCCTTTACGGAATCAGGCCGAGCATTTTCCAGTAAGGCAACCCGATGATAAGCCATTGAGCTAAAATCACGACACCAAAAATTGTACCAAACCGTGCTGAGTCTTTGGCTTCAAACAACCCGGCACTGGAAAACATAAGGAGTGGAACGGTGTTAAACGTAAAAATTAGGGAATAGGGAACTAAGGTCATCGCTGGAATATAGAGAGACAATACTGGGAAATGCATCGCCTTGGCCAAGGAAATGATGATGGGAAGGATCGCGGCCCCCATCGCCGTGTAGGTAAAGAACAGGGCATGGCCGTAATACATGATCAACACGACCACGGCAAACACCACGATAAAGGGCAGAGATTGTAAGCCGAGTGAGCCTATGATGTGCATGACCGCCCAATCCATGCTTTTCGTCAGATTAAGCGCCGCGGACAACCCTAAGGCTGCACCAAACATCACATAGATGCCCCAGGGAATCTCCTTTTCGGCATCTTTCCAAGCGATAACCCCGTATTTGGGAATAAACAAAATGAGGGCTGCCAGCAATCCCTTGATAAAAACATTGAGACCGACGATCGCTTGGAGCACGGTGGGTAAGGCATTGTAAGCCGAAGTCCCGATGATGGACTTATCTAAAATCCAAAGCACCAAGGCAAACAAGAAAGACACCAAGGTCAGCTTTTCCGCTCGGTTAACCGGCCCAAGCGTCTGTAGTTCCTTCTTCACATACTCTGCCCCGCCTTTGACAACTTTTACCTCAGGGCGAAACAGAAAATATATGACGAAGAAAGCTAAAAAGGTAGAGATCAGAGCCATTGGGAACGTGTAGACAAACCACTTGCTCCAGGAAATGTCAATACCCGCTCCCTTTTGCAAAATGCTGATGGCTAACGGATTGGCAATGGTCGCCGTGAGCACACCGGCACTGATAATGTTGTCAGATGCTCCAGCATAGAGCCCCACTGCTTTGCCAAAATTGCTTTTTCCCTTTTCCACGCCTGCCGTACTCACAATACCGACGATGATGGGCAAAAGCAATCCTGCTTTGGCAATGGTCGAAGGAGTCGTAGGCATAATGACTACATTAATAATCCCAACCATGAAGAGAATCCAAAAGGTTGAACCATGCGTCAAGTTCATGAGAAAGAGGGCAGTCCGCTTGGATAATCCGGATTTAGCAAAAGCAGCTGCATAAAAAAATCCTAGGATCAAGAGCCAAAGCCCCGCATCGCTATATCCAGTCATGCCAGTGCTCAAGGCTTTTGCGGCCGTCGTCTTGTCGACGGCTAAAGCCAAAACGACCAAGAACAAAACGATGAGGGAAGCCGGAGTCAGGTATTCGGACGGTGTGCCCACCCATAATCCAACGGCGAGTACAAAAACGGCCAAAATCAAGTGTCCTGATGAAGTCAGAGTCGCGTCCTGAATAGGATATAAAGCCAGAAACAAACTTGCGAGGGTCATCAAGGCAATAAAAGGAATCCGCCAGCTGATTTTTGTTGGCATAACTTCACACCTTTCATGAAAATAAACTAAAAATCGGTTAAACAGGTTGTCCTCCACTCACAAATCAGGTTATCTTTCACTTAGGCCCAACGAGGCCGTAACCCTCCTTCCCCATTCAATATCAACTGCAGCATTACCCACGAAGCCAATCTGTCAAATGTAGCTCAAGGCCGAGTGGATCGTAGCTTTGCAGCAAGTGGAGTAGCAAAAGCCAATTTATCTGCCGAGTACATCTTTAATGATTTCCGCAACTTCAAAAGGCAGTTCTGCTACCTTGACACCAGCTTCAGTTAAGGCGTTTACTTTGCCTTGATAAGTCCCTTTACCCCGTTCGATAATGGCTCCTGCATGTCCCATTCGCTTTCCGGCAGGTGCGCTTTTTCCGGCAATATAAGCAACCACAGGCTTGGTCATTTCTCTAATATATTGGGAAGCCTCTTCCTCTGCATTGCCGCCGATTTCCCCGATTAAAACAACCGCTTTGGTTTCAGGATCGGCTTCAAACTCCTTTAATACATCCACAAAGGTCAAACCCACGACCCTGTCTCCCCCCATGCCCACAACGGTAGATTGACCGATACCCTGGGCCGTGAGATTGCCGACGATTTCATAGGTCAGGGTTCCGGAGCGGGCAACTACGCCTACCGATCCAGGAATAAAGAAGGGGTTAGGGGGAATGCCCATCTTACATTTCCCGGAGGACACGATGCCAAAGGTATTGGGGCCGATAACCATAGCCCCTACCCGCTTCGCATAAGCAACAACAGCCATTTCATCGTGGACCGGAATGTGCTCGGTCACCACCACAACCACTTTAATCCCGGCTTCCAGGGCTTCCAAGGCTGCATCTTTAGCACCATTAGCCGGAATAAAGATGACGGACGCATCGATAGTATGGTTTGCGCAGGCTGTGCGTACATTGTCATAGACAGGAATGCCTTCAAGGGTGGTCCCTCCCTTACTGGCAGACGTTCCAGCGACGATCTTAGTGCCGTAGGCCAGCATTTGCTGGGTATGGAAAAGCCCCTGTTTGCCGCTGATACCCTGAACGATGACGTGCGTATTTTCATCAATAATAATAGCCAATTTAACGACTCCTCCTTGTCAAAACCTTTCCGACCTCTGGCCTCTGGCCTCTGCCTTCCGACCTCTGCCTTCCGACCTCTGGCCTCCGACTTCTGACTTCTGATTTGCCAGCTCGACCGCTTTCTTGGCGGCATCCTGCATGAAGTCATAGGCTTCAATACCGACTTCCTTCAAAATAGCCCGACCGGCTTCCTGATTGGTACCGACTAAGCGGATCACCACCGGAACCGGCATGCCCATCTTCTTTTTAACGGAGGCAAAGGCTCTAGCCACATCATCGCAGCGGGTGATTCCGCCAAAGATATTGATAATAATGGACTTGGGCTTCCTCGCTAAGATGAGTTCAAGCGCCTTGGCTGTTCCTTCTTCCCCAGTTCCGCCACCGGCATCGAGGAAGTTGGCCGGTTTGCCGCCGTAATAAGTTAGGGTATCCAACGTGCCCATGGTGATTCCGGCTCCATTCGCCATCACGCCAATATCGCCGTCCAATTCCACAAAGGCAAGCCCTAAATCATGGGCTGCTTTTTCAGTCGCGGTTCGTTCTTCTACTCGAGGAAGATCAGGCTGACGATAGAGCGCTTCATCGTCGATGGTCACTTTGGCATCCGCGGCAATGACTTTATCCCCGCTCAATACCAGCGGATTGATTTCTACCAGTTCAGCATCTTTTTCCGTAAAGATTTTATAAAGCGTATTCATGAGCTTAACCAATGCTTGACTGTGGGGACTATTGAAGGAAATGCCCATTCTTCTGACGACATCGCGGGCGATGAAATCCTGCATCCCCAGTTCCACCTCAATATGTTTCTTGATCATGTACTCCTCAGCTACTTCTTCAATCTCCATACCGCCGTGAGCCGAGGCGATGAGCACCGGTTTCTTAGCTGCCCCATCGATGGTGATGGACAGATAAAGTTCCTTGTCGATTAGCAGTTTTTCTTCCACCAGGAGGATCTCCACCGGCAGGCCTTGGATGGTCATGCCCAACAGTTCCTCTGCGGCAGCCTTTGCCCCTTCTGGATTGTCCGCAAATTTGATACCGCCGGCCTTGCCCCGCTTACCCGATAAAACCTGGGACTTGATTACGACAGGCCCACCGATTTCAGCGGCCACCTGAGCCGCCTCATCCGGGCTCTTAACCATTCTCCCCTTCGGTACAGGCAAGCCAAATTGGGCGAAAACTTCCTTACCCATGTATTCGAACATTTTCACAGACTGAATCGCTCCCTTCACTTTCGTGTATGCTGTTTACTTGCTTTGCGTCACGTTCAACCTGAATCGCTGACGGGATTCAATCGTACGCAGCGCTTCCTGTGCTC
Source organism: Desulfosporosinus sp. (assembly GCA_020692355.1). Taxonomy (GTDB): domain Bacteria; phylum Bacillota; class Desulfitobacteriia; order Desulfitobacteriales; family Desulfitobacteriaceae; genus JAJZPA01. Next base: position 6,573 of record JAIMKP010000060.1, read on the forward strand.
GCCTCCTCACGTTTGAACCCTCGCTATAATCCTCCGAGACGCTCAACAAGGCCTTGACTCCCGCCACAGAACCCAGATCCCCTAAGGCCTGAGCCGCCATTTCTTTCACTTCGGCCACCGGATCATGCAGCAGTTGAATCAAGCGAAACGCAGCATCCTTCCGGCCTAACTGCCCTAATGCTGCACAGGCTTTCGCCCGAATTAAACTGTCATGATCCCCCAAGCAGGCCAAAAGCAGTTCAAAAGCCGCTTCGAATTGGCCAAAGATCGGTAAAAGATACAGATCCACTCTCCGATTGACCTGTTTGAAAAGCCCTTCTAAAAGTGTTAACGCGAGATCTGGATCAAATTTTAGTATCCCATCTTCAATCACTTTGACTAAAACCTCAGGATTCAACGCCAAAAGATGTTGTTTAGCCCGCTCAAAATCACCAACATCAAGAGCCATTCGAAGTTGAGCCACGATCTTGGGCACCAGAAAAGGGGCAATGGTCATCGCACTTTTCTCACTGAGGGCTAACTTCCCGAATTTGTTGCGTTGGAGAACGTGTAAAGCGATCAGAGCCGCGATAACATTGGCTAACCTATCGTCCGGAAAGAAATTCAGTTCATAGGAGAGTTCTTTTTCGTTCATCCGGCCTTCGTGAGCCTGTACAATCTCCAAAATCATAACCAAATCGGAAACCTGGAGCGGCAACCCCAGTTCCAGGATGACTTGCTCCAAGATTAGGCGTTCCTTAAACAAAGGTTCTGCAGCGAGTGCCTCCTGAAATTGATAAAGAAAACTGAGTTCTAGAAAACCATATTCCCTTAATTCTGGGTTTCCCAAGCACTCCAAAAGGCTTACCCTGCTTTGGGCGAGAAAAGTCCTTAGCTTTTTCCAGCGAATAAAGCGTAACTCCAAATACGCTAGGGGATAGCCGGTTCTTTCTTCGATACTCGGCAGTGTTTCCTCACATACCCATAAGCGGAAAATGCGACGCCAGGGTTCTTTGGGATCACGGTTTTGGGGCAATTGGCTTTGCCTTTGGACAACTGCCAGCAAATCTGCAGCTAAATTGCTGACCACCGCTTGGGGATAGGCATACTGCGATTTTAGTTTCCAGGCAATAATTTCAGCAAAGGTCGGATTCAGCCATAAGTCTGTATTCGTGGCGAAACAGCTTACCAAATCCGGAATCAGGGTGTCCCGGATGAATTGCAACGCCAATGGGCTTCTGGGGCCACCCCAGTCTTCCAGAAGAACCGTGTTCAACCCCTGAACTAAGTTTTGCTCCAAAACTAAGCTTCTGCCTTCTTCATCCACCTTTGACCTTCACCTCTGTCAGCCGACACGTGCCGGCTTCACTGCTGCCGGCTCAAGCGCTTCAACCCCTAATTGCCAACCGATTTCCAACGCTTTAAGATTTCTCTCCCCGGTTCCCTTCGGAGCCCTCTGGAGGACGGCCTGGCGCACTTCCTCCAGGGAGATTAAACCACTGAGGGCAGCAACCGCACCCAAAGCCACCACATTGGCGCTTTGTTCACTGCCCAGTTGATTTCGGGTCATTCTCGTGAGCGGCAAAGCATAGAAATTCTTGCTTCTTGATTTAACTTCTTGCACATAAGTGTTGTCAATAATGAGGATGGACGCTTCGTCCAGGGTGAAGCCGTACTTACGATAGGCTTCCTGGCTCATGGCTAAGACCACGTCCGGCTTCTGAACTTTAGGATAGTTAACCACCTCGTCACTGATGATGACTTCCGCTTTACTGGCGCCGCCGCGGGCTTCCGGCCCGTAACTCTGGGACTGAACCACATTTTTACCGGCGAGCACCGCTGCTTCCGCGAGCATGATCGCTGCCAGTATCAGTCCTTGTCCACCGGTTCCCGTGAATAATACTTGCTGCTTAGCCATTAGCGCTCTCCTCCTTTCAATCTTTGACGCAACTTTTCGTATTCCTGGGTGTATTCTGGAGCTTCTTTGTTGAAGACCTCCCCGATCAGAAAATCTTCGTCTTTCAGTGCTCTCCGTCCGGCGGTGACTCCGTGCTCTTTCTGCCAAAGCAGCATATCAGCTGGGGTTTTAAACTTGTTGCGCCGACCATAGGACACGGGACACTGGGAAATCGCCTCGATGAGCGAAAAACCGGGATTATTGTAGGCATCGATGATCAGTTTGCTCAGGAGCTGGTTATGGTAGGCTGTGGCTCTGGCTCCATAAGTGGCTCCTGCTGCCTGAACTAAATCCAACAGTTGGAACGGCCTTTCTAAGTTTCCGTAGGGTGATGTGGTCGCTCTTTTGTCATGGGGAGTCATCGGTGAGCTTTGGCCGCCGGTCATGCCATAAATGTTGTTATTGATGATGATGGCTGTTAAATCAATATTTCGCCTGGCGGCATGGATAAGGTGATTCCCTCCGATGGCCGATGAATCCCCATCACCCATGACCACAAAGACATCGAGCTCCGGTTTAGCGGCCTTGATCCCGGTAGCAAAAGCCAAGGCCCGCCCATGGGTGGTATGCAGGGTGTTGAAATCCAGGTAACCCGGCATGCGCGAAGAACAGCCAATTCCTGAGACAATGACCACTTTATTTTGGTCGAGCCGCAGGGTCTTGATCGCCCGGACCAAGGCCGCTGTGATCGTGCCATTGCCACAGCCAGGACACCACATATGGGGTAACGTTTCCGTCCGAAAATACTCGGCTATCTCACTGAACATGGGACATCACCTCCCGGATTTTCTCTAGGATTTCGGTTACGGTGATTAATTCTCCGTCAATGCGGTTGAGACGTTCGACACCCTCAAAGCCAAATACCCTTTCCACTTCGCCGACAAGTTGTCCGTTATTCATCTCCGGGACTAAGAACTTTCGTCCTTTATATTTGGCGATTTCCCGGGATGGAAACGGCCAGATGGTTATGGGCCGGAAAAGCCCCACCTTTAGTCCTTCACGGCGCGCGGCGTCAATGGCTTCTCTGACCGGTCTGGCCGTACAGCCATAGGCAAGCACGATGAGTTCAGCATCCGCCAGATAAGCTTCTTCCCACAACTGGATGCGCTCCAAGTAGGGATCGAGCTTTTGCGTGAGTCTCTTGAGAAACTTAGCGGTCACTTCCGGTTTTCCGGTGGGAAGCCCGTTCTCCCCGTGAGTGAGTCCAGTCACATGGTAACGGTAGCCCTCGCCAAAGTTAGCCATGGCGGGAATCAGGCTTGGATCATTGGCAAAAGGCACATACTGATCGGGAGAAACCGTCGGTTTTTTTCTATTTTCAACCGGTAGGGATTCCGGAAGTTCAACTTTTTCTCTCAGATGCCCCACGACTTCATCCATAAGCATGATCACAACTGTACGAAATTCTTCCGCAAAGTTGAAGGCCTTTACAGTAAGCTCATAGCACTCCTGTACGGAGGAGGGTGATAAAGCAATCATGGGGTGATCCCCATGTGTTCCCCATTTGGCTTGCATGACATCAGCTTGGGCTGGCGAGGTTGGGAGACCTGTGCTGGGACCGCCCCGTTGCACATTGACAACCACACAGGGAACTTCGGTGGCTATCGCATAGCCAAGGTTCTCCTGCTTGAGCGAGAACCCGGGACCGCTCGTGGCCGTCAAGGATTTGGCTCCGGTTAAAGAAGCCCCGATCACGGCCGCCATGCTGCCGATTTCATCTTCCATCTGGATGAATGTCCCGCCAAGCAGCGGGAGCTTCTCAGCCATGATCTCAGCGATTTCGGTGGAGGGGGTTATGGGGTAGCCTGCATAAAAACGGACACCTGCCGCCAGTGCTCCTTCGGCACAGGCTTCGTTACCCTGCATTAAGCGTGCTTTACTCATCTTTATTCACCTCGATATTAATAGCAAAATCAGGACAAAGCCGTTCACAGATTTTACAAGCGATGCACTGCTCCGGGTGCGTGACGACAACACGCCCCAAATCGTCGCTCTCCAGCACCTTCTTAGGGCAAAAGGCAATACATATGCCACATTTCTTACACCAATCCTGGTTGACGATCACCTTCGTATTCTCTGCTGCTGTGATCAATGCTCGAAATCCCTCCTAAAATGAAGTTTGTTTAGCTCCTGTTTGTGATTATAAGTAAAATAATGAATACTGTGTCCTATCAAACCATGAGTCAGCCAAAATCAGCCTTAAGCATGCCAAAATCCCGCCTGACATTCCTAGTCGGCGGGATATAATAACATACCCTAAAGCTTATCACCGTGTCACCGTTCAAAATGCCCACTTCTATAAGTGGGCATTGATCTCAGTTCACTCGAACTGCCTGGATTTTCTCGGTCATACACAGAAGAACCCCGTCCCCATGTCTTCCGCCCATATCTTCGCCTTAGAAATAGATATATTGTTCCAGGGTTTTGACATGAGCTCGACTGACTGGCACTTCGATGGGGCTTCCCCCTTTCAGGCTCAAAAGATAACCCCGGTTAAACCACGGTGAAATTTGTTTAACGAAATCGATGTTGACAATATAATTACGATGGCAACGGAAAAACCGGCTATCATCCAGTTTCTCCTCCACCTCTTGTAACGTCTGCCTAAGCACATACTTCTCGCCGTTTTCCGTCACCAAAAAAACTTCCCCACCCTCAGCATAAAACAACTGGATAGATCGGCTATCCACAATGACCCTAACCTCTCCATGGTAACCGCAAAATTTCTGAGGATGCTCGTTCCCCTTTTTCTTCTGAACGAGTCTATCTTCTGTCAGATCCAGAGCCTGCCTTAACGCGTGTTTGCGCATTTTGCGCAGCACGCGTTCAATATCGGCTTTATCGAAAGGTTTCAAAATATAGTCCATCGCATTCACTTCGAAGGCTTTCAAGGCAAACTCATCATAGGCCGTCACAAAAACAACGGCCGGCGCATCCACTTTCTGATCTAAGATCGCCGCTGTCTCCATACCGTTCAGTCCCGGCATCCGTATATCCAAAAAAATCAGATCCGGCTTCAGTCTTTCCACCATAGCCAGTACTTCTTCCCCGTCGTGATAAATCCCGACAACCTCAATATCGGGAATTTGTTCGAGCTGACGTTGTAACGCTTCACACATGATCACTTCGTCATCAACGATAAAGGCTTTTAACGTCTTCATGATTTCTCTCCCTCTCCCAATGGTTCTCGTGGAAAACGAAGGGTAACGGAAGTTCCTTTATTCGCTTGACTCTGTATCTGCAAGCCATACTGCTCACCATATAACATCTGAATACGCCGCTGAATATTAGCTAAGCCAATCCCAATTCCGTCTCCTGATTTTCCAGGTCTGCCTTTCTTTAGGTCTTCCAGCCTTGCTTCCGTCATACCCACACCGTCGTCTTCGACTCTAATATACCAATACTCGGTATCATCCCATCCCCATATCCGAACGGTACCATTACCCTTTTTCAGATTGAGACCGTGCCGTATGGCATTTTCAACTAAGAAATGAAGCGAAAATATGGGGATCTTGTACGCTAATAATTCCGTCGGCAATGCTTCAACGACATTAATTCTGTCCCCGAACCGCACTTTCTCGATATCAATATAATTACGCATCGATTCCAATTCTTCGGCGACGGTCACAACCTCTTGATCCCGATTCAGGGTTGCGCGAAAAAAGTTAGCCAGATCCTTGATTAAAATCATGGCCTTTTCCGGCTTTAATGTGATTAAGGCCTGGATTGTACCCAGCGTGTTGAAGAAAAAATGGGGATTGATCTGCGCTCTGAGCATCTGGTGTTCGATTTGTAATAACAATAGCTGTTGTTTGTCTAACTTTTTTTGGGCCAGTTGCAGACTGAGAAAATCCGCGATGCCTTGAATCAGTTCCGCTTCATAGGCAGAAATAACCTCATTATACGCTTTGTATAATTTAAGGCTACCAACTAACTCGTTACTCACAATGAGCGGAGCATCAATGACTGCGCTGAGTTGGCAGCCAGCTACCGGACATCCGACCCCTTCCCGATCATTGACGATGACTTGTTGCCTTGTTTCAAGCATTCGCTTCGTGGCCGCCGTCACGATGGGAGTTCCCACCTCATGGTGGTTGGCTCCTTCGCCAACAAATGCCAATATTTTTTCTATGTCTGTCACAGCCACCGCGGCCGCTTTCGTTCCCTGATAGATAATATTCGCGACCTTCCCGGCCGTCTCCTCATTCAATCCATCGCGCATAAAACAGCTAGTTTTATTGAGCATACTGATCGCCTGTTGAACGGACAACGCTTGGACTTTTTCCTGTTCCCAGAAAACATCACGAACGATATAGACAAAAAACACCACCGCCAAGGTATTTAAAGTAATCGTAGGGATGGCGATCACCTTTTCCAACTGCCAAGCCATGGCAAACGGCTTGGCTATGGTGATGACCGTCAGCTTCAAAATACTTTCACCCGCAAAACCGGTGAAGGCGGCCAGCCGCAGCGTCACCTTCTGGGGGCCAAATCGCTTGGACACGAGACCACTCATCACTCCGACAATGATGTTGGAAATCACCGCGGCCCACATGGGAAATCCCCCCATGAACAAGCGCGGAACGCCACCCAAAACACCCGCTAAGAGCCCTACGAGCGGTCCGCCGAGAAGTCCGCCGACTTCAGCGCCAATTTGGCGAGTGTTCGCGAAGAAACCCGGGCTCACTTCAATACTCATCCAATTACCGGCAGCAGAAATAAGCCCAAAAACAAGACCCAAGATGATTTTATTGGATAGGTCATTGCGTGAATGCGTTAAAGCATTATGGACTGCTGGCAATCTTGTGACCAAATAGGCCATCATTCCAATCACGCTCACGTTTTGAACCAATTGTGAAACAAGAATTCCGGTGGTTAACAAAGTTCCACTTCCATTTCACCCTTTTGTTAGGAAATTACCGCCTAAGCAAATCAGCATTTAAGTAAAATCCCCATGGTTCAACTAAGTTCCCACTCTCAGTAAAGCGCATTGGCTGAGGATCCCTCACGATCTCGATTCGGGAATCTAAGCGTGCTTGAGCGAGGAGATGCTCAGAAATCAAAATTTCATCCAACTTCAAGGTGTTTTTAATTCTGACCATTTTGATCTTGTTATAATCCACATCACAACACGTCTGCATGGCCGCTTGAATCGCCAGACGATCACTGGGCATCACCATCGGGATCTTCGAAGCTTCCGGCACTCTGGACGTCAAAGGGTTCGGGTAAGTCTGAGTGAAATCAATCTTCTCAAATACCCGTCGGGTACACACATCGGCTAATCCCAGACCATGAACATTTCCGTGCGATTCCTCGGTTATGTCCAAGACCACGATCCTTTGCAGCGTAGGCTCACACTTTACCGCCAAGGTAGGAAAGCGGTTGATAATATTCGTATCCATGCCCAGGCCGCTGATATTTTTACCAATTTCATCGACAATGAGAACATCATAGTCTGGAAATAAGATTTGCGGCAAATTGGCCCTCGCCTCGCGCAGAAGCTCCGGCTCTTGCGCTAATATCTCTTCCCTGGGAAGCGCTACAATTTTTAAAGTCTCGTCATAGGCATTTTCTAAAATGCCTACGCCAAAAATCACATTTGCCTTGGCAATCGCTGCCCGAGCAACGTCTTCTATCCTTGGGGACATGTGAACCGGCCCTGCGGCATGGCAGATCTCGGCCCCTTTTTGTTTACCCAACCCAATGGCGATCATTTTAGCCAAGCCACTCTCAAAAGCACCACGAAAAGAGGTATGCGGTTTCACCCGACCCACCACCACGGTGGCATCGGCCTTGGTGGCGGCAACCTTGTCAAAATATACCGGTATCCCGCCGGCTGAGTCTCCCAGGTGTACGACATCCATACTGGCATAAATCGGAGCCCCCACCGTCTCCTCACGGATACCCAAGCGCTGTAACACGCCAACCTGCCCTTCCGCCGTCGCTCCGCCATGACTCCCCATAGCCGGTATGATGAATGGTTCCGCTCCCACTGCTTTCAAATTGGCCACAACTTCCCGCAGGATCAGGGCAATGTTCGCAATTCCCCTGCTTCCAGCCGTGACGGCTACCCTGTCCCCTCGTTTTATTCTTCCGAGAATTTGCGGATGCCCCAACGCTTCCCTGACGGCTTGAGGAATATCCGCGAGTTTAGGTCTCGGGAAGTTTTGCCTTATTCGTACCATTTTGGGAATTTGCATCGGGGCAAGTACCTGCTCCAAGCTCATCCGACACCCCTCCTTCAATCAATTATGTTTACTCGCTCGTGAATCCTATAAAACTTGACTGATGTGCATCACTTTGAATCGACCGCTTTGTTGTTCCCCTTTTGCCAGCTGCATTAAACAAGAAGGGCACTCTGTCACCACGACTTCAGCGTGGGTACTTTCAATATTATAAACCTTTTTCTTTAAAACCTGTTGTGCAGCTTCCGGAAAATCAAGATAAAACGTACCCGCACCGCCGCAACATGTATCCGCCTGAGGCATTTCCACATACTCTCCGGCTCGTTGCAGAAGTTCCCTGGGCTGTTTCTTGATCCCTTGTCCCCGCACGAGATGACAAGGATCATGATACGTGACTTTCAAGGAGACATCACGTTTAGGCTGATAGCCAACTTTGTAAAGATATTCACTTAGGCCCATAACCTTTTGGCAGAACTCCTGGGCTCTATCTGCCCATAAGGGCTCAGCGGCCAGACGATGCCCATACTCCTTCAGAGAACTGCCACAACTGGCACAGTCCGTAATGATCCAATCCGCATTCGCAAAAGCTTCAATATTCTTCTTGGCCAGAGCTTTCGCTTGCTCCGCCATACCATGGGCCAAATGGGGCATCCCGCAGCAGACGCTTTCCGGAACAACCACCTCAGCCGTCTTCTTCAGCACGTTGACGGTCGCTTGAGAGGCCTCCGGAAAAAATAGCTTCATCGCACAACCCTGAAAATAGGCGATTCTAGCATGAGGCATCATCCCCACATACGGCGTATCCGGATGGGACATTTTCGGTTCAGGCAACTCCGATTCAGGCCTTTGGGGTTGAGATGTTTTCGATTGAGACGTTTTCGGTTTAGGCATCTCCGAACGCGTTGTCGGTATAACGGAAGGCATAGCAGCCGGACCCGTCAGCATTTCTTGATAATGCTTTTTGGTATGCTCCAACGGTACTACGCCCCGCAGCAATCCACTCAGCCCGGTTTTCCGGCTTAACTTTAAAGTCCCAGCCGCAAGCTTGATGAGCGCATTGTTCCCCATGAAACCTGCAATCAGTCGATGCTTGGCCCGGCGTCCCAACGTCTCAGCCGTATATTGCCTAGCCTCAATCATGGCCTCATCGGTCTTGATTTTGCTCGGGCAAATCTCCGTGCAGGCCTTGCACAATAGGCAAAATTCAAAGGCTCTTGCGATCTTGGAATCAGCAACTAATCCGCCCTCGAGCAAGGCTCTCACGGTGGCAAGCTTGCCCCTGGCTACTGCCGTTTCCCGCTGAGTCAGGCGATAAAGCGGACAAACCGTCAAACAGGTCCCACAGCGGTCACACTGGTTAACGGCGGTTTGGATCTTTGCAAGAGACATTATGGTTTCTTTACTTACATCTTTTTCCATGTTTTCTCTCTTTTCACAAGCATTCATCTTCTTTATTTTCACAAGATCTTCCCCGGATTAAGGATACCTGTCGGATCCAGGGCGTTCTTAATGCTCCGAATCGTCGCCACGCCCGTTTCCCCCAAAGCATCGGTAATATAGTCCTTTTTGGTCATTCCGATTCCATGTTCGCCGGACAGGGTTCCGCCCACGGCCAGAGCCGCTTTGAAGATCTCACCGACAGCTTTATCCACTTTTTCCTTTTCTCCTGGAATATTTAGATCCGCCAGGAGAGACGGGTGCAGGTTTCCGTCACCGGCGTGACCGAAAACTGCCATTTGCAGGTCATATCTGGCTGCAATTTCCCGTAACTGTTTGACAATTTCCGGCAAAGCAGCACGGGGAACAGATATGTCTTCGCCGATTCGATTCGGAGCAAGCGCCGCAACGGCAGAACTCATCCCTCTCCTCAAACTCCACAGTTCATCAGTTTCCTCTTGCGTCTTGGCAATCCTAAATTGCATCAAGCCGCACTCCGCACAAATGCTCTGGGCCTGCTCGGTTTGTCCTTCTAAACTCCCTTCGCTATCCCCATCAAACTCAAAGATGATTCCAGCCTTTACCTTGGGATCCAGTTCAATCTTTCTAAACTTAGCTGCGGCTTGAATACTGATCTGATCCATGAGTTCCGCTGCCGCCGGAATGGTGCCTGACTTAATCGCACGGCTTACCGCTGCACAGGCTCCATCCAAAGAGTCAAACAAGGCCTGAACGGTACGGCGCATTTTCGGCATTGGTATCAGCTTTAGAATAGCCTTAGTGATAATCCCCAGGGTGCCTTCCGAACCCACGAATAACCGGGTCAAATCATAGCCTGTCACATTCTTGATCATCTTACCCCCGGTTTGGAGCACACTCCCGTCGGCCAGAACCACCTCAAGCCCCATGACATAATCCCTGGTTACCCCGTATTTGACAGCCCTCGGCCCCCCGGCATTTTCCGCGATATTTCCTCCGATCGTCGATTGTTTTAAACTCGAAGGATCCGGAGGATAAAACAGACCCCGCTCCGCACCGTAATCATAGATATCCTGAGTCTTAACCCCTGGTTCAACCGTAAGCATCAGGTTTTTGTCATCGAACTCAAGAATCTTATTCATCTCATCCAGGCACAACACGATACCGCCCTTAACGGGAACACTTCCGCCCGTACGACCACTGCCCAGACCTCTCGCCACAACTGGTATCCTATACTTATTGGCCAGTTCCATAATTCTGGCCACTTGTTCCGTAGACCGCGCTTTAATCACCAAATCAGGCAGGTTCGGCGGAACTAGCGGTAAGAACGAACCATCATAAGAGTAGGTAAATAAGTCTAAGTTTTCTCGCAAGATGTCTTTTGATCCCACTATTCGGGAGAACTCTTTCATCAC
>JAIMKP010000061.1 GCA_020692355.1 Desulfosporosinus sp.
CACTCCCACTTGTAGAAGTGGGAGTCTCACGATTGGATCAAAGATTTAGTGAGGAGGCGAAGCGGGTGTTTCTCGGCTCAACCGTCGATATGCTAAGTGCCTTTTTTCTTATTTGTTTTGGGATCGGCTTAGTCACCAGTCTAGGAGCCTTGCTCATGGGCGCGCATGGGCACGGAGATCTCTCCCATGGCGGAGACATCTCCCATGGGGGGACTTTCTCCCATGGCGGTAATATTTCTCATGCGGGAGGACATGGAGGCGATTTGTCACACGGAGGAGATGTTTCCCATGGTACGGGTCATGGAGATGCTCAGGCCCATAGCGGTGAACTTCTGTCGTATTTTAACCTGAACACGATGTTAGGCTTTCTCCTGGGTTTTGGAGCAACAGGGTTTGTGACCAAGCAAATACTTCCCGGATTCCTATTTATCCTCATTCTTGGAATGGCGGTTGTGGGTGGATTAGTGTTTGCGGCGATCATTTATAGTCTCATAACGAAAGTCCTGTTGCGCGGCCAAAGCCCTTATCTCAAGGCGAGTGATTTTAATTTAGTGGGAATGGAGGGAATCATAAGCTCAACGATTTTCGCCGGACGAGTTGGCGAGGTGAGTTATGTGCTCAATAAAAGCCATGCAGCCACTCCGGCCCGGGAAAGACAGGGTCGGGAACTGAAAAAAGGGTTGGCTGTGGTGATCGTGGAGGTGAAGGATGGCATGGCCATCGTCCTTCCTCGGGAAGAGTTTCTGCAATACGCTCAAACAAAGGAGGAGTAAGATTTATGAGTTGGCTTTCGATTCTTTTAGTCGTCGCCTTTGCGGGCATCGGGCTCTTGGCAATCCTTTTTATCGTCGCCCGTATGTTTCAGAAGGTTGGCCCGGATGAAGCCCTGATTGTCTTCGGGGTTGGGGGAACCCATGTTGTCACGGGCGGTGGCCGCGTGGTTTGGCCCTTGATTCAGACATCCAAGAAGCTCTCGCTGGAACTCATGTCTTTCGATGTTATCCCGTCGAATGAACTCTATACCAGCCAGGGTGTATCCGTTTCGGTGGAGGCCGTTGCGCAAATTAAAGTCAAAGATGATCCTGAGAGCATTACGACCGCAGCGATTCAGTTTCTGAACAAGACCGAGCAAGAACGGGAAGCGATGATCCGGCTGGTCATGGAAGGACATCTCAGAGGAATTGTCGGCACGCTAACAGTTGAACAAATCGTCAAGGAGCCAGAGATGGTCCAATCCCAGATGCTGCAGACGTGTTCTACGGATCTGGCCAAGATGGGCTTAGAAGTGCGCTCCTTTACCATTAAGAATGTCAAAGACAGGAATGATTATATCGTCAATATGGGCAAGCCAGAGATTGCTCGGATTAAGAAAGAAGCGGCCATCGCCGAAGCGAACGCCTTTAAAGACACGGAAATGAAACAAGCGGTGGCCTTGCGCGAAGCGGCCGTGGCCAAGGCGGAAGCCGACCAGGAGCGGGTTTTGGCCCAAACTGCGTCAGAAGCGAAGCAGGCTGAGTTTACCAAAGAGATGAACCTCAAAAAAGCCTCGTTCGATGCGGAAGTTGCACGGGCGACGGCAGAAAAAGAGAGAGCTTATGATATCCGCAACATTGAGCTGGAGCAGACCCTGACCCAAGAAAGGCTGCGTGTCCAGCAGATTGAGCGGGAAGGGCAAATCAAAATCCAAGAAGCAGAAATTCTACGTAAAGAAAAGGAATTAATGGCCACGGTCCTGAAACAAACCGAGGCGGAACAGAAGAAAATCCGTGGTCTGGCCGAAGTGGAGAAAGAGCGTTTGATTCTTACCGCAGCGGGTAGAGCGGAAGCCGTCCGATCCGAAGGGATCGCCCAGGCAGATGCTGCCAAAGCGCAAGGTCTGGCCTCGGCCGAAGCGGAACGGGCCGCCGGGATGGCCAGGGCGGACGTCCTCAAAGCGCAAGGATTGGCTGAAGCGGAAGCGGTTGAAGCCAAGGCGAAAGCGTACCAAAACTACTCGCAAGCCGCTATCTTGGATAAATTATTAGGTGGGTTACCTGAACTGGCCAGGGCGGTGGCTGGGCCGCTCGAACATGTAGACAAGATTACCGTTGTCTCGACCGGTGGAGAGGATACGGGCATGCAAAAGGTCACACGGGATATTACCCGCATCATGGCTCAAACGCCTGAGTTGGTCGAAGGACTCACCGGAATTTCGGTCGCGGACTGGCTCAGCCAGCTGAAACCCGTGGAGAAAAAGCAGGGCTAGACTTTAAAGGGTATCTTCTCAAGTCCGAAGTCCCGGTACAGGGATTCGGAATCTTGACAGACGTTTCCTTCCTTCAGCATGATGAATTGATCCAGTGTTAGGGGGAAGCCTGGGAGATGCTGCAGGATAGGGAGAAGGACACCCATCATGGAAAAGGGGATGTGAACGGGCCGGAAGTGTTTGTTGAGGGCCTCGCAGATGCGGCGCATAATCTCCTCATAGGTGATGACCTCAGGCCCTCCGGCTTCATAAATTTTATTGTGAGCGAGAGGGGATGTTAAGCTCGCAACGATGGCCTCGGCGATGGTTTGGATGGAGACGGGTTGGAGCGGGGAACGACCGTCTCCAATGATGGGAAGGAACGGGGCTTTGCGGGCAAGGTCTGCCAACTGGCCCACGAATTCCGGTCCCGGGCCTCCCTGGCCGAAGATCACGGAAGGACGAAAAATTGTAAAGGTAAGTCCGGACTGTCTGACCCATTCTTCGGCAGCCCACTTCGTCCGGTGGTAGCCAGAAACTGCTTGCGGGCGCGAACCGAGGGCACTCATATGCACGAATCTCGGCACTTGGGCGCGCTTAGCAGCCTCTAGGACATTGCGGGTCGCCTCCACATGCAGGCGTTCCAGGGTAATGTTTTGGCGCGGGATTTCCCGGATGATCCCGACCAGATGGATGACCGCGTCTGCCCCGGGGAGACCTTTCTCTAAGCTTCTGGGCTCCAAAACATCCCCTTCTACGAGTTCGACGTCCTGCTGCTTGAGAGGTCGATGGGTGCCAGGGCGCTGCAAGACGATGGCTTGATGACCGGCCCGAATCGCGGCAGTGACGACGGCCTGACCGACATACCCTGTTCCGCCGGTTATAAACACCCTCATAACGGATAACTCCTCCTTTCACACTTCGGAGAAAGTATAGGATATCGACTAACAAAATAAGACATAGCTCTAGAATATGATTAACCTTTCTGTATTCACCCAGGATTATCCTTCTTGTGCTCGTAATTTCCTGCTTGTCATTTAATTTAAAACTGTGATATAATAACTCAGGCACGGGCGTTGCTGAAAGATGCAACACACCGTTGATTTTTTGAAATGAATAAGACTCTTATCCAGAGTGGTGGAGGGACTGGCCCGATGAAGCCCGGCAACCGACAGTAATGTACGGTGCTAACTCCTGCAGAGAAATCTGGGAGATGAGAGGGGAACCGACAGCTGCTCCGCGGGTTTTCCTCGCGGAGTTTTTGGTGTGTCATTTTAGGAGGGCGTAAAACGTGATTCAGATTGAACACTTGGAAAAAACCTATACATCCAAGCAAGGTCGGGTAACCGCACTCCAAGAAGTTTCCCTGCATATCCCGCAAAGCGCAATCTATGGGATTATTGGACTAAGTGGTGCAGGGAAGAGTACCCTGGTGCGTTGTCTGAATTTGTTGGAGCAGCCCACAAGTGGGCGGATCGTCATTGGCGGGCAGGATTTAACGCGGCTCTCTGGAAAAGATCTGCGCCAGGCCAGGCAAAAGATCGGGATGATCTTTCAGCACTTTTACCTATTGCAGTCGCGCACCGTCGCCGAAAATATCGCCTTTCCTCTGGAGCTTGCCGGAGTCTCTAAAGAAGAGATTGTAGCTCGGGTCAAAGAACTCCTGTCCTTGGTGGGGCTTAAGGAAAAAGCCAATGTCTATCCATCCCAGCTCAGTGGCGGTCAAAAACAGCGGGTTGGCATCGCGCGGGCCTTGGCCACAAAACCCCAAGTGCTTCTTTGCGATGAAGCCACTTCGGCGTTAGATCCTCAAACAACCCTTTCCATTCTCAATCTGCTTCGCGATATTAATCAAAGACTCGGTTTGACGATCGTGATGATCACGCATGAGATGAAAGTGATTAAGGAAATCTGCACGGATGTAGCCGTGATCCACGAAGCCCGGATTGTGGAACAAGGGCCGATTGAATCAGTCTTTATTCGGCCTCAGTCAGAGATTGCCAAACAGTTTGTCTCCAGCGTCTTTCCGAACGAGATGCCCCCTGAACTTCTGCGCGAGCTTGCTGCTCATTCCAATTCCGAACTCATTCGCATCCATTTTGTGGGTTCGCGGGCATCGGATCCGGTGTTAACGGACCTGGTGCGACATTGTAAGGTTCAAGCCAATATCCTTTATGGAAGTATTGATCATTTGCGGGCAACCCTTTTCGGTTCCCTGACCTTGGAATTGCTAGGAACTCCCGAACAACTGGCCGAAGCACACACCTACCTGCAAAACCGGGAGGTACAAGTGGAGGTGATCGAACGTGGATTTTGAATGGTCGATGCTTGCTGATCTCAGCTATTGGCATACTACACTTCAGCTTCTCTTTCCGGCCTTTGGGGAAACGCTCTACATGGTTTTGGCCGCGACATTCATGTCTTATGCACTGGGGCTGCCCCTCGGTGTGCTTCTCGTGGTTTCTTCCCCAGGGCATGTTTTGCCGAACCCCTGGATCGATAGGGTTTTGGGAACGGTGATCAATATTTTTCGATCCGCTCCGTTCATTATCTTAATGGTTGCGCTGATTCCTTTTACCCGCCTTGTGGTGGGAACAACCATCGGTACCACGGCGGCGATTGTTCCCTTGGTCATTTCGGCTGCCCCTTTTGTGGCTCGAATGGTGGAGAGTTCGTTGAAAGAAGTCCCACATGGGGTGATTGAAGCGGCGCTTTCCATGGGGGCATCTCCTTGGCAGATCATTTATAAAGTGCTGATCCCGGAAGCGAAAGCCTCGCTTATTTTAGGGTTAGCGATTACGACGATCAGTGTAATCGGCTACACCGCCATGGCCGGAGCGGTTGGGGGTGGAGGCCTGGGCGATTTGGCCATTCAATACGGGTATAACCGCTTTAGAACCGACATCATGATATTAACCGTCGCTATCCTGGTGTTGCTCGTGCAAGGGATTCAATCATTAGGCACGATTTTGGCGAGGAAAATGGTAGAGCATTAATATGGTTTACTTAATTTGGATCACAAGACCCCGGCATTTCTGGTTTCCAAAATGCAACAACTAAGATTGGTTTTATGTTGTGGGATCAGGGCTGGGGCTTGAGATAATATTTAAAGGGGAGGTTTTATGGTATGTTTCAGAAAAGGAATCACGTAACACTTCTGGTAGTTCTGGTGCTCAGTTTGGCTATCGTCTTGACGGGATGCGGCACCACCGCTCCGAACAAGGCAACCGCTCCGCAAAATGGTGGGGCTACAGGAACAGCCGCCAAAGCGGTGACCCTGAAAGTGGGGGCGACCCCCGTTCCGCACGCGGAGATTTTGGAGTTTGTCAAGCCGATCCTGGCGAAGGACGGAGTAAATCTTGACATCGTTCCCTTTACGGATTATGTTCAGCCCAATCTGGCTTTGGACAAAGGGGATATTGACGCGAACTTCTTCCAACACCAACCCTATCTTGATTCCTTTAATAAAGATCATAACTTGAAGCTCGTCACGATTGCCAAAGTGCATATTGAGCCGATGGGTCTTTACTCGAAAAAAGTCAAGAAAGTAGACGAGTTTAAAAATGGGGATACTATCGCCATTCCCAACGATCCTTCCAATGCCGGACGGGCGCTCGCGCTCTTGCAGAAGGCCGGACTCATTAAGTTGAGAGAGGGCGTAGGGATTAAGGGGACAGCCCAGGATATCATAGACAATCCCAAACAGCTCAAAGTGAAGATGCTGGATGCAGCCCAGCTTCCCCGCGTCCTGCAAGATGTGGCCGGCGCAGTGATTAACACCAACTTTGCCTTGGAAGCCAAGCTAAACCCGACGCAAGATGCCATGTTCATCGAAGATAAAGATTCCCCCTATGCCAATATTCTCGTCGTGAAAGACATTCGGACGGGCGATCCGAATCTGCAGAAACTGGCCAAGGTCTTGAATTCGCCTGAGGTGAAGAAGTTCATCGAGGACAAATACAAAGGGTCGATTGTGGCGGCGTTCTAGGGTGCCTGCGACACTAGGAACCTCGTGTTCCGTCGTCGCCCCCAGGTTTGTAGCACTAGCCAGTCGTAGAGTTTGGTTGCTGCATGGGCCTAAGGGGTTCTCCGGCTGCTCGCGAAGCATCCCCTGCTTTGGGGAATGCCTAAGAAATTTTTCACAGATGCTCGCTTAAAGGGCTCAGCTGGGTTAGCCTCTGAACATCCCAGGCTTTGGAAAATGGCATAGTTTTCCTTCGAAGTTCTGCTTAAGGAATGGGGTAAGACATTTTAGGTCTCTGACCCCATTCCCCTCGCAAAGCCTAGCATGAGCATCCGACCTCTGGTTTCTGACATCCAACTTCTGAATTGAGGTGAGACAGTGCGTAATATCCGCTTGACCATCGCTTATGACGGAACGGCTTATCATGGGTTTCAACGGCAGCCGGAATTTCACGGGCCAACAATCCAGGGGATGTTGGAGAAGGTTTGGAAAGCGCTGGTGGGTGAAGAAATACATATGTATACGGCAGGGCGCACGGATACCGGGGTGCATGCGGCAGGACAGGTGTCCAATTTCCTTTCGGAGGTACGGATTCCGGAAGGGAAAATCCCGAAGGCTTTTAATAGCCTGCTTCCCCGAGATATTCGCATCCTTGCCGCCAAAGATGTGGAAGAAGATTTTAATGCCCGCAGGTCAGCCCAATGGAAGCGCTATGACTACCGCATTGACAATCACCCGATTCCGGATGTTTTTCAGCGTCTCTACGCTTTGCACGAACCCGTTTTACTGGATGTGCCCGCGATGCAGGTGGCTTCCCGTTTCCTCGAAGGGAGGCAGAATTTCCAGGCATTGGCAGCAGCCGGAGGTTCTAGCAAGACCTTCGAACGGACGCTCTATGTTTGCCAAGTTGAGCCGGAGGGGGGCCTTTTGCGCCTGACCTGCATGGGTAACGGGTTTCTTTATCACATGGTGCGGATCATCGCCGGGACTCTGTTGGAAGTGGGGAAAGGGAAAATTCGGGCAGAAGCGATCCCGGATATCCTTCAAAGCCAACAACGAAAAAGAGCTGGAGAAACGGCCCCAGCCCACGGACTCACCTTGACCTACGTTCATTATGGGGAAGAACTCCCTTGGGATATATACCCAAGGTTTATCGACAGAGTTAATCACCTGGAAACATAAGGGTTTTAGGAAATTGGCCTTGGTAGAGGATGTTCCCATTCCCGTTGGAGAGGTTCAAGGTGTTTGAGTCCGGATTTTGTGGTAGACTAGAAGGGTAAGTGAAAAGAGGGATCGTATGGCCAAAAAGCCGAAATATTACGCGGTAAAGAACGGCCGTCAAACAGGAATTGTCAGAACTTGGGCTGAATGTGAGAAGTCGATCAAAGGCTATTCAGGAGCGGTTTACCGCAGTTTTGAGGATGAACAGTTAGCCCAGGAATGGTTTCGAGGAAAGACCGATCAGCCTTCGGATGAAGTGCGAGAAACAGGAAACTTAGATGGTCATGGAGAACCTTCGCCTACAGAACCTTTGCGTGCGGAGCGTGTCAGTGTCCCGGTTGACTACGACGTCTATACGGATGGCAGTTTTTATAAAGGTCAGTATGCTTGGGCCTATGCTTTTGTCAAAGATGGAGAAGTGGTTTATGAAGAAAGCGGTGTCGGTAAAAACCCAGATGCCGCCGAAATGCGCAATGTGGCGGGGGAGATCGCTGCGGTGCTTTATGCTGTTCGCCGAGCCGCAGAGCTTAGGGTAAAGATTCGGATTCATCACGATTACGCTGGCATCGCCCATTGGGTGAACGGAGAGTGGCGGACAAAAAAACCCTATACTCAGCTCTATGTTGAGTTGATGCGGCAACATCAAGGCATGTATTCGTTTGTCAAAGTGGAAGCCCACACCGGCAATCGTTTTAATGAATATGTGGACAAGAAAGCCAAAGAAGCTTTAGGACTTTAGCGGCTTAACTGTATGGAGACAAGGCTGTGAACTCGTTTTGCTTACGCAAAATACCTTGACAGAGACCGAAGATTTCTATATCATACAACTATGAGTCTTTGTGCAGTGGTTTATGCCTGAGCCCCATCAACCATAGCCTTGCCGCTCGTGCGCTTGAGCCCCGTGCGAACGGAAAGACGGATTGGACGTGAAAGAACGATTTGGAGGGAATACCATGTCGACATACTTCGCGAAAGCGGCAGATATAGAGCATAAGTGGTATGTGATTGATGCAGCCGGACTGCCTTTGGGCCGTTTGGCGACGGAAGCAGCCCGAATTCTCAGGGGAAAGCATAAGCCGATATTTACACCGAATGTGGATACTGGCGATCATGTGATTGTTATTAATGCGGATCAGACGTTGCTTACCGGAAATAAGCTAGAGACCAAGGTTTATCGCACGCACTCCGGTTATCCGGGTGGACTTAAAGAGACATCCTATAAAAAGTTAATGCAAACTCGTCCCGAACGGGCGGTGGAACACGCCATTAAAGGAATGCTTCCTCATAACAGCTTGGGGGCGCAAATGTATGGCAAGCTGAAGGTGTATCGGGGCGCGGAACATCCGCATCAAGCCCAAAAGCCTGAAGTTTGGAATGTCGCATGGCAGCGCGAAGGAGGAAGATAATTAATGGCAGCGCAATTGCAATATCAAGGAACCGGGCGTCGCAAAAATGCAGTGGCTCGTGTTCGTTTAATCCCTGGACAAGGCAAGTTTGTCGTCAATAAGCGGGGGTTGGCGGAATACTTCGGCAAGAAGACGCTGGAGATGATCGTGCAACAGCCTTTGGATATCACGGAAACCTTGGGAAAATACGATGTGATCGCCTTGGTGCATGGGGGCGGAACTACGGGTCAGGCTGGGGCGGTTCGCTTAGGGATTGCCCGGGCTTTGTTGAAAGCGGATGTGAGTCTTCGTCCGGCTTTGAAGCGGGCAGGCTTCCTTACGCGGGATCCGCGTATGAAGGAGCGGCGTAAATACGGCTTAAAGAAAGCTCGCAAAGCGCCTCAATTCTCCAAACGTTAGAAGAGATTGTTTAAGGAAGGGTGAGAGTCCCTTCCTTTTTCGTGTGCCCAAGCGGTACGCATATTCCTCGGCCTCCACCCATATTTTTAAGCGAAGAGTTTGGGAAGGAGAATCGGCATGCGACGATGGGGAAGAAGGCGAACCCGGTGGGGCAAAAGACAAGCGTTGCTAGGTTTTGGTATGGTGCTCGTTTTGGTTTTAGCGTTTACAGTATCCTTGAGGCAAAAGGAAGCTAACCAGAATGCTCCCATGTGGAGTTGGTCCTTGGGAACAAAAATCATTGTGATTGATGCAGGACATGGGGGGCCTGATCCTGGAGCAGTTGGCACGACCAAGGTCTTAGAAAAGGATGTCACTTTAGCCGTAGCCAAGCGGGTGGAGGCTTTCATTCAGCAGGGGGGCGGCAAAGCGATCATGATCCGAGATCAAGATGAGGATCTCGGAACATCTCAGGCCCTTCTGAAGCGGAAACGGGAGGACTTGGCTGAGCGTATTCGCATTGCGACCGAATCTAATGCCGATGTCTACTTAAGCATCCACGCCAACAGTTTTCCTAACGAAAAGCTCACTGGCCCGCAGGCCTTTTATCATGCGGATTCTGCCGAGGGACGGGCACTCGCCCAAGCCATGCAATCGGAGCTAAACAAAATGGTCGAGGGAAAACGGGTAGCCAAGGCTAACAAGGATTTCTTCATTCTCAAAAAAGCAAATCAGGCTGCTGTCACCGTCGAGCTTGGATTTCTGTCAAACCCGACCGAAGAGCAGCTCTTGATCACACCCGAGCATCAGCAAAAACTAGCCTGGGCTATTTACCAAGGGCTGTGTGATTATTTTGCCAAGGTTGATCAGCCGAAAGGGGCGGTGCAGAGCCAAGGGTAAAATAAAACTTTGAGAAGGAAGGATTTGGCCTATATCTGGAGAAGATACTTAAATGGGTTCCAGTTTGGATAAAGATTTTGACTCAGATGAACCACAGATTTAGAAAGGCGATTTAGATTGAAAAGCGATCAGAATATACATTGTGAATGCATCGAGGAGAGAAGGCCTGATCCGGAGCATCGGAAATGGGCTTCCGTCTGGCGCTTACTCCGGCCTTACCAATGGATTAAGAATGCCTTCGTTTTTATGGGGCTCATTTTCTCCAAGAATTTAGCGAATCCCCAGTTGATGCTGACGGTGATTCTGACTGCAGTGGCCTTTTGTCTGGTTTCTAGCTCGGTCTATGTTTTAAATGATTGGTTTGATCGAGAAAAGGATCGGTTACACCCGGAGAAACGTTTTCGTCCGCTCGCAGTGGGGGAAGTGACTTCTCGTGAAGCCCTCGTTATTTTTAGTGTCTTGATGGTTTTAGGCCTTGCCCTTGGATTTTTTGTTTCTCTTGCAGCAGGAGGGATTCTGGTTTTATATCTCTTGCAGAATATAGCCTACTCCCGAGGGCTCAAAAATGTGGTTGTGCTGGACGTGTTTTTGCTTGCTCTAGGATTCATGCTGAGGATTTTGGCTGGTACCTTGGGAGTTGGCATTGCGCCTTCCAGCTGGCTATTGCTGTGCGGCTTGATGTTGGCGCTGTTTATGGGATTTGGCAAGCGCTGGGCCGAACTGAATGAATTTATGGAAGAGGCTTCTCAGCACCGGGCCGTACTGCAGAACTACAGTCCGGCACTTTTAGATCAAATGATGAGCATTGCAGCTAGCGGAGTTATCGTTACCTATAGCCTCTACACAGTGGATGATACCACCATCGCGCTGCATGGCACAAACCATCTCATCTATACTGTTCCGTTCGTCATTTACGGAGTTTTCCGCTACTTGTATCTTCTCCATGAATGTGGGAAGGGGGGGGATCCTTCGCGTTTGGTGACCAAAGATCCCCATATCGTTTTGGTGGTTTTCTTATGGTTGGCCAGTGTGATCTGGGTTCTTACTGCATAGGATCTTGGGTGATGATATGTTAAATGGTAAAACCTTACGAAGTTATGATTACGCAATAATTCTTGCGGGTTCCTTGTTCTTAGGCGTTCTTTGGGTCGCTATTGTAGATACTCAGCCGGTTTCAGACTTTGCATATTACCATAGATTGGCTCAGAGTATCGCCAAGGGAGGACAATGGGGAGACACCTACACCACCGTTGGCTATCCTGTGCTCCTCGCGCTCTTTTACAAAGTGTTCGGCGCCAGCCTTTGGGTGGCCAAGGGTCTCAATTTGAGCCTCAGCTTCCTGAATAACCTGTTGGTTCTGGCCATTTTGAAACGTACCACTGTCAGCGAACGGGGACGAAAAATCATCTTCGCTCTCTTTGCCTTGTTTCCTAGTACGATTTTCTACAATAGCATGGTGGGCACGGAGATCCTTTTTACCACGATTCTGCTCGCGCTGACGCTCCTTTATCTCAGCGAAGTCAAGTATAAATATGTGCTTATGGGGATTATGGTCGGGCTCAACACCCTGATTAAACCTTTTTTTATCGCTTATTTTTTGACGATATTTTTGGCGGAGTTTCTGAGCAAGCGTCGGTTAGGTCCAAGTTTACGACACGGTTTGCTCGTTTTAGTGATGAGTCTCCTGGTCCTGGCCCCTTGGTTGTACCGTAATTATCTGCTTATTGGGGAGTCTACTTGGGTGTCAAACAATGGAGGGATTGTCCTCTACATTAATAATAATTCCCAGAACCATTCGGGACGCTGGATGCCTGCCGAGGATGTGGAAAACTCCTTGGTCAACACCTCTGAGTATAGCGTGGCCAATGCCACCGAGAAGAACAAAATGCTAAGTCAGGCAGCCAAGGCCTGGATTGTCAGCCATCCGTGGGAGTTCGTCAGTTTAGGGCTTAAACGGCTGGCGAACACCTTCGACAGCGCAGGGGGCGATATGGGTTTCAGCTTTTACGGGAGCAGTGTCAGCGGAGAAAGCCAAGAACTTCTCTATCACCTGACGAGAATTGTGAGCATTCCGGTTTACCGAATCGGAGTTTTCTCTATTTTGGGTTTTAGTTTGAGGTTCCTTTTGCGGTTTGGGAAAGAAAAAATAAGCAGCTTTGAAAGCTACTTACTCGTTCTCTTTTATATGTTTGCGGGAATCTACTTTTTGACTGAGGGCCAAAGTCGTTACGCGTTTCCTGTACTCTTTATTTTGATTTATTTCTTTTATTCACTACCTAAGCTTTTGGGGCTTGGGCCGGAAAGGAATATATGATGCTGATTCTGACGATTATATCCGTTCTTCTGGGGGCAACAGGGCAAGTCCTAGTTAAAATCGGAGCACGTCACCTTCAACTGGATTATTCAGGGGCTACCTGGCAGAGTGTCTGGGCTATCTTAAAGAACCTACCGGTCATGAGCGGGATGCTGCTTTACGCTTTGAGCTTTCTGCTCTGGATCAAAGTCTTAAGCCAGACGGAATTAAGCTATGCGTATCCGATGGTAGCCCTCGGCTACGTCGTGGTTCTGGCTGTTTCCTATTTCTTCTTACATGAACAAGTTAATGCCTATCGGCTCGCGGGTGTCGCCTTTATTGTTTTTGGCGTGATTTTGGTGGCTCGAAGCTAGTGAACTTGTTTTGTTAAAGTAAAACATCGGGGCTTCAGGTGGAGACTTAAAGACCCTCGTCGTTGCGGGCTATGAACCCTGCGACGGGGTATTTTTTAACGGACGGATTCGCTGGGGCAGGAGGAATCGGTCGGCCTGCAAAATATAAAGACTTGAGGAGGGTAGGGATCCATCCTTCCACCCGATTTAAGATGAAATCGACTAGTTTCACCGTAGCATAGGCAAAAATGAGGCCTCCGATGACGTCGAGTACCCAGTGGATTTCCAGGTACATGGTGGAAAAAATCACGCTGAGACAGAAAAAGCCCCAAACCCACTTGAAGAGCCTGTTTTTCTCTTCTAAGAGGACGAGAAACATGGCAAAGGCAATGGAGGTATGCATCGAAGGAAAGGAATTCAAGGTGACACCGGCAGCCTGTATTTCTGTGAGATTGCGGGCCATGCCATCAGCATGACCTAAGACGTACCACACTTCCTGCAGGTGAAAGGTGAGGTAAAAGGGTGTAATCAAGAAGACCTGAAAAATGTGAGCGGAAAGCAGGTACTTAAGAACTTTGTGTAAATCTCTGGCGATCATGGCTCGATAGATTGGCACCAAAGCCGGAACGACAAAACCGTTGGCATAGACGAGCTGCATAAACCGAGTAAAAGGCTCGGATTGAAATCGACGGGCAAAGGCTGCGTCATTGAAAGGAATGTCACGAAAGATCGGGTTGAGGTCGACCACGACATCCTGGCGCATCTGCCAGCTGAGCATTTTCCCCCATAGATCATAGCCGTGTACGCTTAGATATTGGATGGCGAGATAAATGGGTACGACAAGGATCAGAAAAGGCAGCCATCTCACCTCACGGCGAAGTTCGGAATACGCGGTGAAGGCGGCCAGGGCCATGACAAACAACAACGCTTTATAGGCTAACCCTACGCCGGGTTGGATGGCAGTGGTGAGTGCCAGAAGCGAGAAAAGGATCCCAATTCCGGTGGGATAATGCTTATTAAAAATTTTTTGCATTAAAACTTTCTCCTCGTTTTGATTATTTTCAGTTACCTTCTTGAATAATAGTACAAAAAGGGGCAAAAAGGAATAGGTGTTTCCATATTCTTGGCGATTGATTAAATTGGTAGCGCCCATCTCCAACAGGAGTGGGCTTGTTTTCTTGCTATATAAATCTAAAGTGAAGCTTTTCGGCAATCAATAGAGGTTTTGGCTTTTTCTTGTCGAATATATATGCAAAAATATTTGCATTGTAGTAGGATGGGATGTTATGCATGACGAATGGTTACGCCAGATTCTCGATCGACTAGCGGAGGGAGTTCACATGGTCGATCTGAATGGGGTCACTTTATATTACAACCGAGCCATGGGTCGCATGGAAGGATTGGATCCCCGAGTTGTCATCGGGAAGGGGCTGCTCAGCCACTTCCCGTCTCTGTCTAAGGAAACAAGCACCCTTTGGCAAGTCTTAAGCAGCCAGGAGCCAGTGCTTCAGGTCACTCAAACTTACTTAAATCCTCGGGGGGAACGGATTACGTCCGTGAACGACACCTATCCGGTGTTTGAGGATGGGCACTTGGTTGGAGCTATGGAAGTCGCACGGGATTTGAGCCGGGAAGCGAGTCTGAGTGAAAAGGTGTCTCAACTCCAAAGCGTGCTCCATCCGCCTGGAGATTCAGGGAGTAAGCGTGTACGGGAGCAGCCCTATTATACCTTTGAGGATATGAAGACTCAAAGCAAGCGGATGCTGGCTGTCTTGACCAAAGCGAAACGGGCGGCGGCCAGTGAGGTGAATATCCTCATCTCGGGTGAGACTGGGACGGGCAAAGAAATGGCGGCGCAAAGCATCCATGCTGCCAGTCGGCGTGCGCGGGGGCCTTTCGTGGCCCAGAACTGTGCTGCCTTTCCAGAGGGGCTTCTGGAAGGGCTACTCTTTGGTACGGTGCGAGGGAGCTTTACCGGAGCTTTGGATCGGCCTGGATTGTTTGAACAGGCTCATGGCGGGACGTTACTTCTGGATGAGTTGGATTCCATGGGTTGGAACTTGCAGTCTAAACTCTTACGAGTTATTCAGGAAGGGAAAGTACGGCGGCTTGGGGACACGCGGGAGAGGGAAATCGATGTTCGTTTCTTGGCGACCACGAATCGTCCGGTTGAAGAGATTTTGTCGGAAGGAAGAATTCGACCGGATCTCTTTTATCGGTTGTGTGTGATTAATCTGCACCTGCCGCCGCTACGCGAGCGGGGTGAGGATATCGAATTTATGGTCGAGCATTTTCTTGAATTATTCGTGAAGAAGCAAGAAAGGGTACGGCCACGCCTTCAGCCTGCAGTCATGGAGGCTTTTCGACTGCATGACTGGCCGGGAAATGTCCGCGAGCTAGCCCATGTGATTGAAGGTGGGCTGGTTATCGCTGATGGCGAATTTGGGGTAGACGAACTGCCTAGCTATATGCGTTTAAAAAAATGGGATGTTTCTAATACTGCCATGGCATCTGAGGCAACGACTAATGCGTGGATTTCTCTACCGACACGGCTGGAACGGATCGAGCGACAAAGTATCCAGGAGACATTAAGTGAAACGCAGGGTAATCAGACCAGAGCGGCCAAGGCTTTAGGGATTTCACGTCAGCTGCTTCAATACAAAATGAAAAACCTTGGCCTATACGGGCAGGAATGGAGGAAATCATGATGATGTTGTTGTCCGTTACCCTTTTTGTGTTCGGGATTGGGTTTCTTATTTTGGGTTGGCGTTGGCAGTCCCCGCAGGATACCGAACTGCTGACCGCACTAAAAGGGCTCGTCCATTTCAAACGTGAACTGGAAAGGGTTCAAGGGAATCTGGAGCGCTTGGAAGCGAAAGTCGCTCGTTTGCCAGTGAGTTCGGTTGATTCAGATGAAGCCGTAAGCGATCGGATGGGTGAAGCAGTTATGGCATTACAGACTGCTCGGGCATATGAACTTCCGAAACCAGATAACATGGGTGGAGGGAGTTTGAGTCAAGCGCGTTTGGGATTCGGGGTAGAGCTGGGTGGTCGTGCCTGGGATCAGGAAGCGAATGCAGTTAAGCTGGAAGAGGATCTGGAGAGTAAAGCGCAAGGGTTGCAGGGTGAGCCACCCTCACGGAGTAACAAAGGGATATGGGCTAAAGCTTTGCCACAGAAATACCTTGAGGTTTTGAAACTGGCTGACTCTGGCCTTTCTTTACGAGAGATTGCCCGTGAACTTTCCCTCAGCCAGGATGCGGTGGGGTTAGTTTTACGCACCTACCCCCGAGGAGGGAGAATATGAAACTCTCTCGACAGTATCTTTTAGGGTTGGGTTCAGGGCTGATCCTCAGTGCGCTAATCAGCCTGGTGTTCCCTTCAATCAGTGTGCTCATGGGTCACGGTAGTGGAGAAGGCGGGACGGCGGCATCTCGAACTGGAAGTCTCGTACCAGGAGCCGCTCCGCCTTCGGGAACTTCGCCTTCGGGCGATTCTGTGGTACCTTTGCCCTCGGTAAGCTTTGGGACACCTTCTCAGGCGGACAAGATCAGTTCGCGGGAATTTATGATCCCGGGCGGAGCCAGTGCAGAAAAAATCGCCAGTCTTCTGCTGGCGCAAGGTTTTATCACGAATAAAAAAGCGTTCCTCGATGCAGTGGAGAAAAAGCGGGCGGCAAGTCGCTTCCAGGCAGGAACGTTTACACTTGGTGAAAATCTTAGTGCCGAAGAAATTGTGGATGCTCTTTTAGCTCAGAAGGGACGTTGAATTTTCTCCTACATCTAAACGACAGCCATTCCGCTTAGTGGGATGGCTGTCAATCTTGGAGGGGCTAAGTGTAAACCAATGGCAGACAAGAAGAACCGTCCCCGTTGTCTCCGCCCGTTGTCTCCGTTGTCTGCCCCCCATTGTCTGCCCTTTTGGGGGATGGGTTTGTTAAGTCTTTTTTAGGTTCTCGGCTAAGGAATGCACCAAGTGATAAGATGACCACTCGCCGAAGCTGTAGTAGGTGATGGGTGGGGTTTCCGGGAAGAGCTTGCGGTTAATGGTTTTATGGCTGAGGCCTTTTTCTTGCAACGTGAAAATCTGGTCCTGTAAGGCTTCAAGATTGGCCAGTTTTTGTTCCACAAGGCGGTAGCCGTTTTTGATGACCCCGGCATGGGCACAGTAGACGGTCTCGAAGTTTTCCTGTAAGATCCGCCTGAGGGATTCCATGATTTGCGGGATATTTTCTGTACTCATGACGATCCGGGTTTTGGGGTGGACGAATAAATCGCCGCTGAAGAGCCTTCCATGCTCCTTGTCCAGGAAGACCACATGATCGGAGGTATGCCCTGGGGTGGGGATGACGTGAAAGCGAGAGGAGTGGTTTTCGATAAGGTCAGGGAGCGGGTCTGCCTTGAAGCCGGGGCGTTTGCCCCAATAGGCCAGGCGGTAGAAGGGGATGTTTCCGTTGTGCTGCAACCGTTCTAAAGAGGATGGATGGGCGTACGCTGGAATGTGGAAGTGCTGTATTAAATACGCCGTGTTGCCCGTGTGATCCTCATGAAAATGGGTATGGACAATCTTGTCGATGCCCCAGCGACTACAGAAGGCTCCCACGTTTTGCTGCAGTCGGTAAGGGCCGCTGTCGACGAGCATTCCATCGACGAGGTAGACATAGACCGTCAGGGCTGTGCCCAGCATTTTGACCGGACGGTTAAATATGCGTACTCCTTGGTATTCATTCATTATCATTTGCCCAGAGCCTGCCTTTATCCAAGCG
>JAIMKP010000062.1:0-2379 GCA_020692355.1 Desulfosporosinus sp.
GAGTCTCACGATTGGATCAATTCTAGTGCCTTTGGCGGAATTCCCGCTTAATTTTCTGCAAAAGCTTCACATCACTGAGCACATCCCAACCCGTGAAGGCTAACACCCGTATCGCCAGCAGAAGCAGGCGCTCACCTTCTTTGGAAACAGCCGCATGAGCAAAGTCGCGCGTATGTGGAATCTCGGTTCCGGTTCCCATCATAAGATAGGGATGGATCGCGGGAACTACCCGACTCACATTCCCCATATCCACTGAGCCCATCGCTGTTTGCGGCGGAGCAATATCCTCAATCCCCATAACCCTTAAATTCCGGGCAAAGGTATCTGCCAACGTCGCATTGCTCTTCATCTCATCATAAGAAAATTCGAACTTTTTCCATTCTACTTGTGCCGCTACCGTGGCCGCTGCCCCCTGGGCACAGCGAATCACCTGTTCGCGCAGGCTTTCGAGAGATTTGCGGCGGCGGGCTCTCAGATAAAAGTGGGCTACTGCCCGTTCTGGAATAATGTTGGGAGCTGTACCGCCTTCGACAATAATTCCATTGATTTTAGCATCATCTGGGATCTGCTTTTTGAGAGCGTTAATCCCTACAAAAAAATTGATCAGGGCATCTACGGCATTAATCCCATAATGCGTGGCAGCCACAGCATGAGCCGCCCGTCCACGAAACGTAAATTCCAAAGCGTCCAAGGCCAAACTTGAGATTTCGGCCACGTTTTGGCTCCCCGGATGAAACATCATCGCCGCATCCATATCACCAAAAACTCCTTGTTCGACTAAAGTGATCTTCGCCCCGCTGGTTTCTTCAGCCGGGGTTCCAATGACAATAACCTCGCCAGGAAGATTCAGGCTCTTACTTAAGAGGACAGCGGCTCCTGCACTTGCAGCTCCTATTAAGTTGTGCCCACAACCATGCCCGACCTCAGGCAGGGCGTCATATTCCGCTAGGAATGCCAATTTAGGCCCTGGGTTATTCCCTCGATATCTGGCCAAAAAGGCAGTTTGAAGCCCCGCGGTTCCGCGTTCAATTTCAAACCCATGCCTTTGCAAAAATCCAGTCAGCCTGCCCACTGCGAAATGCTCCTGGTAACCCAGCTCCGGATTTTCCCCAATAGCCTTGGCTACCTCCCAGATCTCCGGCAAAATCTGCCGGGCCTGGTCATTGAAGAATCCTTTAATTGCATCCATCAATTCAACCCTTACTCCTCAATTATTTCTCTGTCTAACCCCTCAGGACACAACTTGCCATTTTATCCTTACAATCCTTGTTCTGCTTCCTCAGGCTGAGGAAGGGGGCTGTTCACCCAAAATTCCCGTACAACCACTACCATGATGACCGCCATTCCAGTCAATTGCCAAGAATACTCTTGCCAGAGCATGATCAAGGGTGTCTTGAGTGCCAATAGAAGTTTAAGATTCACCAAAATGTTTCCATAGAACACAGGCAACACCCAGTCAAGAATCGTCGGTCCCTTAAACATCATGAGCGCTAAAACGGCTAAGCCGAGACCCAGCCAGCTTCCTGCAAAAAGCAACCCCCAACGCCGACGCTGCGCCAGCATCCGCTCGCTCAGAAAATCAACGGGCTGGCTTAGGATCTGAGCCATGATGTTATCCTGTAGGCTGTCTAAGCGAGCCTGCCTTACCGGTTGATCCGGAAACGCCTGAGTCAGCCAGTTTTCCATGCTCATTGATACCCCTCCTTTCCATCTGCTGGCGTAGTTTTTCTTTTCCCCGATGGAGATAGGTCTTCACTCGGCTTATCGGGACCGATAAGACCAGCGCAATTTCTTCATAGGTAAGCTCTTGTTTATAACGTAGGTACAAGGCTTGCCGATAGGGTTCAGGCAGGCTATTCAGCACGTTAGCCACTGATTCTGCTTCTTCCTTTGCCAGCCAGCTCTCCTCCGGTCCCGCCTGATGATCCACCAGGGATTCATCAATGGCCATCGGCATTTCTCTCTTTTCCCGGCGCAGCATATCCATAGCCTTGTTTTTGGCTATCGCATACAACCAGGCCCGAAACGTATACGCTTCGGAATAACGCCACAGATTGCGATAGGCTGCCAAGAAAGCCTCCTGCGCGCAGTCAAAAGCTTCATCCTCTGACCTCAGCAAACGCCTCAAAAAATGAATGAGCGGCTCTTGATGCCTCTCCACCAAAAGAGAAAACCCTTCATGCCGTCCAGCCAACATCTGCCGAATTAACTCGGCATCTTCCATGGTCTTCGTGCTCCCATCCCCTAATTCTTCAAACACTCAGCTCACCTCAGCTGACGCTCCTCTAACAATCTATACGCTAAATTGCAGCAAAAGTTACAAAAGAAACCGTATCCTATTTTAACACAAAAATCAGAACAATGCCTATAAAAAATGTA
>JAIMKP010000062.1:2502-17301 GCA_020692355.1 Desulfosporosinus sp.
GGTTCTGTTGCTTCCCATCCCATTATATGGTAACATATCGTTAAAAAAGAGCGGGTGATTTCAAATGCCTCGTAAAGCCAGAGAAAAAAGCAACACCGGGATATATCACATTATACTTAGAGGTACCAACAGACAGGAGATCTTTCATGAAGATGAAGACAACATCATGTTTCTGGAGACCCTTGAGAAATATAGCAGAGATTCCGGAACGAATGTGTACGGTTGGTGTCTAATGAGTAATCATGTACACTTGCTTTTAGGTGAAGGTAGTGAAGAACTGTCCATAACCATGAAACGGATAGAAGTAAGCTTTGTCTGGTATTACAACTGGAAGTATAAAACAACAGGGCATCTCTTTCAAGATAGGTTTAAAAGTGAAAGTGTAGAAAGCGACGAGTATTTATTAACGGTGATAAGATATATTCATCAGAATCCAGTTGAAGCAGGACTGGTAAAGCAGGTGGAAGATTGGAAGTGGAGCAGTTGCCATGCATATTATGGCAAGAATTCTTATCCTGCAAACCTGCTGGAAAGCAATCTTGTACTGGGCATGTTTTCTGTGGACAATAAACATACGGCAATATCTAGATTTATAAACTTTACTGAATCAGCAAGCGCAAGCAAGGATAAATGTCTGGATGATGAAATAAAAATACGTATTACCGATGAAGATGCTAGACAAGCAATAATGAGGCACGTTGAAGGAATTGAGATTGCACAAGTAAAAAGCCTTCCTAAGGCTGAACGGGATGAGGTTTTTCGCAAGATAAAAGGAATAAGGGGAGTGACCCAGCGCCAGGCTGCTAGGATTTTGGGAGTCTCTTCTAGTCTCATATTCAAAGCATAGCTCATTGTAAGAATTGATCAAATTTCTAAGACTCCCACTTCGATAAGTAGTGGGAGTTACTTCTTCAGTCTCTTCGGTGGGGGTAGAGTCCATCCTTCAGCACGATAGTGTTCGTTAAGGGCTCAGCGTTTTCGGCGAAACCCATCTTTCGGCGCGATAGTATTCTTCATTGGCCTGCGCCTTCGACGAAAGTCTCCACTGGAGACTTTCGTCACCGAAGCCCCGATGTTTTGCGGAAGCAAAACGAGATCACTGACGGAAGCACAAGAACCGTCCCCTTGCTTCATTCCCCTTGCTTCATTCTAAAATATCCGCTTGCCAAACGCTGAGCAGATAAGGCCGACGGCCAGCTCAGCGGTTCTGTTTTGGATGTCGAGGATGGGGTTGACTTCCGCCATATCGAGGCTGAGGAGGAGGCCGGACTCGGCCACGAGTTCCATGGCCAAATGGGCTTCACGATAGGTGATCCCTCCGGCGACTGGGGTCCCGACACCTGGGGCTTCGGCCGGGTCGATAACATCCAGATCGAAACTGATATGCACTCCTTCCGTTCCCCTGCCGGCAATTTCCAGGCCGCGAGTGACCACTTCTTTCATTCCCAGCTGGTCTATATCGCTCATCGTGAATACGGTGATCTGCGATTGATGGAGAAGTTCCCGTTCTTCGAGGTCAAAATCCCTGGCTCCAATGATCACGGTATTCTTTTCCCAAATCTTTTTTTGCAAGCCACCGATGTTGGTTAGCTCATGGGCACCAATACCATTGGAAACTGCTAAAGGCATGCCATGGATATTCCCGCTCCGGGTTGTATCCGGGGAATTATAGTCTCCATGAGTGTCGAACCAGATCACCCCACGCCGTTTTCCATCAGTTGCAATCCCGGCAAGCGATCCGATACCGATACTGTGGTCGCCACCCAGAACGAGCGGTACCACCCCGTCGTTCAAGGCTTTGGCAACGGTCTCGGCCAATTGTTCACTCACCCTGGTGATCTCAGGTAAGTATTTGAGGCGCGTGTCCTTAATTTCGCGGGTTTCGGGAACAGGCACTTCCAAATTCCCCGTGTCCTCTACATCCCAGCCCAAACGCTGCAAGCGAGCATTTAAGCCAGCATAACGGATGGCACTGGGGCCCATATCCACGCCCCGACGATCGGCTCCCAGATCGATCGGAACCCCGATGATGCGTATCGCTCTTTTTCCCATGTCTCAAACCCCCTCGTTGTAATACTATTTTATATAGCGTTTCTCCACATAAGGCGAGGTCATCGCTCCCAAGAGCCCCCCGTATGTGAGGTTAAATTCAACGACGGATCCCACTTTGAGTTCTGGAGCTTGGCTCAGATCGATAATCAAGTGATCCGAACTCGCTCCGATGATTTTTAACCGTGGATCGCGAAGCAGCAGCCCGTCGGGTGGGACATCCTGTCTACCTAAGGCTAAAATCCCGCGGCGCTGCCATCCCTCGTCCTTAAACTCGGGCACCTCACCGAAAGCATCCTGGCCAATTTCCCCAATCGGTACCGATGGTTTCTCATGGGCTTCCAGGATTTCGGCCCTGAGGATGAAGGTATCCCCCGTCGCGCCAGGCAAGAGTTCCCGTTTCACGGTTTCCCGTCCTAAAGCAATCCCTTCACCAATACGAAGTTGATTAACCTTGACAGGAAGGGTTTTATTCATAAGGAGAGGCAGGCTGGCGGAATTCCCTCCCGACAGAACGGGAAAAGCTAACCCAAACTCTTTTTCTAATTCTACGGTCAGTTCCACCAATTGGCCAAGATTAGTTTCGCTCGGTACGACTCCGCCATAACAGGCTAAATTCACGCCCAATCCGTCGATCCGGATCCCTGGCAGTGCCAAGGCATCTTTAATAAGTTCGGAAAGGTTTTCCGGCCAGACCCCTTCCCTGAGATCCCCTAGATCCACCATGATGATGACCCGGTGGGTCTTCCCTTGGCGTGAGGCCTCCTGGGAGAGAGCCTCCAGGATGCTAAGTTCTGAGTTAAGGCTGACATCCGCCAAACGCACTGTGGCCTCGACCTGGGAGATGCCTGGCAAGCGTAAAAGCATGAGCGGGGTGTGCGGGAAAGCCTGCCTCAGCTTCTCCAGGTTTTCCAGACGGGAATCCGCCAACATGCGAAGGCCCCCCTGGAGCATGGCCTCAGCGATCTGCGGTTCACCCAAGAACACCTTGGTTACGCCAACGACCTCGATACCCAAGGGTTGGGTCAGTACCAGAACGGCTTCAGTGTTTTGCCTAATTTTATTCAAATCGGTAACAATCTCTGGCAGGCTCACATGCATCAACCCCTACCTATATTCTGTCCATTCCTCAAGCACTCCATCGATACTATCTATTCCTATCCATCCAATCGTGAGACTCCCACTTCTACAAGTGGGAGAGGTACCCCGTACTCTGCTTCGGTGACGATAGTCTCCAGTGGAGAGTATCGCCGAGCCGCCTTTCCCAATAGAAACACTTAGCGGCGACGGAGGTAGACTCCATCCTTCAGCGCGATAGCGTTCGTTAAAGGCTAAGCGCTTTCGGCGAAAGTGTCCACTGGACACTTTCGTCACCGAAGTCTCGATGTTCAACTTTAGTTGAACGAGTTCACTCCTTAAGTATCGCAGAGCGATGCGCTAATTCATAGCCCCAGCGATTCCAGCAAAAGCCTCCAAGCTCCGGCTCGAAAATCCTTTGCCAAAACCCCCAAGGATGCCATGATATAATCTTCGTCCAGGAAATAGGCCACACCTTCTTTAGGTAAGAGCGCCTCTCCTGGCCGCTCGAACGCAGCTTTCATTCGCTCCATCCCATTAGGCAGGCGGGTTAAAGCTCCTCCGGTTCCGATCACCCAGCGCACGCGGGTGAGATCCCTTCCTTCAACCCGGGTGATCCGGCCAGAAGCTCCGTAATAGTGGCGAAACCGACCGGAATGCCGCCGCAAAGCGGTATTTAGGGCACATCCAGCCAACTCTTCGCTCAAAGCGATTTCCTCCGCCGTTCTGGGAACGGGACGCAGATACGTTTGCCAATCCCCTCCCCAGCGCTTCCGAAAATCCTCGCCCAAAAGCTGAGCCACCTGCGCCGCGTTGATAAAGACTCCCAAATCTCCTTCCACGGTTCGCTTCGCCAAAGGTTCGGGAGCAAGGGCAAGGCGCTGGTTTTCCTCTGAGCCTGGTGTCACGGAGTAGACATCGGTCGTAGCTCCGCCCACATCGAAAACGAGTATATCCCCCACTTCTTCATACACGAGACGAGCCGCCTCAAGCACCGCTTCCGGGGTCGGCCGGATGCTCCCATTGACGATGTCCCGAATTCCCTGCATACCCGGGGCCTCGGTAATATGCGCCTCGAATACTTCTTGAATAACGCTGCGCGTGGGCTCAATATTGAGCTTATCAATATCCGGGTAAACGTTTTCAACCACC
Source organism: Desulfosporosinus sp. (assembly GCA_020692355.1). GTDB lineage: Bacteria > Bacillota > Desulfitobacteriia > Desulfitobacteriales > Desulfitobacteriaceae > JAJZPA01. Next base: position 6,781 of record JAIMKP010000062.1, read on the forward strand.
CTCACGTCGACACCGACTCCAGTGAAGGCTTTTAGGGCAGCGGCTCTCGCCGCGACATTCCCTGCGAAGATCACCGGAGCGCGCCAGGAAGCACCCTGAAACCAATGCGCAAGCCTCTGGGCGTTTTCCGTGACGACCCGTTTATCTCCATAATCCACTCCGCCCGCAAGCAACATGATGTTCGGGCGGATGTGCTCCACTTCTTCCCAATCCTCTTCGCTCATCGCTCCCGCTGTCTGATAGTGCAACACTGCCCCGGCACCGAGTGCCGCTTCCCGAGCCGCGCGCGCGGTCATCTCCGGAACCAGGCCGTGTACCGTCATCTTGAGCCCGCCTGCAGCAGAACTTGTAGCATAAAAGGGAACCTCGCCCAACTTACCGACCGGACCGATGTCTTTCTCCAGCTCCTCGACCGCCCTACGGAGCCCCTCCCGGACATCCCCCTCAAGCACACTGGTCGGAGCAACGCCTTGGCCGAGAAAGCGCGGCTGTTCTGTTAATAGATTTCCAAACGCGTTGACAACCGTTGTGGTACTGCCGATTTCAGCAACTAATACCTTCTCCATGCATTCACCCCCAAAATCGATGCCCGAGACCCGAGGCACGATGTCCGATGTTCGTGATTCGAGATTCGATGAAACGTGGGGACAACCATCCTAAGAACTTGTAACGCACTTTAGTCTTTGCTCCTCGCCAGTTCCCGGTTTTCGCGGAATTTGACCAAGAAACTGGCCACATGAATGCCTTTGGTTCCCCGACCAAATCCGGCGTCCATTCCCCAAGCGCGGGCGAGTTCGTTTTTTACTTGGGTTCCGCCGCCGATCAGGATGAAACGTTCCCGCACCCCACGTTCCACACAGAGCTGATGCAACCGTTCCATATTCAAGCGATGGATTTCCCCGTGGGTGATGATCGTACTGATAAGAATGGCATCGGCTCCAATTTCCAGGGCCGCGTCCAACACTTTGGGGATGGGCACGGAGGTTCCCAGATAATGCACTTTGATGCCGAAGCCTTCAATTCCGCCGTGCTTAATATCGAGGATTTCCCGTAACCCCACCGAGTGTTCATCTTCACCCACGGTCGCAGCAACGACCGTCAAGGGGCGTTCACTGATTTTTTGGCGGACCGTTTCCGGGCTGAGATGCTTTTCCTCCGGTGGGATGCGCAGGGTCTTGGGGTCAATCTTTACTTTAAGTTTACCCTTGACTTCGACCAATGTTCCCTCCGCTGGATGCATCACTTGATAATGGATCACTTCCGCCTCTTCCCAGCCCATCTGACGCGCAATCTCCAAAGCGGCAACACGGGCTGTGCGCTCATCCGTGGGTAAAAAGAGGGTCATGCTTAAAATCCCATCTCCGGCCCACTCTACTTCCGGACGCAGAACTTCGGTACGGAAAGGGCGGCTTTCTGCCAGGCGTCGATTGGCATTATCCTCTGCATCCAGCTCATCAATATATTGTATCTTCTCCGGATGGCAAAGGGTACAACCGCCAATGGCTGCACACGGTTCGCTCACTCCCTCAGGCAGGTGATTGTCCCCAAAATGGCTGCAAACCGGGGCAAAGTAGTCGTTCGCTCGGAGGATGACCTCAAATCCGTCCCCTCCTTTGCTGTCTCTGGCAATCCCGTCACCATTGCGTTCAGGGTAACACCCGGAATCCACGAAAAATCCACGCTCAACCGCCTCAAAATAGCCACCGACCGCCAGGATTTCCTCAAGAAAAAGGACAGCCCGTTCCTTCAACTCCCGCACCGCTTCTCCGAGCACTCCATCACGCTTGATCTGAACCATGTCTTGCAGCCCATCCAGCCCGACCAAGGCCTGCTTGGCCGTATTCACCGCATGGATAGAGTTGTAATGCCAGGGAACATTTCGCCCTTCATCCGGGGTGATCGTGCTTTGAATATCGGCAGAGGTCAGCCTTGACAAGAGCACATTGAGAGTGTGGGTCACGGTCACTTCGCGGGTGTCCGACTCCATATATTTGGTATTCATTTGCGCGCGCAGACGATAGCCCTTAAATAGTTCCCGCAAGGCCACTGCATACGGGAGATCGAGACGAAGTGCCGGGGCCGGCGGGGCATCCGGAGGCACGGTGGAGAGGCAGATGCGGTCTTTGGGCATCCCGACCTTATGAGAATATACGGAGTTTAGGGCGTGTTGCACCAAAAGCTCGGGCATCACTTTCCAGGCTTCCCGCGCGGTGGCATTGGCATTGTGCGCCCCATCGATCTGAGCCATCTCCGCCCAGTTCATGACGGTCTTCGCTTCCGCTGCATCGACAAAGGAACGTACCGCATTGATATTGCGGTAGAGGACATTGTACTGGGGATCCTGATGTGCCCCGTTCACCCCTTCTTCCGCCAGAAGTACCGCCACTTCCGGCCCCGCCACCCCGCTGACGTAAGAATGAAGATTAATCGGTCGCCCGACTTCATCCTCGATTAAATCCAGGGCTTTCCGCGTCGCTCGCAGCTGCTTGCGGCTGATCGGCACTCCCCCGACCCCTTCGGGCGTCCCTTCGATTAACCCGTCAAAATGGCTTTGCCCAGCCGTCCGGATCACCATAATATGATCGGCTCCATGATACGCTGCCATACGCATGCGACGCAAATCATCTTCAAACCGACCGGAGGCGATTTCCGAGGTGACCGTACACTCCGGCTGGGGATCGATCCCACCGAAGAATTTGGCCGCCGGAAGTGATTGGCTCTGTTCTAAGCCTTTCGATGTTTGTTGATATTCAAAAGGCCCGAGTTTCTGCCCCGGGATCATTTCACGCCAATGCCAGCCCCGACGGCGCGGGCGGTAATCCTTGAGATTTTGGAGGATATCTTCAATATCCATCTTCACGTTTAAGTTTAAGCCCTGGCCTTCGTAGTCGAATGTCTTTTGCATATATCGTCCCTCACAGCATTAACCTAATCAAAAAACTCATAAAAGTCCCATACTTAAAAATTAGCTTCTTCGAAATCGCATGTTCGTATGCGATAATGTTTCCCTCACTTCTTCATGATTCCAACCTTTGTGGTTCATAATAAATAGAGGGTAATCCTTCCGTGGAAATCCAGAGAGAAGAGGTGTTCCAGGCATGCCCTCCTTTGAATGGGTGAAGAAAGGGAACATATCATCATTGGCCGCGACGCTCGGAAACATCGCCCTGACCCTCGTGAAGGGAACGGCTGCTTTCTTGAGTGGCAGCGGAGCGATGCTGGCGGAGGCCCTCCATACCCTCGCCGATACGGTCAACCAAGGGTTTGTCTTTGTTGGGAGTGTTCTTGCGGAACGCCAACCAACGCGCCGCTTCCCAACCGGTTTTGGCCGTTTAATCAATGTTTTTTGCATGTTCGCTGTGATTATTGTCACCGTTATGGCCTATGAGACCATCTGGCATGGGATTGAACTCGTCCAGCGCCCGGCAGCCATGCATAACTTTTGGTTGAGCATCGGCGTCTTAACCCTATCCATTCTGGTTGACGGCTATGTCTTGCGGAAAGCCATGCACGAGATCACGCGGGAAACACACTCCGAAGCCGCAGGGCTCTCTGTCATCTCTGCCGCCTTTGCCAATGTCGGACGGGCTGCACCCCCAACCCGACTCGTCTTCTATGAGGATTTAGTGGCTACATCAGGAGCGTTCTTAGCCATCCTTGCCATCATCCTGACCGAACTCACCCCTTTTAAGGCCTTAGACGGGATTGCTGCGATCATCATCGGCTTTATGATGCTGGGGGCCGCCTTTAAAGTGGGTTATGACAACATGGTGGGCCTCATCGGGGTCGCTGCCCCGCGTGAAGTGGAAGCAAACGTTAGCCAGATCATCCTCGCCGACCCGGATGTGACGGATATCAATAAGATACGAATCATCCAAGAAGGAAAGCACTACCATGTCGAGAGCTATGTCGAACTGAAGCCAGGCCTAACTCTTGCTGAGGCAGCCCAGATCAAATATCGGATCCGTGATAACCTTCTCGCCACTGGAGAAGTGAGCGATGTCACCCTCGGCCTCATCGAGGATAACGGGGTCACGGATTGGGCGCCCGAGGTTTTGCATTAAGGTTAGGCAGCCTATTCTGGTCTAGCCGAAATACCCCTCCAAGTCTTCCCAGCCTTTCCCCCCGGCGAGCTGCGTTCCGGCTTCCTCAATGCTTAACCCCTTAAGTTGAGCATAACGCCAAACACAATGCCCCGCCCCATGACCAAGAAGCCCTTTGGCCAGTGCCTGTTTCACGATCCCCTGGGTTGTAGAGCTGTCCAGGCCCATCCGCAAGAGAACAGAGCGTTCAATCGAGGGGGTCGTATGGGTTCGGGCCAACTCCAACAGGGGATCCACGACCTGTCCCGCCAGTACCCAGAAGCGCTGTTCCAATTCGTCCTCACTCAAATGGGCTAAATGCTGGCGTCGTTCGGCGAAATCATCGACACGCTGCTCTCCCATCATTTCATCTCCTTTAGCTTTCAACTTATCTGGGAAATACGTGCGCTCGTACAACATTTTTCTATCCCCTGGTGTTAGCGCTCATTAGCATGGCGGTCTTTTCAAGTTCCTGCGCCAGTCTTTCTCTGCTCCAGCGAGTCTCCTCCGCCAAGAAGGCTAAATCAACTTCCGTAAGTTCACTGGGATTAACCTGTGCCAGCGCGTTTTTCATATAACTCTGCCGGACATGTTCCAGGTCCACGTCAACCGCCCGGATTTGAGCCGGATGTTCGGGAATGACAATGTTTTGCCCAGGAATGCTCTCCCTAGGATCCCCGCGTTTGACCACGATCCCGTTGGCGCGAGCAAACGTTAGCTGAGCCTGAGGATGTTTTCCCGCCCCGGTATATTCGGTTTCTTGAACCACGATAATCTGATCCCTATCCATTTCCTGAGCCAGGGAAAAGGCCGCCGCCAAGGATGTGTTTCCCGCCGGGCCACGTTCTAGCCCTTCCAACTGGGCCAGAGCCTCAGTGATGTAGAAAGCTTCCCCCTGGGAGACGGTGACGTAGCGGTCAAGATAACGCAGGGGCCTGGCTGCATTGCGTGGGACATCGGAACGATCGGGGTAAATGGCGAACGGCAATCCAAAACCCGTGTGCCCCGTGGTAAAGGACTTACGGTTAAAATCCCGGTCTGAGGCCATATGCAGCCCTCTTAAGTCAATGCTCGCCCCGATCACCTGAGCCTCGCAGCCATACTTACGCAAGCCCCGCGCCGTTCCGGTGACATTTCCGCCACCGGCATGGGTAATAACGACCACATCAGGCAGTCTTCCGCTGCGGTTCTTTGTCTGCTCAGCCACTTCCCATCCCAAGGTCTCTACTCCGGTAATGCCAAAAGGGGTGTAAAGCGAGGCATTGAAAAAGCCCGTCTCCTCTAAAAGCTGAAGAAACACATAGAAAAGTTCCGGCCCCACAGAAAGCTGCATCACTTCCGCACCATAAGCTTCACAGACCCGGCTCTTTTCTATGATCTCAGGCTGGCCTTGGCCACTGGAATCAAAGACCTCCTGGACGATAAGGGCGGGCATCCCCCGCATTGCAGCTTGAGAAGCGACGGCTGCCCCGTAGTTTCCCGAGGTCGCCGCTATCACTCCGGGATAACCCCGCTTCACCGCTTCATAGACTGAGAGCGCCGCCCGGCGTGCCTTAAAACTCCCGGAAGGATTAGCTGCCTCATCTTTGACGAAGATCCGGGCTCCCTTACCTTTGGGTGCAACCTCGCGCGCTAACGCGGTTAGGTTATGCAGTTCAAGCAGGGGTGTATCCCCGACTCCCGTCTCCTTTTGAATCCGGCGGGATTCATCAATGGAATAGGCGACCGAACGCATCATCCCTTCATAATCAAAGGCCAACTTTCCTCGCTCAAACTGGGAATAATCAATTCCCACCGCTTGGCGCATGATCTCACTCTTGCGGGCCATGACCTCTGTGTAACTTTTGCCTGAACTCACATTCATCCCTTCCCTCCCTGGATTTTACGGAGTTCTTGACCGATGGCCAAAAGCTCCGGCTGGGGTAAGCCAAAATCATGGTCCCAGCGGGGATGGAGTTCCACCAGACGCCCCTCGACTTCCCGCCCGATCCGCGTCTGGATGACGACCTCCTGACCGAGTACGGCCTCCTCATCCAACAAAAATCCCCGCAGGCGCATTTCTAAAGGGACTTTCGCTGTATCTGAGGGAACTTGGGGGGCGCGTGTGCCGACTGGTAAAATAACACGCCAAATCTCAACCCAGTCGCCACGTCTGGCTCCTCTGGGTAATACATTATATTCTGCCGGTTCTTCCGGTTCCCCAACAACCGACCCAACAGCCTGATTGAAGTCACTGGCCCGCTGCACACCCATGTTATTCTGCGACATTATTGAACCCCCTTCCTCCACTTGAGAATCTCGCTCACATCACCCATAAGTGCTGTCGGTACGGGAAGTTCCGCCATGCTGAGTAAACCCGGACGCGCCGCCAGCACCTGGGGTATCATATTCACTGCCATGGCCATCGTGCCCAGACCCCCCGGGATTTCCGGCTTAAGCACTAGATGTATATCCGGCTCTCCATGAATATTAATATAATCACCGGTCTCTATCCCCTCCAGCTGGGGCAGGACTTGCTGGGGATGAATAAGTTCAATGCGTGGCTCGCCTTCAACATACCCAATGGCAGTGTGCCGACAGCCTGCGACCTGACCCGGTTTAACCTTAACATAAGGGGTCTCCCGCCGTACCTTGGAAATAATCGGTGAACGTTCTTCCTCGATCCGATCCACTTTCCAGCCCAAGGCTTTAGCAATTAGGTTGATCGACTCTTGAAAACCGACATGGCCAACGATATCCCCTTTAGCCAAGCCACTTTCAAATTCAGCCACAGAAGTGCCCACTCCCTGGGTGTGTATCACCGTCGGCCCAAACGGAGAAAGATCATTAATACGAGATGCCTTAATCTTTTTAACTTCCAGGCACGGCCCGGTCAGGGCGAGAATTAAGGTGTCGAGCACAAAACCGGGATTAATCCCCGTGCCTAAAATGCTCACTCCATGCTCCTTCGCCACCCGATCCAAGCGCTTAGCCAGCTCCGGTTCCTGGGCATAAGGGTAGGACATCTCCTCCGCGATACTGATGACATTCATGCCCTGCCTCACAACCGCTTCGATTTGTGGCGCTACCTCCCGGGTGAAGGAAGACGTTGCCAAAATCACGATATCCCCTTTCACATTCCATGGGCCGTCTGGCCCATCTAGGGTAGGCGGAGCCTCGATCACGACCCCGCTTTTCTCCCCGCCTAAAAACACACCGAGATCCTTACCAATTTTTTGTGGATCTTGGTCAAAGGCTCCAACAATTTCGATTCCACTCTTACGCTGAATAAGCCGGGCCATCCCGCTTCCCATAGCCCCCAGTCCCCATTGGATCACTTTAATGGACTCTGACATACTCGTTCCTCCCTGATGTCTGAATTGCAAGGAATTTGCCCGCGTTCGTATTGATATCATCCAGATCGTAAATCTATTTAGCAATATCTATGCCAATATATCTTCGCTGTATTTAGCTTCCTCGGAATGCCAGAATCCTATTCGAGTGGCGTATTTTCGGAGGGTTAAGGGCTGATGGTCAAGAGTCACTTTCAGGTGGCATGATGTTGCTAAAAGAAAAAGCAGCAAACCACTTTGCCTAAAATGCAAAATAATTTGCTGCGATCTATTATGGACATGCGATTCTCAGAATCTCCCCGACCGAATAATCGAGATGATCATCCAGACAAACATCAACGTCGCCAGCACAAACCCGGCTTCAATGGCTGGAATGTGAAAGAGCAAGAAGGTCTGCTTGCCCTGGGCTGAGGCGATAATAAGTCCCATCATCATAATACTAAAAGAGAGCAGAACAATGCTGAACGAAATCTGGTTACTCATGCGATCCAGCTTCCTCAGAAAGACATCGGCATCGGGTATACGAACCTGGACATTTAGTTCACCCCGCCGAATGTTGCGCATGAGATCCTTCATCTGTTTGGGAAGCTCCACGAGCAACTCGCCGTACTCCGTTAAGTTACGCCAGAGGATCTCGCCAATCCGGGCCGGACGATAGCGTTCCTTGATCAGCCGTGCCCCGAACGGCTTAGCGATATCCATGATGCTCAGTTCTGGATCCAGTCTCTCGACCAGTCCCTCGATGGCTAGAAGCGCTTTCCCCACCAAGGTGAGATCCGCCGGGATCCGGATACGATGCCGGAAGGCTACTTTGAAAAGATCATTGACCGCTTCTCCGAGGCTGATCTTGCTTAAGGGAACATCCATGTACTTCTCCCGCATTTCCTCCACATCTCGGCGCAAATGCGGCATGCTCACATCATCCGGAACAATCCCCATGCGTAGCACCGCTTGGATCATCCCATCCGTATCCTGACGCATCATGGCCATGACAATCGAGGCAAAGTTGTATTTCATGTCCGGAGTCAGGCGACCGACCATGCCAAAGTCGATAAGGGAGACGACATCCCCCGAAAGGGCTAAGATATTGCCTGGATGCGGATCTCCGTGGAAGAAACCTTCTATTAATATCTGCTGAAAAATAGCCCGGACGATAATCCCTGCCAAAGCCTTGCGGTCATACCCCAACTCTTCCAATAGCACAAAATCAGTTAGTTTCGTCCCTTCAACGTACTCCATGGTTAGGACTTTTTTCGTTGTATAATCCCAAAATATCGCTGGAATATGAATATGAGGTTCTTTCACGAACTGTTTGGCAATGCGTTCAGCATGGCGGGCCTCAATCGTATAATCCAGCTCAGCCCGGAGTGAGCGGGAAAATTCCTCGACCATCTCAGTAATCTGGTACTGAGCAGCCCATACCAGGCGGTGTTCAGCTAAGGTCGCCAAGTCCATAAGGATTTCCAAGTCGGTCTCAATGATGACGGTGATTTCTGGACGCTGAATTTTCACAGCGACGTCCTCTCCGCCGAGGAGAACCGCACGGTGAACCTGGCCGATGGATGCTGCCGCAATCGGCACATCATCGAAAGCCTTGAACACCTCAGCCACCGGTGTCCCTAACTCTTCACGAATGATACGGGCTACATCTTCAACTGCAAAAGGAGGAACTTGATCCTGGAGTTTGGATAGCTCGGCAATGATTCCCTCCGGAATTAAATCCGGACGGGTGCTCGCCATCTGGCCCATCTTGACATAGGTCGGCCCCAGTTCCTCGCAGACCTCGCGCAGGCGTTGTCCAATGGATTTCGGATCCGTTTCTTCCTGCTCCCTGTCGGTAAAGAGACGCCGGGGCAAGGAAAGCATATGTAATAGCCCAATCTCCTCCACGAGGAAACCAAAGCCATGCCGGGCTAAAACAGAAGCCACGACACGATAGCGGCTGAGATGCCGAATTCTTTTCCCAATCATTTAGAAGAATCCCCTTTTAACGCAAAAGAGCCTGAATCCCTTAATTCTTTCAGGCTCCGTTTGTTTTACTACAGGTCTTTCTGCTTTTCCAGACGCCCTACTACTGCTTCGGACTATTTTCTGAACCTATTCCTTGTTCTCCAGTCTCTCAATCCGGCTTTCCAGGCCCCTCAAGTCATCCTTCGTCGGAATCTCGAGTTCGTTCAGAAACTCCCGCAAATAACCCCGTACCTTTTGCTTTAATTCCTTCTGTTCATCTTCACCCTTTTTCACCAGTTCTTCCACCAGATCCTTGGACTCTGCTGCTGAGACTTCACCCTTTTTAACTAAGTCATCCACGCCCTTTTCGATCTGCTCTTTGCTAGCCACAGCCAATCCCAGCCCCAAGGCCAGTCCCTTCTTGATTAAATCCTTCATCGGTACACCTCCGCTTCATTCGTTCCTTATCTCAAGCTTTTCACGATTGTCAAAGATATCCACTTATCTATACCTATATCACATATCCGAGGAAAGTCAAGAGCCTCTCAGTAAAATCAATAACAGTGAACTCGTTCAGCTAAAGCTGAACATCGAGACTTCGGTGACGAAAGTGTCCAGTGGACACTTTCGCCGAAAGCGCTTAGCCTTTAACGAACGCTATCGCGCTGAAGGATGGAGTCTACCTCCGTCGCCGCTAAGTGTTTCTATTGGGAAAGGCGGCTCGGCGATACTCTCCACTGGAGACTATCGTCACCGAAGCAGAGAACAGAATTCCCACTCCACTTATAGAAGTGGGAGTCTTAAACGCTTGGATAAAATCTAGTACCACGTCTCTAGCGTTCTTGATCGTTCGAGTGACAATACGTTATAAAAACTTCCCGAAAAGCATTCATTTTATTCCGATTCCACATGAGAATATCTCATGAAGGCACCGCTTCGAGCACATCCTGCTCACTTTCCAAATAAGCGTATGCAAACGCCCCATCGTCTCCCTTACGCGCCGCCCTGACTTTCGCATCATCCTCCATGGCGCTCCTCCCATCTGTACGCTCTCTGATCATTAGACTGCCCAAAGGGGCTTTTGGTTTTGCCAAACGGCAAATCATGCTATAATAAACCGGAATTAAAAATATTCTAAAACGCAGTGAACTCGTTCA
>JAIMKP010000063.1:0-4053 GCA_020692355.1 Desulfosporosinus sp.
ACAGGTGGAGGAGGAGACCCCTATGTGGGTAAACTCATGGCTATTCAGGCCTTGGAAGAGTTTGGACCCATTACGCTTTTGGATCCGGAGGAAGTTCCGGATGATGCGCTTATCGTCCCTTCTGCCATGATGGGAGCACCTACGGTTTTGGTGGAGAAGGTGCCCAGCGGGGAAGAGGTTATGGGCGCGTTTGAGACATTAAAAAACTATCTGGGCCAGGAAGTCTATGCCACCATCCCAATTGAGGCCGGCGGGATTAATTCCATGATTCCCCTGGCTTTAGCCGCCCGACTGCGTATTCCGGTTGTGGATACGGATGGCATGGGCCGGGCCTTCCCCGAACTACAAATGGTGACTTTCCATCTGCATGGTGTGAAGGCCACTCCGATGGTCATTTGCGATGAAAAGGGTAATAACCTGCTGCTGCGCACGGTCGATAATGGCTTTACTGAGCGCTTAGCCCGTAATGCTACCGTAGTGATGGGCGGTTCGGTCATGATTGCTATCTATCCGATGAAGGGGAGCCAACTTAAGGCATCCGGCATCCACGGCATCATTACGCTTACAGAGAAGATTGGCCGTGCTATCCGAGAAGCGAAGGCAAACAGGGTAGACCCAATTAAGACAGTCTTAGAGATCGTCGGAGGCTATGAACTATTTAAAGGTAAAGTCACTGATATATCCCGACGAACGGTCGGAGGCTTTGCCCGAGGTGAAAGCACATTGGAGGGACTGGATGAATACAAGGGGCAAACCCTCAACTTGAACTTCCAGAATGAACATCTGATTGCCCGTACGGAGGTTGCAGTTTTGGCCACCGTTCCCGACTTGATCACTGTTTTGGATATGGATACGGCCCGGCCGGTTACCACCGAGGGACTGCGCTACGGTGCAAGGGGCGTCGTGATAGGCATACCTTGTACGCCGAAATGGCGTACCCCGGAAGGTTTAGCCACGGTTGGTCCCCGCTATTTCGGGTATGACTTGGACTATATCCCGGTGGAAGAACGGGTTAGAGACGGAAACAGGGGAGGCGCAAAATCATGATTTACAGGATTGGCATTGACGTTGGCGGCACGAATACAGATGCGGTGATCCTCGATGAGAACCTCACGCCTGTTGCCAAAGCGAAAACCCCCACAACCGCAGATGTGACGAGCGGCATCTATACTGCTATGTCCTTGGTTCTTCAGGAGAGTGACATTGAGCGCAACAAAATTAAATATGCCATGTTGGGAACAACCCATGCCACGAACGCCGTTGTTGAGCGCAAGAGGCTGAACAAAGTGGCGGTCATCCGAATCGGCTTGCCGGCTACTCAGGCGGTAAAGCCGCTAACGGGATGGCCTCAGGACATTAAACTGGCTATAGGAAATCTTCAGTTCCTGGTGGCCGGCGGTCACGAGTTTGATGGGCGGGAAATCGCTCCCTTGGACGAGAAGGCCCTTCGGATGATTGCCCATCAGGTTAAAGGTGTGGCGGATTCCATAGCGATCACGGCGGTCTTTTCTCCGGTGAGCAACGAGCATGAACAACGAGCTGCGGAAATCCTGAAAGAGGAACTTGGGACAATTCCGATCTCCCTGTCCTGCGAAATCGGCAGCATAGGCCTGTTGGAACGGGAAAATGCTACCGTCTTAAATGCGGCCTTAGTGGATGTGGCTCGCACAACGGCCGAAGGTTTCACTGCTGCTTTGGAACGGGAAGGCATTAACGCCAAGGTGTACTTTGGGCAGAACGACGGCACCTTGATGGCCGTGGATTATGCCATCCGCTACCCAATTTTGACAATAGCGTGTGGCCCGACGAATAGCATCCGGGGAGCATCTTTTTTGTCCAAGCAGCGTAATGCCCTCGTCGTGGATGTGGGTGGCACGACCACGGATGTCGGCGTCTTAGTCAATAGCTTCCCCCGGGAATCGTCGGTTGCCGTAGAAATTGGCGGCGTCCGCACCAACTTTCGTATGCCTGATTTGATTTCTGTTGGCCTGGGTGGCGGTTCCATTGTTCGGGAGCAAGACGGCAAAGTCAATGTTGGTCCGGATAGTGTAGGTTATAGAATTACTCAGGAAGCACTAGCCTTTGGCGGCCAGACATTGACTGCGTCGGATATCGTTACCGCTTTAGGCAAGGCGGTGATTGGAGCGCCGGAAAAGGTCAAGGGTGTAGACGCGTCTGTCTTAACCAGGGCCTACGCGAGAATCGTCAATATGGCAGAAGATGTTATTGACAGGATGAAGACAAGCTCCGAGCCTATCCCGGTCATCCTGGTAGGTGGAGGGAGTGTGCTTCTGCCCGATACCTTGCAGGGAGTCGCGGAGGTTTTCCGTCCGCAACACTTTGAGGTTGCTAACGCCATAGGTGCGGCTATCGCTCAGGTCAGCGGGCAAATTGAACGGGTCTTTTCCCTCGATGAGCTCGGTAGGGAAGGCGCCCTCAGACTGGCCAAGGAAATGGCGGTGCAAGAGGCGTTCAAGGCTGGAGCCAATCCCGAGACCATTGAAATCGTTGAAGTGGACGATGTCCCTTTGGCCTACCTTCCCGGCAATGCGACAAAAATTAGGGTCAAGGCGGCCGGTAATTTGGCAGTATGAGGGAATGGTATGGGCACATACTCTTGGAGCAAAGAAGATTAGAATCGACTTGTAAGAACTGAGTGTTGTGCCATAGGGAAAAAGGGGGGATTGCAATGGTTAATATCATGAAGAATATCGAATTCGCGCAAGTGCTTAATCTGAAAGAACGAATAACTTACCAGCAGGGTCAGGTTGTCAGCATGACGATTGCCCAGATTCCGGCAGTTAATGTCACGTTGTTCTCTCTTGATGAAGGGGAAGGGATCAGTACGCATACGACATCTGGAGACGCCATGGTTCAGGTCTTGGATGGGAAAGCGGAAATCACTATCGGTGAAAAGACTCTCACGGTCAAAGAGGGCGAAACGGTTATTATGCCATCCGACATCCCGCATAGCTTGGAAGCACGGAAGCGCTTCAAAATGCTACTTACGGTGCTAAAAAAGCCGCAAGGACTGTAAGGCACAACGTAAAGATTAAGGATTGTAATTGCAAAAAATTACAAAAAAACCAGAGGGACTCCCCCTGGTTCTTTTTTTTCTCAGCAAATTCAAAAAAAATTTCAGATACAAGGTAAGTTTTGGAGGAAAGAGTCCGGTTTCTGTCGAAGTGTTCTTTTCACAAGAGAACTTTAGGGGGTAGTTATGACGGAATCACGTTCGTTAGCCGATTATGAGCAGGCGCTGAAACAGATCCGGTCTGTGTCTGCGGCCCGGATTCGCATGACGGAACAAGGTGAGATTGAAGAAATCCATATTCTTGCCGGAGGAGAACGTAATCCGAAGCAAATCGTCCGTGATGTGGAGTCCGTGCTCGTGGTTCAATTTGGGCTCGAGTTTGACCATAAAAAAATCAGCATTGCCCAGGTGGGAGAAGAGGTTCTGCCACCACCGGGTCCCGAGTGGGTTCGCCCCAAGCTGGTAGGGGTGACGTTAAAGACATTACATGGGACAGCCGAAGTGACGGTGGAACTCCAGGTCGGAGAGCGGGTGGTCGGAGGTGATGCGCAGGGCTTTTCATCCTCTTACAATAAGTTGCGCTTGTTGATGGAGGCGACCGTGAAAGCCTTGAATAGCCTGGAGCTGGAAAAGTGCCTCTTGGTGCCGGAAGATGTGGCGGTCACCGAACTGGCCAAACACAAGGTGGCCCAGGTGGCGGTGACGCTGGTCTGCCCGGCGGGAGAACAACTCCTCGTGGGCTGTGCCCTGGTCAAAAATGATGATCGGGAAGCGGTGGTTAAAGCCACACTGGATGCGGTAAACCGCAAAATGCGGGTTTTAACCGAATAATTAAGTTATTTTTGGCCGACCCAACCTGATGCTTAGATCCAAATGCCAAAACGTGAAGCCTTTTAGCGAAGCGAAAAGTGAGCGAAGCGGTGTAACCAAATCCTGTTAATTATTTAATAAGGAGGTTTACCGCAATGAGCAAACTGTTAAAAGCAATTAGCGTACTGGTTACCCTCGTACTCGCCGGT
>JAIMKP010000063.1:4239-16933 GCA_020692355.1 Desulfosporosinus sp.
CGCGAACATCCTGTCATCGGGGAAACCATCATTAAGAAGATCAATTTTCTGTTTGATATCAGCACCGTAGTGCGGCATCACCATGAGCGCTATGATGGCCAAGGCTACCCGGATGGTCTCAAAGGAGAGGCGATCCCTCTGGAAGCCCGGATCATTGCCATCGCCGATACCTATGATGCCATCACTTCTGACCGCAGTTACCGCAAAGGACGAACTCCGCGTGAGGCGGTTCAGGAACTGCGCCGGATTGCTGGGACGCAGCTCGATCCTGAGCTGGTGAACGTGTTTATCAAAATATTTGAGGGCCAATCGAGTCAAATAGAAAGTGCCGTGGCGGCGAAAATGGCCTAACTTTTAGGCTAAGAGGTGCAGTATGCTCATCGAAACCGTGATTCTGGCCTTTTTGCTCAGTTTTATATTCAGGGGAAAGATTAGCAACATCAGCCGTCTGCACTTCAAGGGTGTAGGACTTGTGCCTTTGTCCTTGGCGATGCAGGGCCTGGTCTATTGGGCAGCGGTGCAGGGAATCAGCCTGGGACGGCCTTGGGTCGGCCCCTTTCTGGACACCGCCTCTTACATTATCCTCTTGGGGTTTGCCTTGGTGAACCGATCCGTTGCAGGGATGGGTTTTGTTGTTTTAGGGATTTTAGGAAATGGGTTGGTGGTCGGCTTGAATCAGGGGCTGATGCCGGTGGATCCGGTTCAGCTGCCGGAGGTGACCCGCCAAACCTTGCTGGCGGGACAGGGGACGCATGGCTTGCTCACCCCCAGTACAAAACTGGCCTTCTTGGCGGATCGGTTTTATGTAGCGATACCAAAGTGGGGAAAACAGCTTTTCAGTGTCGGCGATCTGTTGCTTGATTTGGGCGTGTTTATCTTGATTCTCGCGCAGTCGCTGGGCAGGGATGTTTCAAGCTTTGGTCGACCCCGAAGCAAAACGCGAGCCCAACACCGTGAGAATTCACAAGTTCCATAAGGCCATAAGGTAAAGAAGCACCAGACAGCAGTCCAGTGCTATTTTATTTCTCGCGCAGGGTTAGGTTCATCCTCTGAGCAATACGTATTTGAGTCGGGAATCCATTTGGTCCAGGCTAGACGAGTGAACTCGTTCAACTAAAGTTGAACATCGAGACTTCGGTGGGGGAGTCTACCCCCACCGAAGCAAAGTACGAGGTACCACTCCCACTTGTAGAAGTGGGAGTCTCACGATTGGATCAAGGCGATGAGAACGGAAAAAGGGATGCTTCACATTGTGGGGCATCCCTTTATAGTAAAGAGGGAGAATGGAATGGTTAAGGGTAGTGTTAGTTTGTTGCTCCCTGGGTTGTGGCTGGGGTAGGCGTTTGAGCTTGGGTGCCCCAGTATCCCATGCCACCGCCGTGGCGGCCAAAGCCCTGGCCGTAGCCAGCTCCCTGTGTCGTGCCGGCTGCGCCTTGGCTCGCAGCATAACCTCGACCCATACCCATACCCATGCCGGCACCTGGGCCAAAGACTTGGCCATTGTCAAGGGCTTGTTCGTGGAGCGTAGCCCGCTGGTCAAGCGCGCTTTTCATGGAGGTGGCTTGGTCAGAGGTAATCGCTCCTGATTCAACTTCCTTATCCACGATTTGCTTTTGGATGCTGAACATTTGCTGGTAGAGCGCTTTGATGTCTCCGAGTTTCGAGGTGTCGGTTGCGGCGAAGGCGGTGGTCGCTCCAGCGACCAAGAGGGCTACGCTAAGTAATCCGGCTGCAAGTTTCTTTTTCATAAGAATTCCTCCTTAAGTTTTGTGTTCAGCGCTGTTTCTCGCTGACAGTTATAGAATAACCGCTGAATTTGACCGTCTAATGATGAGTTTGTGAGCATTTTTTGAAATAAAGCCTATAAACTGTGAACAATGCATTTATAAAATTCACCTTTATTGGGAAAGACTAGTAATAGTCTAGTACAGGCTAGTACCAGTCTATGTTTCAAGAGGTGATTTTTTTGCCACACCGACGATGCCGAAAATCCTCGGCGGTGTTCCTGAGCGTGTTGATGACCCTGTTCCTGTGGCAAGGTTCCATCTACCCGGTTCAAGGGCACGGAAGCGGAACGCAAGGATCCGGTTCCCAGGTAGTTTCAGTGACAACTGGGGAGAAATCTAACTTACTTCGCGTGGTGATCCAATCGGGGGATACGGTTTGGGGCTTGGCGGAGCGCTATGGCACAACGGTTGAGGAACTTGTTCAGCTCAACCGGATGAAAAAACCGGACCTCATTCTCGCTGGACAAGGTTTATGGGTGAACAAAGTTGCGAATCAACTGAAAGACCAAGGAGTACAGTCTGCGAACCAGGGAGGGATTTCTCAAGACACCCTCTTGGCGACGCGCTTAGGGAAGGATGACCAAACCGATGTTTTGAGCCATTCACCGGGTAAGACCTTGGCGTATGCGAATCTCAATGTGGCTTCCAGAGGTGAGCATCTAGGGATCAGCGCAGTGGATTTGGAGCTTTTGGCCCGAGTCATCTACGCGGAAGCTCGAGGGGAAGATTTCGAGGGTCAGGTTGCGGTTGGTGCGGTCGTCCTCAATCGGATCAGGGATCCGCAGTTTCCCAAGAGTATTCGGGAAGTGATTTACCAGCAGGGTGCGTTTACTGCGGTCATGGATCGTCAGATCCATTTGGAACCGGATAACCAGGCATACAAGGCCGCGCTGCTGGCTTTAGAGGGTGAAGACCCTACTGGGGGTGCTGTTTTCTATTATAATCCGCGTTTGGCAACAGATCGTTGGATCAAATCCCGCCCGGTGATCAAACGCATCGGAAACCACACGTTTAGTATTTAGGGCGTAGAACCCTGTCTCTATGCTGCCAAACTTCTGCGGAGGATATCCGTGATGAGGCTTGCATGTAGAGACGGGGTTTTTTCATGGGCTTGGGTTCAGAACTCTTTGCGAAGCAGACACATATCATGCATTAGGTAGCAAAACGAGTTCACTATGTCTAGGATAAGGACAGGATGCTGACAGAGGGGGGACTCCTATGAAGTTTGGCCGGGAAGCGCCGGGGGGGCCTAACGGATATGGGCCTAACGGATATGGACCGAACGGGTACATGGGCCCGCAGGGGTTTCCGGGACAGGTGCCGATGATGCCGCCCCCGGGACATCCAGGTAATTCCCCGGGGAGTATTCGTAATACGTTGGGTTCCGGCCTCAAGAGCAGTGGTTTCTTCCAAAAGGATGGGCAAATCCATAATATGCGCGGGGGTTTTATCGGACAGAAGCAGGGTCTTTCAGGAGCACCAGGATATCCGGCATTTCCGCCAGGAAATTACGGACAGACGGCCTATCCGGCTAACCCAGGAGGGACAGGATTTCCCGCGGGTGGTGGCATGCCCGGTGCCCCCCTAGGGCCAGGTATACCTGGAGTTGCGGGGATGCACGGCACCCCGTCGGGGCCGGGGGAGACGACGGTCTCTGGTGGTCAGGGTATGGTAAGTGCTCCTGGCTGGGGGGGATCTGGGGGTGGAAACATGGGAAAAGGACCCTTTTCTTTCTTGGGTAGCAATGAACCGAGTTTATTTCAGGCACGGCAGTTGATTCTTGAGCCTGCGGGGGATGGGATTACAGGCAATGGGGTAGCGACTATTTCCCCGGATAATACGTTTGTTATGGTGGCGAATCTCCCCCCACCCTATACGTTCCAGACCATGCAGTCAGGGGGGCGGGCTTCAGTGGTCTACGCCACCTACCTTGTAGACAAAAAGGGCAAAAACGGATTTTTGGCGGGTGTGCTTTCCCCCGTCGGGAATGGCATGTATCGGGCTCATTTCCGTAGCCAGGTACCGTTGACATCTTATGAGCGTGTCATTGTCTCGGTTGAAAATCCCCAATACTTGGGACCCGCTCCGAACGGCATGGTTGTGCTCAGGGTCAAGGAACCGATGGGGCCGATGGCCGTTTTGACCCCAATCAAGAACGCGGCCGGTTCCCTGTGGGGAAAAATTGCTGGGCTTACAAAACGAGGGGCAAAGCTGCCACTCCCGGGGGCGGAAATCGCAGTTCCGGAAGTCCTGCAGTCGCTGCCGCCCAACGGTGTGCCTACCCCAGCCCCGATCCCGCCCCCATCACCCATGCCCCCAATGGGAGGGGGTTAGTAAAGCAGACTGCCTTGAAAGTGAATAGCCAAAAAAAGGTCAGGAGTTGTCGGGGCAGCTCCTGACCTTTTTTGTACCAGTCAGAAAGTATATCTTTGTGGTGGCATAAGTGCAACCTCGGCTTCTGCCGTCGCCAAAGGCTCGCCACAAGCCGGGTTTTCTTTACCGAAAGGATATAGGGCTAAAGGACAAATAGGATGAGAACGACCAACGACAAAAGGCTAAGGGTGCTTAAGGTAACAATGATACCAAGCGTTGCTAGCGTCACATGCCTGAGAAGGATATCCGAGGCAAAGAGGATGAGAAAGAAGAGTGCCAGGCTGGTGAACCCTGCCCCGTTTGCACTTTGATTTAATTTGCACGTGTTCAGGTGAGGTTCTAAGGGCATGCGGCACACCTCCGTCCGTAGGGACTATGGATGTTGGTTGGGCTGGCAGCCAGGGGTGCCGGCCCCGGCCCTCTCAATGAAGAATTGAGCGATCAAGAGTCCTAAGGCAATGATGAGGTTGCCGGGAGCACCCGGTATTTCAAAGAGGGGGACGTTGAAAGAGGTATCTGGCGTGCCGTCAAAGGGGGCAAAGGGGGCGGCCACAAAGAGGGAGACACTGAGATTGTCCGGAAAGAGGGGTTCATCAGAGCCGACCGGGCCCAGTCCCTGTCCGGGCACTTGCCCGGATTCCTGTCTAGGATCTTGCCCGTATCCGGTAGGGGGAACTCCCCCTGGACGGATCTGCATAGAGAGAGGGATTTGGCCCCTGGAGGCAGCCTGAATGAGTTCTGCCAATTGGGGGAGTGTGAGGCTAAGCGGTTGTTCTGGGAGGCCGGGAGCGGGTGGCCGTGGGAAAGGCGGGTGAGCCAGGGAACGCTTAAAGAGAAAGGCCATTAGGATGTCGAGCCCGATGACGATGAGGTTGGATGAGAAAAGGTCCATCTTGGCCAAGGGGAAAATAAGGGCGCTGACCGGGCTAAAGGGAAGGTTGCAGCGAATAGGGCTGTTCACTAGGATGGAAAAAGAGAAAGGAGTAGCAGGTAAAGGGGTCATGGGATATGGGTTCAAGCTGCCTCCTCCTTCCTAGTGTGTCTCCCTAAAACCATGTGCGGAGGATGACCCAACCGCCGAGGCTAAGGACTAAGAGAAAGGCAAGGAGGGTTATCGGGTGGGTAATATCATTGACGAAAAGCGGACCATGATAACCGTTTGGCCTCGCCAAGTCTATCCCTTCTCTCGACCTTTTAATCTCGATTATTCACTTGGCATTCCTGGAATCGGACCGGGTCTGGCACCCCCGGGGAGTTTCAGGCCTTGGGGGAGTTTAAAATCGGCGGGGATATCCATGCCGGGCATTTTTTTGCCACCCGCGATTCCGTTTAGGATCTGTTGGGCGGCGTTTTTAAGTTCTTCGGGGAGGGGAAGCTGGTCAGCACTCGGCATACCGTGAATCGCGGTCGTCAAGGTAAGGTTTACCATAGCCATCAGCTTCTCATATTTCTGCTGTTCGATGAAGAAGGCTTTGATCAAAGGATACCTATTCATAAGACGGATCTTCAGGTCGATTAAGGCTAGAGCATCTTTCTCGGGGATGACCTTGCTGATCATTTGTGCGGTCACGATCTGGCGTTCCTTGTCCTGATACTGAGTAAAGGCAACTCGTGTTTCAGCAGCGGCCATAATGGCCGCTTCAGCCGCTTTGACGCCTTGAACCTCTGGCGTTTGAGCTAAGGCTTCTCCCAATTCCCGGGCTTTATCAATATAGCTCATCCAGGGAGCACCTCCTTTTCTTCCTTATACCAAGGTATGCGTAGGAGGCGCGAGGGGTGTAGCGTGTCGGCTGGATCAGTGATGGTGTAGGAGGCTTAGGAGGGCAAAGAAAGCGTAGCCGACGGTTCCACCCAAGAGGGCATAATGGGGATGGCGTTCCCGAGAAAGGGGCCACAGTTCGGCAAACACCAAGAAAGCCATTGCCCCAGCCGCTAAGGAGAGGAAAAAGGCGAGGGAATTCTGTACCGTCTCCAAGGCGAGGAATCCTAGTAAGGCCCCGAGTGGGGTAAAGAAAGCGATGCCAATATTGAGGAGAAGGATTTTCCAAGAACGGATGTTCGCCATTTTCAGGGGGGTGGCGGTGGCCATTCCTTCCGGGAGGTTGTGGAGTGTGATTGCGAGAGCGATGAGGAACCCCAGTTCTTGGGAGGCCTGTTGCCCAACGGCGATGGCCATTCCCTCCGGGAGGTCATGCAAGGCAATGCCAGTGGCAACGAGGAGTCCCACGCGTTTCAGTCTCTGACGGCGGCTCATGGGCAAGGAACCGGAAGCGTTGTTTAGGCGTTTGTCCGCTAAGTACATAAAGGCAAGCCCGGAGATGAGGCCTGCGAGGATCTGGCGCGGGGGGCCGATTTCCCAGGCTGTGGGCAGGAGATCGACCGTTACGACTGCGAGCATGACCCCGGCGGCCCCGGCCAGGAAGGTGGCCAGCAGACGCTCTTGCGGGCGGCCAAACACCAAGACGAGAAGGCTACCCAACGTAGTGGCTAGCCCAGCGAGGGTACTAATCCAGAGGATGCTGGTGAGGCTCGGCATAGGCAACTTCCTTTCTGACGAGAATGGCTCCCTTGTGCATTATATTGAAAGAAATTTTGCAGAAGAACAAAGCATAATTTTCACAAGATCGTTTTAGCATGTCTAACTTTGGTTCTCCGGGGCAAGAATCAAGGTATAACCTTGTTGACCGAAAAGGATCGTGTGAAAGAGGTGTTTTCATGGACGCGGGGAAAAACAGTCTCAGTCTCAGTTTCCAGGCTTTGATCGCTCTGTTGGCTCTGAGTCTGGGGCTGTTTGCGGTCGGTACGAAGGCGGCTCAGGGTAGGTTTGTTCGGCAGCCTGTACAGAGCACGGTGGATGCAGAAGCTGCTCTTCCCCCTCTTGCGCCTGAGAGCTTGATTCGCTTTCATGTGGTGGCTAATTCGGATAGTGAGATGGATCAGGAACTCAAGCGGGCGGTACGGGATGCAATTCTAGAAGATGTGTCCCCACGGCTCGGACAGTCTCATTCTCTCGAACAATCACGAGAGCTTTTGAAGGAGATGCTTCCAGAGATGAATTTAAAAGCTCAGGCGGTCGTTCGCGACTGGGGCCAGGCCTATCCGGTTCAAGCGGAGTATGGGAAAGCATTGTTTCCCACAAAATCTTACGGATCATTGATTCTTCCGGCAGGAGAGTATGAGGCGGTTCGCATCCTGATCGGGGAAGCGGTTGGGGCGAATTGGTGGTGCGTACTTTTTCCACCTTTGTGTTTTATCGACATTGACCAGGCGACGGCTGTACCGGTGGATGGAAAACCGGGTGTGCCAATCCAACACAGTGTTTCGGCAGGAAAGCCTAAGGTGCGTTTCTGGATTTGGGAAAAGTTGCGGCAGATTTTCCTGTGAAGCATTGGCGTGAAAAACAACGACTCCGCATCACGAGCAAAGGTGGTGCGGAGTTTTTTGTTCTTTCACTATTCCGGTTAAGAGAGTTTCATAGCCCCAGGATTTCCTTGAGTTTGCGGGACTGGGTACGACTGACGGGTATTTCGCTGCGTTCAGAATCATCGACCACGACGGTATAGGTGCCGTTGAAATAAGGAATTAGTTCGCGCATGCGCTGGATGTTAACGAGGTAACAGCGGTGAGAGCGGAAAAAAAGATTGGGGCTCAACCGACTTTCCAAGTCACGCAGGGTAAAACGGGTCAAGTAGGATTCCTTATGGGTTTTTACAAAGACGTTGTCTTTATCGGTATAAATATAGACGATTTCATCCGGGCGGAGAAGGATGGTTTTTCCGCGTTGGTCAACCGGAATAACCTCCAGAGGTTTGATGGGGGCTTCGGCCTTGATTCCGTTGCCAGCCGCAGGTGTAGGGACAGGCTGAGGATTGGAGGAGGCCTGAGCGAAGAGTTTACGTTCGCGAACTTTAAGCAGGGCTTCTTCCAGGCGTTTGGGATTAATGGGTTTGAGCAGGTAATCAAGGGCGTGAACCGTGAAAGCTTCGAAGGCATATTCCTCATGGGCGGTCGTAAAGATGATGGAGGGTGCATCAGGTTTGTCCCGCAGCTGCTGGGCCAATTCAATGCCATTGATTCCGGGCATGTCGATATCTAGAAAGATCATTGAATACTCTACATTTTGGATGAGTTCCATGGCCTCTAATGCGTTTGCGGCTTCTCCGACGACCTGCACGTCCTCAAAGGGCTGGAGGAGATAACGTAATTCTTTGCGCGCTGGGGACTCGTCATCAACAATGAGGGCACGAAATTTCAAGAGGCATACCCCTTTCCACAATCCTATTATTATCTTTTTTTATTGGGTTATTTTTTATGAAGGCCTATTTTTTCTTTATTATTATCGATGGGTAGTCTAGTCATACTATTTTGACATCGAGATAAAAAATCCTTTTAGTGCGGAAAAACTCTTTTTCAGTTGATGGGATAGGGTGATAAACGGTCAGACATGGGCCAGGAGCTGAAACCTGTACTAATTTAGCGGACAAAGCATATCTATTAGCAAAATGGTCATGAGAGGAGGCAGGGACATGTTAGACCGTGTTCCAAATTCGCTTTACAGAGGGCTTGTGACATTGCTGGGCCTGGTTGTCATTTTAGCGCTCATTCCAGGATGCGGCGCACTGGATACGATGCTGCAGAAGGATGGCAATGCGAAATCGGTGCTGGGGGAATGGATTGGAAACACAAGCAAGTCATCCAGCCCGCAAGGACAGAATCCGACGGGCGAAAGCAAAACGATTGTACTCTATTTTGCGGATAGTACAGGGAAATATTTGATTGCTGAAGAGCGCACGATTCCGAAGACCCTGAGTTTGGCTAGGGAGACCGTAACCCAGTGGCTAAGGGGTCCGGCTGTAAAAGGAACCTCCGTTCAGTCGGCGGTTTCGCCAAGCACCACTTTGCTGGATATCGCAGTCAAGGATGGGATTGCAACGGTTGATCTGAGTAAAGACTTCAGTCAGCCTTATGCTAAGGTATCGCCTGAAGTGACCCTATACGGCTTGGTGAATACCTTGACTCAGTTCCCGACGATCAAGGAAGTTAAGTTCAGAGTGGAAGGAAAGCCGTTGCAGAAGCTTGGGGCAGTAGACGCCGGTAATCTGACCTACAAGGGAGGCCTAATTAAGAGCGGTTCCCCCACCACGGCCCAGCCAAAGAGTCCCTCGGCGAGTGATACGACTGGCACAACCACTGGCGGTAATCCTGTCCCCGCTTCACCCAGTTCCATTAATCTCTTCTCTTTTCCAGTGAGCACGACGTGAAATCAGGAGACAGGAGTCAGGAGACAGGAGTCAGGAGACAGGAGTCAGGAGACGGAGGCAAGCAACGGCAAAGGCCCCAGAGCAAGGGATATTCGCGAGCACCAAGGGAACCCCTTAGGCCCATGCAGGAACCAAACTCTGTGGTGGTGAGTGCATAAGCTAATCGGGATGACACGCGCGAGGCGTGTCACCGCCGACTGAGCCACGGATGGCGAATCCGGCGGAAATCCCGTCCCCAAACCGAGCCAGTACAGCAAGTTTGGTCTGCATGTACTGGGGTGAGTCTGGTGCCGCGAATATCCCCACCCCAGCACCCTTTTCTCCGAAAATCACCGAATCAGGAAATATTCAAAAAACCTGTATACAGCAAGCTTAGGCAGTATACAAGCATTTGTCAATATGGTACAATAAGACAAGTTCAGGTGAAAATTCCGAATACCGAAGTTAAAGGTGATGAACAGGCATAAAGGGGGCAGTCTTGTGAATAGGGAAGAAATTGTAAACAGAGTTGAAGAAAAAATCCGGCAGGCGAATACGGTCATCTATCGCCGCGGACGTTCGATTTTGGCGGGGATGGATATCTCTTTTCCTCAGTTTAATGCCTTGCTGGCTCTACAAGAATTTGGGCCTTTAACCATGGGCGAATTATGCAAACAACTTTTTACGGCCTGCAGTACGGCTACGGATCTAGCGGATCGGATGGAACGAGCTGGGCTGGTTGAACGGGTACGGGATAAGAAAGATCGGCGGGTCGTGCGCATGCACTTGTTGCCACCTGGGGACGAGGTTGTGAACCAGGTGATTTCCGAACGGCGCCGCTTTTTAAGTGAAGTGCTGATGGAGTACCCCGAACCGGAGCAGGACGAGCTTCTTAACAAGTTAAGTCTGTTGGCTGAACGCATGGATGAAATAGATAAGGTAGGAAAATTGAATTCATGATTGGCAGATTATGCAGACTATCGTGAAAGGCTGTCTCATCGGGATCCCCCGATGAGATTTTCTGTTTGAAAGAAGCCCATAGAATCTTAAGAAGTTCTAAAGGTATCTTTAAAGTGCGATTGCTATAATACTATGGAGAGAATGTGGGCCTGAGGGAGCGGACATTTATGGTACAGACCATTGTTTTTGTCGATGACGAACCTGAAATTTTATCCTTAGTGCGTGATTACCTGGCCCGTGAAGAGTTTCGCGTCTTGACCGCTATGAATGGTCCGGATGGGATGAACTTGATTGCCCGTGAGAATCCGGATTTGGTCCTACTCGATTGGATGCTTCCCGGCTTAAATGGGTTAGAGATGTGTAAAGCCCTGCGGGAAACCAGTAATGTACCGATTATCATGCTGACGGCTAAATCAGAGGAGATTGATCGGGTGCTCGGACTGGAATTCGGAGCAGATGATTATATTGTGAAGCCATTTAGCCTGCGTGAACTGTTAGCCCGGGTGAAGACCGTGCTGCGACGAGCTTCTGGGGGGAATCAGGAGAACCATTCCGCGTTGGTGCGGGGAGAGATTACGATTGATGTGAACAGCCATCAGGTATGGAAAAGGAAACGGGAAGTCTTTTTGACGCCTACGGAGTTTAAAATTTTACACTTGTTGGCATCCCGTCCGGGAACGGTCTACAGTAGGCTTCAGCTTCTGCGTCAGGCAATGGGGGAAGAATACATGTACTATGAACGCTCGATCGATACCCATGTGTCGAATTTGAGAAAGAAAGTTGAGGATAATCCGGGAGAACCTATTTATGTTCAAACGGTTTTTGGAGTGGGATACCGCTTCGGTGGGCCACAATGACCCTCCGACGTCAGTTTTTGCTTGCCCTTGTGGGTTTAGTGGTGCTGTTGTCCCTTGTTTTTGCAGGGATTGCTTCGTGGTCAATGCAGTCTCTGCTTGGCCATGCCGTGCATTATATTACACAAAGCTATACCCAGCAGTGGGATCGGGTGTTGACTTATTATTATGAAGAAAATGGGTCCTGGGATGGGCTGCAGAAATATGTAAAAAAGACTTTAGGCGATCCGAACCAGAAATTTCACTGGATGAATCGTGATACGGCGAACCTGTTGGTCTTTGACGAGAATAATAACGTGATTGCAAGTTCAAGGATCAAAGACGAAGGGAAATCCTTGAGCAATTTCGATGCGGCGCTGAGGGAGAGGATCCCGAAAGAGTGGCATGTTCTGGAAATAAACGGAAGGACGGTCGGGCATTTTTGGCTGGATGAGGTTCTCATTGCTCGCGAGGAGGTTCTGGCTCGGACGCTGGCGACTTCGATCATGCGGGCGATGTTGATTGGGCTTGTCGTGACGAGCCTTGCGGCCCTTGTTCTTGGGGTCATCCTGACCCGGCGCATGACGGGACCGCTACGGCGCCTGACGCAAGCGGTTAGTGAAGTGGGACAAGGAAACCTTACTCCCCGCCTGGAAGTGAAGGGCTCGGACGACATCGCCTTGCTCACGGGGGCGTTTAATCAAATGACGGAGAAACTCGCCCGCAATGAAGAAGTACGGCGCAATATGGTGGCGGACATCGCCCATGAGTTGCGCACGCCTTTGTCGGTTATCTTGGGAAAATTGGAGTCCATTCAAGAAGGGGTGATTCCGTCTAATCCGGAAGTGCTTCTTCCGATTCAGGATGAGACGTTGCGCCTCATCCGCCTGGTTCGCGATCTGCAGCAATTGACGCTGGCCGAAGCGGGAAAGTTGCCGCTTTCCCTAAAACCATTGGATTTAAGAGGGCTTTTGGATCGGATCGTCGAGCAATTTGGCGTGGTATTCCAAGAACGCGAAATTGATTGTTTACTTACAGGGGAAGTGCCGGACATTTTGGCCGATGCGGATCGAATGACGCAAGTGTTCGTGAATCTGATCGGCAATGCGCTGCTGCATACACCGGTAGGCGGGAAGATTATGCTGCGCTTGGAATGTATTCAAGATCAGGGGGAGAATTCGGCAAAACAACAACGTCGGGATAACTTAAGAGGAGAGAAACATCGAGCAGAGGATTCTGGTCAGTCTGCTGAGCCGCGCGGGAAGTGGATTAAAGTGGAGGTCGAAGATACAGGCGAAGGGATGGATGCTGCGGACCTTGAGCATATATTTGATCGGTTTTATCGTGCAGATAAGTCAAGGGAGCGAGAGACGGGCGGAACAGGCCTGGGACTTGCTATTGCCAAAGAATTCGTTTACGCTCACGGCGGTCGTATTGAGGTCAGAAGCACGCCGGGACAAGGGAGCTGTTTTACGGTGTGGTTGGTGGAGGCTTGAGCATT
>JAIMKP010000064.1 GCA_020692355.1 Desulfosporosinus sp.
GTCACGCCCGGACTTGCCGCCTTTGTCGTTGTCACGTTTTTCTTTCCCGTAAGACTTTCCATCTTCTTTTTGGGCTGGGGTATAGCCTGGATTTCCTCCTTGAGATGGACGGGTTTGAACAGTATTTCCACTCGAAGCCTGCGTGTTTTGAGCCGGGGCTTGAGTCTTTGTTTGAGCATCTAATTGGGTCTGGGTTTGGGCTTTAGTTTGAACCTGTGTCTGCTGCCCAGCCGCGTTTGTCGCTGGGGACTGAGTCCGGGTTGTATCTTCATCGTCAACCTTTTGTTGCTTGTCCTGCTCTTGTTCTGCTTGCTTGATCTGAGCTTGTTTCTTTTCCTGACCTGGATTTGATTTTTGCTCTTTTACGCCCACTTCAAGCGTTTTTCGGAAATTGGTCAAGGCTTCTTTGGTTTCCTGATCTAATTTCGTGCTGACCTTCTGGGCGACCTTGTTCATCTTTTGGCTCAGTTCTTGCTTTTCGGCGGGCTCCATTTTGTCAATCGCCTTTTCCATCGAACGAACCACATTTAAAGCGACTTTCTGAGCTGCTTGGGGCGGAAGCTTTTCGAGAAGGCCACTTAATACTTGGATATTCTTCGCATCCGTTTGAGCCAAAGCCTCTTGGAGTTTCTGTGCTTCCTCTGAAGCCGGATCCTTTACCTTGCTGAGAAATTCCTGGGCATTGGTAATCTTCTCGATATATTCTTGCATGGCTTTCTGCGCATGCTCCTCTTTGCCTTTGCTCAACATCTCGCGTGCCGCCGCGAGTTTCCGGAGTGCTAGCCGCTCTTCCAATGCCGCTTTCTGTGCCGGGTCAAAGGTTAGTGCCAATTGAAGCTTCTGAACAAAATTGCTCAACCAGTAAAACGGTGAGTCAGGCAGAGTGCCAGGGTCTACCGTTTGGCCGTTGGAGTCTTGCACGGGGGGAAGATTCAGATCTGTCGTGCCATCGGTTGGAGTTGGAGTGGAAGTTGTAGCTGTAGTTGCCGGGTCAGGGACGGCTGTAATCACTTCGCTAGGAGCAGAAGTATCGGTTGTCGTAGTTGTAGTTGTGGTCGTTGTTACTGCGCTGTCCGTAACTGGCAACGTATCGGCATAAGCTGGTACAGCCAGTGGGATGGTGCTTAACGCTAAACTCAAGACCAATGCCAATGGTTTCTTCATCATATCCACTTCCTTCTTTCAAGCTTCGGGGGTCTTGTTCCCCTCTATTCTTCTATACGGACAGATAGGCGAGTTTTTAGGGGGCAATAATAGAATAAAGAAAAAAGAGGTTCCCTTTCTCCAAGTAATGTTGACTTTATCGCGGATTCCAAGCCTACAAGCATTTATCCCTCCGCGATTGGAAAAAGTATTTACTACTGGATTTTCGTTAAATATGGCTTACAATAAAGAAAAAAGCCCCCGAAATGGGGAATCGGAAAGGAGTTTGTTCTTATGCCATTAGAGTTTTTTCGGGAAACCCGACAATCATTTTTTCAAGATCCCCGTAATGGGTTTCAAGAAGCAGAAGTGCAGACAGAAATTCGCCATGATCCGATTACAGGAGAGTTGACCCGTCTCTTTCCCTTTCGTCGCTTTCGCCTGAATCGGCAGGATTGGGCCCCCGTCGTCAAGGCCTCCCAAGAAAAAGGCTGCCCCTTTTGTCCTGGAATCATTGAAAAGGCTACCCCGCTCTTTCCTGAAAGTCTGATTCCCGGTGGGCGGCTACGCTCGGGCCAAGCGCTCGTGGTGCCTAACATTTCTCCTTATGGTCCCTATTCCGGTGTTGTGGTCATGGGGCCTGAGCACTATCTTCCCTTAAGTGATTTTCCCGTAGAACGTATCGTAGACGGACTTAACGTTTCCATTGAATTTCTGCGCCGCGCACGGGAACACAACCCCCACAATGCCCATGTTCCAGCGATCGGCTGGAATTACATGCCCTATGCCGGAGGATCCATCATCCACCCGCATATGCAGGCACTGGCAGGACCGGAGCCCAGCAACCGCCATAGCCTTCTCCTCACCCGCTCAGAGGCTTACCATGCGGAAACGGGGCATAACCCTTGGCAGGATCTCGTCACCCAGGAACGCAAGGCAGGGGAGCGTTATCTCTGGCAAACAGGGGACATTCATTGGCTCTCTTCTTTCGCTTCGCGCGGCTATGCGGATCTTACGGTCGTGTTCGACGGAAAATCCACACTCCATGAATTGACTGCGGTAGATATTGAGCATTTCGCCCAGGATTTGCACCATGTGCTGCGTTTCTATGACAGCCTCAATCTGCCAAGCTTTAACCTCGCAATTTATCCAGCTCCGGATCCTTCTCTTGGTTATACGCTGAACGCCCGCATCGTAGGCCGCTTTACTGTTTTCGACTGGACAAGTGATATCAATACCCTGCAATTGTTATTCGGGGATTTCTACACTCTAACCAGTCCGGAAGACATGGCCACCCATCTGCGTAATTCTTACAGCATAAAATCGCTTCCATGAATGGGTTATGAATGTATATTACAGCTTTTTCTAACCACTCCTGGTAGCGTTTACTATCGACCATAAATAAGAACTCCTTTCTTAGCAATTAAGTAGGCAAAACTGGTCGTATCAAGGTTAGTAAACATCACAAGAAGACTACCCCTAGAAGTGGCTCATCATTGCCTTCAGAGGTTCTTAGCCAAAAACTCCCCAGTTCTCTGCAAAACATTCTTTTCTATCTCGATATTTTCAAATGCATGTCCCTTAAAATCCACGGCCACCAATTCAGCCTGTTGCCCATAAACATCCTTGAAGCGCTCGGCGTAAATAAAGGGAACGAGTTCGTCCCCCGTCTCATGGACGATTAATACCTTACCCTTGAATCCGGAAGCAAGCGCATAGACATCAACACTTAACACATCTTCGTAGGCCTGTCGAGGTATCGGCAGACCCTCAAAGTCGTGAATTTTTTTATCTGTCCCCTCAAAAAATTTTCCAAGCACCTTGGCAATGTTTCCTCCAGGAGACCACAACACCAAGGCTTTTACCCATTCCGGAGCACGGGCTGCGGCCAAGCTCGCCACCCATCCGCCCAAGCTGTACCCTAAGAGGGCGACACGGCGGGGATCTACATATGGCAATTTCTGGGCCAAACCGAGGATTTCCAAGGTATCTTCGACTTCTCCACTCGGCGTCATGAACTCGAAGGAACCATCACTGTCCCCGGAGTGCGCGAAATCAAAACGAATGACGCAGAACCCCTGACTCTCTAGTTTCGCTGCTGTGCGGGCAAACAGGAATCGTCCTTCCGTCTTATGTCCCGTAAAACCATGGAGCATGATGACCGTAGGATAACGCTGCCCGTCCTGAGAAGGGATATTGACATACCCTCTTAAGATATAACTTTTCCGGTTTTTGATCTCAACGTGAATCTTCAAGATTACTTCTTATCCCTTTCTTTGGCTGTTATTTTATCCCAACCCAAGTAGGATTTAACCAAGAGAAAAAGTCCCAAGGCCAGAACCAACACCAACGTAAACGTCGTACCAAACAAACTCTGAACGACTAACATCGACACCGTCAACCCAATGACGAAGAGCGTCCCCCAAAGACGAAAGCCCACCCGGCCCACCTCCACCTTATCAATCCAATCACGATATGTTTCATGTATTTCGTTTGGCCCGATACTCAGAAGGCGTAACGCCCTCGTGCTTCTTAAAAACTGAAGAGAAATAACTGCTGGAGCTAAACCCCAGTGCGTCCGCAATCTGTTCGACGGTTTCCGTGGAGTTGCGCAAGCGTTGTTTCGCTGCTTTCAGCCGCACGTTGGCCACAAAATCCGAAAATCCCATTCCCGCCTTCTTATTAAAGATTCGGCTTAGGTAGGTTGGACTCAAATGAATATGGGCTGATACATTCACTAACGATACATCCTCGGCAAAATGAGTTTCAATGTATTCCATCGCTTGACGAACTACAATCTGATCCTGTGAGTAGCTCATCTGTCGAATTAAGCCCAGACACTTTTCCAATAATCGTTCTCCCCATTGTTGAAAATTCGTCTGGGAAGATATGCGGGCTAATTCCGGCGCCATTTCCTGTTCCAATGTGGTGACCTCAGCCGTCTTAATCCCCACGGACAGGACAACTTGTTCCACGATCACGAGCAAACGCCAGGCAAAAGAATACCCTAAAGCTTGTTCCCACGGCACGACAGATTCCAGAAGTATCGCCCATTCTCGCTTGGCCTCTTCCAGATTGCCCACACGCACCTGCTCGCTGATCTTGGTCAGATCGACTGCTGGACCGGGTCGTAACCTTTTTAGCGACAGCCGACTTATGGCCTCAGCCACCGCTTTGATCAACTGTTGCGGTTGAATCGGCTTGAGCAGATAATCATCGGCCTGTGCTTTGATGGCTTGTTGGGAGTAAGAAAATTTCCCGTAAGCCGTCAACATGATGACTTCCGTTGTTGGGAAAAGCGCTTTAATTTGTCGGGTGGCTTCGAGGCCATCTATTCCTGGCATTTTAATATCCATAATAATCAACTCGGGCCATGTCTTAACCACTTGTTCCAAAGCCTCGCGCCCATTCGCAGCCTCACCAACGATTTCGATCGGTAAGCCTGAATTCTGTAAGGTAAACGCTACAACTTTACGTTCCAATTCCTCATCGTCAACCAGAAGAACCGTATACAAGCTACCTCCCCCTCCTCGGCTGGGTAAGCGAACCAGATCCACAATATTCCATCTCGATTAGACTCCTCCTCATGCATACAGAAACCGATGATAAGATTTCGCCTATTCATGTCAACATTTTAATAGATCTCCCCACAAAATGCGACAACATTTCATGATAAATACACCTCTGACTTACTGGTATATCTTAAGATTATTGTGAGATAATTTAGACAGTAAAGTTTCCTATCTGAAAGGAGCATGTCCCATGATAATTGGTGTACCAAAAGAGATCAAGAACAATGAAAATCGCGTATCGCTCACTCCCGCTGGCGTAGACGCTTTCCTCAAAGCCGGTCATCGCGTCTTAGTTGAGACGAAGGCCGGTCTCGGCAGTGGTTTCAATGATGATGAATACTCAGCAGCCGGAGCTGAGGTTCTCACTACTCCGTCTGAAGTATTTGCGCTCGCTGATATGATCATGAAGGTTAAAGAACCTCTTGCGTCTGAATATGACTTGTTCAAGGATGGTCAGCTTTTGTTCACATACCTTCATCTGGCACCTGAGCCCCGCTTAACCGAAGCCCTGCTGCGCAAAAACATCGTCGGGATTGCCTACGAAACCGTCCAGCCAGCCGATGGCAGCCTGCCTTTGCTGATGCCCATGAGTGAAGTTGCGGGTCGGATGGCGATTCAGATCGGCGCCCAATTTCTGGAAAAACCTCATGGTGGCAAAGGGATTCTTTTAGGAGGGGTTCCTGGGGTGTCTCCGGCCAAAGTCACCATTGTCGGCGGTGGCATCGTCGGCACCAATGCCGCTAAAATGGCCCTGGGTCTCGGAGCAGACGTTACGCTGCTGGATGTCAGTGCCGCCCGCCTCCGCACCCTTGATGACATCTTCGGTTCTCGCCTCAAAACTCTAATTTCCAACGGTTATAACCTGAAACATGCTGTGGCCGAGGCTGATCTATTGGTCGGCGCCGTGCTCATTCCCGGTGCCCGCGCCCCCAAAATCGTCACCGAAGAGATGGTCAAAGGCATGCGGCCAGGTTCCGTCATTGTCGATGTAGCGATCGACCAAGGCGGTAGCATCGCTACCGTCGACCGGGTAACAACCCATGCTGAACCCACTTATGAAAAATATGGCGTGATTCACTATAGTGTGGCCAATATGCCCGGAGCCGTTGCCCGCACTTCTACTTTGGCTCTGACCAACGCGACCTTGCCATATGCCCTGAAGCTGGCAAACCTCGGTTATGCCGAAGCTATCCGTACGGATCTGGCACTCGCGCGCGGCGTCAATGTCATCCACGGCAAGCTGACCTACCAAGCCGTTGCGACGGCCTTAAACTTGACTTACACTCCACTGCAGGATGTAACTGAGGTCCCTGCCACCTTCCGTTAATCGCCGTAGTTACAAAGATCACCCTTGTCTCCAAGAGCGGGCCCCAAATCGGGCCCGCTCTTTTATCATGAGCAAAACGAGTCACTCCTCTGACGGTATGATCAGCTTGACGATGGTTCTTCCCGATGTGCTCGTCCACTGAACTCCAAATTGTCGGCCAAACTGAAGTTGCAGTCGTCGATGAACATTGCGCAGACCGATCCCCTGGCCCCCCGGCCTATTTTTCCCTTCCGTGTCACCCCAGGAAAGGGAAGCCATCCCGACTCCGTCATCGATCACAGCAATCTCTACGTGATCACTGAACTTTTCTCCTTTGATCCAGATGTGTCCAGATCCTTCTTTCGGTTCCAGCCCATGAATGCAGGCATTTTCCACCAGAGGTTGAAGACTCAAAAAAGGTATGCGCCTCTCCTGCAAATCCTCCGGGACTTCGATCCTCACTTCCAACCGGGTGCCAAATCTATTTTTCTGAATTACAAGGTAACTTTCGATATAGTGCAATTCTTCGCGCAAAGTAACCAGTTCTCCAGGATGATCCAGATTATGCCGCAGAAGATCAGAGAGCGCAAAGAGTGTATTTAAGCCTTGCTGATTCTCGCCCAGCGTCACCAGGCTGCTGATCGTATTCAACGTATTGAACAAAAAATGGGGTTTAATCTGGGCCTGCAGATTTCTTAACTCCGCCTTTTGCAGCGTGTGCTCCAATTCAACAATCAGCCGCGCATCCTCCGCCGCCTTCAATTTCTCACGGCTCAGCTCCTCCTGCATCTTAGCCCGAACCATCAGTTCAACGATATAGTTGACCACAAACTGAATCAGTCCGACTGCACCCTGGCTTTTCTCCAGACTAATGACTTGGATCTCCTGAAATGTCTGCTTCAGATACTCGTGATCAAGACCCAAATCCCGAGTAGCCTCCAACATCTCATCAATCTCATGTCCTCCGGGTCGATTTAAGTGCATCTGGCCACATGTGATCGAGCCGTAAAACTGACCCTCGACCAGAATCGGTACGGACATGAGTACCACTCCAGCATGGCATTTTCCTGTACAAGAACCTCCCTGCTCTACCGTTTGAAATCCCAGCCTGGCATTAGAGTGAATACAGCGTTCCAAACCCTTCTTCGTCGACCGGACACTCCGACAAAAACCATAAAAATAATCGTGCTGAACCACTGGCAAACCCGCGGCATCATTGATATCGATGGTGATATCCGTCGTCTCAGTAAACGTCTCAATAATTCGCACCAGCTTATCATTTTCAATCAGTTGCAGTAATCCTTCAGGCTTATGCTCCATGTTCTCTATTCTCC
The DNA here is from genome assembly GCA_020692355.1 of Desulfosporosinus sp. Lineage (GTDB taxonomy): Bacteria > Bacillota > Desulfitobacteriia > Desulfitobacteriales > Desulfitobacteriaceae > JAJZPA01. The sequence continues at coordinate 7,356 of JAIMKP010000064.1, forward strand.
CGCCTTGCCTGGCATGCGTCATAAACATCACGAATGGATTCAAAAGGTTTATCTTTATATTGACACAATGATGTGGCAGTTTGCAAGATTAATCTAGGCCCAAAGAGGAAAACCCTATGCCCTTAGCAAGACTTCGCGCCCACCTCCACTATAGCAGTATGTTTAAACCAGCAATCAGTGGGAAAAATAGATAAAGAAAACTTGGCTTGCGCCAAGCCTCAGCGCAGGCGGAAGCCTTAGTTGCACTTATGCCACCACAAAGATATACTTTCCGACTGGTATAAACAAGGAATTTAAATTAAGGAGCTACTATGCCACAACATCTGCCACGCCTGCCATGGATCGACAGGTTACGAGCCTCAGCCATCCTGCTGATGATCCTCTACCATATGGCTTATGATCTCAAGGAGTATGCTCACGTCCCTATAGATTACCATCATCCACTATGGTTCAGCATCGGTAAAGCGTCCGCCCTCCTCTTTATCATCCTTTCTGGCTTTTCCGCTGGACTGAGCCAAAACCCCTTGAAGCGCGGACTTCAGGTTTTGGCCTGGGGAGGGGTGATTACCCTCGTGACTTATTTGTTGATGCCAAATGAATTTGTTCGCTTTGGCATTTTACATTTACTCGGAATGGGCATGCTCCTCTCCCCTTATCTTTTACGTCTACCACCCCTGATTCTCCTTTTCATCGCCAGCGGAATAGGCGCAGGTGGGTATTGGGCACTCCGAACAACCGTCTCCCCTACCTGGCTCCTCCCTTTCGGATTGACCTACCGCGAGTTTAGCTCAATCGACTATTATCCCCTTTTTCCCTATCTTTCCGCAACCATACTGGGAGTCCTCTTTTTCAAATACTATGAAAACTTGGCGACGGAATACAAACCCGCTACTGAGGGAGAAAAAAGGACGCTCATTCCACCGAGTCGTTCGGGTCGGCTTGTCGAAAGCCTCAGCAAACACTCGTTAGCGATTTACCTTATCCACCAACCCCTACTCGTTAGCGGAATATTCCTGCTTACACACCCAATCGGAGCCTGGGGCATCTTATTCTTGATCGCAGCCCTGTTTTCTGGCTACAGACTAGTTGCCTTTATTGTTCATTGACCGCCCTCTCAAAATTCCGCCTGTTGGTGTCACTCCGATTATCAACCCGATTCGTGGAGGAACCGACAGCGCGATGCTCTCTTACAAGGGCCTTCCGACACCGAACCTCTTCACGGGTGGCCACAATTATCATGGACGCTACGAGTTTATCCCTATTCAGTCGATGGCAAAAGCTGTGGATGTCATTTTAAAAATCATCACCCTCTATGCAGGCTCTAAGCTAGCTCCGCATTAAGGCCATTCCTCATTAAGATCCCCGCATGAAGACGTCCCCCACTTTTGAACGCTCCGGCAAATTGCGAAGATACGCATCAGACAAATACATCAGATCGTGCACTTTTTTCTCTTCACTTTGGTACCCGCCTGGTAGTTCGAACTCATCCCGAGTCTCGAGCTTCCGGGCTTTTTTGCTATCCGCACGGAACAGCCCCTCATCATTGATGAAACTACCTTCTGGGAAATAGAAACGCAGCGGGAAAATGTTTTGACGCGCGTTCAGCAAATCCACACCAAAGTGCACCTGGTCTGCTAGGTTGACACCCAAAAGATTCGCAAGCGTCGGCAAGGCATCCACCTGTCCCCCGCTTTGAGTAACGACCTCGCCTAAAAGACCCGGCACCCGGATGAGAAGGGGGATATGAAACATCTCGATTTCATCGTACGATCGTCCCAGGATCTTTTGAAGGATTTTTTCCTCCCCTTTATCCAATTTCCAGGCATTCAGGCCAAAGTGATCGCCGTAAAACACCATGACACTGTCAGCCCAAAGCCCTGCCTGTTTCAAACCCTCGATGAACTCGCCAATCGCTTCATCCACATAATGACTGGACTTTAGATAATTACCTGTTAATGTGCCTTCGATTTCCTTTGGTAGCGTCAAATCCAGGCGCTCCGGCGGCAAAATATAGGGATGGTGGCAGGTTAAAGTAATAAAATTGGCGTAGAACGTCTGCCCTTGTCTTTGTGCTTCCGTTAAAACGGGAAGGGCTTTGCGAAAAAGAACCTGATCGGAGGGGCCCATGCCTAGTGTTTCCTCCTCCCCGAAAAACTGCTTATCATAAGCCCGATCGTAGCCTAACCCGGCATAGAGTTCCTTGCGGTTCCAAAAGCTGAGGTCGTTCCCGTGAAACGTGAACGATGCATAGCCATGTTCCCTTAATACTTTGGGCAAGCTCGGAAAATCCTTGTTCGGATAGCTGGAGCTTATGGCGCCATTTTCCAGAGGGTATAGAGATGTGTTAAAAATGAACTCGGCATCTGATGTGTTCCCTTGACCAATCTGGCTGTAGAAATGGGAGAATACCAAACTGCCTTGAGCCAAACGATTGAGGTTCGGAGTGATCTCTTGCCCTTCAACCTTCAAACCGAGAAGGAAATTCTGAAATGACTCAAGCTGGACGACAATTAGATTTTTCCCCCTCGCACTTCCAAAGAATCTTGGTTCAGTTGAAATTCCTTTCCACCTTGGTTGAGCTTCATCACCGTCAATTCTGCGACAGGCCTCAATATCCGATTGCGTGACAGTTCCCACGTGCCCAGCCGCCCAACTCTGCTTAAGCTCGTGGTAAACCTGAACCCCCTCGGCATTCATAATCCCTGCCGCCTGAGCAAACTGAGTGATATTGATCCGGCTCGCCCTATGCTCGTAAATATTAAACCCTGAGAGGAGCAGAGCAACGAATAGAAGAGCCACAAACTTAACCACTCCCAGACCTGAAGCCGAGCGAAAAGGATGACGCTTAACAAAGAGCAGTAAAAACACCACTACAAGATCGAGATAAAACACCAAATACCAATAGCTGAATAGTTCCTTGAGGCTAGCCTGAACATGCCCAACATAAGAGATGAGATAAATGCTTTCATAATTAATAATGCGGCCAAATTGCTCGTAATAAAGAATAAGCGCCAATAAAATGGACGAAAACAAAAAGCTCACTGCAAGATAAATAATGCTTTTAAATTTTCTCCCTGCAACTTCAGCGACGCTGTACAGAAGAAGCAAAGGAGCAAGTTCCAATCCAACAGCCCTCATAACATTATAGTCTTTATAGAGGATGATCCTTACCAAATAAAGCTTCAAAACGGAAATCAGGGTAAAAAAAACATATTGGTTTGTCCAGGTTAGTCTCCGCATTGGGTATCCTCACTTTCACTGTTAGCAATTATAGGATACCCCAGAAAGCTAGGATTTTATCAGAAAACCCCAAACCATTAAAGTGGTCATAAGGGCCGGGTAGCACCGGCCCTTATGATGAAGGTCAAGATTTCTTCCCCATACCAAAACGGCTTAGAAGATCTTTGATTCCCTTTTTCTTGGGTTGATTCCAAACCTCCGGCGACACAGGCTGCTGGGTCGGGCTTCCTGATTGCATGGGAGCTTGAAAACCCCGCCGACGTATAAAGCGTTCCAACCCTGGAGGCATAGGTGGCATATTCCCGCCTGGCAGAAAGCGGCTCAAGCCCTGGGGTAAAAATAGTCCGGGGCCAAACGAGCCTCCTTGGGAGGCCTGACCGAGCAGGCCTGGCCGAGATCCTTGTTTTTCCCCTGTTAATTCTGAATTACGGTTAACCCGAAAGCGTCCGAGCGGCATCAAAACACCTCCTCTTTTCCAATATATTCCGATAGGTTCATCAATGAACCCTTAGCACGCGCCAAATAGTGAAATTCCTATATCGACTTACGACACTCCATCTCGTCTATAGGGCTAAATCGCGTTCAGCAAAAACCAGGGACGCAAGGGCAAGAGTCAGAGCGCTTAAACCCGCCATGGCGAGAATGGGCTTTGTCGGTGACTTCCCTTCCAGTATTTCTTGGGGCTTGAACCAGCCAAACAAGGTGAACCTCCTTAGCCAGGCCCAATCCTTATTGAGCCCTGCAAGCACATCCATCAGGTAGAAGCCTAAAGTTATTCCCGTTGAGTAAAGCATTCCCTCCTCGGCATGATCCGCACTGACGGAGAACAATAAACTGTAAGCAGTGATCAGCGTGAAAAAGCTCAGCCCCAATACTCCCAGGCGAATATACCTCCAGCGGTTGATTTCGATATGAAAAACGTAGGCGCTTCCCAGTATCCCGAGCACTGTAGCCCCCGTGATCATGCCTACTCCGCTTAAAGCCACTGCCGTTTGCGTGCCAAAAATCTCCGTTCGTGACAAAGGAGCGGCCAAAGGATAACCCAAGGCCCCGTCATCGATGAGCCCGGCCGTTAGCCGATTCGCTGTTCCGATGCCATACATGCACATGATGAGCGCCCAAATTCGCCCATAAAACTGACCGGACATATAGGCTTCGAACGTGTTTAGATTCGCCTCTTCTGACACACCGAAAACGCTTTTGACTGCCGTGGGAAGATTCCCTGCGACCTCAGTCACTGCGGGCGATTTTCTAACCAGCGGATAAACCCAAGCTAACAACCCTTCATAGGCCGCAATTCCTGAGGCATGGCTGAGCATTTTGGCTAAGTTCAGGCGTAACATAGCTTTGTACAATCCCTTATTCAAAAAAACGTCCCCCTTTCAGGCAAATCCTGCCATTTATTATATGGATATGTATGCTTACTCTTGCCCGTTATTTTTACAATTCCTTCATAACCTCGATAAGTTCCCAACACATTCCTTTATCATTAATAGAAACAGCGGAAGCCCACCGATGTTTCGGTGAGCTTCGCCCCTTTAGTCCGCAAAATCCTTGGCTCTGCCCTGCCCATCTTCCCATCCGCCTTCTCCGGCATGAGTGTCCAGTACAAGATCCTTAACCACTTCCTCGAACTGCTCAGTGCCAAGGTCATTAAAATCAAGGTAACGAAGTTCCGACGGCTGTTCAGATGCCATGAATGGCTGAACATCTCCGAGGAACTCCTGCGGACTCGGAGCATAACGCAGTTTAAAGTTCTCCAAGGCATGGATGTAGTCCATATGAGCAAAGTCAATAGCTTGAAACTTAGCCTTCATAAGAATTACGCTTAAGATACAAGCTTCATAAGAATCTCCTGTTGTACGACGATATTTGGGAGTCACAACGGAACAATAGACTTCTTTAAGCGTGGGGCAGGTACGAAAGGTCTCTCTTCCGGCACGCAATGTGATAGCTGAAATGAGCTGCTCGTAATGCTTTAAACTTTCCTGCAGGGGCTTCATGCTGAAGTGAACGACGCCTTTCGTTTCATCCCATCTGGCATTTTCTGGGTTAATCATCTCGAGGCCTGGAACGGTAATCGTAAGCTCCAACACCTCAGCAGATACCCCTTGTAGCCGAAACGAAACTCCGAGCGGCCAATTCACAGCATCAAGCAGGTGCTCGTAATCAACCTTCTCAATAGCGTCAGTCTTTCCACTAAGTAACGCGTCGATCCTTGAGATGCGTTCTTGTTCCCTGTCTTCATGTTCTTTTAAGGCTCGCTCTTGCTTTTGCAGGTACTCTTCTTCCAACGTGCGTTTAAACAGGATAACCTTCTCTTCTGCCCTTTTCATCGCAATCCTTCGCCCGCCTAAAAGGCCCAGTGATGCCAATGCGCTCATGGAGCCGATAATCCCGTATAACCATAGGTCTTCTGCATACTCAGTGACGGCAAAGCCGTAGAGAAAAACCCCAGCTACCGTCAGAGTAAAATAGAGGAGCGGCTTGAAGCGCATCTTCACCGCTATAAGGGCTTGCCCCAAGAGGTATTCCGTCTCCGGCTTTTTAGGTGCGATAAAAGGCTGTGAGACAAGTTTTGCTTCCCAGTCCACCGGGTCGATTGGCTCTCCAGCAAAGATGTTCTTCCAAATATCCTCTTTCTTTCGCCAGGTCTCATAGCGATGCCACTGTTCCTGCCTCAATCCTGCCAAAGCCTGTTCTTTGTCAAGGCGTACCTTTTCCTGAGCATCCTGTGTCAATCGTCTTTCACGCTTCTTAAGCTGCTCTTTGAAGATGAACAAGAAAACCTTGCCCAATGCAAAAATCCCCCTTCTACCTGGATCTACTAACCAGTGTCTCCAAGTGAAGGGGGATATAGTCATTGTCTATAAATTCAGGCGCAGTTATCCGATCTCTACTTGATCACTCGGCGTGCTCCCAGATAGTGCTTACTCCAGTAGCTCTCGGAAAGACTGTGGATGGCCACCCCGTCCCCGGCTGAGCCGATGGTCTTGCCCCCGCCGATATAGATTCGGACATCTGATGCCCCTGGCTTATACGTTTGGAAGAAAACCAAATCCCCCGGGCGCAACTCGCCACGGTTGACAGGGCTTCCGACTTTGTACTGCTCCTCTGCCGTTCTGGGCAGGGAAATGCCTGCTGAGCGGAAGACAAACTGCACGAACCCTGAACAATCGAAACCACTCGGCGTTGTGCCACCCCAGACATACGGAACCCCTTTTAAACTATAGGCCCGACTGATAATTTTGTCCATTTGGGAGCTTCCTCGGGATACGGGGGCCGCGGCTGGTGCTTTTGCCGGTGTAGTAGTTTTTGGCCGTGCAACCGTTTTAGAAGATGAGGAGGTGTTCGAAGTACTTGTGCTCTTAACAGTTTTTGAAGCATCTTTCTGGACAGTCTCTGCTTTTGTCTGAGCGGGCTTCACCTCAGCCGTGGCCTGAGAAACTGTGGCCGGTGCTTGGGCCAGGGTTACGTCCGCTTCAATCGGGCTGATAAATGCCGTTCGCCAGTTGAGTTGTGTACGCATGGTTTCAACATAGCTCTTTGAAACCGCAATCTTAGCAGGAAAAGCGGGATTTCTAACATCAAGAACGGCCGCCTTAGAGGGAGCCACCCCTACCAAACCACTGGTTACGAGCATCCCGGAGAGTGCAAGGGTGCTTACCCACTTGTGCTTTGGGAAATACATTAACCAAACATCCACCTCTCTACGCTTACGAGGTTAGTTGACGGATTCGGGCAAAAGGTGTAAACCCTACGCACTCCATAGTGCGATTCACCCCACGAAAATCCCCCGTTCTGAGTAAACTCAGATTCAGCGTCTTATTGTTAACTTGCTTTTTGCATTCGCTTCCTTCGAATTTCTACGAAAGCCTTAAACTACTTCCTCACCCCTTGTCAAAATTTTTTACTAAAGCTGAATTCTAAAAAAATCCTCCAGACTTTACACCCCCTTGAACATGTTTAAACGAAACGGAAGGGTCGGATAAAGCTCCGACCCTGATAGCATAGCGCATGATTGTGGACACCCTGAGAACAACTTATGAATTTCTCCTGAATGTTCACTCCCGATTCCAATTCTGTGGATAAATCAGTGTACTATTACCTCAAGAGATCCGCCTTGCGCCGTTGATACTCTTCGCTGTCAATCTCACCCCGTGCATAGCGCTCCTGCAATTGGCTCAAGGCATTATCAAAACCATGGCTGCCGCTCGAGGGTCTCTGGAAATAACGGCGGAAGAGGAAAACCCCCACGCTGATAATAATGAGCCAAAAGATCAACTGGATAGCCATACCTACAAGACCCATCCACCAAAAGCCCCCATTACCGGCATAACCATTGAACCCAGTGCCAAAGCCCCAGCCCATCATACCATTGCCAAAACCCCATCCCATCATTGAACATTCCTCCCTTGATTTAACTCATCATCAATATCCATCAGCGTAATCAACCATTTTGTACGATCCCCTTGGATCGCCAGTTGGGCCAGAATCTTTTCTCTCTTAAAGAGAAGCATCTCTAGACGGTTCAAGCATTGAAACCTCCTTTCTGAAATGACCAGAACCGATTTGCTTTTATGAGTTAAGAATAGCAAAGGCTTTTGAATAATTGATGAATGTCGTATGAAGAACTTTAGTTCGACCTTCTATATGTATGGAATGCGTGAAAAAACACGTGCCCAAATATGGTCACGTGTTTCTCTTTAGCCCAGGATGTTAACGCTGATTCATCATTCCTGCGCTACCGGCAGCTCCCATGAACCCATTCATCTTATCGATGTTTTCCTGTCCGATCTGGGCTTTGAGTGCCGGGTCGGAATTCATCAGGCCTTGCATTGTGCTCACATCCCCATCCTGCATCGCTTGCTGCATTGCAGGCGAATTATGGAGGCTCTGCATCGCCGGTGAACTCATGAATTGCTGCTGCTGAGCCGGAGAAAAGGTCTGGTTCATCGCGGAACGCATTTGGCCGAACCAACCATTTCCCTGACCTTGTGCGGTACCCGCAAAGGCCGGAAGCGCCATTAGACCCACAGCCACCACGGCCGTTCCCACAATAGCGGTTAATTTTTTGTTAAACTTTTTCATATCTTTTGTTCCTCCTTTTTTCCACGCTCATTGGCGTGATGTCCTTACGACGTTTTCAGTGTACAACTACTTTTCGATGAAGCCATGAATGACCTATGAATTTATAGTGAACAAGTGGAAAGTGAACTCGTTCAGCTAAAGCTGAACATCGAGACTTCGGTGACGAAAGTGTCCAGTGGACACTTTCGCCGAAAGCGCTTAGCCTTTAACGAACGCTATCGCGCTGAAGGATGGAGTCTACCTCCGTCGCCGCTAAGTGTTTCTATTGGGAAAGGCGGCTCGGCGATACTCTCCACTGGAGACTATCGTCACCGAAGCAAAGTACGAGGTACCACTCCCACTTGTAGAAGTGGGAGTCTCACGATTGGATCAAGAAAGGAATTCATAGTTCATTCACTGGTTTTTCAAAACCGTTTGCTAAGCTTATTGTAGTCAAACAAAACACGCGGCTGCATGACATCTTGCCACGCACCACGCGAAATTCACAAGGAGGATTGTACCATGAAAAAACCTCAATGGATCGCCGGACTGTCTTTCGTCGGCATCTTAGCCATCGCAGGCACAGCCGTGGCGCTCACATCCGGCAGCAACCCCGCCAATACGGGGTCAGAAGCGCTCAACTTTAAGCCCACCGCCTCAGTTTCGCAAACTCTTGCTCCAACCCCAAACACTCCGCCCACGTCGGGCGCATCAACTGATACTCCATCTTCAACTCCCTCAACCCCTTCTAACGGTGGTTACGGATATGGCTACGGCATGATGGGAGGCTATGGAGGCCAAAATGGTGGTAGCGGCTTTGGCATGATGGGGGGGGGAGGATATAATGCGGCAAGCTTAGGCATTAGCCTTCCGAACGGCCAAGTCACAACATCCGACCAAGCGTTGGCCTTAGCCAAGGCCTACACTCAAAAGCTAAACCAAGGTTTTGCGGTGGATGAACTCCACGAATTTACGGATTCGTATGAAGTCGAATTGAAGGAGGCCCAAACTGGGGCCAAGGCTTACGAATTCATGATTGCCAAGAACGGAGGACAAATTTTCACGGAAATGGGCCCTAATGTCATGTGGAACACCAAATATGGACACATGAGCTATGGAAACAACGTGACCCCGGCGATGAGTGCCGAGCAGGCAACCGAAGCCGCCCAAAAATTCGTCCGCACCATGGGGCAAGGATTTAGCCTGGATAAGCCGGAAAACGCCCCGGGCTATTACGAATTCATGGTTATGAAAGACGGCAAGGACTATGCTGAATTAGATGTCAACGGCTTTAACGGGCAAGTGTGGTATGAAAACTGGCACGGGCCAATCCTTAACACTGTTAAAGCCGAGTAAACTCGATTGACTCTAAGCAAGTCGTAGTGAACTCGTTCAACTAAAGTTGAACATCGAGACTTCGGTGACGAA
>JAIMKP010000065.1:0-9745 GCA_020692355.1 Desulfosporosinus sp.
AGGATTAGCCTTCCATAAACATTTCGATATCATCTTCTACGTTGGTGATACCTCCGATGCCAAACTTCTCGACGAGGACGTTAGCTACGTTCGGAGAGAGGAAGGCCGGAAGGGTCGGTCCGAGGTGAATCTTCTTGACACCGAGGTAAAGGAGAGCCAGGAGCACAATCACGGCCTTTTGTTCATACCAGGAGATGTTGTAGGAAATCGGAAGCTGGTTCACGTCGTCCAGGCCGAACACTTCCTTCAACTTCAGGGCAGTCACGGCCAAGGAATAGGAATCATTGCACTGTCCGGCATCCAGAACCCGGGGAATCCCGCCGATATCACCGAGGTTTAGCTTATTATATTTATATTTAGCACAACCGGCGGTGAGAATCACGGTGTCTTTCGGTAGTGCCGCCGCAAAATCCGCATAGTACTCGCGGCTCTTCATGCGGCCATCGCAGCCAGCCATCACGAAGAAACGTTTGATCGCGCCGCTCTTCACAGCGTCTACGACTTTGTCCGCCAAACTCAACACTTGCGCGTGGGCAAAGCCGCCGACGATCGCTCCGGTTTCGATTTCTGTCGGGGGCGGGCAGGTCTTAGCTTGTGCAATGATAGCGGAGAAATCCTTGGGCTGTCCGCCTATGCGATCCGGGATGTGTTTTACCCCTTCAAACCCAACGACATTCGTGGTATAAAGGCGATCTTTATAAGATGCTTTCGGCGGCACCAAGCAGTTGGTGGTCAGAAGAATCGGACCGTTAAAGGAATCGAATTCCTTGTCTTGTTTCCACCAGGCATTACCATAGTTGCCGACGAAGTGGGAGTATTTCTTAAAAGCCGGATAGTAGTGAGCCGGAAGCATTTCTCCGTGGGTGTAGACATCGACTCCGGATCCTTCGGTTTGCTGTAAAAGTTCTTCTAAATCTTTTAAATCGTGGCCGCTAATCAGAATTGCCGGATTCTTGCGCACCCCAATGTTCACTTTCGTAACTTCCGGATTGCCGTAGGTAGAGGTATTGGCTTTATCGAGCAGAGCCATGACATCCACACCGTATTTACCGGCTTCCATGATGAGAGCGACGAGTTCATCTGCACTGAGGCTGTCATCGGTCGTCGCCGCGAGAGCCTTGGTGATAAAGCGGAAGATGCTGTCATCATCATAGCCGAGCACGAAAGCGTGTTCAGCATAAGCGGCCATCCCCTTGAGTCCGTAGACAAGCAGTTCGCGCAGGGAACGAACATCTTCGTTTGCAGTGGCCAGCACGCCAACCGCGGCGGCTTTCTTCTCCATCTCGTCAACCGAGGTCGCATACCAAGTCGCTGAATCATGAAGATTAGCAGGAATGGCCCCACCAGCTTTGACGATGTCTGCTTTTAAGCTGTCGCGGATCTTTAACGCTTCACGGATACGTTCCACAAAACTGTTTTGGTCAAAATTAGCATTGGTGATGGTGGCGAAAAGGCTCTCCATTACGAACTTGTTCGCGTCCTGGCGCACGATGCCCAATTCCCGTGCAAGGTTTACATAAATAGAAATCCCTTTCAAAACATAGATCAAAAGGTCTTGCAAGTTCGCGACATCTTCCGTTTTGCCGCAAACGCCTTTCAAGGTGCAGCCGCTGCCTTTCGCCGTTTCTTGACATTGGAAACAGAACATACTCATCGTTATGATTCCTCCACTCCAAAATTTGTTTGGTTTTCAATCTCGAACCACCAGTGATTCACTGACTGATTAAATATTAACCTATTTGGAGTTTTGAAAGCGTGACGCGAGTAGATTGTTCGGTGTGATAATTGTCACACTGACCTTACCCTTCCTTCTCCAGCAAAGACCAGAACTCGACTGCTTCTTCATCCTTCATTTTGTAGGTGTGTTCCCCATCGATAGGGAACATGCCCTCACGGGTTTCCTGGACATAATCAGAAAAAGCCTTAACCATGACTTCGCCAACGTTAGCATATTTTTTCACGAACTTCGGGGTGAAATTATCGTAGAGGCCCACCATATCGGCGTAAATTAGCAATTGTCCATGGGTGTAGGGACCCGCACCAATTCCCAGTACTGGGAAATTCGCTCTTTCCGTAATGGCCTTACCAACTGCGGAGGGTACGCCTTCCACCAATACGCTAAATGCTCCGGACTCTTCAACTAGCTTAGCCTGCTTTACCAAACTCAAAGCAGCCTTAGCACTTCTGCCCTGGGCCTTATAGCCACCAATTTGGCCCATGAACTGTGGTGTTAAGCCAATATGGCCCATGACCAAGATACCCGCTGCGGTGATGGCCTTGATCCGGTTGGCGATCATGGGGCCAGCGCCTTCCAATTTGACGGCATCCACCAGGCTTTCTTTAATAAATCTTCCGGCGTTAGCCACCGCCAGTTCATCCGATGCTTGGTATGACATATATGGCATGTCTCCAACGATGAACGTATTCGGTGCACCGCGACGTACAGCCTGGCAATGTCGAATCATGTCATCCATGGTTACCGGAAACGTGGTGTCATAACCCAGGCACACCATACCCAAAGAGTCGCCGACCAAGATCATATCAACGCCGGCTTTCTCTTCCATCTTTGCTGTCAAATAGTCGTACGCGGTCAGATAGACTATCTTTTCTTTTGCTTCGACCATGCCATTAAAGTCGTTAACCGTTTTCTTACTCACATTGAACACCTCTTTTTCCTAATTTCCCAGTACAAACGTTTCAGGTCTCCGTCGTTCATAGCAAATAATTATGCTATGCCCGCACTTTAAAGAAAAATGTTATTTTTGGTTTAATTTTGCCTCGATCGCTTTGAGAACTTCGGGTTCCATACCGTAACAATGCTCCGGTGCGGGGAAAGTTCTGTTGGTTACATCATCTATATAATTTTGCAGGCCTTCTTTAATTACTTTATTCAGATTAGCATACTGTTTGACAAATTTAGCAACATGACCCTCAAAAAAGCCTAAGGCATCGTGCACCACCAAAACCTGACCATCGGTATAGGGTCCAGCCCCAATCCCGATAATCGGAATCCCCGCTCTTTCAGAAATAATCTTACCCAGCTCCGGTGGCATGGCTTCAAGCAGTACAGCAAAAGCTCCGGCTTCTTCTAAGGCCAAGGCATCCTCGATCAGCTTTAAGGCGCCGGAAACATCTCGGCCCTGGGCCTTAAAGCCACCTAACGCGGAGACAGACTGTGGCGTCAGCCCAATGTGGCCCATGACCGGAATTCCCGCTTTGGTGATCGCCCTGACCCGATCGGCCACATCTACGCCACCTTCTAATTTGACGCCATCCACTCCGGCTTCTTTCATAAAACGTCCCGCGTTAGTGACTGCTTGTTCTACCGATACTTGGTAAGACATAAAGGGCATGTCCCCGATGACAAAGCAATGGGGCGCTCCCCTTTTGACCGCTTCCGAATGAGCTACCATTTGCTCCATGGTTACCGGTACCGTCCCCTTGTAACCATAGACCGTCATGCCCAAAGAATCTCCGCAGAGGATGATATCAATCCCCAGCTCATCTTGAATGCTGGCAGTTGGAAAATCATACGCTGTCAGCATTGTGATCGCATTGCCTTTCGCTTTCTTTTCCTTCAAGTAGGGAATCGTGACAACTCTCCGTTTAGTTGGGGCATCTTCACCATAAGACATCTTCTTTTTCCTCCCTCAAATTAATGTTTACTCCTTTTTATAGGTGAATGTCAATTTCACTTTTTGGGCTCATTCTATACCTTAACCCGAAAATCCCCGAGCGATTAAATCAGGATAATCCCGCATTCCATACAGCACTCTGTACACTACGACCTCGTCACCAATCAACTTATAAAAAGCAATGTAGCTATCGATAATCAGCATATGGTATTCCTGTTTCGCCAACTCATTGTCCGGTACGATTTTTCCGATGAGCGGAAACTCCGCAAGTGTATCGATTTTGTCAGCAATCTTTTCGATTATTTCAAGCGCAGATTTTGGACGGTCTGCCGCGATGTAAAAGTATATTTCTGCAATGTCCTCACGAGCAATTTGTAATATTATAATTTTATGCTTGCTCATTGTGCAGACCCCTAATATACTCCCTCACGTCATCTGTTGTGTAAGTTGGCGCTCCGCTAAGCCGTTGCTGTTCCGCTTCCAACAGTTTAGCTCTTAGGTTGAGCATCGCTTCTCTTCGCTCATACGTAGCAATGCTCATGATAACCAGTTCACCCTCGCCGTTTTTAGTTAAATAAACAGGCTCAGACTTTTCTTTGCATATTCTTGTTATTTCACCAAGCTCTGTTCTCAGAGCAGTTGTGGGTTTAATCATCATGATTGAGCACTCCAATGCATTATTCCGATTTAATTCTGATTTAATTCTGACTTAATTATGTGTTGAGTTTAGCACGCCTATTCAAAGATTGCAACAGATGTTTCTCGGTATTGCTGTTCAAAATACCTTCATCTTTAGTTGAACGAGTTCATTCAGTTTGTTGGATACATAAAAATTATAAATAAAATTAAAACTATAGATATTCCTCTATTCCAAGTTGTAATCGGATGTGAAAATGTTGGAACAAGTTAGGCTGTCCGGTCGTCAGATTTATTTTATCACTTTTTGCTTAATCATAAGCAGCTCAGTTTTATCCGGTAGGACAGTCATTAAGGAGGCTAAACAGGATGCATGGTTAGTCATCCTTATTGGCATAGGGGTCAATGCTCTATATTCTATTGTCCTTTACCGCCTAGGATTAAGGTATCCCCATCAAACCTTGTTTCAATACAGCGAAAAGATTTTGGGTAAGCTTCCGGGTAAATTCGTAGGCTTTATCTTCGTCCTGTTTTTTCTGGCTATAGGAGCCATTCTTCTCCGTACCACATTAGATTCTTTAACCACGACACTCATGCCGGAAACTCCCCCCATTGCTTTGGAAATTATATTTTTGCTGGTGAGCACCTATGCCGTTTACGCAGGATTAGAGGTCTTAGCCAGGTTAAGCGAAATCATTGCCCCTATGGTTTTTATTTCCTTATTATTGATAATCTTTTTTAACGCAAACTGGATTGACCTGGATAAACTTCAACCAGCATTTCAACTGAGCCCTTCAGAAATTATCTCGTATAGTTTATTGCCCAGCGGCTTGTTTGGTCTTTCTATCGCTTTTGGCGGATTGATGGCTTATCACAATGACCCCCCAAAAGCCCTTAGGTCTCAGCTGGGCGGGGTAATAACCGGCGGAATCCTTATAATGCTCCTTTTAATGGCTTATATTAGTATCTATGGACCCAGTACAGGACCTAAGCATATTTTTGTGATCTACCGGCTTGCCCAAACCGTAAGAGTGGGCGATTTCTTTGAACGGTTCGAAGCGGTTGAAGTATTTCTTTGGATTTCAGGAAACTTTGTACTGTCTCGATTTTTTATTACCTGAGCGCCCTTGGCCTAGGGCAATTGCTCAGGTTAAATCAATACCAGTCCATTACCCCTTTTATCGGTATAACAATGATGGTGATATCTCAGATTATATTCCATAGCATTGCTGATCGATTTGTTTTTACTATGAAAATTTTCCCTTACCTCGCCTTAGGCGTGGAAGGATTTCTTACAAGCTTCCTGTTAATCGTAAGCTTCTTTAGGCAGAGAAAAACTAAAAGAAGCAGTTGAGGATGTGATTGAGTGAGTGAGTGAGTGAATAAATTAAAGGAGGGAGACGAAAATGATGAGAATTATAACCAGTATTTGGAACTCCTTAAAGAAAAATAAAGGATCCAAAATTAATGTTATGAATAATACCGGAAAAACTGTGATTCCACTTACTCCCAGTCTTCCGACAAATTTATCGCTTCTTAAAGAACGATTTCAAGATAGTCCGGACGTGGTCTTCCGGGAATTTACGGTTGGCTTTGAACCTTACCCCAAGGCTCTTCTCGTTTATATCAATGGATTGATCAGTTCGGATGTAATCAGTACGACCATTTTAAAACCCTTAATGTTCGAATCTCTTAGTGAGCAATATATGCTTAAAAAGTTTCAACAGATAAGTTTACTGGACTTCATTCAGGAATGTGCTGTACCCAATAGCAAAGTTACGAAAGTAAACTCTTTGCCAGACCTCATCGACGGAATCCTATCAGGGAATACCGCATTTGTCCTTGATGGTTTCCCTACCGCTTTAGTGATGGATACGAAAGGTTGGGAAGCCAGAGGGGTGGACGAGCCGGATACTGAAGCGGTAGTCCGGGGTCCACGGGAAGGTTTTACCGAAAGCATAGGGGTTAATACAGCCTTATTGCGACGTAAAATTAAAGATGAAAACCTGCGCTTTGAAAGTCTGAACCTCGGACGGCGAAGCAAAACTGCCGTTTATATCGCCTATTTACAGGGAGTTGTCAATGAAAAAATAGTCGCTGAAACTAAAAGCCGTTTGCAAAGGATTGACATTGATGCAATTCTGGAAACCGGGTACATAGAGCAATTAATTGAAGATGCCCCAACTTCTATCTTCCCTACCGTCGGTAATACGGAAAAACCGGATATCCTTGCAGCCAAGCTCCTCGAAGGTAGAGTAGGAATCTTTGTAGATGGCACCCCATTCGTATTGACTGTCCCTCATCTTTTGATTGAAGCAGTTCAAAGTCCTGAAGATTATTATTCAAGGCCTTACTATGCGACAGTTATAAGGTTACTTCGTTTTATAGCCCTTGGTTTAGCTACTTTGTTACCATCGACATATATCGCTTTGCAAAGTTTTCATCCGGAAATGATTCCGACACCTTTGCTCATCAGCATGGCCGGGGCCAGGGAAGGGATTCCTTTTCCTTCCTACATGGAAGCACTAGTCATGGGGGTAATATTTGAAATCTTGCGGGAAGCCGGTATTCGAATGCCCAGACCTATCGGGCAGGCTGTAAGCATCGTTGGCGCCCTGGTACTGGGACAAGCCGCCGTTGAAGCCGGGTTGATCAGCAATGCCATGGTCATTTTGGTCGCCCTGACTGCCATTTGCGGATTCGTCGTCTCTTCCATAGCAGATGCTATCGCTTTGTTACGCTTATTCCTTCTTCTTTGTAGTACTAGTTTCGGCTTTTTCGGCCTGTTAATGGGATTATTATTTGTTTACATTCATTTATTAAAATTGCGTTCCTTCGGTATCCCCTATTTAACTCCTATAGCTCCAGGGAATCTGAACGATTTAAAAGATGTATTTATCAGGGCCCCGTTTTGGTCCTTGTTGACCCGTCCCCAACTTCTGGGGCAGAAGAACGTTGTTAGGCAAAAACCAGCTAAACCTTCTCCGGAAAATTCAAGAGAGTGAGAAAACAATGAAAAAAACAAAACTATTGGCCCTTCTCCTGCTGCTCTTCTCCGTTGCTTTATTCACTACAGGTTGTTGGAACCGTAAAGAATTAGATAAGCTAGGGATTGTCAGTGCTATAGGAATCGATAAAGGAGAAGACGGGAAGGTTAAGCTTACGGTTCAAATTATCAAACCTGAGTCTCTTAAAAAAGGCGGAGGTGAGGGAGAAAAAGAAAAACCGGTAAGAATCCTCAGCAGTACCGGTGATACTGTCCTTGATGCTGTTCGGAATTTCGTCGAAAAGTCTGGCCGTAAGCTCTTTCATTCTCATAATTACGTTATTGTCCTGGGAGAAAAAATGGCCAGGGAAGGTGTCCTGCCCGTGATTGACTGGTTCAACCGAGACCACGAAATGCGGCCTCTAGCCTGGGTTATGGTCACAAAAGGAGAGGCATCAGATATTATTCTAACGAAATCGGAGTTAGAGAAAATTCCTGGACAGCAAATAGAGATGCTGCTCCAAAATTATGGGGCTGTCTCTAAAGCCGTACCGGTTCACCTGCTGGAGTTTTACGAGAAGTTAACTTCTGAATCAGACCATCCCGTGCTCGGCAGGATCCAGGTAAAAGAACAAATAGATAAAACCAGTGCCTTTGAATTTAAAGGTGCCGGATTTTTTCGCAAAGACAAGCTTATCGGCTGGTTAGACCCTCTGGAAACAAGGGGATATTTATGGATTTGGAATAAGATCAAAAGCGGTATTATTACGGTCCCTTGTCCAGAAAATGAAAATAAACTAGTTTCCCTGGAAATTATCAAAGCAGGTAGTAAAATCAAACCAGAGTTTAAAGAAGGAAAAATCAGTTACCGGATTGAGGTCAAAGTGCAAAGCAATTTGGGTGAGAACATGTGTAGTAAAAATTTAGCTAAGCCGGATACAATCGCCACTCTAGAAGAAGAGCAGCGCAAAGCGGTGGAACAAGAAATTAAAACTCTGGTTAAACAAGCTCAGGAAGAATTCAAAATAGATATCTTAGGTTTGGGAGTCGCAACCATGCGCAAATATCCTGAGGAATGGAAGGAGCTTAAAGACCGGTGGGAGGAGGAATTTCCTCAAGTAGAAGTTGAAGTGGAGGTTGCTTCAAAAATTAGCCTCATTGGTATGGTTGAATAGATTGACTTACGTAATCTCATCGGGATTATTACATACTGTTTACCATGCTTTATCAAGCAGAATGTTTAGCTCAGGTTCTGGAAAACCTCCCTGGCGTGATAAGAGCTCCTTACCAATGGCCCGCCATAAACCTCTCTGATACCGGCAGCTAAAGCCTTTTCCCTGTAGCGGGAAAACTCTTCCTGATCCACATATCTCTCAATCGGTAGTTGTTGTGGCGTAGGCTGCAGATATTGCCCCAGAGTCAGGATATCGCAACCGACTCCCTGTAAATCGTGAAAAACTTCATCCAATTCGGCTTCGGCCTCCCCCAGGCCCACCATTAAACTGCTCTTGGTGACCAGGGAGGGCCGAATTTCTTTGACAGCCTGCAAGATCCTTAGGGAACGTCCGTAAAATGATTTGGGCAATACTTTAGGGTAAAGTCTGGGAACAGTCTCAAGATTGTGTCCGATCACATCTGGCCCGGCCTGGACAATGGCCGCTAACGCCTGTTCGTCCCCCATCAGATCCGGAATAAGTACCTCTACCCGCATAGCCGGATCATTTTCTTTGATTTTGGTAATCACAGCCTTGAATTGGTCAGCCCCATAGTCCGGTAAATCATCCCTGGTCACAGAAGTAATGACTACATATTTTAACCCAAGTTTGGCCACAGCCTGAGCCACTTTAGGGGGTTCTTCCGGATCCACCCCCGCCAAGGGTCCATGCCCAACCGCACAGAAGCGACAACTACGCGAGCAGTTAGGCCCCAAGATGAGAAAGGTGGCGGTATCCTCTGCAAAACATTCCCCTGCATTGGGGCATTTGGCGCTGGTGCAGATTGTGTTCACCCCAAGCGATTCCATGAGTCGAAGCATATTCTTTAGTTTTTCTTGATTCGGTGTCCCGATTTTCAACCATTGCGGAACCTTACTCATACGCTCGTTCCCCCTCTAGTCTAAGAAACCCAAGCTTCCCGGTTGCATCTCTCTCACGTGAACGTAGCCAAATTGCTGCTGGAATTTCTCAATCAATGAATCCACCACCTGCTCAACCCGCAACTCGCGGCCCAGGATCTCCTGCAGGGAAGTAACTCCTTTGTCCCGAATCCCACAGGGGACGATGTAGTTGAAAAAAGACAGATCCGGGGAAACATTGAGGGCGAATCCGTGCCAGGTCACCCATTTGCTGACCGCAATCCCAATCGCCGTTATTTTTTCATTGCCTACCCAAACCCCAGTCAGACCGTGAATCCGACCGGCCTCGATCTGGTACTCCCGGAGTAATTCGATGATCGTCTGCTCCAGGCGATCAACATAGACATGTAAATC
>JAIMKP010000065.1:9761-16940 GCA_020692355.1 Desulfosporosinus sp.
AGGTCAAGGATGGGATAGCCCACAATCTGACCCGGACCGTGGTAAGTGATGTCACCACCTCTCTCGATGGGAACCACTGCGATACGATGTGCCTGGAGAAACGCTTCACTGACAAGGATATGCTCTTTGCTGCCCGCCCGGCCAATGGTCAGAACATGAGGATGGGACGTCAAAAAAAGCGTGTCTTCAATCTCCCCCCTTTGGCGTGCTGCAAGCAGCTTTTTCTGCCATTGATAAGCTTCCATATAAGGCATCCCGTAACTCTTAATGATGTTCAACAGCACTGCCATCGCTCCTAAAGATTATGGATTGGACTGCCTATCGCCGCGTGCGCCACTTCCATCAGGGCCTCATTGAACGTAGGATGAGCATGGATGGTCGTAGCCAGTTCTTCAACTGTCGACTCCATGGCAACGGCTAACCCAGCCTCGCCCACCAGTTCTGTGACCATCGGTCCCACCAGATGTATCCCGAGAATCTGGCCGTATTTTTGCTCAGACACCAGTTTGACGAACCCTTCCGCCTGATCCACCGCCACGGCCCGGCCGTTGGCTTGGAAAGGAAAACGGTGGACGGCAATCTCATAATGCTTAGACGCTTCAACTTCTGTCAGACCGACCGAGGCAATTTCCGGGTGTGTGTAAATGCACGCCGGTACACTGCGATAGTCTGCCTTAACCTTGTGGCCAAGCGCATTCTCAACCGCCACAATGCCTTCCCGAGAAGCCACATGGGCGAGCATAATGCCTCCGATGACATCCCCGATGGCATAGATGCCGTTGATTGCGGTTTCCAAATACTCATTGACCGGAATCACGCCCGCAGCCAGGTTAAGGCCAATCCCGGCCAGATTAAGACCGGCAGTATTGGCTTGCCGTCCCGCTGCCAGGAGAACGTACTCGGCCTGAAAGATTTGTTCCCGCCCGTCTTTGTTCTTAATCCTGATTTCCTCACTACTACCGATATCCCGCAGGCCCTGAACCAGGGTATTGACTTCGACTCTGATCCCCTGCTTGCTAAACTTCTTGGCTAAGAATACACCCAAATCCGCATCCATCGTCGGCAATAAGTTGGGCAAAGCTTCGATGACGCTTACCTCAACCCCAAGATCGTGAAAAACAGATGCAAACTCCACGCCAATGGCGCCGCCCCCGATAATGGCCAAGCTTTGCGGCAAGCTGGGCAGGTTTAACAACTCCGTACTGCTTAGCACTCTCTGGCCGTCAATTCCCTCGACCGGAATCCCTTTGGGCTGGGACCCCGTAGCAATAACTATCCGCTCTGCCTGAATCTTGCTCTCCGACCCATCGCTCTGCCGGCAAAGCAAAGTCCTGGCATCGACAAACTGTCCATGTCCCTTGATTACCCGAACCTGGTTGCGCTGCAGCAAATAGCCGACTCCGCCAACCAGGGTCTTCACAGCCTTATCCTTTTGCGCTAAAGCCTGGGCCCAATCCAATTCTTTACCCGCAACCTTGATTCCCCGTTGAGCCAATGTATCCAGTTTCTGATATTCGTGGGCTGTTTCTAAAAGAGCCTTCGTCGGAATGCAGCCCCGGTTGAGGCACGTACCCCCTAATTGGTCCTCTTCGATTAACACCACCTGTGCTCCCAACTGTGCTCCTCTGATGGCGGCGACATAGCCCCCCGGCCCGCCGCCGATGATTGCTAGATCCGCCTCAACGATGTTTTCTGCCATCTTTGTTCCTCCTAACCCTACTCGACCACAGGCTGGTAGGGATTCTCCAGCAGGTATTTTAACCTTTTCAAGAACCGGGCTGCGGCGTCACCGTCCATAATCCGGTGATCAAAAGAGATGCTGAGAACCATAGTCGGTTTAACCATTACCTCATGTTCGACGACTACAGCCCTCTCGAGAATGCGTCCGACCCCCAGGATTGCCGCTTGGGGGGGATTAATGATCGGGGTAAATCCATCAATATCATACATCCCTAAATTGCTGACCGTGAAGGTTCCTCCTTGAATTTCCTCGAGTGTTAAGCGGTCAGCCCTGGCCCGTTCCACGAGATCGGCTGTATGCTGGGAAATCTCCGTTAAAGATTTACGTCCCGCGTTTTTCAATACCGGTACGATGAGACCCTTTTTCCTGGCCACCGCCAATGCCAAGTTTACTTTATGCCACCGCCGAATTTCGTTTCCCTCTAGTG
Source organism: Desulfosporosinus sp. (assembly GCA_020692355.1). Lineage (GTDB taxonomy): Bacteria > Bacillota > Desulfitobacteriia > Desulfitobacteriales > Desulfitobacteriaceae > JAJZPA01. The sequence goes on from JAIMKP010000065.1 coordinate 11,930, forward strand.
TGGCGTTGACCTCAGGCATCTCTTGTAAAACCTTAATGACAACAGCGTTGATAAAATCCGTGAAAGTAATCTTGGCCTCATTGCGGTATTTTTCTCTGAGTTCTTGGCGCAGTTGCACCGCTTGGTCCATCACCACCTCGGTAGTGAGGGTAACATGAGGAGCGCTAAACGCACTGGCTGCCATGTTATCGCCAATCATCTTACGCATTCCTGTCAGAGGTAAAACCTCATAATCATCCAGTACGAGATGACTTATTTTCTCAGCCGTCTCTTCATGAAGCGCGTGCTGGACATCCGTCTTTTGAATCCGGCCGGAAACACCACTGCCCTGGATACCGGGCAAGGAAACTCCCTCTGCTGCCGCCATTTTACGAGCAGTAGCCGTGGCCTTAACCGGATCGGCGTTCAGTGCTTCTTGTTGATGCTCTTGCAGATCCTGCTCAGTAATTCTTCCGTTGGGCCCAGTTCCCACAACGGCTGCCAGATCAATGCCCAGCTCGTTAGCCAGTTTCTTCATCCGAGGTGTAGCCTGAAGAGCCACCTTGCTTTCGGCGATCACCCCGATGGCTTCACCGACCGGCACCAGGGCCCCATCAGCCGCTATGATCTGCTCCAGGATTCCCGTTGCCGGAGATTCCACTTCCGCATTAATCTTGCCGGTAAGAACTTCAACAATCGGTTCCCCTTTTGCGACTTGATCACCTACCTGTTTGTGCCAACATGAAATAATTCCTTCCTCCATGGTAGCGGCCAGTTTAGGCATTTCAATCCTGATACTCATGATGGTCACCCCTTGTACTTTTTCATCTTTAGTTGAACGAGTTCACTGAGTTGAGATACCTCCAGCAGCATTGCGCCATTGGAGGTATCTCTTTCTTGCTTCGGCCGTATCTGTTTCGTCGTTCCTAATGCCTATGCTTTAAGCAAATCTTTGGCAGCAGCGGCAATCTTCTTTTCGTTGGGCAGCACGAAATCCTCCATCGGATGACTGAACGGAATCGGCACATCCGGAACCGCCAAGCGTTTGACCGGTGCCTCCAAATCATAGAGGCCTTCCTCAGCAACCACGGCAGCGATTTCGCCGCTCATCCCATAGCTGAGATAATCTTCATCCACGATCAGCAGCCGGTGAGTTTTAGCTACCGATGTAAGTATCGTTTCTTTATCAAGAGGCACGAGGGAGCGTAGATCGATGATTTCTGCTTCAATACCCTCGCTACTTAGTTTCTCGGCGGCCGCTAATGCTCTGTGAACCATTAAAGAAGCGGTGACAATGGTTAAGTCTTTCCCCGTCCGCTTGATCTCTGCTTTACCGATCGGAACCGTATAAGACTCTTCCGGAACCTCGCCTTTAACCCCGAACGGTAGCCAATCCAGACCGGCCAGGAGTTTATGTTCAAAAAACATCACGGGATTATCGTCCCGAATGGCGCTTATCATTAAGCCTTTGGCGTCATAGGGCGTTGAAGGAACGACGACTTTGATCCCAGGAACGTGGGCAAATAGGGAATAGAGAATTTGAGAATGCTGGGCAGCATCGCCATAACCACCCCCGATCGCCGTACGTAAAACCATAGGAACGGAATTACGGCCGCCGGACATATAGGTGTTCTTAGCCATCTGGTTAAAGATTTGGTCCATCGCCACCCCGAAAAAGTCGACGAACATCAACTCGACGATCGGCCGTAAGCCTTCCATCGCTGCTCCGGTACCGGCACCAATGAACGCCGATTCCGAGATCGGGGTATCAATCACCCGATCGGGACCGAACTTGTCATAGAGCCCTACGTCCGTGCCAAAAATCCCACCATACCTACCGACATCTTCACCCATCAGAAAAACGCGATCATCTCTTTCCATCTCCTGAGCCATACCTTCGCTGATCGCCTGAGCAAACGTTAAAATCCGGCTCATTAGAAAGCACCTCCTGCCACGAACACATCTTCTAAAGCTTCTTCCGGTTTAGGCCAGGGCGAGCTTTCGGCGAACTTAATAGCTTCCTCAATTTCCACCTGGCGAGCCTCTTTGATCTCGGTTAACTCTTCCTGAGATACCCCGTATTCGGCCAGGAGAATCTTTTCCAAGCGAACGATGGGTTCATGCTGCAAAGCTTCTTCTTGCTCCGCTTTAGGCTTGTATACCTCGGGATCACCTTCAAAATGTCCTTTCAACCTGTAGGTTTGTAACTCAATCAAACTCGGGCCTTCACCCTTACGGGCTCTGGCAACAGCCGCTTCGGCCACGTTATAGACCTCCACTACATCATTGCCGTCGGCGGAAATTCCTGGGATGCCGTAACTCAATGCCCGATCGGCGTTGCTCTTTACGGCGGTGGACATCTCCTTGGTGACCGATATACCGTAGTGATTATCCTCGCAGACAAAAATAACTGGAAGTTTCCATAAAGCCGCCAGGTTCAAACTCTCGTGAAATGTTCCCTGATTGGCTGCCCCTTCCCCAAAGAAGACCACGGAAACACTGTCTAACCCTTTCCGTTTGAAGGCCAAGCCTGAGCCCACCGCTAAGGGCATACCAGCCCCGACAATACCGCCACAGCCAAACTTAATTGAGGGATCGAACAGGTGCATATGTCCGCCCTTGCCCTTGCACAACCCTGTTTCACGTCCAAACAATTCGGCGGCCATTTTCTTCAGGTCAACACCTTTGGCGATCAGGTGATTGTGAGCCCGATGCGTACTGGTAGCGGCATCATCCGCACGCAAGTTCGTACATACCCCCACAGCAATAGCCTCCTGACCGATTGAGAGATGCATTTCGCCCGGAATAGCACCTTTTCCGTAAATTCCTTCAATTCTGGCTTCAAACTGCCGAATCAAGACCATTTGGGAATACATTTTGAGTAATTTTTCCTGTGTCAACTTTGCCATTGTCTATTTTTCCCTCCTTTGTTTGTCCCTGTGTCCCCTTTGTTATTGCATATCGCATGCCAAAAGAAAAAGCCGGAGTAACCCTTATACATTACTCGGCTTTGCCCGTTTTCAACTACTAATTGTTGCAAATTGTTACGTTTCAAAATATTACACTGTGTTATTTTATTACATCCGGTTTAAACGCCTGGATCCGTTTCACCCGCTTCTGTACTCTTTCATCTTCCGGTAAAGCGTTGTCCTGCTGATCCCGAGGCTTTTCGCCGCTTGGGTCATATTGTTGTGATACTCCAACAAGGTTGTCCTGATCAGTTGCTTTTCCACCGCTGCCAACCCCGGTTGCTCTGGGATGCTCGCCGCGACGGTTTTGCCCTCGCTGGGCTTACGCAATATTTCGGAAGGCAAAAGATCAGGTGTGAGTTTATGGCCTAAGGCCAGATTCAGGGCACGTTCGATGACGTTCTCAAGTTCTCGTACATTTCCGGGCCAATCATAGTTTGCCAAGGCTGATAGAAATTCGTCATCCATCGTCGCAACCTTTGTACCCATCTGGCGGTTGTATTTAGCAATAAAAAACTCCACCAGGGTTTCCATGTCGTCTTTGCGTTCCCGTAAAGGCACCATACTCAGAGTCAAGACATTCAAGCGGTAATATAGATCTTCACGGAACTGGCCGCTACGGACCCTTTCCGGCAAATCCTTATTAGTCGCTGCGATGACCCGTACGTCGACCGGAATGTCGGCCTGGCCACCAATACGTCGAATTCGTTTTTCTTCCAAAACGCGCAGCAAGTTTACCTGCATATCCAATGGCATATCCCCAATTTCATCCAGAAAAAGTGTTCCGCCATCCGCAAGCTCAAACTTGCCCGGGTTTCCCTCCTTCTTCGCCCCCGTAAAGGCACCCGCCGCATAGCCGAAAAGCTCGCTTCCGATCAGTTCCCGCGGTATCGCCCCACAGTTAAGGTCGATAAATGGCCCATTCTTACAGTGACCGGCATTATGAATTGCCTGCGCAAACATTTCCTTGCCGGTGCCACTCTCCCCTAGCAACAAGACGGTTGACGAACCACGAGCAGCTCTCCTGGCCATCTCAATGGTCTCCGAAAAACGGGAATTTTGTCCCTTGAGATCCGAGAAGACAAATCTAGCCCGGGCCCCCACCATTTTATGGACAAGCTTCTTAATATTCTCCATCTTCTTGAAAATGAATAGAATCCCCGAGACTTCCCCATTAACCCGGATATTCCGGAAGGTCAGCGTACAGTGTATCGTTCCTTGCTGGGTCTGAAGGTAGACCTCCTGATCGGTATTAAACAAGTTATTCCGGACGATGTTCTGAAGCTCTAAGCGATCACCGACAATAGCCATGATATTTTCGTCTAGCAGCCGGTGTTCACTCAATTTTAAAATATCCTGGATCGCCCGGTTAACCTGTGTAATATTGCCGGAGGTGTCCGTAGCAATAACCCCGTCTGTCATAGAATCCATCATGGCATTCAATAAGTTGTTCGTCATACTCAAGTTATTAGAAATCTTTTTCGTCCTCAGTAGATTTTCTATGGCATTGGCCCCAGCCACGGCCATCCCCAAAGTATGTTTATTTACTTTCAGATAGTGACCGGATAAATTCAGAACGCCGATAATCTGCCCAAACTCGTCGTGAATGGGGACGGCGGAACAAGTCCAACTTTTGAAACCCAAGCAGTAATGCTCCGAAGCGAAAACCTGAACCGGGCAGTCATCCGCTAAGGCTGTCCCAATTGCGTTGGTTCCCACCGACTCCTCACTCCAGTTGGCCCCCGGCATAAAGTTGATGTTGTTGGCCGAATCTAAGACATCTTTATCTCCCTCGACGTGTAATAAATATCCCTGATCGTCACAGAGAATCACAACAAAGCCCGACCCTTTGACTGAAACATACAGATTTTCCATGACACTGAGGGCCACATCGAGCATGTCCCGTTTCTCCTCGATCCTTTGACGGAGTAAGTCGCCTTTCAGAATGATACTCCCCTTACGGATATGAGGTGAGATCCCTAACCGCTTCGACCTGCGCCAAGAATCAGCCACTGTTTTTTGCAGCTAACCCGAGATTTAAAAGGTGCAGCGACACTGTCGCC
>JAIMKP010000009.1 GCA_020692355.1 Desulfosporosinus sp.
GTCAGGAGTCAGGAGTGTCCGAGCTGGAAAGCGGACTGCGGACTGCGGACACCGAAGTCAGACGGGTGGGGGGGTTGGAGTGGAACTGGATCGACAAAGCGGGATTCCCTATTACATTCAGCTGAAGGAACAGATCCGCCGCCGGATCACTCAAGGGACATGGGCTTTGGGCACCAAGCTTCCGACTGAACGAGAACTGGCAGGGCAGTTGGGGGTAAGCCGGAATACCATTAGCCAGGCGTACAAGGAACTGGAAAGTGAAGGAGTTTTGAGTTCGGCACAGGGTAAAGGCACCTTTGTGGCTGATACGTCTTATATTATCCAGCAGGAGGGGCGCAAGGAAAAGGTTCTGCGCATCATTGACATGGCCATGGAAGAGGCGGTGGGCTTAGGTTTTTCTATCGATGACTTTATCTCGTTTGTCCATGTACGCGGTATGGAAAAAAAGGAACTCTTGGGGCGCGTTAAGGTTGGTTTTATCGAATGCAATCCGGAGCAACTGCAGGACATCCATTGGAATTTAGGCCCTGGGATTAGCCTGATACCGATTCTACTGAGTGATATTCGGGAAGGGGTACGGCTGAGGGAAGGTCTGGCGGCGATGGATATGCTCATTACCGGGACGGGGCATCTGGCGGAGGTAAAGCCGCTGCTTCAAGGGCTTCGGGTACCGCTTTTGGGGGTTGTTTTGCAGCCTAAGTTAGAGACCGTGGTGCGGGTGGCCAAATTGCCTCCTGGAGAGGAAGTGACGCTAGTCTGCGAAAGTCTGACGTTTGCGACGAAAGTACGGGAGTCCCTGCAGCTGGCGGGGCTGCATCCGGATTTGAAGGTTTTGACTCTGCCGGATGAGGTATTCTTGAAGAAGGTTTTGGCGAACGCCGGGGCGGTCATTGTGGCTCCGGGATGGCGGGCCAAGGTTGAAAAGGCCCAAAGTCTAGGACTCGATGTGATAGAATACCGATTCGAACCGGATGCGGGGTCGCTCAGTCTGTTGCGTGGGGCGCTCTTGGAACTGAAGAAAGGATGACATGATTTGCAGCATGTGATCGGGGTGTTTGATTCTGGAGTCGGCGGGCTCACGGTGATGAACGAGATTCTAGCCCGGATACCGGATGTGCGGATTATTTATTTTGGCGATACGGCGAGAGTTCCGTATGGGAACCGCTCGAAAGAAGAACTCATCCGCTTTGGGGAAGAGATCATCACCTTTCTCGTCAGCCAGGGGGCGGAGGCGATTGTGGTCGCTTGCAATACGAGTTCGGCCACGGCCCTGCCAACATTAAGAGAGCATTTTGACATACCGATTTTGGGGATGATTGAACCCGGGGCGCGCTTGGCCGTTGAAGAAACTGCTCACGGAAAGATTGGCCTCATTGCGACAGAAACCACGGTGCGCAGCCGGGCCTATTCGCTTGCAGTGAGTAAGGCTTTGGCCAAAGGGGTTCTGCCGCAGAATCAAGGGTTAAAGAGAGCTTGGAAAAAAGGGGAACAGCCCATTTTTTTGGCGCAGGCTCAGGCTTGCTCGCTCTTTGTTCCGTTAGTGGAAGCAGGGCTTTTTAATTCCGCTGAGGCGCGGGGGATTGCCCGGACTTATCTGGCATCCATCAAAGAAGCTGGAGTGGATACCCTGATTCTGGGGTGTACGCATTATCCGTTCTTATCTCCGGTGATTCGGGAAATCCTAGGCGAAGGGGTCAAACTGGTCGATCCTGCTCTGGCTGTGGTGGAAGAGCTAAAAAGGGTATTGAAGAAACTGGATGAACGCGATGAAAGAGAGCATCTGGACGCGGAGAAGCGCTTAGACGAAGGAGAGCAACCCATAGAAGGTCAGAGGATTTGGCGGGTACGTTATTTTGTCAGCGGTGACCCCGAGCTTTTTCGCCGGGTCGGAAATACCCTCCTGAAGGAGCCGATTGGCGAGGTTCGCCCTGCACCGTGGGTCGATTAGAAAGGGGGTGTTGAACATGGAACAGAAAACATTGATTCTGGGAGTGATTGGGGCGGATGTCCATGCGGTGGGGAACCGAATATTGGACTATGCGTTTACCCAAGCGGGTTTTAAGGTGATAAACATTGGTGTGCTGGCCTCTCAGGAGGAGTTTATTCAAGCAGCCATTGAGACGAATGCGGATGTTATTCTGGTGTCTTCCCTTTACGGGCATGGGGAGATCGACTGCCGGGGCCTTAGAGAAAAGTGCCAAGAATCAGGGATTGGCAACATCCTTCTCTATGTTGGGGGGAACCTGGTTGTAGGGAAGCAGGATTTTGCCCCGGTGGAGCGGCTGTTTAAGGGAATGGGGTTTGACCGGATTTATCCGCCCGGAACCATGCCGGACGTCCCAATCGCCGACCTGCGTCAAGATTTGGGACTTGTCTAACAAAGTCCGACATCCGACTTCTGAATCGCCCACGCGCCATGGATGGCATAACGTGCGACTTGGGCAAACGACGGACTTGGGTGGAAGCAAAAGAACCGTCCCCCTGCTTCCCCTGGCCTCTGACTTCTGACTTCTGATTTGGGGGTGATTGATATGCAGGCAGTGTTGCTCGTTGATTTTGGCAGTACGTATACCAAAGTGACGATCGTGGATCTCGAGACAGAGCGGATCATCGGCACTGCTCAAGCAGGAACCACGATAGAAACAAATATGATGGAAGGGTTACATCAGGCGCTGGAGAAGATCCCGGAGCCACAGGGTGGCTGGCAGTTCGTTCGCAAACTGGCCTGTAGTTCGGCAGCCGGTGGGCTAAAAATGGTGGCGAGCGGCTTGGTGAAGGAACTTACGGCAGAAGCAGCACGCCGGGCGGCATTGGGAGCAGGGGCTCGGGTGCTCCAAGTTTTTAGCTACGAATTGTCTGCAAGCGATCAGGAGAAAATAGTGGCGCTGAAGCCGGATATACTCCTGTTGGCCGGTGGGACGGATGGGGGGAACAAAGAAATCCTCTTAAAAAACGCTGAACACCTGGCCGAACTGCCTTTTTCGATTCCCGTCGTGGTTGCGGGAAACAAGGTGGTGGCGCCGCAGGCGGCAGAGATCCTTAAGATTCGTCATCACCCGGTGGTTGTGGCCGAGAACGTTATGCCTGAACTGAATGTTTTGGCGGTGGATTCGGCTAGGCTGGCCATCCGGGAGGTTTTTCTGGATAACATCATTCATGCGAAAGGGCTCGACAAGGCGGAAGAGTTTATGGAGCGGGTCCTCATGCCGACGCCGGCGGCGGTGCTGTCAGCGGCTGAACTGTTGGCCCAGGGCTTCGATGACGAGGCGGGTCTGGGAGAACTCCTGATCGTGGATGTCGGTGGGGCAACGACGGATGTGCATTCTTTAGCTCAGGGAGAACCAAGTAAGCCGGGGGTAATGCTGAAAGGGTTGCCGGAGCCCTATGCTAAGCGAACAGTCGAAGGAGATTTGGGGATGCGCTATAGTGCCTTGGCCCTTGGGGAAGCGGCAGGCAAGCGCTTGGCCAAGCACCTTGGCTGGACAGAAGAGAAGGTACATCGGCAGTTGGAACTTTATGTTGCGGAGCCTTGGCGGGTGCCTGAGTCTGAAGAAGAAAGTTCTTTTGATACGGCGATGGGGCGTCTGGCGGTTGAACTGGCGGTGGAAAGGCATGTGGGAAGAATTGAAGTCGTGTACACCCCCTTTGGCGCGTCCTATATTCAACATGGCAAAGACTTGACCCCGTTACCGGCCGTGATTGGGACGGGGGGAGTGCTCTTACGCAATTCTCGGCCGCTTGGGATTTTGGAAGGGGCGGTTTTCAACCCGGCGGAACCGACCTTGCTCAAGCCCCAGGAACCGGAGTTTTATGTGGACAAGGATTATATTCTGGCTGCGATGGGTTTGTTGCGGGAGATTTCTCCGCTTGCCGCCTTGAGGATGATGAAAAAATATTTGGTTAAGATTTAGGAGGGAAAAGTCATGGAATTATCAGGCAAGAAGATGGATCAAGAAGTATTTCAAAGACAGCGCGAGGAAGTTCTCGCTCAGTGGTCCACAGGCAAGGAAGTCAATTTTGAGGAAGCGGTGGCTTATCATAAGGCATTACCCAAGAGCAAGGTGATGGCCGCGAAACTGGCAGAAGGAAAGGCGAAAGGAATTACTTACACTCAACCCCGAGCCGGTGTGGCGCTGCTGCAAGAGCACATTGAGTTGCTGCGTTACCTTCAGGATGAAGGAGGAGCGGATTTTCTGCCGACCACGATTGATTCCTATACCCGGCAAAACCGCTATAATGAGGCGCAAGCAGGAATCGAGGAAAGCCGCACGATCGGGCGTTCGATGTTAAATGGTTTTCCGGCTGTGAATCATGGGGTGACGGCCTGCCGTCGACTCATGGAGAGTGTCCAGGTTCCGGTACAGGTTCGTCACGGGACTCCGGATGCTCGCTTGCTGGCCGAAGTTACCCTGGCAGGCGGGTTCACGGATTTCGAAGGTGGATCAATTTCCTATAATATTCCCTACTCTAAAGACGTTCCGATTGCGACCACGATCAAGCACTGGCAGTATGTGGATCGTTTGGTTGGCTTATATGAAGAAAATGGGGTCAAAATCAACCGCGAGCCGTTCGGCCCTCTTACGGGAACGCTCGTTCCGCCATCTATCTCCCACGCCGTGGCCGTCATTGAGGGCGTCCTGGCAGTTGCTCAAGGGGTGCAAAGCCTCAGCTTGGGTTATGGGCAGTGCGGCAACCTCGTTCAGGATGTGGCCGCCTTGCAAACCTTGCCCGTTTTGGCCGAAGAATATCTACACAAGCTGGGGTTATCCGATGTGATGATTACGACCGTCTTCCACCAATGGATGGGCGGCTTCCCGCAGGATGAAGCCAAGGCGTATGGTGTAATTTCCTGGGGTGCGGCGACCGCAGCTCTGGGGAAGGCGACAAAGGTGATCGTCAAAACACCGCATGAAGCCCTGGGAATTCCGACGAAAGAGGCTAACGCGGCTGGACTCAGGACGACTAAACAAGTTCTGAATATGTTGAAAGATCAAACCTTCCCGCAGACAGAAGAACTCGCACTGGAAAAAAAGGTGATCCTCGCGGAAACACGGGCGATTCTCGATAAAGTCCTCGAACTCGGGGAAGGGGATATGGCGCTGGGAACCGTGCGGGCCTTCCAGGCCGGTGTGATTGACGTCCCCTTTGCCCCCAGCCGCTTTAACGCAGGCAAGATTCTGCCGGCGCGTGACACCACCGGAGCGGTTCGGCTCCTCGATTTCGGGAATCTGCCTTTTGATGAAGAAACCAAGAGCTTCCACCAAGAGCGGATCGCCAAACGCGGCCGGGATGAAGGTCGGGATCCGTCGTTCCAGATGGTGATTGATGACATCTACGCCATTGGCAAGGGGATGCTCGTGGGGCGGCCGAGGCCCTAGGGAAATCTGGGGTAGGGATATTCGCGGCACTAGACTCACCCCAGTTCACGCTGGCCAAACTTCCTACTCCTGGCTCGGTCTAGGGTGGGGGTAAATCGCCAAATTCGCCATCCTTGGCTCAGTTGGCGACGCCACGCATCCGGCGTAGCGCCCCAAGTTATGGAGCACTCGCCAGTCGTAGAGTTTGGCAACTGCGTGTGCCTAAGGGGTTCCCTAAGTGCTCGCGAACATCCCTGGCTCTAAATAATTACTTAGGCTTCGAAGCCTGGTTTAAGATTGAGTCTCGGGCCTCGGTCTTTTTACTTTGGATAGTGGGGTGGTAGTTTATGAAGATTATTGATGTCTTGACGTCTGCAGGGTTGACCGGGTTTTATTTTGATGATCAAAAGGCGATTAAGGCTGGAGCGGGGCATGATGGGTTTGCTTATACCGGAGAGCCGTTGACGCCGGGGTTTAAGGCGGTGCGCCAACGAGGGGAATCCGTTTCGGTGCTTCTTCTTTTGGAAGATGGACAGGTAGCGAGTGGGGACTGTGCGGCGGTCCAATATTCCGGGGCTGGGGGCCGAGACCCCTTATTTTTGGCAGAGGAGTTTATCCCTATAATTTTGGAGGAGATTCGCCCGAAGCTTATGGGTGAGGAATTAGATTCTTTTCGGCGGTTGGCGGGGATGACGGAGGCTCTTGTGCGTCCGAATGGCGAGCACTACCATACTGCAATTCGCTATGGTGTGAGCCAGGCGATCCTGGATGCAGTGGCGAAAGCGAAACACCAGACCATGACCGAGGTGATCACGGAGGAATATCGATTGCCGCTCATCCTAGAGGCGGTGCCGATTTTCACGCAAACGGGCGATGACCGTTATGATAATGCCGATAAAGCGATCATCAAGCGGGCTGGGGTATTGCCTCATGCCCTCATTAACAATGTGGAAACGAAGCTTGGGAAGCAGGGTGAGTTGCTGCTTGAATATGTAGAATGGCTGCGTAACCGCATCCTCCAATTGGGAGGGGACGATTATCGGCCTGTGCTGCATATTGATGTATATGGCACGATCGGGCTAGCCATGGGAGACGAAACGGAAAAAATGGCTGAGTACCTCGTTAAGCTGGAGAAAGTGGCAAAGCCGCTGCATTTGCGGATTGAAGGTCCGATGGATGTAGGGAGCAAAGATGGTGAGGTCCGGGCTTTGAAGGCTTTACGGGAGGCACTGAAGGCCAAAGGGGCGAAGGTTGAAATCGTGGCCGATGAATGGTGCAATACTTATGAAGATATCGTAGAGTTTGTGGATGCTCAGGCGGCGGACATGGTTCAGATCAAGACCCCGGATTTGGGCGGAATCCAAAACACGATTGAGGCAGTTCTTTATGCCCGGAAATATGGAGTGGGTGCTTATGTCGGCGGTTCCTGTAATGAGACAGAGGGTGGCGCGCGTACGGCAGTCCATGTTGCTTTAGCGACGCGCCCGGATCAGATGTTGGCCAAGCCGGGCATGGGTGTCGACGAAGGGTATATGCTCGTGCACAACGAGATGAACCGGACGTTAGCGATCCTTCGCTATAAAGAAGGGAAGCAAAGGGACGGTTCTCGTGCTTCTTCAAAATAAAAGGTCGTGAAATTCGTGCACTGAGACAGAGGAACCGTCCCCGTGTCTTGCTGAATTAGCGAGCGCTGCTGGGCATTTCCTCTAACCATATTTCACCGAAGGAGATAGTACCTAGACTTATGGGTAAAATCGGTTTGACAACCACGGTTCCGATGGAGGTTATTTATGCGGCTGGGGATATCCCAGTTGATCTGAATAATATTTTTATTACGAGTCCTGAGGCCACCAAGCGGGTGGAAGAGGCCGAGCTGGCGGGCTATCCCCGCAATGTCTGCGGCTGGATCAAGGGGCTTTATTCTACGGCGCTTTTGAATCCGGAGATTCGGCGGATTGTTGCCGTGACCCAGGGGGATTGCAGCAATACGCACGCCTTGATGGAAACTTGGGCGGTTCAGGGAATTGAAATCATTCCCTTTGCCTTTCCATACGACCGGGATCGGGATATGCTTCGTTTACAGATGGACAAGTTCATTCAGGCGATGGGGACGACGTGGGAGGATGTGAACGCCCAAAAGGGACGTTTGGATCAGATCCGGGCTTTAGTGTGGGAGATGGATCGCCTGACTTGGGAGGAAAACAAGGTCAGCGGCTTCGAAAACCATCTTTATCAGGTGTCCTGTTCGGATTTCAATGGAGATCCCGAAGGGTTCGTGGCAGCCATGGAGGCGTTTTTGGCAGAAGCGCGCCAGAGGGAGCCGTTCCCGGAACGATTGCGCGTGCGTGCTAAGACCGGAAAACGTAAAGAAATACGAGTAGGGTTCATCGGAGTGCCGCCGATCATGCCGGATCTCTATGATTTTCTGGAAGAACAAGGGGCACGGGTCGTCTTTAACGAGGTGCAAAGGCAGTTTACGATGCCTTTTGACACGGAGGATATTGTGGAGCAATACCGCCGTTATACCTATCCTTATTCAGTTTTTGAACGGATTGGCGACATTGCCCGGGAGGCAAAAAAACGGAACTTAGATGGTATCATTCACTATGTGCAGAGCTTCTGCTATCGCCAGATCGAGGACATGATCATGCGCAAGAAATTGGATTACCCGATCTTGACGTTAGAAGGGGAGAACCCGACAGGGCTTGATGCCCGCAGTAAGATTCGGCTCGAGTCGTTTTTGGAGATGTTGAGGGATTGAACCGGGTGGAAGCAAAGGGACGGTTCTTGTGCTTCTTCAAGGTGGAAGCAAAGGGACGGTTCTTGTGCTTCTTCAAGATAAAAGATCATGAGATCCGTGCGCTGAGACAGGGATAACCGTCCCCCGTGTCTTGTGAGACAGGGATAACCGTCCCCCGTGTCTTCCCCGTGTCTTGTCACTGCGACAGAGGAACCGTCCCCGGTGTCGCGCCCGCCTCCCCGGTGTCGCGCTGCGTTTCTTTCCGACTTCTGACCTCTGACCTCTGACCTCCGATTTCTGAATTAGGTGGGTGATGTTGTTTGCGTGATCTGTTATGCGGTGTGGATTTAGGGAGCCGCAGTGTGAAAATTGCGGTGATGGAAGCGGGTACGGATGATGAGCCAGGGCGGATTGTGCGGCTGGAGAAGGTGGATACGATTGCGTTTTACCGGAACTATGGGCGGAAACAGGGAGATAAGCTTGTCGTGGATTTCGCAGGCCTCGGTTTGGACGCAGTGGAGATGCTTGTATCTACCGGATATGGGCGCAATACGTTGGAGCTGGCTGGAGGGGAAGCGATTCCGGAGCTTAAAGCTCATGTTTTAGGAGCGGTTCATCAGACCGGACTCAAAGACTTCACCCTCATTGATCTCGGGGGGCAGGACAGTAAAATCATCCAGGTGCGTCGGGGAAGGATGCAGGATTTTCTGACGAATGATAAGTGCGCGGCTTCCTCAGGCCGTTACCTTGAAAACATGGCGCATGTGCTGGGGATGAGTTTGGAAGAACTGGGATGCCATATAGAAGACCCAGTTGAACTCAGCTCGACGTGTGCGGTGTTTGGTGAGAGCGAACTTATCGGCCAAATTGTGGAGGGCCGCCCTTTGCCGCAATTGGCAGCCGGGGTGAATGCCACGATCGTTCGGCGTGTTTTACCATTGTTGCGCAATTTTCCGGGAGAGACGCTCGTATTCACGGGTGGGGTTGCCCATAATTCAGCGGTGCGAATTCTGTTGGCCCAGCAAACAAGGCGAGAGGTCATGGTTCCGCCCGAGCCCCAGTTCAATGGAGCCATCGGCTGCTGTGTCTATGGGCAGCGCCAACGGGAATAGGCATCGTATTCAAAAATCTAAATTTTATAAGAGGGTAGTTTAGAAAGGAAAGTACCGTTTAATGCAGAATAATTAATTAACCGGGATGATTAAAGGAAAGGCGTCCCTTCTACTCAAAAATCGGCATTGAAAGCTTTGCAACCGGAGGCTCTTGGGGTGGAGTGATCATTCATTAAACACAACAGCAGCGAAATTTTGGCACTAAAAAGTGTCAGGGGAAAGGGGTAGGGCGTTGAAACAGATTCTGGTTGAGGAAATTATTACAGCGGTGGAGAAACTCTGTATCGAAGCCAACTATGATCTCGGGGACGATATCATGGCTGGGTTCAGGCAAGCGCTGGAGACCGAGGAATCTCCCCTTGGGCGGGAGGTTATCGATCGCCTCATGGAAAATGCCAAGATCGCCCACAACGAGCGGGTGCCGATGTGTCAGGACACGGGCATGGCCGTTCTCTTTGTCGAGATCGGGCAGGATCTACATGTGGTGGGGGGAGGTTTGACCGATGCCCTCAACGAAGGGGTTCGGCGCGGATATGACCAAGGATATCTACGCAAATCGGTTGTGAAAGACCCCTTTGAGCGTGTGAACACCGGCGACAATACGCCCGCTGTCATTCATTACAATATTGTGCCTGGAAACAAACTTCATCTTGTCATTGCTCCGAAGGGATTTGGCTCGGAGAACATGGGCGCTTTAAAAATGTGTAAGCCTTCCGAGGGATTGGAAGGGGCGATGCAGTTTGTTGTCGATACGGTGGATAAAGCGGGTGGGAATCCCTGTCCGCCGATCATTGTCGGTGTTGGGGTAGGCGGTACGATGGAGAAAGCCACTTTCTTGGCTAAAGAGGCTCTGCTTCGCCCGGTGGGAGAGCATAGCCCGGAGGAGCGCCTAGCGAAGGTTGAGACTGAACTTCTCGAGCGGATTAATAAGCTTGGGATTGGGCCGCAAGGATTTGGCGGCCGCACGACCGCGTTAGCGGTCAACCTGGAGGTTTACCCAACTCACATTGCTGGGATGCCGGTCGCGGTGAATATCGGTTGCCATGCTACGCGACATAAAGAAATAACCCTCGAAGGGAGGGATGCCTAAATGGCAGACGTGATTCGGATTGAAACCCCTTTGACCCAGGAGAAATTAGCGCAATTAAAGGCTGGAGACAATGTTTTAATCAGCGGCGTGATCTATACGGGCCGGGATGCGGCCCACAAGAAGATGGTTGAGGCTTTGGCGCGCAGAGAAGTGTTGCCTTTTGATGTTAAAGATCAGATTATTTATTTTGTCGGGCCGACTCCGGCGAAACCTGGACAGGTTATTGGTTCAGCGGGGCCGACCACCAGCGGGCGGATGGATGCCTATTCCCCTATCTTAATTGCTAAAGGGTTAACCGGGATGATCGGTAAAGGACTGCGCTTGCCGGAAGTGATTAAGGCGATGAAAGCGCACGGAGCGATCTATTTCGGTGCGATTGGGGGAGCCGGGGCCTTAATCGCCAAGCGGATCTTAGAAGCCGAGGTGATCGCATATCCTGAGCTGGGGCCTGAAGCCATTCGACGCTTGGTTGTGAAGGATTTCCCCGTGATGGTGATTATTGATAGCCAGGGAAACAACCTCTATGAGACAGGAAAGGCGCAGTATCGCAGAGCGTAGGAAGTGGATGGCAGCGCGGCACAGGCTTGTTGCTCTACGTGAGCGATAGAGGGGCGCTGAGTGGAGAGCGAATTCCAGCGTGAAATGGAGTTCGCTCTTTTGCGTTGTTTTCTACCAGTCAGAAAACCAACCGAGCGCATAGCGGTCACCCAGATAAGTTAGGACAGAGTAGCTGAGTAACAAAATTTTCTAATGGGATGGCTTGCAGCAGGAGTTTTTCGCAGCCAAGAAGAATTTACTTGAAAAGAATTATTTTAATGGTTCCAGGAAAAGGGAGGTTTAATGATGATTGAACTCAAGGGATTTACCTTGGAGGAGTCTTTGCAATTGCTCAAGCTGGATCAAGCCCAACTGAACCTTTTAAAGGAAATCCGTCCGCTGATGGAACGGGATGCGGATGAGATTGTCCGGCGTTTCTATGCCCATGTCACCCTGGTGCCAGGACTCAATGGGATCATTGAACGCTTCTCCTCAGTCGAGCGCTTGCAAGTGACGATGAAAAAATACCTGTTATCCCTCTTCCCAGAACGGATTGACGCCGAGTTTATGGCTTGGCGGATCACGATCGGGGAGGTGCATAAACGGATCGACCTTCCGCCTTTTTATTATTTAAGTGCGAACCAAGTGCTCTATGATGAGATTTGGCCGCGGATTTTCAGCTTCTATCGCAAGAAAACGGATCGAGCCCTTGAGGTCGTTCTTGCCGTAAGCCGATTGTTAAGCTTTGATCAACAGGTGGTCATGGCGAGCTACATTCAGTCTTACATGGCGGATATTGATAAGAAAGCGGAACTGGAATCGGCGCTTTCTGAGCTCTCCGCTTTGCAGCGGCGAGTGAGCGATGCCAGTCAGGCTTTGGCTGCTACTTCGGAAGAGACGGCGGCCTCAGCGAGCCAGATGTATGAAGCAACTGGCCGAATTTCCCACAATGCATCGGAAGCGGCTCAATTCTCGCAGCAGGTGGATACGTTGGCCCAGGAAGGGGCACAGAAGATTCAACAGATTTCTGTTCGCATGCTGCAACTCGCCGAGATGACGGCGAAAATGCAGGAGAAGATGAAGGAACTTGATCAAAGTTCGGCCCGAATTGCCTCGATCACGGATGTCATCAAGGAGATAGCTTCCCAAAGCAACCTCTTGGCCTTAAACGCAGCCATTGAAGCCGCGCGGGCTGGGGAGAGCGGGCGTGGATTCGGAGTGGTAGCCGAAGAGGTAAAGAAACTCGCGAGCCATTCGGAACAGTCCGTTCAGGAGATCAGTGCCATGATTACCCTGACGAAGCAGAATACGGTGGCGGTCAATCAAGCGATCGGGGAGACGACCACAGCGATGCAGGACGCAGCGCTTGAGGCCAATCAGGTCGTTCAGCGTTTTGGCGAGATTATGGCAGCGATCAATTCGAGCATTCAGCAAGTGCGGGAGATCGCGACTCAGATCGATTCCCTCACGCAAACGGCCGGGCAGATCGGGGCGGCTTCGGAGGATGTGGCTCAGTCAGCGACGACACTGGCCCAGATGGGGCTCTAGGTGAAGACCATGAACCAGGCGTTTTATCTGCGGCGTATTTGGAGTTTCTCGAAGGCGCTGGATTTGGCTTTGGTGGATGAAGAGATTGAACGCGGTTTGCAGATTGCTCTTGGGGAGCGGCATGGTGAGCGGGTCGCGTATATCGCCCTGAGTCTAGGATCCGTGCTCAAGTTGTCTGAGAACGATAAAATGTTGCTCATGGTAGCGGGGCTCTTACACGATATTGGGGCTGTGGGAAGCTTCAGGCGTTATCACGGGGATCACCGTCTGATGGTTAAGCATTGTTTGGCGGGAGAAAAGCTGGTCGAGCGTTTTCCCTCGGGCGAGGGATTAGCGCCTATTGTCCGTTTGCATCATGAGGCTCCAGATGCGAGCCGGGGGGCTTTGGGTGTGGCAGCGGGGCAAGTTCCGTTATTAGCTAAGATCCTGGCTTTTGCGGATCGGGTGGATGTCCATTTAGCTCGCAGGTATTCCTCCCGTCAAGAACGGGAAGCGTTGGTACACTGGATTCAGGAAGGGGATGGCAAGCTCCTCTATCCCGAGATTGTCCCTGCTTTCCTGGCTTTGATCGGGAAGGAATCCTTCTGGCTCGATTTAGAGCAGTCTGATTTGTTCCAAATTTGCCTTGGGCACTTGTTCCAGGAATGGGCCATTCCGGTGCGGGAAGATTTAGAGACTGGATTTACAGATGACTTAGTGACAACCTTTGCGGACTTGATTGACCAAAAGAGTGAATTTACGTTCCGCCATTCTGCCTCCGTGTCTGAGGCTGCCGAACGGCTCGCGAGAGCGCTCGGTTGGCAGGAACAGGCGCTCTACGAGATGCGCGTTGCCGGGCTCTTGCATGATCTGGGCAAACTCGCGATGCCGAAAAAGATTTTGGATAAACCGGGTCCTCTCAATGCCGAGGAAATTGATGTGATTCGTACCCATACCTATTACACCTATCGCTTGCTCACGGAGGCCGGTTTTCCTCAGCAGGTAGTCGAGTGGGCGGCATATCATCATGAACGCTTGGACGGGCAAGGGTATCCCTTTGCGCTGGCGGGGGAAGAAATTTCCCAGGGCGCACGTTTGATGGCCATCGCCGATATGTTTGCCGCTTTGACGGAAGAGCGACCTTATCATCAAGCGCGCACAGCCGGAGAAGCTCTGGATATCATCCGTAAAGGAATCGGTACCAGTGTTGATGGAACGTTGGTCGCGTTGGCTGCCAGGGTGCTTGGTTAGTCAGGTGGGAACAAAGGCCATCGAGGTTATTGGGCTTTATGATGTTGTCAAGCGAAGTTTCTTTGGGTGATTAAACCGGATACGCAACTCCCGATAGAGAAGATCGTTTAATTTTCGTTTACTGACGCTTATTCAGTTGATCAAAGACGTACCGACTGACATGGTTCATAGCATCCCTGTAAGCATCCAGCGTACGGAGCATCAATCGTTTTTGTGCTGGGGTCACGCTGAGTTTAAGTTTAACAGACAGGGTTAAGCGGTCTTCAATTCGATAGGGTTCTTCACTCATATGATCACCACCTTTCAACCCTATCTATATATATCATAGCAGTTAGTTGAAATACAAAAAGAAATCTTGTTCATAAGGAGACCATGGAAATAAGAAAATTTGTGCGTCTGTCTTTTCAAATGCTCGGATTCTGTTTACAATAAGGGGAAAGGCAGGTGTGGAACTGTGATGACAACTTTCGCCCATGAACATCTGATGCAGGCGGTTTATTTTGCTCCTCGGGGAAAAAAACGCCTGCTTTTTTTGGGAACAAACCTTCAACAACGCTACTTGAGTCCCGAAGACAAGCTCATCGGTTTTTTAGGCGATGCGGGTGCAGGAAAATCTCTGCTCATTCGCGGAATGTTTCCAGGCTTAGAACTCACCAATGATGATGACGGGATTAACATCCGACCGCTACCGTTGCTCGAAGATGCTCAGCGGGGGCATTTCCGTTGTCATACCTATCACCTGGATGCCCGTTTTGAATCGGCATTTACGCAGCCATGGTTGATCGCGGATGCTGTCAGGGCCGCGATTATGAAGGGGCGTCGCGTGGTAGTGGAACATTTCGATTTAGTGTATCCCTTTCTGAAGGTCAATGCAGAGGTGTTGATTGGGGTCGGGGAAGAGGTTATCGTCATGCGACCGACGGTATTTGGGCCCGAACCTCAGGGGATTGCGGATATCGTCTTTGAGTCGATTAAATATCGGCGTATGGCGCACAGTGCGGAAGATTTAACATCGATGATCCTGGAAGAGATGGGAATGCCTAAGCCGGAGATTCATAGCGATATTAAACATGGTTTTGTCTTGGAATCGCCAGTGAAGCCCGACATTGACTTGGATTTGGTGGAAAGAAAGGTGCTCGACTTGATTCAAGCCGATGTACCTATCTGTTTTGCGGATGATGAGCATATTAGAGTGGGAGAAACCATCTACCCCTGCACTGGGCCGCGCATTCATATCCGAAAGACGGGGGAAATTCAGGGGTTCCGTCTCTTGAAGGAATTCCGCTATGACCCAATCCAGAATCTATATACGATTGCCGGCGTTGTGGGGGATTTCCCCTCGCCTTACCGTTCCCTTGATTTGATAGGGCCTGAAGTTTCCAAACGAAAATAATAAAATGAGGTTTTAGCATGATAAAACGATTGAATGATCGGGCTTATGATGAGATGCGGCCAGTCAAAATGACGCGAAACTATACCAAGATGCCGGAAGGCTCTGTCCTGATTGAAGTCGGGGAAACCAAAGTTTTATGTACAGCGAGCATCGAGGAAAAAGTTCCTCCATTTCAAAAAGGGTCGGGGAAAGGTTGGGTGACCGCTGAGTATGCGATGCTTCCCCGAGCGACGCAAACGCGTACCCAAAGGGAGGCAACGAAAGGGAAGCTAAGCGGTCGGACCATGGAAATCCAACGGCTTATTGGCCGCGCTCTCCGCTCAGTAGTGGATTTGAAGAAGTTGGGAGAGCGCACGATTTGGCTTGATTGTGATGTGATTCAGGCGGATGGTGGGACGCGCACGGCTTCGATTACCGGGGCTTATGTCGCTTTGGTTGATGCTGTTCAGGTGCTTCAAAAAAAGGGGTTATTAAGACAGAATCCCATTACGGATAGTTTAGCTGCCGTTTCGGTGGGCAAGGTAAATGGAGAGGCTATGTTGGATCTGGCCTATGAGGAAGATTCCAAGGCTGAAGTTGATATGAACATTGTTATGACCGGACATGGAAAATTTGTGGAGATTCAAGGAACTGCAGAAGAGGTTCCCTTTGACCGGGAAGAACTGGAATGGTTTCTGCTCCTGGCTGAGAAGGGTATCAAGGAACTGATTGCCGCACAGAAAACGGTATTGGAGGCATCGGCTCAGTCATGAAAATCTTACTCGCGACCAAAAACCAAGGCAAGGTAAGTGAACTGGAAGAACTCTTAGCGGACGAAGCGATTGAAGTTTTGTCCCTTCTCGACCTTGATAATTGGGAGGAAGTAGAGGAAATCGGTTCAACCTTTATGGAAAATGCTGCCCTAAAGGCGCAAGTTGCGGCCAAGCGAACCGGGCTCATTTGTCTAGCCGATGATTCCGGGCTAGAAGTGGATGCCCTGAACGGGGCGCCTGGGATTTACTCCGCCCGTTTTGCCGGCAAGCCTGCCAATGATGAGGCGAACATTGACAAGCTTTTACAGCTATTAGAGAAAGTTCCGGATGAGGAGCGAACTGGTCGTTTTCGCTGTGCCTTGGTCGTGGCGACCCCTGATGGGCAAGAGTATAGGACGGAGGGAACGGTGGAGGGGAAAATTCTCAAGCAGCGGCGTGGCCAAGGTGGATTTGGCTATGATCCCGTCTTTTTTGTCCCCGATTTCGGACGAACAATGGCTGAATTGAGTTTAGGGCAAAAAAATAAATTAAGCCATCGGGCACAAGCCTTTCGTAAAGCGGTTCCGATCTTGCTGGGGCTGAAGCAGAGGAGCTGAACCTGAATTTACCTAGTCAACAAGGAAAAGAAATTTGCTTTAAAGTTAATAAAGTTAAATTGTTTCTTGACGTAAACTGGCTCATGCGTTATACTTTTCAATGTCACTTCAACGGGGCATAGCGCAGTTTGGCTAGCGCGCCTGCCTTGGGAGCAGGAGGCCGGGGGTTCAAATCCCTCTGCCCCGACCATAACAGAGGTCAGAGGCCGGAAGTCGGAAGTCAGATTATAGTGGTTAGACATCGGAGGTTCGATTCAAAGGTCGGAAGTTGGAGACAG
Organism: Desulfosporosinus sp.; assembly: GCA_020692355.1. Taxonomy (GTDB): domain Bacteria; phylum Bacillota; class Desulfitobacteriia; order Desulfitobacteriales; family Desulfitobacteriaceae; genus JAJZPA01. Next base: position 16,634 of record JAIMKP010000009.1, read on the forward strand.
GAAGTCAGAAGTCTAAAGTCTGATTCAGATGTAGATTGCTGGCCCAGGATGTTGGCTTTTAAGCTTGGAGTTCGATTTTGCTCGTCAACATGCGCCTGTAGCTCAGTTGGATAGAGCATCTGCCTTCTAAGCAGGTTGTCGGGAGTTCGAATCTCTCCAGGCGCACCAGTCATTCATGGTGGATGTGGCGAAGTGGTTAACGCACCGGATTGTGGCTCCGGCACTCGTGGGTTCAAGTCCCATCATCCACCCCAAAACGTTTATTTCACATCGGAAGTACGATTGACGGATTGTGTCCGGTGTGTCGTCATGTTTGAAGCCCTACTCAATGCTACTGAGCAAGCAAAAGAGGAGGGCTTTTTGCTTGCTTCCATTTTTGTATCGACTCTATGCGGGCAAAGCATTAAACTAGTTGTTTTACTCACTGATTGCGCTGGTTTTTGCCAACAAAGGAGTGAACTGAACGTTCACTTATAGAAGTGGGCGGCATGACAGTGGATTCTTCTAATGTTAAATGGTGTCATTACAGGGTTATATTACATATCGTGTACTAGGCTTTGGAAAAGGCCATGGCAAGAAAGGGGGAAATAGAAATGGCATTTGGCGCTGGTGTAGCTGGTGGCGGCTGGGGAGCCGGAATCGCGATCGTTGTGGTTATCATTTTGCTCCTGATTGCGTTGGGGATCGTTTTTTAATGGCACATGGGCGGCGGTAGAGGAGGAACAAGGATGTACGGCGGTTACGCGTATGCACAGTGCAACAGAGTTGGACTCGGCCAAGTTCCTGGTCCTGGCGGCATCGGAACGCTTCGTCCTTGGGTTTGCAGTAGTGGAGGTTGGGCATCGGCTGGAGGCGGCGTGGGGATTATTGCCATTGCGATTCTCATTTTGATTGCGCTGGGTGTTATTTTCTAGATTCTAAGGTTAGAAAGGAGTGAATTGGATGTACGCATATGCTGGCAGTGTTGCAGGTTATGGTGTCAACTGCGGTCCAAATGTCGTTCATGGCGGTGGATTTATCGGTGGCTGGGGCGCTGGTGTCGGGATTATCGCGATTGCCATTTTGATTCTCATTGCCTTGGGCGTTATCTTCTAAGCATTTAGGGCTCGTCGGAAAACTAGACCTTGGGTCGTTGCTAAGACCCCCACTTCTATAAGTGGGGGTTACTTTTTCAGTCTCTTCGGTGGGGGTAGAGTCCCCCACCGAAGCCCCGATGTTTAGCGGAAGCTCAACGAGTTCACTGGGTTCAGGCTCATGCTTTTTGCCAGTGAGCCATGAATTTTCCGATAGGGTGCGATTCGGGGAAGTGGAGCAATTCACTGGGGGATCCCTCAGCAGCCACTTTTCCGTCTAACAAAATTACCGTTCGCTCCGTGAGACGCAGGATATCGTTGAAATCGTGGCTGATTAAGACGGCAGTTGTTTGGGCTTTGGCGAAAATAGAGGCGAGATCGGCCACAAGTGCTTCCTTGGCAGGGGCATCTAGAGCGGAAAAGGGTTCATCCAAGAAAATGATGTCCGGTTCCAAGACAAAAGCCCGCGCCAGGCTGACGCGCTGAGCTTCTCCGCCAGAAAGAGAGCGGGCATGCTGTTTGGATAAGTGGGAGATGCCGAAGCGTTCCAGCCATTCTTGGACACGACGACGGGTTTGTTTGCGGTGCAGGCCCCGAATCGTAAGACCAGTGGCCACATTCTCTTGGACACTCGCGTCGAAGAGAAGAGGCTCTTGAAAGACCACCGCAATCTTACGACGGAGCGCCAGGGGGATGGGCCGGGGGACATTTCCACCTTGAAACGTCAGGCGACCACTCGTTGGGGTTTCCAGAAAGGATAGGATTTTTAGGAGGCTGCTTTTGCCCGAGCCGTTGGGTCCGATCAGGCCAACGTGTTCACTGGGCACCAGGGAAAAGTTAATCCCTTGCAAAATGGGTTTGTTCTTTTTCACCCAGGATAGGTTTTCAGCTTTGAGCAAGGTTTCTGAGTGTTTGGTTATTGGCACAACGAGTTCACTCCCCCTGGCGTTTTTGCTGGAATAGGGTGAGGGCAAGGGTGACCAGGTAGGCAAGGAGGGAAAGAATGATGCTTAAGGCTATAGCGATATCGAAGTTTCCCTTCGAAACTTCGAGTACGGTGGCTGTTGTGAGCACGCGTGAGTACCCTTTAATATTGCCGCCGACTGCCATTGAAGCCCCAACTTCGGATACCACCGCACCAAACCCAGCGATCACGGCAGCCAGCAGAGAGAAGCGTACCTCCTTCAAGATGAGCCAGAGGTACTGGAAGTTCGAGGCCCCGAGCGCGCGAATTTGAAGCCTTAGTTTGGGATTGGTCTGCTGAATTGCCGCGCTGGTGAGAGCCACCACGACAGGAGCGGCAATGATGGCTTGGGCCATGATGATGGCTGTCGGAGTATACATGATGTTGAGAAAACCCAGCGGGCCGGAACGCCAAAGCATTATAGAGACCCAAAGGCCGACGACCACCGGAGGCATGCCCATGCCCGTGTTGACGAGACTCAGAACGAACCGGCGGCCGGGGAATTGTTTGAGGGCGAGGAACGTTCCTAAGGGTATGCCCAAGATGAGGCTGATGAAGGTGGCTGTTCCGGAGACCTGAAGGGTTAACAGCGTAATGCCGATGACCTCAGCATCCCCGGTGATCAGGAGCTGCAGTGCAGCCGTTATCCCTTGCCAAATCAGTTCCATAACCTAATCCTAACCTTTTTATCTTTTTAAAGGGGATGCCCACTTTCTGTTTGGCGTCCCTTAAAACCTACTTGCCCAAGTCTTCCATTTTCTTACCTGCGTCCGGGAAGAACAGAGACTGACCGAACTTATCTTTGCCAAAATCTGCAATGACTTTTTGGGTGGCCGTATCAACCATGAAGTCATCGAAGGCCTTAGCGCCATCCTTGTTTACTTTCGGGTACTTTTCCGGGTTAACCTGCATGACATGGTAGATATTGAGGAGCGCCGCTTCCCCTTGCAAGACAATGTCAAGTTTTAAGTTCTTTTGGTTGGCTAAGTAGGTGGCCCGATCGGTTAGGGTGTAGCCGTTTTTTTCTGAAGCTATGTTCAGGGTTTGGCCCATCCCTTGGCCGCTTTCTTGGTACCAGGTACCCGAGGGTTTTAGCCCGGCTTTGTTCCAGAGGGCCTTTTCCATTTTGTCGGTGCCGGAATCATCGCCGCGGGAGATAAAAATGGATTGGGTTGTGGCGATCGCTTTAAGGGCAGCGGCTGTTGTTCTTAGTTCTTTAATCTTGGCGGGATCAGAGGCAGGGCCCACCAGGATGAAGTCATTGTGCATGACCAAATTGTAGTTAATTCCGGTTTGATTATCGACCAGTTTCTTTTCAGAGGAGGGAGCATGGACGAGAAGCACATCCGCCTCTCCCTTTTCTCCCATCGCGAGAGCAGCACCCGTGCCGACTGCAATGGTTTTAACCGTATAACCCGTTTTTTGTTCGAATTGGGGCACGAGGACGTCGAGCAAACCGCTGTCCTGGGTACTCGTCGTCGTTGCCAAAATCACGTTCGGGTTGGCAGGCTTTGGGGTAGTTTGTGCCGCTTGAGGTGCTGGGGAGGCCTGAGGGGTTGAGGTTGTGCCACATCCTGAAAGGAGTACTGCGGCCGAAAGTGTGGCTGCCGCGACGGAAGCTAAGGCTTTTTTAAATCGCATAGGGGTATCAGCCCTTTCTTTGCTTTTAGTTTGGGAGGGATGCTTAGCGGCACCCCGTTCCCAGTGAATAACCTATTGATGCGCTATAATCTGCCCGCTGAGCGAGGTATCGGAGCCGAGCTGGCGTAGGGCTTTTTGGAAAGCGGGCGCACGCAGGGTGCTGAGGAGGGAACCTAAGGCGGGACTCTCGGAAGCTGCCTCAAGGTAAATAAGGTCGTAATGCTCTTTGAACAAGGGGATGAAATCGAGTCCTAAGCGCTGGGCAGCGGCCTGAACGCCAATACCCGCGTCCGCTTCTCCATTGGCGATGCGAAGGGCGACCCCTGAATGGGTTGTTTCTTCGAAGGTGTACCCTTTGATCGCGGTGGGAAGGATCTGGTTTATGTGTAGGTAGCTGTCCACGCGGATGCGGGTTCCGGACCCTTTTTGCCGATTGACGAAACGCAGGCCTTTGCGCGTGATGTCGGTCCAGGAAGCAAGCCCCAGGGGATTTCCGGGGGGGACTATCCAGCCCTGGGTCCGCTCTACGAAATTGACGAGGATGAACGTTTCCCCAGCTAAGACGTGGTTAGCAAAGGGAAGATTGTACTCATCGGTATTGGAGTCCCAGAGGTGCATTCCTGCGACATCCGCCTCGCCGCGAAAGAGCGCAATGAGCCCTTCCATGCTGCCCGTAAAGGTGAGGTCCATTTGAATTGGGTTGGCAGAGTGCTTGAGAAATTCACTGGCAAGCTCAATTCCGGGTTCGTGGCTGCCGGCAAAGCGAAGGCGCAAGCATTCTGCAGCCGATACTGTCCTCTTGCTTCTCTGCCGTGTGCTCGGATCCTCTGGTTCTGAGGGCGGCGAGCTTTGGCGTGCGACCGGAGATGAGGCCGCCAGCGAGGCTGCGGGCGGAGACATAAGGTAACGGTTTAAGGCTTCCGGATCAATGCGAAGCTGGCGTCCGACCCGTTGAGCAGGAATTTCCCCTCGTTTTATCAATTCATATAACGTATATTTTGAGATTCTAAGAATCTTGGCGGCTTCCTCTGCTTTGAGGGGACCCATTGAACTCACCTTCCTTTCTCAACACGAGTGTAAGCGGGTGTACGAGAAATGTCAATGGTTTAGATGGTTATAGTTTATTTTGGATGGATGTAGCTTGGTTTAGATGGTTATAGTTTGCGTTGTAATGCCACGCCAGCGGTTGTCATGGTTTGTAAAGTTTTGCTGGCAGGAAAGGGCAGGTGTCGCGTCGAAGATTAAACCTACACAGACGTTTTAGAGATCACGACTGTTTTCTGCGAGATCCTAGGATTCTCGTTTAAGGAAAAAGGAGCGGTTGAGGACGATGGCAGGAGGATTTGAAGGATGAGACAGAGTAGAATCAGCTTACGTAAATTCAAAAGGTTGCAACAGGTATTGGGAGTGTTATTCATTGTAGCCATGCTCTTCGGCAGTGTTCCAGCGGCGTTGGCCGGAGATACGCTGTCAGAGGTACGCACCCTCTTGCAAAACAACTATGTGGATCCGGTCTCCGATTCCGTGCTGAGTGCGGGTTCCATCCCGGAGATGCTTGAACGTCTCGGTGATCCGCATACGATCTTCTTCACGCAGCAGGAGTTTCAGGCGTTTCTGGGTTCTCTGGAAGGAATTCAGTTTGCAGGATTGGGAATTAACATAGATATGGTATCCGAGGGTGTGAAGGTTACTTCTGTATTCCCCGGCTCGGGGGCGGAAAATGCTGGCTTGAAGCAAGGCGATGTCATTATCAAGGCGGGGCAGGATAGCCTAGCCGGGATTACGGCAGAGAAGGCGGTAAGCATCCTGCGCGGGGACGAGGGAACCTTTATTCTCCTCACCGTGAAGCGGGGAGCGTCGGTGTTGACGCTTAATGTTGAACGCAAGCTCATCGAAATTCCCACCGTAAGTGGGAACGTGGTCGATGGTAGACTTGGGTATGTCAATATTCGTTCGTTTGGCACGGATACGGCGGCTGCTCTGGGAAAAATTCTCGGGGAACTGCGGCAGCAGCCGATCAAAGGCTGGATCATCGATTTGCGGGATAATCCAGGCGGGTATCTGTCCTCGGTCGTCGATCTGGCCAGTTATTTCATCGGGCCGAACAAGGTCGTCCAAGTTCGTGAACGAGATGGCAAAGTGGAGGAATTGGTTTCCCCAACCCATGGTTTTACCTTGACTGAACCTGTCATTTTCTTAACCAATGATTATACGGCGAGTGCCTCAGAGATCCTTTCGGCGGCAGTCAAGGATTACAAAAAAGCCACCATCTTGGGGATAACGACCTATGGCAAAGGTACCGTTCAAGATATGTTTAACTTAAGTGACGGAAGTGTGCTCAAAATGACGGTCGCACATTTCTATTCGCCTTTTGGCTTTACGATTAATAAAGTCGGGATTAGTCCGGATTTGACCATCGAGAATACCGATCCGGGAATGGCCGCCCGGCTGCTTTTAAAGAGTCAGGATGGGGTAGTGAATGGGGCGAATAAGCGAGGGTTTGTTCAGATCAAATTGCCACAGCAAAGTTTCACGGTCGATTTGGCCGACGTACGCCAACCTTCATACTGGTCATCCTATGCCGAAATTCTGACGCACCTCACTGTGGGCGAAATGGCCAAGGGAACCACCCTGGGGTGGGAGAACTTCGCGAGTGCTGATTTTGCGAAAACCTTCCCGTTCTTTTACCCGGATTATCAGCTTGTGAGCACGTTGAAAGATGTTTCGCTGGACAAGAAGTTTACGGTTCACTTCAGCGGGCAACCGGATTGGCAGACCGTCAATACCAGTACGGTGGAACTGATGAATAGCTACACTGGGGAGCGGGTGCCGATTGCCTTTAACCCGCAGGGTTTAAATGATGTTCAAGTGATTCCGCAGGAGAAACTCGTCTCCGGGACGACCTATTGGCTTGTGATGCATCCGGGGATTAAAGGGGTAAACGGCTTAGTGAGCGCCACGGGTTATATCGCCGAAGCCTTGACCGCTGTGCCGGCTCAGGCCTCTACTGGTTCGAACAAGTCGGCTAAGGCCATGGGCTTGGGCAGAGCGAGGTTGGAGCCGGGGGCCTATGGGGAAGCGGTTCGAGGCTTGCGGGGTCGTGAATAAGCGGGTGCAGGGAGATCCGTGGCGCCTGCGCCCGCCACGCCCTATGCCATCCATGGCGGGCGGGGCATCAGTCCATCCATGGACAAGTCTAGGAACCTCGTGTTCCGTCGTCGCCCCTTAGCTTTGGGGTGCGAGCCTTAAGCAAAGTTTGGCAGCTGGAGAGAAGCAAGAGAACCGTCCCCATGCTTCACCGAATCTCGAATTTTGGGTTGACTTATTGGCTTTAATTGGGCATACTACTATAAGAGTTTTAAAACAGCGTTTCGAACAATGAGACAGCAAAATGGAGTGAGATAGAGTGACCGAAAAAAATGTTCAAACGCTTGACCGATCGCTTGATGTGCTGGAAGCCCTGTCCCAGGCGGATGAGCCGCTCGGTGTGACGGAAATTGGGAATCGAGTGGGTTTGCATAAAAGCACAGTTCATCGTATTCTTCAGACGTTAGCTTACCGTGGCTATGTTGAGAAAGAAAAAGATCGGGATCGCTATCATCTTGGGATTAAGATTGTCGAGCTTGGGATTAAGTTCTTTGATGATCTGCAGATTCGCAAAGTGGCTGAGCCTTTTCTCGCGGATCTGGCCAAGGAATTTGATGAAGTCGTGCATTTAGTGATTTCGGATGAGGGTGAGATCGTCTATCTGGATAAGATGGAAGGTTCTCAGGTGATTAGCATGCGCTCCCGCGTTGGCCGCAGAGCACCCATGCACTGCACGGCGGTGGGGAAGGCGATATTGGCAAGCCTTTCAGAAGAAGAAGCACGTCATATTTTAGAGAGTAAAGGGATGTCTCGACTTACACAGAAGACGAAGACCTCCGTCGAAGAGATTCTCGAGGAGTTGCCAGGGATTCGCGAGAAGAAAGTAGCGCTTGATGATGAAGAAAATGAGCTGGGTATTATTTGCCTTGGGACTCCAGTACTGGATTACTCCGGGCGGGCCATTGGCGGTGTCAGTGTATCAGGACCTGCGAATCGGATGCACGAAAAAGGGTTGGATCAGATCGGGGAGGTTCTACGCCAAATTGGTGAAGAGATATCGTCAAGGCTTGGGTTTAATTTTTTCAATAAACATGCCTAGATGCCTAGAAAAGTTACTCGTTTTACTAAGGCAAAACATCGGAGCAAGTGGAGAATCTAGAAGCACGTTGATATAATTACTGAATTATTTCAACGTGCTCTTTATGTATTTAACGAAAATGGATGTCCGCATGGAAAAGCCCATTCGAATCATGGCAAAATTATAATTTGTTAAGGAAAAGATTTAAATAAGACCTTTTCGAATGTTCAAACAGCATGTATAATAAATTCGGGTGCTAGACATCTAGTGGTAAGGCCACTATACCATGAACCGCTAAACTTCATTATTTAGAAAACAAAAAAATATACCATAAAGGAGGAGATTTCTGTGGGGGTTTTGAATGATGTTTATGAAATGCTTAATACCTGTAACAAGTGCGGCTTCTGCCTGACAGCATGTAAGACCTATAAAACCGACCTTAGGGAGCCAATGAGCCCCCGGGGCCGTATTCAGCTGATTAAGAAGCTGGCTGATGGGGTGATCGAGCCGGACAAGGATTACGAAGACGCCATCAATAGCTGCCTTCTTTGCGGAGAATGTGCGGTAGCTTGTCCGAGCGGCGTCAGAGGCAATGATCTCGTTCTGGCAGCCCGCCGGGATCTGAAACTACGTAAAGGCGGAATCAAGCCTTTTACGAAGTCGTTTGCCTTGAAGACGCTGGCTAGCCCCTCACGCTTGGAACATGGTTTTAACTTATTTAGAGGCGTAGGCAAAGGAATCCTGAATCGTATTGACGGCCTGGATTATTTTCGAGGTGTCGATGTCAAAGGTATGCCGGTTGCTAAGAAGCCTTTTATGGATCAAGTTCCCGAGCATATCACGGTGAACAACCCGAAAAAGAAAGTGGCGTTCTTTGTTGGCTGTTTTCTCAATCACTCCTTGGATGGAACGGCCCATTCCGTGGTCAAAGTTTTGACCAAGAATGATTGCGATGTGATCATCCCCAAAGATCAAGTCTGCTGTGGTTTGCCCCAATACGCTTATGGCGATTTCGAGACCGCCAAGGAAAATGCGCGCAAGACGATTGAATCTTTCTTAAAAAAAGATATTGATTCGGTGGTGACAGCTTGTGCCTCCTGTGGCTCCATGCTGAAAGAAGAATATTTGAAACTTTTTGCCGATGAACCGAACTATCTGCCGCGGGTTAAGGAATTCTGCGCTAAAGTTTTTGAGTTCTCGCAATTTGTCGAGGAAGAAATCGAGCTTGACAAGAGCAAGCTGAAATCCCATACTCCAGTGAAAGTGACCTATCATGACCCTTGTCACATGGTGCGTCATTTGAAGATCACGTCCCAGCCGCGCCAGGTCTTAAGGAGCATTCCCAGGCTTGAGTTCACGGAAATGAACGAGGCTAACCGTTGTTGTGGCGCATCCGGCTTGGTGCAAGCGTTCTATCATGAACTTTCTACAGATATTACCCGGCAAAAGACGAAAAATATTGTTGACAGTGGAGCTGAAGTGGTCGCGACAAGCTGTCCGGCCTGCATGCTGCGGATCCAGGGCGGGATCAACTTTGCCGGCCAAAAACAGAAAGTTGTTCATGTCGCCGATTTGCTGGCGAAAGCATACAAGTCTGAGAACTAGTGGCTTAACATTCTGTGAGTGGAAGGGTGGATAATCATGAATAAAGCTATGGCACAAATCAAGGGCCTGATCGGGGAAGGCCATGTCGTAGATTCTGTGGCTGAAATGGCAAAGTTTTTGCGGGGAAACGGAAAGCCGCTGGCGGTCGTTTTTCCTGGAAGTACGGCAGAGGTTTCTGGCCTAGTGAAGTTGGCTAACGAACTAAACTTGAAAATTGCGGTGGGTGGCCAAGTGGTCGAGAGCAAAGGTTTGGATGGTGGGTTGGCCTTGGTGCTCTCGCGGATGAATAAAATTCTGGAGATTGACCACGCCAACTTAGTGGCGACGGTGGAGCCGGGGATCTTACACGCAGCGTTTGTGACGAAAATGGAGGAAGAGGGGCTTAATTTTCCTCCCGAACCGTTTGCGGTCGAGACCGGTTCCGTTGGTGGCTGCTTCGCGATCGGGGACACCGATTCCAAGGCGTTCCAATATATGCCGACTCGGACGTATCTCTTGGGATACGAAATGGTGTTGCCGACCGGGGAAGTGTTGGACATTGGCAACAAGTGCATTAAGAATGTGTCCGGTTATGACTTGATCCACTTCGCGGTAGGGAGCAGAGGAACGCTGGGGATTTTCACCAAACTTCTCATCAAACTCCTTCCTCCCCCGGAAGTGAAATATGCGGTTCTGGCTGACTTTGCCTCGATCCACAAGGCAAGCATCGCTTTTACGACCTTGATCAAACGCAATATTCACCCCACACGCCTCAACCTCATCAATGCAACGCTAGCGAAGAATACGTTCCCTGCTACGGAGGGCAACTTGGTGATGGTGGATCTCGAAGGGTTTAAAGCATCCACCGAACTCTTGGCCGAGGAGATTTCCAGTGTGTTCAAGCTCGCGGGTGCGAAAAACATTCGCATTGTCACGAATGCGGATGAATACGTTAAAATCTGGCGGGCTTGGCTCTCTTTGCGCGGAGAACTCAATACGCAAGATGTGGAGCGCATCCTCGATATCAATGTCGGCCCGATGAAGATGCCGCCAGCGCTTAAAGCGTTGGAAGAAATCACGGGGGATTTGGCAGGTTATCCAGGTATTGTTCTGGAAGGGCTTTTGGGGCATATCCGGATGCTGCTACCGACTGCGGCTGAGAAAAACCAGCTGGCTGGGAAAGTGAATGCCCTGGCGATGTCCTTTGGTGGGAATGTTTCAGGGGTTCTCGGCAGCCGCCTTGTCTGTGAAGCCTACAACGACGCAGAGATGTGGCAGGGGATCACCTCCCTCATCAACCAAATCCGTAAGCAATTTGACCCGAAGGGGATATTAGCTCCGGGAGCAAGCCTCTAGGCTTGGGAGGGAAAGAAGGAGGGTATTTCATGATCAGTCACAATGTTCTCGATCAACTGAAAGCGATTGTCGGAGAGAAAAATGTCTTTGCTGATACGATCAGCGTTTCTTCCTACAGCTATGATGCCACCATGCTCTCGGGTACAGCCATGGCGACGGTTTTCCCGGTGACTACGGAACAGACGGTTCATCTCGTTAAATACTTGGACTCTGTCAACATTCCGCTCGTTCCCCGGGGTGCAGGAACAAATCTTAGTGGCGGCACGATTCCGATGGAGAATTCCGTGGTCGTTAACTTTAGCCGCATGACGAAGATCCTTGAGATCGATACGGAAAATTTTGTCGCGGTTGTTGAACCGGGGTTGGTTAACTTTGATTTTCAAGTAGAGCTGGAGAAATACGGTTTCTATTATCCGCCCGACCCGGCCAGCTACAAAGCGACGACCTTGGGTGGAAATCTGGGTGAATGTTCCGGCGGTCCGCGCTGCTTCAAATACGGTGTGACTCGCGACTACGTTTTGGGGCTGGAGGTTGTCCTCCCAGACGGGCAAATTATCCAAACAGGCGGGCGCAATTTCAGAAGCGAGCCTGGCTTTGACCTGACCCGGATTCTTGTGGGCTCGGAAGGGACCTTGGGCTTTATCACGAAAATCTTCCTGCGCATCCTGCCTAAACCGGCTGCGAAGAAAACCATGCTGGCGATCTACAACGAGGTTGAGGATGCTTCTCAAACCGTGGCCGATATTGTAGCGGCAGGGATTGTGCCAACAACGTTGGAAATGATGGACAACATCCTGATCAATACCGCAGAAGATGCGACCGGTGCGGGGCTTCCCCGTGATGCGGGGGCTTTGCTTATCATTGAAATTGACGGGCACGAGGTGGATATGGATGCCCAGGTTGAGATCATTGCTGAAATCTGTAAAAAGGCCCGCGTCCGTGAGTTCAAAATCGCACGAACCGTGGCTGAGGTGGATCAGCTTTGGCTGGCGCGTCGGGTTGTCATCGGGTCGGTGGCCCGTCGGCGTCCCTCCTATTCCCTGCAAGACGTTACGGTGCCGCGCAGCATGTTCCCGAGCGCTGTGAAGGAGATTGTCAAAGTCCGCAAGGATTATAACTTGGACATCGGAATTTTGGCTCACGCCGGAGATGGAAACTTCCACCCCCTGGTGCTGTTTGACCAACGGAATAAGGACGAAGTGGAAAGGGTACATGCGGTAGAAAAACATATTTGTACCATGGCCCTGGCACTCGGTGGAACTGTGAGTGGAGAGCACGGAATCGGCCTCTTGAAAAAGCACTTTATCGAGATGGAGTTCTCAGCCACCGCGATGGAGTCCTTCAAAAAGATTAAAAGTGCCTTTGATCCGAATCACCGCTTCAATCCTGGCAAAATCATGTAGTTTAGAGGGATGTATTTGAGGGGATTTATAGGTAAAATAACCTATAAATCCCCCGTTCGGTTAGCCAGCTGGTCATTGAGCGGCGCTCAAGGGTGAATCTAGTGGATGTGCGCAATGGGAAGGAACTGCTGATGACCGGAATTCGGAACTCATCCATCGAGCCAGCCCCTAGGGGCAAGGGGCCGTTTATCAATATAAGGGTGAAGTAATTTTGGAATAAGCTAGGGCATTCTTAGCTTCCGGAAGGGTCTGAGATCCGTCGTCAGCAGGGTTTTTCGTGTTTTTGGGCTTATGGAGAAGGAGTGTGTTAATATCAGAACTCGGCAGGGGCTTGCAGAAGATGTATCCTTGGATTTCATCACAATGCTTGCCCTTGAGGAAAGCGAGTTGTTCCTCAGTCTCCACTCCCTCGGCGATGACTCTTAATTGCAGGTTTTGGGCCAAATCGATGATGGCGGTCACGATTTCATCCCCATGCTCCGGTCGGATATCCTTGACAAAGGATTTGTCTATTTTTAGGGTATCGATAGGGAAACTGCGGAGATAGCTTAAGGATGAGAATCCAGTGCCAAAATCATCAATCGAGATGTGGATACCCATGGCTTTCAAGTCATTCAGAATTGAAATGGTAAGGTCAATATCCTGAGCCGCTATACTTTCAGTAATTTCCAATTCCAGGAGGTGAGGTTCCAAGGAGGTTTCAGCGAGAACCTCTTTGATGGTTTCCGCAAGGTTTGGTTGACGAAACTGGCGGGCGGAGAGATTGACAGCCATCCGCAGTGGATAGCCGAGCATTTGCCAAGCTGCGGCTTGAGCGCAGGCCGTTCTTAAAACCCATTTTCCCAGGGGCACGATGAGTCCGGTATCTTCGGCGATGGGAATGAATTGTCCGGGTGGGATCAGTCCTTTGTGAGGGTGAAGCCAACGTACCAGCGCTTCGACGCCAACAATCATACCATTCGAGAGCGAAATGACAGGCTGATAATGAATAATAAATTCTTCTTTATCTAAGGCCCGGCGGAGACTGCGTTCGATTTCCAGTCGTTCCTGGGCGGAGGAGTTTAAGGCAGTCGTAAAGAACTGAAAGTTATTGTGGCCGGATTCCTTGGCACAATACATGGCCGTATCAGCATGCTTGATAAGGCTTTCAATATCTCTTCCGTCAGTCGGGTAAAGGGAGATCCCAATGCTGGATGTGACAAAAACTTCTTCATCACTCAGAATAAAGGGCTCCGAGAAAACCTCGAGGATTTTTTGAGCGACAATACCGGCTTCCTGGCTGGAGGCTACGTCGGGAAGGAGGATGATGAATTCATCCCCGCCTTGGCGGGCAATGGTGTCCCCTTGGCGCAGCATGCGTTTGAGCCGTTCCGATACCGCTTTCAAAAGCAAATCCCCGACCGTGTGCCCCAAAGTGTCATTCACAAGTTTAAAGCGGTCAATATCCAAAAAGAGAATCGCTGCCTTTTTATTCTTACGGTGAGACTGTGCGATGGCTTGGCTGAGACGGTCATTAAAGAGGAGGCGGTTCGGTAGTTCGGTCAGTGCATCGTGATGGGCCTGATGTGTCATTTGATGGAGGAGGTTGCGTTTGTCGCTCACATCGCGGAAAACCAGCACAGCACCAATAATCGCTCCCTGTCGATCTCGGATGGGGGCTGCTGAGTCTTCAATTGCGAACTGATAGCCGTCGCGATGGACGAGCACCGTGTGATTGGTTACATCCACGATCCGTCCTTCGGCAAGGCAGCGGGCAACCGGATTTTCGGCAGGTTCGTTGTTCATGTCACTGATAGTGTGAAAGACGCTATCTAATCCCAGTCCTTGGGCTTCTTCACTCCGCCAACCAGTCAGGTCTGCGGCGACGGGATTCAGGTATTCGATGCGGCCATGAACGTCGGTTGTAATCACGCCATCCCCAATAGATTCAAGGGTAACCTGAGCACGTTCCTGGCTTTCTTCAAGCTGTTTTTTCGTAAGGGCTTCTTCAGCTTCGAATGCTTTTTCCAGGGTAATATCTTCTAAGGTGGTTACGAACTCTTCTATTAATCCTGTTTCCAGGTTTATGATCGGATCCGTGGTACAGGTGAGCCAGCGACAACGCCTCTCTCCCTGAACAATAAACAGGTGGTTTACGAGGCGCTCCCGTCCGGCTGCAACGTATCGCTCGGGCAGGTCTTCCCAGACAAAGGGCGTGCCGTCTTCATATTCGGCTTGCCAGTGTTCAGTCAGTGGTAACGCACGCGCGAGTTGGGCGTAGCGTAAGCCAAGCAGGCGTTTGGATGCTTGATTGGCATGGAGGACGACCCCTGAGAGGTTTTGGATGAGTACGCCGCTGGAAACACCTTCATAAATTCGTCTAAAACGGGCTTCCGTGGCCTGAATTGCCTCGAACTGTTGAGAAAGTTCTTCCTCAGCGGCCACCAATTCTTCGTGTGTCGCTTCCAAGTCTGCTAAATTAGTCTGCAGTTCCTGTTCGGAAAGACGAAGAACCACCATGCCATGCTTGATGAGATGATAGAGGAGCATCGCCGTTAACAAGACAAAGAGCCAGCCTTTTATGGTTTGGATCGACAAGAAAATCTCCCGATTGGGAATGAGGAAATTCAAAATATGATCGGAGGCTAGGATCCAGCCTGCTCCGAATAAGAGATAGAGAAGGGTGATGCGGCGGGGAGTGAGGTTTTGGAAGGGATTGCGATAACTAGGGAATGGATTTGGAAACTTCATGAAAAATTCCTCGCTATCTAGAACATTTCATCTTATCCTAAGATGAGGTTTCGGCAAGTATCCGAATTATCCTGCATGAGAGCGGTTCTAAACGCGATTTGTCTGGGCAAAGTTCAACTGAAGGCGCTGAAGGTGAGGACAAGTGTCGCTCAGTTCGAATCAACTTGTCAACTTAATAAAAATGCGGTAGAATAGTTCTTGCGGCTCAACGATTTCAGCACGCTGAACATTAGTCCAGTTTGGTGGTTTTCACGGTTTGCATGCGGGAGTGGCGGAACTGGCAGACGCACTGGATTTAGGTTCCAGCGGGTAACCGTGCAGGTTCAAGTCCTGTCTCCCGCACCACAAGAACTCAACAAATCCCCCTTAACGCCTCATTTGCGGGCGGTGAGGGGGATTTTTAGCTTGAGCAGGATGAACCTTTTTCAATCAGGAAGTGTCATTTATATTTAAGAAGTTCTGAAGGGTGGTGTGGTTTCTAAAGATTTTGTTAAAAATCGCTCGGAAATAAAGGATTTTTGTGATCACGTTGCAAATATATACAAAGAATGGAAATCTAAACGGGACTGAATATTGTTCGCTCTTTTTGTTAAGTATTTTAGGTAAAGGAGTGAACTCGTTCAGCTCAAGCTGAACATCGAGACTTCGGTGACGAAAGCCTCCAGTGACGTTAGTGTCCTGTGGACACTAACGCCGAAACCGCCAACTGTCAAAGGATGACCTCACGGCTGAGGATGGGTTTCGCCAAAGCCGCCAACCCCAAGAAGAAGACTTTGCGGCGACGGGGGAGTCTACCCCCACCGAAGCAGAGTACGGGGGACCCACTCCCGACGGTCATGGAGGACCTAGTGTCGCTGAAGCCATGGATGGCGGGAAGCGACCACTTGTAGAAGTGGGAGTCTTACGATTGGATCAAAGGAAGGAGGGTTTTTCCTGGTGAAGCACTTACGGGTACTCATTTTTTCGGCTACTTTTGGAGCGGGTCATGTGAGGGCAGCGGAGGCCATGATTGAAGCTCTGCGATTGGAGGAGCCTGGAGTTGAGATTACTCATCTGGATTTTGGCGCATTTGTCAATAAGACCTTTAACAAGGTGATCAAGAACACTTATATCGAAGTGATCAAACATACCCCAAAACTTTGGGGGAAGTTTTATTATCGTACCTCTAAGATTCCGCCACACTCCGTTTTCCAGCGTTTTTTAAATGGAATTGGCCGGGGGGAATTAGTTAAGTACATCAGTGCTTTGCAGCCGGATCTCGTGATTTGCACCTATCCGACGGTAGCTGGGGCTTTGGCCGAGTTGAAGTTGAAGAAAGTGCTTGATGTGCCTTTAGTGACCGTCGTGACGGATTATGCGGTTCACAGTCAGTGGGTTCATCCGGGGATCGACCTTTACATTGTCGGTTCCCAGGAAGTCTTAGCCGGTTTGGTGCGGCGGGGGATCGAAACGCACAAAATTCGGGTGACGGGGATTCCTGTGAGTCCGCGTTTTGAACGGCCCATAGAAAGAAGAAATGCTGCAGAAAAGCTGGGGCTTCATCCGGAGCAGCTGACCTTTTTGGTGATGGGTGGAGCCTATGGCGTCTTAACCGGCGCTAAACGAGTGTGTCGTCTCTTGGGAATGGCCGATGTACCGGTTCAGACGATCGCGGTTTGTGGTCGGGATGAAAAACTTTACCGTTCGCTGGATGATGTGGTGGCTGAGTCCTCTAATTCCGTTGTTCGCTTTGGTTTTGTCAATAATGTGGAGGAACTCATGGCCGCTTCGGATTTGATCATCACCAAAGCCGGGGGCTTGACGGTGAGTGAAGCCCTGACCCGACGGCTGCCGCTCCTCATTTTTAAGCCCATTCCGGGACAAGAAGAAGAAAACGCGATGTTCCTGGAAAGCATAGGGGCGGGGCGGATTGCCCATACCCAGGAGGAGCTGGAAGAGCGGCTTCAGGAGCTCCTTCACTATCCGGAACGCTTAGAAGCGATGCGCCAGGCGGCAGCTCAGGCGCTTCCGGGACGTGGGGCCGAGCGTGCTGTGGAACATATTTTGAAGCTCCTGACACCGGAAAAAAGCAAGCAGAAGATAGGGTGAGCGATTTGATGGCTCTGTTGGTACTAGGTTTAGTCGAATTCGTGCGTGGTGCGCTGGTTTTCAGCATGCTACCGCTCTACGGGCAGTATATCGCCGGATATTCGCTGGGGGTCATCGGGACGGCAATTTCCTTACATTATCTACTGGACAACCTTTTGCGCATTCCGGCGGGATGGCTTACCGATCGTTTTGGGGGCAAGTGGATCATGACTGGAGGGATCACTTTGTCCGGACTGGGAGTCTATCTTATCTCGTTGCGATTGAGTCCCACCCTATTTATGCTCGGAGCAGCCCTTTTTGGTTTCGGAAGTTCTCCGCTGTGGCCGACGGTGATTACCGGTGTGGCGGCGAAGATGCCCTTGAAACAACTCGGGGAGGCCCTGAGCAAGGTTTTCATTGCCTGGCTCGTAGGAGCCGGGTTAGGGCCTGTGACGGTTAACTTTCTGATCGGGCACTCTTACACTTGGGCTTTCCTAGCTTTAGCAGGGGCCCTTTTCCTTGCTGTAACGCTTTCTATTTTTGGCGAGTTCCCCCGGGGATTAGGAGAGATGCCTTCCTTAAAAGGGTATCTCGCGGACTTATGGGAAGAAATCCTTTCACTTTGGGTTCTTTATCCGGGGATGTTTGTCCAGACGATGGCGGTGGGCGTGCTGATGCCGGTAATCACGATTTATGCCCGCACGGTGTTTGGTTTGAGCACGGGACAGTTTAACTATCTTCTGATTGGGGGTGGAGCGTTCACCGTCCTCCTGCTTTTACCAGCGGGCAAGCTTTCTGATCGCTTAGGGGTTAAAGGTCCGCTTGTGGCCGGGTTCTTCGCGGCTGCGATCTGCCTCGCTTTGCTGCCATTGCAGCGGGCGGTGTTTCCGACTTTAGTGGTCGGAGCCTTTCTCGGTTCCTCCTACTCACTCATTCTTCCGGCCTGGAATGGGTTGCAGGCCAAGGTGGTCTCTCCGGAGAAACGAGGAACGATGTGGGCCATCTTTATGACGATTGAGGGGATTGGTACGGCTACCGGGGCGTTTATCGGGGGGAAAGTCTGGGAGGGTTTTGGGCATGCGGCGCCATTTTTTGTCAGTGCCGGGGTCTTGGCTGTGATGGCTGTGTTTTACTCCTTCAATAATCTGCAAAAATTAATGAAAACCTAATCTTGAATGGGGCATGGTGAGAGTGGAGTGAATTTGATGGTGTTTTGGCTGGCCTTTATAGCGGGACTTGTTTATACGGTGATTCCGGATGTGCTGATCCATCGTTTGGGAATAGGCAGTTGGAGGAGGCAGTTTTCCCAGGGCGTTGTGCTCACGTTTGATGATGGGCCTGATCCGCAAGTGACTCCGAAAGTCTTAGATATCCTGGTGAAATATAAGGTTCCTGCGGTTTTTTTCCTGGTCGGAGAGCAAGCGCAGGCGCACCCGGAAATAGTAAAGCGTATTCTGGCTGAGGGGCACCGTGTCGGACTTCATTCCCAGTCTCATCGTTATGCTTGGTTTCTTTCTCCGCGACAGACCTGGAGGGAATGGGAAGATGGAGCCAAGGTTTTGGAGAATCTTACGGGAGCAGCGGTTGCATGGATGCGCCCGCCTTGGGGAACGTTCAATCTTGTGACCTGGCTCTGGTTGAAACGGCGGGGAAAAAAAGCAATCCTTTGGAATGTCGAAGGGCAGGAATGGAAAAAAGGCCAAAGCGAAGCCCAGGTGCTCAAACGCCTTGTGAATAAGGCGAGGGAAGGTTCCATCATCGTGCTTCATGACGGCGGGCGATTCATTGGGGAAAAGATGTTCATTCTTCCGATAGTAGATGCGCTTTGCCAACGAATCGTTGAGGAACGCAAACTACCCTGGGCGGCTTTGGAATTCCCCGCTTGGAGCCTCGCCAGACGGGTGGGTTTTCGTCTGTGGGAGAAGTGGGAACATGTCTTTGCACGGGTTTATCGCGTCGAGCGCCTTGATGCCGTGAATATACTGCGCTTGGGAAAGACGCGGTATCAAGGGCCTGATCTCTATCACGAGGATGGCAGGATTCTGGCAAAGCGCGGAGATGTGGTGGGGGAAATTCACCTTGACAGCATTCGAGTACAGGCGCAAAGCCGGGATATACAGAAATCGGGGATCCAAGCGTTGCGTATGGCCCGTGAGTCGTTCCCGGTCTTGGCGCGGTATATCGCACAAAGCCCGGAGTATCAAACGATCAAAGTATTTTTGGGGTTTACCCTTATGCATCGGGGTGTTAAGGGCCTGGGCTTTACGGTGCAGGAGATTCCGGCTACTTGGGGAATCCGCTGGATCGGGTTTCTGCAGAAAATGATCATGTCGGTGTACCATCCGGCTGGCAAGGCTCGCCTAAACGGACGTTTGCAGGGCGCGCCGAAGCTGATTTGGATTTCGAAGGAGAAGCTCTTGGAACGCTGGCTTCCGGCAGAGGAGGGCACTGCATTGGCCCCAGTGGCGCCGGTTGTCCCTGTTAGCGAGGCTTGATTTATGAATATAAGTCTGGTAGAATAATTCAGGTATATCAGGGTGTGAAAAACCTACGGAAGTCGATAGAACGGGGTCGAGGCAACTCTGGACAAGGGGGAACGAAGGTTCTCCCTTTTCCAGATAGGGATGAGGCAAAGGATGGTTTGCACCGGGCGCAATTCGGCAAGACTAGGTGAGTACCCAACGTCACACCATGAAATTGTCATAGATAAGTTGTTAAGGGGGAGCAAAAAACATGTCTGTCAAGCTGGAGAAAATAGAAAAGAATGTGGTGGCCTTAGAAGTTTCTGTGGATGCCAAAAAATTCTCTGATGCCGTCGGTCGGGCAGCGAAAACCTTGGCGCATCGGGTAAATATTCCTGGGTTTCGGAAAGGAAAGGCGCCGCGCCGATTGGTCGAACTCCATGTAGGTACCGAGGCGTTGTACAATGAAGCCATTGACCATCTTCTCGGTTCCAGTTATGCCCAAGCGGTTGAGGAAAGCGGCATTGATCCCGTGGATCGTCCGGAAGTTGAATTGGTACAAATCGAAGATGGAAAAGATCTTGTTTACAAAGCTAAAGTCACGGTAAGGCCTGAAGTTGAGCTGGGCGAATACAAGGGTCTGAACGTCGAAAAAGAAGCTGTGGTTGTGGATGACGCTGCGGTGGAAGCTGAACTCAAACGCAAGCAGGAACAATATGCTAAAGTCGTTCCCATGGAGACAGGGAATGTTGAAAAGGGAGATACCGTGACCCTTGATTTTGACGGTTTTGTGGATGGTGTCGCTTTTGAAGGCGGCAAAGGGGAAGATCATGAACTAATAATTGGCTCAGGCACGTTTATCCCAGGATTTGAAGAACAACTCGTCGGAGTGGAAATCGGTCAGGAAGTAGATGTCAACGTTCAGTTCCCCGCTGAATATCATAGTGCAGAACTGGCAGGTAAAGATGCCTTGTTTAAGGTTAAAGTAAACGGGATCAAACGCAAGGAGTTGACTCCACTGGATGATGAGTTTGCGAAGGATGTCAGCGAATTCTCCACGCTGGACGAACTAAAGGAAGACACCCGTAAGAAGCTGTTAGAAGCGGAAGAGAAGCGGGTGGAAACGGCTTATCGCAATGCTGTTGTGGCCCAAGCGGTTGACAACGCCAGTGTTGAGATCCCTGAGGTGATGTTCCATTCGCAAATTGATTTCATGATGCGGCAGTTCGAAGAGGGTCTCTCGTATCAAGGTCTTAACTCGGAGCAATATTATAGGTATACAAACTCTAACGAACAGGATATGAGAGAGCGTTACCGTTCGCAGGCGGCAGAGACGATCAAAACTGAACTTGTCATCGAAGCGATCGCTAAAGCAGAAGGAATTTCCGTTTCTGATGAAGAATTAGATCAAGAAATTGTGAAATTGGCTGAGAAGTATAACCAAACCGCGACTAGTCTGAGGGATTCTCTGCTCCAACGCGACGAAATGAAGTTCTTCCGGTCTAACTTGGTAACAGAGAAAACCGTGGAGTTTTTGGTTGTCAATAACGCATAATCACTTACCCGGGAGGACATTCTGAAGTAGAGAGGTGAGAGGATGGCAAAGTACAACGACGAAAAGAACCAGCTGAAGTGTTCATTCTGTGGTAAGACACAGGACCAAGTCAAGAAGTTAGTTGCCGGTCCCGGAGTATATATCTGCGACGAGTGCATTGAGCTTTGCAACGAAATCATTGAAGAAGAACTCAATGAGGATCTGTCTGCAGACATCGGGGATATCCCCAAGCCCAAAGAAATCCGGTCGATTCTTGACCAGTATGTGATTGGCCAGGACGAAGCCAAAAAGGCCTTAGCGGTGGCCGTATACAACCACTATAAGCGCATTAACTTGGGGATGAAGATTGATGATGTTGAATTGCAGAAATCCAACATTGTCATGCTAGGACCCACAGGTTCTGGTAAAACGCTCTTGGCCTCTACTTTGGCGAAGCTACTGAATGTTCCCTTTGCTATCGCCGATGCGACTTCGTTGACTGAAGCCGGGTATGTGGGCGAAGATGTCGAGAATATCCTGTTGAAGCTGATTCAGGCTGCGGATTATGATGTGGAGAAAGCAGAAAAAGGGATTGTTTACATCGATGAAATCGACAAGATTGCCCGAAAATCCGAAAACCCGTCTATTACCCGTGATGTCTCCGGGGAAGGTGTTCAGCAGGCCCTTTTAAAAATCCTTGAAGGAACGGTGGCCAGCGTTCCCCCGCAAGGCGGACGCAAACACCCACATCAAGAGTTCATCCAGCTGGATACGACGAACATCCTTTTTATTGTCGGTGGGGCCTTTGATGGGATCGAGAAGATCATCATGAATCGCATTGGCAAAAAAACGATGGGATTTGGAGCCGACATTCAAAAGAAGAGTGACGTCAAGATCGGGGATACGTTGAGCAAGATTTTGCCCGCAGACCTTTTGAAGTTCGGGTTGATCCCTGAGTTTGTGGGTCGGCTTCCCGTAATGGTTACGCTGGATGCATTGGATGAAGATGCTTTGGTGCGAATTCTCACCGAGCCCAAGAATGCCCTCGTCAAGCAGTACCAAAAGCTTTTGGAACTGGATGGGGTTGCCTTGGAGTTCAAAGAGGATGCACTCACAGCCATCTCCGAAGAAGCGATTCGTCGTAATACCGGTGCTCGGGGGCTCCGGGCCATCGTCGAAGAGATCATGCTTAATGCCATGTATGATCTCCCATCCCGTACGGATGTCACCAAGTGTGTGGTTACACGCGATGTGATCCAGAAGAAGGAAGAACCCCTCCTGGTCACGGCTGACAAAGGGAAAAAGGGTAAGAAGGAAGAGTCGGCTTAAGGGTCTACTCTTAAACGAGGAAAATAATAACGTCAGTCGATGCCTTCGGGTAGGCGATAGCGTTTTGGGTTTCGGAAGAGAACCTAGCGAACCGTAGGGTAAGCTAGGTTCTCTTCGTATTGGGGGTCTATGTTTTGTTTTCCGATTTGTGGCAATACTAGGGTAAGAGATTGCCGCAGGAGGGAAGAAATAGTATGAGTGTTGGCCTCGGTAGTTTGTTGATGATGGTGCAGTTATTTTTTGCGGTCGTAATCGGCCTTTATTTTTGGGGGATGTTGAAGTCCCAGCAGGGAACGAAGATTGCGGTAAACAGAGAGTCGCGCAAGGAACTTGAAAAGCTGGAAAAGATGCGCAAAATTTCGCTGACTGTTCCGCTGGCGGAAAAGACGCGACCGCAACATTTTGAAGAGATCATCGGCCAGCCGGAGGGAGTCAAAGCCCTGAAAGCGGCTCTTTGCGGTCCAAATCCTCAGCATGTAATTATTTACGGACCTCCGGGGATCGGGAAGACGGCTGCTGCCCGTTTGGTTTTGGAGGTGGCGAAAAAGAATCCCCTTTCCCCGTTTAAGGGGGAGGCCCGTTTTATCGAGATTGATGGAGCGACCGCCAGGTTTGATGAACGGGGAATTGCGGATCCATTGATTGGCTCGGTGCATGACCCTATCTATCAGGGGGCGGGGGCGATGGGGATGGCGGGAATTCCGCAGCCAAAAGCGGGGGCCGTTACCAAGGCCCACGGTGGAATTTTATTTATTGACGAGATCGGGGAACTTCATCCGATTCAGATTAATAAGCTCTTGAAGGTGCTGGAAGATCGTAAGGTCACACTGGAAAGCGCCTATTACAGTTCCGAAGATCCGAATATCCCTGCCCATATTCACGATATCTTTCAACATGGTCTGCCGGCGGATTTTCGCATGGTAGGGGCGACGACTCGGGGGCCGGAAGAGATTCCACCGGCGATTCGTTCTCGCTGCATGGAAATCTACTTTAGAGCGCTTTTGCAGGATGAGATTGCGGAAATTGCCCAAGGGGCTGCGGCTAAGGTGGACATGGCGATGACGGAGGGGGCGATTGAGGTCATTAAGCGTTACGCGGCCAATGGCCGTGAGGCGGTTAACATGGTGCAGCTCGCTGCCGGTGTCGCGCAGACCGATAACTTGGAACAGATCGACGCGGCAACTGTGGAATGGGTGGCGGCTTCGGGCCAGTATGCTCCTCGACCGGAAAAGAAAGTCCCCTTGCAGCCGCAAATTGGGGTGGTAAACGGACTTGCTGTCTACGGCCCCAACATGGGGATGCTTTTGGAACTTGAAGTGACCGCTCAGGCAGTGGCAGCGGGGACAGGCGGGTTATTGGTTACTGGGATCGTAGAAGAGGAAGAACAAGGGAGCGGGGGCAAGAAAATTCGCCGCAAGAGTATGGCGCGGAGTTCGGTGGAGAACGTCCTGACGGTGATTCGCCGCAAGCTGGGCATCGAACCAAAGAACTTTGACATTCATGTTAATTTTCCCGGAGGAGTGCCGATTGATGGCCCCTCGGCGGGTATCGCCATCGCCACGGCCGTCGTTTCGGCTATCCGCAAGCGTAAGGTAGATAATTTCCTGGCCATGACCGGGGAGGCCTCCATTCGCGGAGGGGTGAAACCCGTCGGCGGGATTACGGCGAAAATCGAGGCGGCGCGCCAAGCGGGCTGCAAGAAAGTCCTGATTCCGCGCGAGAACTGGCAAGAGCGGTTTAGCACTGAGACGCCGGGAATCGAAGTGGTACCGGTTGAGGATTTAGCACAGGTTTTAGATATGGCTCTGTTGGCTGAAGGAATTCAGGAGCAGACGGAGATTCGCCCTGCTTTAGAAGAAGTCCTGAGCCGTTTGGATTTCGTAGCCGCCGGAAATTTGCCTGAGCGTGGGCAATCATGTTAGAATAGTTAAAGAGACAGAATGGCACACTAATTCCAGTGTGCTTTTCCTTTTCTGAGCAGCCTTTTCTGGACATCCTTTTCTGGACATCCTTGTGATCGCTCGGTTTGGGAGAAATGAGAGCCTGAAATTGGGACGGGGGTAAAATTGAAGAACGCATAGAGAAAAAGTTGGGTTCGAACTTCGAACTTCGAACCTCGAACTTCGAACTTCGATAACGGGGGGATTCTAGTGACGAATGTAAGAGAGCTACCGGTGCTTCCCTTGAGGGGAATTCTCGTTTTTCCCTATATGGTCATTCACTTGGATGTTGGACGGGAACGTTCGATGGCTGCCATCGACGAAGCTATGCTAGGGGATCGCATGATCCTCTTAGCTTCACAGAAAGAGTCCGAAATTGATTCTCCGACTGCGGCGGATATGTACACAATTGGTACCATCGCAGAGATTAAACAGTTGTTAAAGTTGCCGGGTGGGACGATGCGGGTATTGGTAGAGGGGATCAGCCGGGGGAAAGTTCATGAGTTCCTCCAGGAAGAACCCTATTTTAAAGTTAGGGTTGAGGAATTCACAGAAAAGGTAAGGCCCCTTACCCCAGACATTGATGCGCTCATTCGCGGCGTCAACCATCAGTTTGAGGAGTATGCGAAACTGAGTAAAAAAGTGCCAACGGAGACGCTCGGTACGGTATTGGCTGTGGAAGAGCCCGGGCGGTTGGCTGATATTGTAGCCTCCCATTTAAATCTGAAGGTTCCGGAGAAACAGGCTATTTTGGACGCGTTGGAAGTAGACGCACGCTTGGAGCGCTTGACTGAGCTTATTATGCGAGAGATCGAAATCCTGGAACTCGAACGACGCATCGGCCTCAGAGTACGCAAACAGATGGAGAAGGCCCAGAAAGAATATTATCTGCGCGAACAGATTAAAGCGATTCAGAAAGAGTTGGGCGACAAGGACGAACGCCAGCAGGAAGCCGATGAATACCGGGAGAAAGTCGCGAAGGCAAAGCTCTCGAAAGAAGTTGAGGAGAAGACGTTAAAGGAAATTGAGCGCCTGGAGAAAATGCCACCGGCTTCTGCTGAGGGAACCGTTGTCCGGACTTATTTAGATTGGATCTTGGTACTACCCTGGAATAAATCGACCAGGGACAAAACGGATCTGAACCGGGCGGAGGCTATTCTCAACGAGGATCATTATGGGTTGGAAAAGGTCAAGGAACGGGTCCTGGAGTTTCTGGCGATCCGCAAATTAACCCCGAAGATGAAAAGCCCGATTCTTTGCTTTGTTGGGCCTCCGGGTGTCGGCAAAACCTCGCTCGCCAAGTCCATTGCTCGGGCCTTGGATCGGAAGTTTGTCCGCATGTCCCTGGGCGGGGTGAGGGATGAAGCGGAAATTCGCGGACACCGCCGGACTTACATTGGAGCCCTCCCTGGACGCGTGATTCAGGGGTTGAGAACCGCCGGCACGCGCAATCCGGTATTCCTTTTCGATGAGATCGATAAGATGACTTCGGATTTTCGCGGGGATCCGGCTTCAGCCCTCTTGGAAGTGCTCGATCCGGAGCAGAATAACACCTTTTCAGACCATTACTTAGAGGTCGAGTTTGACCTCTCACATACCCTTTTTATCTTGACGGCGAATTCGCTGTATACGATTCCGCGACCGCTCTTGGATCGGATGGAAGTGATCTCAATCAGCGGGTATACGGAAGATGAGAAGGTCAATATCGCCGCACGCTACTTGGTGCCGAAACAGCTGAAAATTCATGGGTTGACTGTGGAAATCCTGCCCCTGGATCAAGAGATTCTCTTAAAGCTCGTGCAAGGGTATACACGGGAGTCGGGAGTTCGCAATTTGGAGCGGGAAGTGGCAAATCTTTGCCGCAAAGTGGCGACGCGTTGGGTTAAAAAGGAATGGGAGCCACATCCGCTGACCGCCTTGGATTTAGAGAGCCTCTTGGGAACACCACGTTATCACTTCCAGATGGTGGATATGAACCCGGAAGTGGGAGCCGCAACCGGTCTGGCTTATACGGAGGTTGGTGGTGATGTGTTGACCATCGAAGTGACACCCCTGCCGGGGAAGGGACATTTGACCCTGACTGGGAAGCTGGGAGATGTGATGAAGGAATCCGCGCAAGCCGGTTGGACGTTTGTCCGGGCGCATGCGCAGGCACTCGGGATTCCGGAGGATTTCTACGACAAAGTGGATCTCCACATCCACGTTCCTGAAGGGGCGATTCCCAAGGATGGTCCTTCTGCCGGGATTACGATGGCTACGGCTATCGCTTCTGCCCTTTCGAAACGGGCGGTGCGCCCGGATTTAGCGATGACCGGGGAGATCACGTTGCGTGGCAATATTCTGCCCATCGGTGGGGTGAAGGAGAAAGTCCTGGCTGCTCACCGCTCGGGAATCAAAGTTGTCCTCCTACCGGAAGAGAACCGCAAAGATCTGGAGGAAATCCCGGCGAATGTTCGGGAAAAAATGGAATTCCACTTCGTCAGCCGCATGGAGGAAGTCATCTCGTTGGCGCTTTTGCCCACCGCAGATTCAGATGGCTATGGACACGCTGCCATGAGCGGTGTCTTTGCCTCCGGGGTCATCCCGGTCGCTGAACCCCTTCCAGAAGAGCATCCTATAGCGTAACAGAAGTCGGAGGTCAGAAGTCGGATGCTTAGGCAGGGCTTCGAAGGCATAATTCCGTTTGAAGAGGTATCTATGATTATTCGTAACGCAGAATACGTCTGTTCGGCCGTAAAACCTGAGCAATATCCAGCCGATGGTTTGCCTGAGATTGCCATGGCCGGACGCTCTAATGTCGGCAAGTCATCACTGATCAACCGTTTCTTGGGGCGCAAGAATCTGGCCAGGACGGGCAATGCCCCAGGCAAAACACAGACTCTGAATTTTTACCGGATCAACTCAGCCTGGTATTTCGTGGATCTACCGGGTTACGGATACGCCAAGGTCTCCTATGACGTTAAATCTCAATGGGGACCGATGATGGAGCGATATTTTAAAGAGCGGGAGCATCTCCTGGCCGTAATCCAGATCGTAGACATCCGGCACGCCCCGAGCTTAGAAGACGTTTCGATGCATGATTGGTTGCGAAGCCGGGGAGTCCCCGTCCTTGTGGTCGCGACGAAGGCAGATAAGATCGCCCGAGGCAAGTGGTCAAAACAGCTAAGCATCGTTGCCGCAAGCCTGGGCATTCTGGACTGGCACCTTATCCTTCCCTTTTCCGCTGAATCCGGCGTCGGGGTCGAAGAACTCCATATTGCGATTGAAGACATCCTAAGCCTAAGCTGACTAGGAGACAGGGGGTAAGACAAGGGGGACGGTTCGTGGTGTCTGGGTAATAAGGTAAGACAAGGGGGACGGTTCTTGGTGTCTGTAAGACAAAGAGAACCGTCCCCTCTGTCTCAGCGAACTTGTCCAGGTCCCGTCCTGATTTAAAGCCAAACTGCCCGCTCAGCTCCATGGGAACGGTTACAGGTAGCACGGACACGGAAAACACGCCACTTTTTTCAATATACTCATGGGTCAAGTTCTTTTTATTGATATGAGCGAAACCCATCCTCAGCCGTGAGGTCATCCTTTGACAGTTGGCGGTTTCGGCGTTAGTGTCCACAGGACACTAACGTCACTGGAGGCTTTCGTCACCGAAGTCTCGATGTTCAGCTTTAGCTGAACGAGTTCACTATGCCGAGATTCCTGCTCAATTACCGATATCTTTCTAAGTGTTCAAATAGCCCCTTGGGGAAAGGATGCACGAGGGTCTGATTCGCCCCCTCAGCGAATAAGATTTCATGAGTATACATGAGTTGGCAAAGGGGAGAAGGAGACGGATTTGGGGAATTATGCCTTGTTGGTGCTCAGTCTGGGGATCATCCTGATTGGGGCGGAAGGATTTACGAATGCCATCGAGTGGCTGGGCAAAAAGCTCGATTTAGGGGCCGGAGCGGTCGGGAGTATTCTGGCGGCGGTCGGGACGGCGCTGCCAGAGACGATGGTTCCGATCCTTGCTTTCGTGAACAGCACTTGGGAGGGGAACATGACGCAAGAGGTGGGCATCGGAGCCATTCTGGGCGCCCCCTTTATGCTGGCGACCTTGGCCTTTTTTATCTCCGGCCTGGCCGTTTTGTTTTTTAGGAGAGAAAATAGCCCGTTGAAAATCGACGCGCGCGTGGTCAAACGGGACTTAGGTTTTTTCCTTTTAGTTTACAGTGTAGCAGTTCTGGCTTCCTTCTTGCCCGAACCGCTCAAAAAGGGTGCTGCCTTGGTGCTGGTAGCCAGTTATTTAGGGTATGTCGTGGGCACGGTACGCTCGAGCCAGGGGCGGGATCACGGCAAGATCACGCCTCTTTATCTGGCCAGAGGGGTTTATAAACCATCTCTGAGCCTGGTTTTGGCTCAAGTCGCCTTAGCACTAATCATCATTGTCTGGGGGGCGCAGGGGTTTGTGCATGCGGTCGAGACGGTCGCTTTGGCGAAAGGGATACCGGTATTTGTCCTCTCCCTGATCATTACGCCGATTGCGACCGAACTTCCGGAGAAATTCAACAGCGTCTTATGGCTGCGCCAGGGGAAAGATACGCTGGCGCTGGGGAATATCAGTGGGGCGATGGTATTTCAAAGTTCCGTGATTCCGGCATTGGGCATCATGTTGACCCCTTGGAAACTGGAATCCTTGGCCTTGTGGAGTGCCGTACTGGCGCTGGGGGCTGCTTGGGTCCCCTATTATTCTTTGCGGCGGTGGGGCAGGATTTTGCCTTCTTCCCTGCTGTTGGGGGGGGGGTTCTACCTTGTCTTTATTTGGATCGTGCTAAGGGGTCCGATCCTCCATTAAACTCGGCAACCAGCATGCCCGTAAGGACGAGGGCTGCCCCGAGCAGGCCGCGCGGGGTGAGGATTTCGCCAGCCAGGAAGAAGGCGAAAATGGCGGAAAAGACCGGTTCACTGGCAAAAATGAGGGCGGTATGGGACGGGGAGGTAAATTGCTGCATCTTTGTTTGGATAAAGAAGGCGAGGGACGTAGCGGGTATGGCCGTGAGCATTAGGCCCAGCCAGACGTTGGCTGTAAAATGCATCGAGCTCTGGGGAACGATAAGACTGAAAAGGCCGCTGAGAAGCGAGACCGAGAGAATTTGCGCAGCGGCCAGGATCGCTGCATCCGCTTCGGGGGCGTAGCGCCCGACCAGATAAATATGTAAAGCAAAGCTGATCGCGCAGAGGAGCACCAGGAGATCCCCTTGGTTGAGCCGAAAGTCCTCGCTCAGCGAGAGCAGGGCCAGGCCGATGGTCGCACTTAAAATCCCTATCAGGAGGGGAGGGCGGGGTAGTGTTCGTGTGGTGATCGCGACGAGGGCAGGGACAAGCACGACAGAGAGCCCGGTGATAAATCCGGCATTTGAGGCAGTGGTATATTGGAGGCCGATGGTCTGCCAGGCATAGCCAGAAAAGAGAAAAACCCCGATGCCCAGCCCTTTGATCACGGTTTTAAGATCGATTTTTTTGTGGTTCAGGATAATGAAGGGCAATAAGCTGAGAAAAGCTAAGGCGAAACGAATGGCCAGGAAAGGAAAGGGCGGCAGATCGGCGATAGCCCATTTAACGACGACGAAGGTGGCTCCCCAAACCAAAGTTACTAAGAGTAGGGAAAAATCCGCCCCTAAGCGGGATACCCTTTGCTTCATGAATATCACTCCTCATCCCTCGGTCTTGGTTCTACCGGTCAGAAAGCATTCCTTTGTGGTGGCATAAGTGCAACCTCGGCTTCCGACGGCCAAGGATGGCCTAGTGTCGCTGAAGCCATGGATGGCGTGAAGCGACTGCCGTCGCCAAGGGCTTGGCACAAGCCGGGTTTTTTTTATCTCTTTATGTACGAAGTGAAAAAAGGCCGCTGCGCCTAAAAACGCAACGGCTTTTTTGCACCAGTCAGAAAGTAATCTTTGTGGTGGCATAAGTACAACCTCGGCTTCCGACGGCCAAGGATGGCCTAGTGTCGCTGAAGCCATGGATGGCGTGAAGCGACCGCCGTCGCCAAAGGCTTGGCACAAGCCGAGGTTTCTTTACCGACCAGAGTATCTCCAACCGTACTGCAGTCAAAGCTAACCACTTAATCCTTAGTATACCGAAAAGTTAAAGGTTTGCAAGGGGTTTCGGGATCCTCAGGGTTGACCCTCCATGTGCTTAACCCGCTCCTCCTTCTTCAGGTGGCCCTGATGGAACCGGTGGCTCAGGCACGGGCATGGGCATGGTCAGGGGTTCACAGCAAAACTGGTTCTTCGCATCGAGAAAACAGTGGTAATGCCGGTCTTCATCGGCAGCTATTTGGGTCAGAAACGCTTGGATTTCAGGGAGCGGGATTTTCTGAGCGAGTTCCAGATATTCCTGGCAGGCTTTGGCTTCACCCTCCATGTTCATGTCGAGCATAGCACAGAGATCAGGGATGTAATTGAGAAACTTGGAACGCCAATCGACCCAGTGCCCACTCCGGAAAGAACCATAACGAGGATCCACTCCAAGGTGGCGCAGGGCTCGGCCCAGCTGATCGAGGTGGTTGAGTTCATCAAACGCAATCGGACGCAGCAAGGCATCGAATTCAGGACGGTCTAGGACGACAGCTTGATAAAGATAGGTTGTGACGGCAGATAACTCCGAGTCCTTCCCGGCATAAGCCTCAAACAGCCATGCAGCATAAGTAAAATACGGTTCGGGAATTTCCACGGGTCCCGGTTCAACCCTATCCGGCCCTGGAATGAGTAGGATTTGCCCCGGATAAATCCGCTCCGGGTGCTGGAGCTGGTTTAGTTGGATGATCGCAGCCATACTGACACCATGAGCTTTGGCGATTTTATAGACACTGTCCCCGGGCTGTACAACATGACGTTCGTAATCCACGAAGTTTCCCCCTTTCAGGAATGTTTTCGATCTACTATATTCTCAGAGGTAACCGGGGGCGAATGGATAATTATGTATGAAACGGACAACTCCTGCGTAAATATGTACCAGAAATACAGTGTCTGGGAAAAATCCGAGTGTATTAGGAGGAGGCAGAGCGAAATGGGTACAGCCGTTTTACGGGGAGTGAGTGCCGGTCTTTTGGTGACCGTGTTGACCCTCATGGGCGGCATGATCTGGACAGCGATGGGAATGGGTGGAGTGAGTGCAACGACCATTGTGGATATTGGACTTTTTTTGAGCTGTGTTGTTGGTGGATATCGAACCGGAAAGGAAAGCCAAACCTGGGTTCTGGGTGGTGTAACAGGGGCTCTTTATGTGGGAGTCGCGGCGCTGCTTTTGGCGTTGTTCCTCCCGCTTCGGACGGCTGGGGTATTGCAGGTTATCCTAGAAGGGACTGTTCTAGGGTTAATCGCGGGAGCTATTGGGGCAGGCGGCCGTGTGGGGCGTGGTTTTAGCCGGCCCCCAGGGATTTCCCGGAGGTCGGGCTATCACGCTTACACTGGCGAGGACAGAGTGGAATGGCATGCTCCGGAAACGGAGGAACACAGCCCGGAAGCCTGGGAATCTACGTTTCAAGAAGAGCCTATGCATGATCACCGCCCGTCCAGGATGCAGGAACGGAACTCAGAGCTTTCAGACTGGGACAAGTTAAGTAGCTACGTCCACAAGGAAGACGACTATGAGCAGGAATTCAGGGGTGAAAGAGAGAAGGTTGGAACCCAGCGCGGTAAAGAGGAATTCTTGAACCGGGAAGAACGGAAAGTTGTCGGGTATGAAAGGCGTTCCCCGTGGTGGGAGGAGGATGTCGGGAAAGGATGAAACATACGAAACTGTTAGGGAATATACGGTTAGAAACCTTATTCTATCCGGTCAAGCAAGAATTCCGGCTGTTCACTGCGATTTTCTTAACAAATAGCGCCTCTGGGCTTATAGTAAAATTGTTATTTTATGGGTTTGAGGGTGCTCCATAGGCCTACTGCGTTTGCAGGTAGTTTCCGGGAAGGGTGGTCAGCTTGCTTGTTGAGGATATGATCGATATTAAGCTATCGTCTCTGGCTGTCTTGTCCAGACGGATGGAACTGAATGAAGTCCGCTCGATCGTTGAAGGAAACTCAAGCGTGCCTCTGTTTCCCCTCCTAGGAAAGCAAGGTGATGTGGAGTGCCTAGTGGATGGCGAGAGGGCGAGGCGTATCCTTCAAGCCACCTTGGTTAGTGATGCGGGGAACGAGGATCGAGCCAATCTACCCGACACGGATCCGACAGAAAGTTTTAAAATATGGCCGTTACCAGGCCTATGTCTTAAGTTAGGTCGGCAGAAAGAGCTTGCCTGGGCCAATGATAATGCCATGCGCCTTTTGGATCACTTCGCCAACAATGACTTACCCTTTGTGTACGTCCTCGATGAGCACAACCGTTTGTTGGGCGGGGTGCGAAGGGACGTGGTTGCCGCAGGGGCCATTGAGCGTTCCTTAGATTTTATTCCGGTGCCTGAGATTTTCGATGCCCTCCATGATGCCATTATCATTATCGATAAAACTGGGACAATAAGCTACCTCAATCATGCCTACTCCCGGCTTCTGGGGGTGTCGGCCCGGCGGATCGTGGGGCGGAAGATGGCGGAAGTCGAGCCGACCTCGGGATGTTTAAGGGTTCTCAACGGGGATGTTCCTTTGGTCAACGAACGGCTCCATATTCAGTCGCTCGATGTGGATGTGGTGGCCACGATTACACCGATTTATCGGGATGGGGGGTTAAAAGGGGTCATTTCCGTTTTCCGAGATTTGGAAGAGACCTTGCGCTTAAGCCGCGAACTGGAGCGGTTGACTTCAGTGACGCACTATCTGCTGAACCAACTCGATGAGAAGAATGCACCTTCCTCAGAGTTTAAGAACATTATCGGAGCCAATGGTGGCTTCAAAAAATCCCTTAGCCTGGCAGCGAGAGTCGCAGGTAGCGATGTTCCGGTCATGATCCGGGGCGAGAACGGCGTGGGTAAAGAAATCGTGGCCAATGCGATTCATAAGGCGAGCAAGCGGGGGGACAAGCCTTTAATTCGAGTAAACTGTGCAGCGATTCCAGAAAACCTGTTAGAGAGCGAGTTATTCGGGTATGAGGAGGGGGCCTTTACCGGAGCCAAGCGGGGCGGCAAAATAGGCAAGTTCGAAATGGCCGATGGAGGAACGCTCTTCCTCGATGAAATTGGCGATATGAACTTGGCGATGCAATCTAAAATCCTGCGCGCGGTACAAGAAAAAGAGATCGAAAGAGTGGGCGGCACTCGTCCTATTCCGGTAGATATCCGCATCCTGTCGGCGACCCATCGGGATTTGGAGACGCTGATTCAGAATGACGCATTTCGAGAGGATCTTTACTATCGGCTCAATGTCGTAACCATCAGTATACCACCGCTCAGGGAGCGTCAAGAGGATGTCTTGCTGTTTGCCGAGTATTTCATAGGAGTGTACAGTGAAAAGCAGGGGAAGGGTCTGATCAGGCTCTCTGAAAAGGTGAAGCAGATTTTTCTGGCCTACCATTGGCCGGGAAATGTGCGCGAATTGCAAAATGTGGTTCAACATGCAGTGCTTCTCTGTGACAACAGCTTGATTACGGTGGATGAGCTGCCCCCGTATTTACGCCATGGCCAAGATTCCCAAACCGAACGGATGCAGGGTAGCCTGGATTTAAGGACGATTCTGGAACAGACGGAAAAGGAAACCATCCTGTTCGCACTTGAGAAGGCGCGCAACAACAAATCGCTGGCGATGCGCCTGCTCGGGATCAATCGGCGAAGTTTTTATGACAAACTTAAAAAACATGGCATATTCTCGTAATCCGGATAGCCTTGGCCAATATGAAGGGTGATTTGGCGCGAGTCTACTGTATGAGAAAACATACAGGCGTGCGCCAGACCATACAGTTTCAAGGCTGGGCGTGTAGGCGTTACTTTACTGGGAACCGTTATTTCTAAGGTATGAAGGAAGTGGCTGGAACTGCTTCTCAGCCACAAGGCAGAATCTAAGCGGAGTTTTGGTTTGTAACGTGAAGGTGGGCGCACAATACGGGGTACAATCAAATAAGAGACAGAATATTTAGACACATGGCACAAACTTTGCACACCCTCTTTGGCAAGACGTGAAAGGGGGTGTGGCTTTTTAAGTAAAGGGGTTATCGGGTTAGGCTGGAGCAGAACAGGGTGGGGAGGAAAGCTTGGCGATAGCTAGAGAGATGGAGGGAATAAAACATGGCGGTCATAACGGATACCACGCGAAGAAAGGTTTTGTCCTACCGTTGGTTAGCTTATGGTATGTTGGCGTTGGTCTATTTCTTTGTTTATTTTGATCGGTTGGCTCCAGCTGTGGTCTCCCCTGAACTGGTTAAGACATTCCATATCAATGCGGCCTCGCTGGGGTTGTTGTCCGCTGCTTATTTTTACCCTTATGCAGTCATGCAGTTTCCGTCCGGGTTGTTGTCCGATTACCTCGGCCCACGGCGGGCGGTCAGCATCTTTATCCTCATCGCGGGAGTGGGGACAGTTTTATTTGGAGCCGCCCAGTCTTATGACATTGCCTTGGTCGGCAGGGGCATCATGGGGATCGGGGTGGCAGTGGTTTATATTCCTGTGATGAAGATTTTGGCGGTATGGTTTAGAAAGCATGAGTTTGCGACGTTAACGGGTGCTTTGCTGACGGTTGGAAATATTGGTGCCTTGGCGGCTTCAGCTCCTTTGGCCTGGCTCGTTGCCCAGGCAGGCTGGAGGGAGTCGTTTTATTACCTGGGCGGAGTCACGGTCGTACTTGCCATTTTGACGTTTACCTTAGTGCGCAACAAACCGCAGGACCTGGGACTGCCGACCATCGATGCTATCGACGGGGTGCAAGCAGACAGTACAACCGCGAGTGCGACGGTTGAAGAGGAAATCCCACCCGGGAGAGCTATGAAAATGGCCGTGTCCAGTCGCAACTATTTTCCCTTAGCGATTTATGCGTTCTTTGTCTATGGGACCATGATGGGTTTTCAGGGTTTGTGGGGCGTTCCCTATATGATGGACACCTATGGGTTTAGCAAACAGGTGGCGAGCAATGTCCTGATGATGTGGGCTGTCGGCATGATTTTCGGTTGCCCCATCGCAGGGGTCTTATCGGATCGAATTTTCCATAACCGCCGGACTGTGGTGTTATTGGGTTCAGGAACTTACACGTTGCTTTGGCTTCTCTTGGTGCTCGCGCCAGGGGCGCTCAATGCGACCCTGCTCAGTATCCTCTTCTTCGCGATGGGCTTCACGGGAGGATTCTATGTTGTGACCTATGCCCAAATCACCGAACTCCTCCCAAAACAGGTTGCGGGTACGGCCGTTGGCGTGTATAATCCCTGGTTTTTCATCGGGGGAGCGCTCTTCCAGCAAATTATGGGGGTCATTCTCGATTCCTATGGCAAGGTCGGAAAGATCTTCCCTGTCAACGCCTATCGGGCGACCTTCATCCTCTGCTTTGTGGGGATGATCATCGGCACGCTCGGTGTGTTCTTCAGTCGGGACACTATGACGCAGCGGCTACCTGGAACGGAGAAAGGGTACAGCATGAAAGCATGACGCTTAGGGCTAGGCAAAAGTGTCTTGAATAACATACAGGGTGTATGGATAGCCAAACACTTAACCTCCTAAAGTGCGGGGGGAGTGAGGGAGGGGGCAAGCGTGCTGAATGACCCTCACTTGGCACGCTATTTGCTTCTAAGCATGGCAGGGGGTTCGTACAATGGAGAGGAGGAAATGAGATGCCGAACCACAGATTGTGGAGGGGGAACGGCTATGCACCTTATTGGGATGAGGAGTTAGAGACGATGCCCCGGGAAAAGATTAAGGAGCTTCAACTCAAACTTTTACAAGAAACCGTGGAGCTTGCTTATCACAACTCGGATTATTATCGCACAACCTTCGCGGCAGCCGGTGTTTCCCCGGAGAACTTGCACAGCCTCGATGACTTAAAGAAGTTTCCTTTTATTGACAAGAAGATTTTAAGAAAAAGGCAAGAAGTGGTTCCGCCCTATGGGGATCTGGTCTGTGTCCCCCATGATGATCTGGTCTACTTATCTGCTTCCAGCGGCTCAACGGGTGTGCCAACCGCCTCGCCATTTACCTGGCAAGACTTTGAAGACTGGCAGGATTATGAAGCCCGTTTGTTTTGGTCATCGGGCTTAAGACCAACGGATATCTATTGCCATTCGCTTCAGTTCACTTTGTTTGTCGGTGGACCGGATGTTGTGGGAGCTATGAAGGTGGGTGCGCTCAGTATTTGGGCGGGTGCCATCCCGTCGGAAAGGCTTTTGGACATCTTTCAGAAGTGGAAACCGACGGCGATTTGGACGACGCCTTCCTATGCCTGGTATTTGGGGGAGACCGCTCAAGGCCAGGGAGTCGATCCGATGCGGGATTTGGCAGTGCGGAGAATCTTTGTGGCCGGGGAGCCGGGAGGGTCTATTCCCGAGACTAGACAGCGCATTGAGGCCCTATGGGGTGCAGAACTCTACGATTACTATGGACTTTCGGATATTTTCGGTGCCTGTGCAGGGATGTGTGAGGCCAAGAACGGTCTGCACTGGGCAGAAGACCATATCCTGGTCGAAGTCCTCAATCCGGATACCGGAGAGGAGGTCAAAGAGGGAGAACGCGGGGAACTCGTGATTACCTCGCTAAGGAAAAAGGCCCGGCCGCTTATTCGCTTCAGGACGGGGGATATCGTTTCCCATACGACAGAGCCCTGTAGCTGTGGGCGCACACACTTAAGGCTTCACGGAATTCATGGCAGAGTGGACGATATGCTGATCATTCGAGGTGTCAATGTCTTCCCGAGCGATATCGAGAAGGTTGTGCGTCAGAATGAAGATCTGACAGGGGAATACCGCTTGGTGGTCAACGAGGAGAAGCATCTCGCGGTACTGACGGTGGAAGTCGAGCAAGCCGAGGGATATAATGCGAGTGCGGACAGGCTAGAACACGAAGTTGTTTCAGATATTTTTAAGATCCTGGGAATAAAGCCGCGTGTGAAGATCTTGCCGCCTAATACCTTGGAGCGGGCTACACACAAGGCAAAACGGGTATTTGATGAAAGAAAATAGGCAAATTGTCAGCAATGTTCGAGGCGGAATTGTCAGAAGATTACAAGAAGATTAGCCGACGATCACGGATTGTTGTCAGGGGCCCCGACTTCGCTAGAAGTCGGGACTTCCTGACCAATACATATGAACGATACTCGGAGGTGAAAATATGACTTTGCGAACTCGCGAAGACTATCTGACGGCGCTCAAGGGGATGCGTCCAAATATTTACAAGTTCGGGGAACGGATCGAGGATGTGACGACCCATCCCGCGACCCGGCGGGTGGTAGAGAGTCATGCCCGTGCTTTTGATGCGGTGGATGATCCGAAGCTGGCGGACATTTTTACGACGCAGTCGAGTTTTGACGGCGAACCGATCCATCGCTTTAATTCCCTGATGACTTCGCTGGAAGATACCCTGTACAACATGAAACTGAAACGTGCCAGTTACCGGATGACGGGAACCTGCTCTGGAGGCACTTGCGTGGGCTGGAATGCAGCCAATGTGCTCTGGGCCGTAACCCATGACATGGACGAAGAGATGGGGACAGCCTACCAAGCCCGTTTGAAAAACTGGCTTCTTCAAGCCCAAAAGAAAGGGCTCGTGGTGGCCGGGGCCTTAACCGACGCGAAAGGGGATCGGAGCTTAAAGCCTTCCCAACAGCCGGATCCGGACAGCAATGTGCATGTGGTAGAGGTCAGGGAAGACGGGATCGTGGTGCGCGGAGCCAAGGTGATGATTGCGGGGGTTGCAGCCTCGGATGAGATCATGGTTATTCCGGGTTCAGGGTATGGGGAAGATGACAAAGACTGTGCCGTCGCATTTGTGATCCCTAGGGATATCGAAGGGCTTACGATTGTTGAAGCCCGAAGAGCAAGCGATTCGCGAGAATTCGAAGAGGGGTTTGATATCCCGGAAACCGGAATTACTCAAGCTTATCTCATGTTTGAGAATGTCTTTGTACCCAATGAGCGAGTCTTCATGTGCAAAGAGTATAAGTACACCGGCAAAATCATTCAGTATTTTACAGCGAATTATCGGGCCTGCATCGGGGCCTGTGTGGCTGGGCAAGGTGATGTGATGATCGGGGCCGCGATGCTCATGGCGCGTACGAATGGACTCTCTGCCAAGACGTTTATGCCGAAATTAGTGGACATGGCCCTTAACAATGAAACCACTTATACGGCCGGAGCGGGAGCGCTCGCCCTGGGAAAACAGCACGAGGCCGGGGTGTGGATGGCCGACTCAGTGGCTGCCCACACAAATAAGGTGTTGGTAGCGACCTTGCCTTATGAGACGAAACGGCTCTGCCAGGATATTGCCGGAGGGATCGGGGAGACAGGATGTCTGCCATCTTATCAAGACTTTATGGATCCGAACATTGGGCCCTTGGTTCAGAAATATGTCAAAGGCGGGCAAAAAGTCACGGCCGAAAGCCGGGTGCGGGCTGCGCGGCTCGTGGAATGGCTGACCCTCGGGGCGGGTGTGCCAGGCACGATGCATGGGGGTGGCTCACCCGATGGGGCGAAGTTGGTTGTGCGGGCGGGGACGCCGTTTGAAGACTATGTCACATATGCGGCGAGGATTGCCGGGATCGAGGAGGAGATTCAGGATCCTGGCAGGAAGTAATTCCAGAAGAAAAGTTAGGTTATTATGGAGATAGACTCGCCCTAGTCATTCAGGCTTAGGAATGGAGGAGAAATAACATGCCGGAATTGAAGTTTTCGGAAGCCCAGGAGATGCTGCGTAAAGTCGTGAGAGAATTTGTGGAGAAAGAAGTCGTTCCGATCGCCCACCGGATCGATGTGGAGAATGAGTGCCCCGTCGATGTCTTCAAGAAGATGGGGACGCTCGGGTTCGCGGGTGTGTTTGTGCCGCAGGAATATGGCGGCGCAGGTATGGGTTTGACAGAACGGGCGATTATTTTGGAAGAAATCAGCCGCCATGCTGCCGGGTTTGCCATGATCTTGATGACGCATCATTTGGGCGTGGAAGCGATTCTATCCTATGGCACGGAGGAACAGAAACGGAAATACCTGCCCGATTTGGCCTCAGGCCGGAAAATCGGGGGTCTGGCTGTGACGGAACCCTCGGGAGGATCCGATGTCGGCGGGCAGCAAACGAGTGCGGAATTTAAAGATGGGCGCTGGGTGCTTAATGGGCGCAAGTGCTTTATTACCAATAGTTCGAATGCGGATGTCACCGTGGTTACGGCGCGAACCGGCGAAGATGCGAAAGGGCGTCCGGCCTTTGGAGCCTTTATCCTTGAGGCCGGGACACCAGGGTTTGCTCCGGGACGGGAGGAAAACAAATTTGGCCTCAGAGGTTCGGGCACCGGGGATCTGCTCCTGAATGACTGCGAAGTTGGGGAAGAAGCACTTTTGGGTGCCCAGGGCAATGGGGCGAAGCTCGCTTTGGCAACGATTGCCAAAGTGGGTCGAACCGGCATGTCTGCGATTTCGGTGGGGATTCTGCGGGGTTGCTTGGAAGAAGGGGTTAAGTTTGCCAAAGAACGCATTCTCTATGGCAAACCGATTGCCAAGTTGCAGGCGATTCAGCTGGAAATTGCCCAGAATCGGGTGGACTACGAAGCAGCCCGGTTACTCACCTATCAAGCGATCGGGTTGAAGGAATCCGGGGCCAACTGTGATGCGGAAATTGCAGCAGCTAAGTACTTCTCAACCGAGGCCGCTGTACGCTCCGCGAAGCGGACGATAGATCTGATGGGCGGCTACGGGGTTATGAACGATTACCCGGTCGGGCGTTACCTGCGGGATGCGATGGCGACGATTCCTTCAGGAGGGACATCGCATGTGATGCAGCTCGTGATCGCGGGGCAGACGCTCGCCTAAAAGGAGATTTGCGATGGAGATTGCGGTTCTTTTGAAGCCGGTGCCGGATCCGGCGCAGTATGATAAGATTCAGATTGACCCAGCAACAGGCATTCTCGTCCGGGAAGGGCTGAAGACCGTAATCAACCCGGAGGATAAGCATGCCTTGGAAGCGGCGTTGCAGCTTAAGGAGCAATACGGTGGTCGGGTGGCCTTAATCGGTATGGCTCCGGCTAGCGCTGTTGAGACCTTCAGAGAAGGCTTGGCGATGGGGGCGGAGGAAGCGTTTCTTTGCAGTGACAGGGCCTTTGCGGGGGCAGATAGTCTGGCGACCTCGCGGGTCTTGGCGGCGGCAGTTAAGAAGGCGGGGCCATTTGATTTAGTGCTCAGCGGCAGCACGAGTGCGGATGGGGGAACAGCGCATGTTCCTTCTCAGGTTGGGGAGCTGTTGGGCTTTGCTCATTTAACCCATGTGATTCAGTTCGAAATAGGTTCGGACGGGTTGGCGAGTGTGAGAACGAAGATGGAAAACGGCTACCGGGAGAGCCGCGGGAGGCTGCCTCTGGTTTTGGGGATTCGGCGGGAGCTGAATACCCCGCGTTATATTTCCCTGATGGGCATTATGGCGGCCCAAGGTAAGCCAGTCCACGTTTGGAGCCTGGATGATTTGGGCCTGGATAAGGGAAAAGTGGGTTTAGCCGGTTCACCGACGCAGCCAGGGAAGCTTTACCAGCCGGACATGAAACGGAAAGGTGAAGTTCTTCAAGGGGAGGCATGGGAAGTGGCTCAGCGCCTCGTGGGGATATTCCGTTCGACAGGTATCCTGGGTTGATGGGGGTGAGTTGGAGTGGCAGAAAAAAGATTGGCGATCTGGGTTGTGGTCGAACAGAATCAGGGAAAACTCGCTTCTGTAAGTATTGAGGTTTTAGGACAGGCGGCTCGTTTGGTCGAAACCGCGTCCGCGCTTTCGGGCGGGGTGGCGGTCGTTCTCCTGGGGGATCAAGTGGGGGATTTGGCCGAGGAACTGAGCGCCTATGGAGTCGATCAAGTGTACTGGGTGGATGATCCCCGTTTGAAGCATTATCAAAATGACAGTTACAGTGGGGTGCTGCAGCGACTGGTGGAGCGGGAAAAGCCAGACATTCTTCTCTTTGGCGCGACCGGTGCAGGCGAGGAGCTGGCCCCGACGTTGGCGGCCCGACTAAGTACCGGCCTCGCAGCCCATTGCACCGGCCTGGATGTGAATGCTGACGGCCAATTGGTGATGAAGGTACCGGCGTTTGGAGGAAGAGTGTTAGGAGAAATCTTTTGTCCTAATACTCGCCCCCAAATGGCGAGTATCAAGCCGGGAACATTTACCGTGCCGCAGCGCCGGGCTGGGCGCGGGGAAATCGTTCGGGAGGATGCTTCAAGCCTGCTTTTGGATACAGACATTCGGTTAACAACAGTTGATGTGCTTCAGTCCGAACCGTTAGGGCTGCCGTTGGAAAAGGCGGATGTCGTCATCGCGGGCGGATATGGTATGGGTAGCAAAAAGAATTGGGGCTTGCTGGAGCAGTTGGCCGCCGAACTCCAGGGAGCTGTGGGCTGTACGCGCCCAGCACTTGACGAAGGTTGGACCGCCGGCGAACATACTATGATCGGCACGAGCGGCAAGACCGTGCGCCCGAAAGTCTATCTTGGCTGCGGGATTTCTGGTGCAGCTCACCATGCTGCAGGGATCAAGGATTCCGGCGTCATCATAAATGTCAACCGGGATGCCTTGGCCCCAGCCCATGCTTATTCAGATTATTGCGTAACAGCCGATGCCAAGAAAGTTGTTGAGGCTTTGTTGGAGGAGATTCGGAGAACGAAAAACGAAAAACGAGGACGATAGTGAGTAGCATATGTCGTTACCGTAACCCCGTGGTAACCCTGCCGTAACCCTGCGATTGTCGTTACCCTGGGATTGACAAGCCTTAGGCTTGTGTGTTAACCTCAGGATGAAAAACTTCATATTTGCGGAACGAGTATACTTTCTCAAGGGAAAGTATTGAAAAGGGAAGTCAGCTAATCTGACGCGGTCCCGCCACTGTGGTAGTGAGCGGTCTTACAGAGTGTCACTGGGTAACCGGGAAGACGTAAGGCGGCGATGAACTTAAGCCAGGAGACCTGCTCGCTTCGAATCCAAACAGGAACCTACGGAGGATAGGGGAGGTGTCACTTATGTCGGATAGCCAATGTATGTCATCTGGCTAGCGGAGACAGCCATAACCCTTTACAGGTATTTTCTGTGGAGGGTTTATTTTTGTCCCATCAGAGCTTGATACAAGCCAAAAGAAGATTCTCGAAAGGAACGAAAAAATGAGATGAACGGGGAGGTTATGGGATGAAGAGAAGTACGGTCAAGCCGATCTTATTGTCTATCGGCTATCTTGCGATGGTTTACCTTATATGGCCCGATAACGCTTATGCCATGCATATCATGGAGGGTTTTTTGCCGTTTAATTGGGCAGCGTTCTGGATGGCCGTGATGCTTCCTTTTGTCATTTGGGGGATGCGTTCGATTCGCAAGACGGTCTCCGACAGTGCAAGTTTAAAAATGTTATTGGCTATGGCAGGGGCTTTTGCTTTTGTGCTCTCGGCGATGAAAATTCCATCGGTAACGGGAAGCTGTTCTCATCCGACAGGGGTGGGCTTGGGGGCTATTTTATTTGGTCCGACACCCATGACGGTCTTAGGGATGATCGTGCTCATCTTCCAGGCTTTGCTGCTGGCCCATGGTGGCTTGACGACCTTAGGAGCGAATACGTTTTCCATGGCGATTGTCGGTCCCTTTGTCTCTTATGGAATTTACAAAGGGTTACAGAAACTGAGAGCACCACGCTGGTTGAGTATTTTTCTGGCGGCCACCCTGGGAGACTTAATGACGTACGTCACGACCTCGTTTCAGCTAGCCTTAGCCTTTCCGGATCCGAGCGGAGGGGTATGGGGATCCGCACTGAAGTTTATGGGGATCTTTGCGTTCACTCAAGTGCCACTGGCGATTAGTGAAGGCCTTTTGACGGTGATGGTCTTTAACCTCTTAGTGGCTTACAGCCGCAATGAATTAAAAGTCTTGTCCGTTTTCCGTGCTGACGAATGGCAGAAGATCTCCCCCAGCAAAACGGAGGTGAAAGCATGAAACTGGTTTGGAAGAACGTCATTTTGGGAATTTTGGTTATCGGCTTGGCCTTCGGTCCACTCGTGTTTGCGCATAACGCCAAATTCGCCGGGGCCGATGATCAGGCGGGAGAAGCGATTAGCACCATTGATGCCAATTACCAGCCGTGGTTTAAGCCGCTCTGGGAGCCGCCCAGCGGTGAAATAGAGTCTTTCCTGTTTGCTTTACAGGCTGCTTTGGGCAGTGGGATGGTCTTCTATTATTTAGGCTATGTTAAAGGCAAACACACAGCGACAAAAACGAAGAAAGGTTGAGGAGCGTGTGTTTGACCTTGATACGTATGCCTATACCAATCGCTGGATCAAGATTCATCCGTTAGAGAAATTTGTCTTTGCCCTGGCGACCATGCTTGTCTGCCTCATCTCCCCATCAGTGGTGGTGGTTTGGGCAGTGCTGTTACTGATGACCGTAGCGAGTACGAAGGGTGCGGGAACTCCAGTTTGGCATTTTTTGCGCTTTATGATGATCCCTTTTTCCTTTATTCTGACGGGTGTGTTGACCATTGCCTTTTCTGTCTCTCACGATCCAGGTGGCTTCTTATTTGGGTTTACATTTGGGAGCATCACCGTTGGAGCCAGCCAGGCGAATTTAATGAAGGCGGGATTTATCCTGTTTAAATCCCTGGGAGCTGTCTCCTGCCTCTACTTTCTGTCG
Source organism: Desulfosporosinus sp. (assembly GCA_020692355.1). Classification (GTDB taxonomy): domain Bacteria; phylum Bacillota; class Desulfitobacteriia; order Desulfitobacteriales; family Desulfitobacteriaceae; genus JAJZPA01. Next base: position 60,605 of record JAIMKP010000009.1, read on the forward strand.
TTGACGACGCCGGTCTTGGAAGTGATTTCAGTGCTGAGAAAGCTGAAGCTGCCCTCTCTTTTCTTGGAGTTAATGGGGCTGGTCTACCGCTTTATTTTTGTCTTGATGGATACGACCGCTCTCATCCGCATGTCCCAGAGCTCACGCTTGGGTTATGCCTCCGCTAAGAATACGTTTCGTTCCTTGAGCCAGCTCATCTCTTCCCTGTTTGTGCGCTCCTTTCATCGGGCCGGAGAACTGGCTATAGCGCTCACGGCCAGAAATTACACGGGGGAAATAAGAACCCTGGAAAAGGAGTATCCGGTCTCGAAAAGAAATTATGCCGTGATCCTGGGAATTGAACTGGGTTTGCTCTTGTTGAACTTCACTTGAGGGGGGATTTTCCATTGGCTGAGTTTATTTTGGAAGCTGAAGCGGTCGAGTACTCCTATCCGGATGGCACCCAGGCCTTAAGAAAAATCGACATGGCTGTGACCAAAGGGCAAAAGGTGGCCATCCTCGGATCCAACGGGGCGGGTAAATCCACGCTGTTCCTGCATCTCAACGGGATTCTGCGTCCGGCGGGCGGGAAAATCCGCTACAAGGGACGAGATGTGTTATATACCGCCGCAGGGCTGCGGGAATTGCGGACAAAGGTGGGGATTGTGTTCCAGGACCCGGACAGCCAGCTTTTCTCAGCCAGTGTCTGGCAGGAGATCTCTTTTGGCCCGCTCAATCTCGGACTTGAGAAGCGTGAGGTGAAAGAACGGGTATTGAAGGCCATGGCAGAGACGGAAATTGAGGATTTAGCGGACAAGCCAACCCACATGTTGAGCTTTGGCCAAAAAAAGAGAGTGGCGATTGCCGACATTCTGGCCATGACGCCGAAAGTGATTATCTTCGATGAGCCGACAGCCTGGCTGGATCCCCGGCATGCACGGGAGTTTATGCAGCTCTTGGATCGTCTGGCAGCTACTGGACGAACTATTATCATTTCGACCCATGATGTCGATGTAGCCTATGCTTGGGCGGATAACATCTTGATCATGAACCATGGTCAGGTTGTTGCCTCCGGTGTTCCAACGGAAGTATTTCGACACACTGATCAGATCAAAGCCGCTGATCTGGCCTTGCCATGGTTGGTGGAAATGCATGGGGAATTGATGCGCAGGGGCTGGCTGAAGCCGGACGCGCCTTTGCCACGGTCGAAAGAAGATCTATTCATACAACAGCACATCGTTTCGGGCATTCGCTAATGCTTTCATCTGTTCTGTGTAGCCGTTGATACTGAAAAAGATGAAATATTCACGGCGGTTATCTTTTTTCCAGGTAACCGCTCTTTCCTTTTCCAGCAGGGCATAAAAAACATCAGTGTCCATCGGCTCGTTAGTGTATTTGCATTCGCCGAAGAGGATGTCCTTACCGGCACTATCGTAAGCCACAATATCTATTTCCATATTGTTGTTCCACCAGCGCCCAATCTTATCAAAGCAGAAGGGGAGCTTTTTTTCCGCATTCAGTTGCCACATTTTTTCTTGGCAAATGTCCTTATATACATAAGCAATGTGGCGGCTGACCCAATTGGTCTTTATTTTATTCATCACGAAAGTAGCGTTGTCGGTTTCGATAAAGTTCTTATTAGGGTAAACAAATTTAAACCAAAATTCTATAAAATTATCCTTGATACGGTAAAGTCCTTTTTTGCTTTTTTCGGGGTTATCCTCGGTGATGGGAACTTGACGTTCCAAGATATCGAGGTCAATCAAGGCCTTTTTGCATTTATATACACAGGGAAGAAACGCTATTTTGTCCCGAAAAATGGTGACCAAACAATCTTTGAATTGGGACGGATGACACGGTGCGTTAGGCTTGGTATATTTGTATAATAAAATTGTGAAAAAATTTACTATCACTTCTAGCTTAACGATTATGCTATGTTAACTCCCCTGTCCCGTTTATTTCCCCATATTTCAAATGGGTTGGATTCCCGGTTTGTGCTGATTTGACAGTTCACTCATCCACCTTAAACTTAAATATTCAAATTGTAGTTGGATCAACAAACCGAAAGGCAGGTGAACTTGACATGAAGAAAAACAGTGTTCCAGGATCAAGTAAAAAAGGGGGAGAAGAATTAGTGAGAAAAGTATGGTTATTTATTTTACTCGCGGTACTGGCGGCAATTGTTGTAATGGGTTGCGGAAATCAGCAAGTAACAGCTCCGGCATCAAATACTCAAAAATCATCAGCTTATATCCAAAAAATAGTTTATCATCACAGTTCAACAGAAAGGTGCAGATTACTTAAAGATTGGCACCAAAAAAACAAAATATCTACATTTGTGGGAGGGAGAATGGTGAAAAAACTTGATAAAACAACGGGGGGAAACTATGTCTAACCACAAAAAGCTAACTATTCTGTTCTGTTGTCTTGCTGTGGTAATCGTGATTGTGCTCGCCGGTTGTGGAAAGACAAACTCAACGGTGGCACCGACCCAAACGGCAACCACACAATCGGTAGGGGAACAGTGCTTAACCTGCCATAGTAGCAAAGAGCTGACCATGAAAGTTGGCGAGGAGACGGTACCACTATACGTTGATAAAGTTGCTTATAGCAAGAGCAAACACGGTAATACAGAGTGCATCGTTTGTCATACAACGATTAATCCCACGCCGCCGCATAATGCTAAACGCATCTACGGTAGCTGGGCCCGGTTCAGTGCCAAGAATACCGATGTTACTAAGACCCTCAACTTCTATAGTGTTACTGCCGAAGCCTGCGTAACGTGTCACAAAGACCAGAGTTTCCAAGCATTTGGCCAAAGCGAACATGCCACGATCAAAGACATGAAGTTTACGGCCGACGGTAAGCCACGGGTGGAACACAAGCTGAAAGGGACTGACGGGAAAGAATATGTTGCCGACGAGAACTTTGACGCCGCAGATTGTGAACGTTGCCACATTAACACTAACTGTGCGGCCTGCCACTGGAAGACTCAAATTAAGCAAAAGCAATCCGGCAGTGCGCTCGACCTTTGGACTAAATATGATAAAGATAGCAACACGTCCAAGGGAGGTATGACTGAATACGGAATGGACTGGACTTTTAATGTTGCGGCCCACGATTTTGTCGGTAAAGCTGAGCTGACTAAATCTAGCGATCTTTGCGAAGCTTGCCACACTGGCTATTATCAAGGTGACAAGTCCATTGCCGCTATCGGCACGTTCGGTATGGGCGTACGCCGCCACCCACAGTCAGAAGAACTTCAACTAAGCGCCCAACGTGGGGTTCACGAGACCCTAGGGAGTTGTACCAACTGCCACAAAGACTTGCACAGTATGAAACTGAAGAACACTGAGCAAGGCGGGCGATTGGAAGGTAAGACGCAGTGTATTAACTGCCATGCGGACAAGTCGCCAAAAGGTACCCACGTGGATGTAACCTGTATTGCTTGCCATGCTGTTGATGCGTCCGTAATGCGCGATGAAGAGACCAAGAAAGTAGTAGCTACTGTAGTAAAGCATAACGTGAACGAACCTTGGCCCTCCCACAACTTGACCAAAGATGTCCAATGCAACAAATGTCACGTCGCCGGCAACAAAATCGGAGCTAAAGAAAGCGTTACTCCAGGTAAAAATCACTAAGACTAATACCAATCCCTCCCCCCTTTCCCATAACACGCAGCTTTAAGGAAATCTTTGAGCTGAAGAGCCGCTGGCAAAGAAATTTGTTAGCGGCCTTTTTAATTTGGTCCAATTGATATAACGGCAGACGATAAAATCACTCCAAGAGAAATCCCATATCGCTTAACCTAATGTTCGAAGATCGTCAGATTGATATTTTTACTTACGCAACGTTCCTGAATAGGGTGTTGTGCAAAGAGGCCTCGGCCTGAGTTATCTATAGATAACAATTAGCGGAATGATATACGAGGTTTACTTAGGCACCTAAAACTAGGTGCCTTTTTGTGAGACATTTGGCGAATCCCTTTTTGCATTTATATACACAGGGAAGAAACGCTATTTTGTCCCGAAAAATGGTGACCAAACAATCTTTGAATTGGGACGGATGACACGGTGCGTTAGGCTTGGTATATTTGTATAATAAAATTGTGAAAAAATTTACTATCACTTCTAGCTTAACGATTATGCTATGTTAACTCCCCTGTCCCGTTTATTTCCCCATATTTCAAATGGGTTGGATTCCCGGTTTGTGCTGATTTGACAGTTCACTCATCCACCTTAAACTTAAATATTCAAATTGTAGTTGGATCAACAAACCGAAAGGCAGGTGAACTTGACATGAAGAAAAACAGTGTTCCAGGATCAAGTAAAAAAGGGGGAGAAGAATTAGTGAGAAAAGTATGGTTATTTATTTTACTCGCGGTACTGGCGGCAATTGTTGTAATGGGTTGCGGAAATCAGCAAGTAACAGCTCCGGCATCAAATACTCAAAAATCATCAGCTTATATCCAAAAAATAGTAACGAAAACAGGAACAGTCGGGAAAACTTTTTCAGCTGGTTCAGATGAATGCTTAAAATGTCACACTAAAGATGTTGGAGACTGGCAGAACACTCCTCACACTCAAAAAGCTCTAAAAGGTTATGATAATATTAATGGTTGGGCTGCTAATCCTGCCGATTATACAGGAGCAGCTAAGTGGATTAAAGAAAATAGAGAAACTTATGTACATCCATTGAATGTAGATGCAAATAAAGACGGTAAGCCAGATCTTCCTACCGGTATCAGAGCTGTAATGACTGAGAAACCATTAACTTTTAGTGATAAAACTTATGGAGTTGAAGATATTACTATTATTATTGGTTCCAATCATAACCAGGCTTATGCTGTATGGATACCAGGCTATGGTAATAAACTGCTAAATATTAGATATAATGGCATCGACAGTGCTAAACCTTCAATGGGTCAACGTACTGATGAAAGAGTCTGGGAAGGTTCTTGTATTGGTTGCCATGTAACAGGCTATAATCCTACCGGCTTAGACACTGCTTTTAATGGTCAACCCTATTATACCTCTACAACTCCATTTAATTTAGACGGTAATATTGCTGACTTAAGAATTGGTTGTGAAGCATGTCATGGACCAAGTGGGGAGGGTACTCATTTAGCTGGTGGAACAACCAAAAATCCTGCTGAATTGACTCAGGACCAACAAATAGATATTTGTGGCAGATGTCATGGTAACTGGAATACTACCGTACCAGGAACTACTGCTAGAAAGGATGTTTTTAATTTTAAACCTGGAGACTCTCTCGTAGAACTATTAAGTAAAGATAAAAATAATGGTGTGGACCGCATAAGGAGACCCAATTGGGGTAGTACAGACCCAAAAGCAAAACCATTTTTGGGTAATGGGGCTTCAAATGATGATCATCAAGAATGGTATGACTTTAAAATCAGTGCTCACTATCTAAAAACTGATAATATAACTTGTACCACCTGTCATGATCCGCACGAGAACAATGAGGGTGCAGGTTTTGGTATGAGAATCTTAAAAGACCTTGATACTGCTAAAATTTGTGCTACATGTCATATAGGTACTAATTTCAAAACAAAGAAAGGCGAAGAAGGAGCAATCAATCCTCATACAACTAAGCCTTACGGCGAAGGTGTTCCTAAGGAATTGTGGCGTGCAGATGGAAAATGGCCATGGGAGAAAAAGTGAACTCGTTCAGCTAAAGCTGAACATCGAGACTTCGGTGACGAAAGCCTCCAGTGACGTTAGTGTCCTGTGGACACTAACGCCGAAACCGCCAACTGTCAAAGGATGACCTCACGGCTGAGGATGGGTTTCGCCAAAGCCGCCAACCCCAAGAAGAAGACTTTGCGGCGACGGAGGAGTCTACCCCCACCGAAGCAGAGAACAGAATTCCCACTCCCACTTATAGAAGTGGGAGTCTTAAACGCTTGGATAAATACTTGAGCGATAAAGCTAAAAGTTCCTGATTTAATAGAGGCTGTTAACTACTGTGTCAACAGACTCTACTCTGAAAATTCACGATGAGAAGTAAGGAGTCGACGAACAAATGTCAAAAGTGAATAGTTTGCTGAGCCGGCGGGCTGTGCTAAAGGCTGGAGCACTTGTCGCTGGTGCCTTTGCCCTTGGTTTGCCTGCCACTAGGATTGTCCGGGCGGAGGGTAGTTCACCCACTGGCTCCAACGCCACTGTCGGGAAACAATTAGGTTTTAGGTATGATCAAGGTAAATGCATTGGATGTCGACGTTGTGAGGCAGCTTGTCAGATACAGTACAAGTGGGAAAAAGGGGTCAAGTGGCGTAAGGTCTTAAAGAAGCAAATCAAAAACAGCAAAATTAATGAGAGTGTAAATAATTTTATTTATCTTTCCATGAGTTGTAATCACTGTGCCGAGCCGGCCTGTGTCAGTGTTTGTCCCGTTGGGGCTTACCAAAAACGGGCTAAAGACGGGATTGTTGTTCAAGATCCTACGAAATGCGTCGGGTGTGGCTACTGTGTCGTTGCCTGTCCGTATCATGCTCCCCAGTATGGTGAAGGCTCAGGAACAGTAAGCAAATGCAGTTTCTGCGCTAAACTTCAGGATAACGGACAAAAGCCGGTTTGCGTAGCGGCCTGTCCAGTCAAGGCTTTAACCTTCGGCGATTTGGCTGAACTGAAGAAGACATCTGGGACAGTGGCACAGGTCAACGGTTTGCCCTCGCCTGAGTTGACAAAACCGTCATTAGTAATTATACCGAAGGAAAGTAAGTAGGAGGGAATGGGCCATGGGAAAATGGGGATGGCTGCTTGCAATATATTTGTTTTTGGGAGGGATAGGCGCCGGTGCGTATCTATCTTCCTTCGCAGCGGAAAAAGGACTTATCGGGGACGCATCCAGCCTGAAGAAAACGGGTTATTATATTAGTGCTCCTGCAGTAGCTATAGGAGCTCTCCTTTTGGTTTTTGATTTAGGTCAAGGCTTGAGAAAACCGTGGTTGATTTTGGGGATGTTTGCCAATGTGAGCTCGGTTATGACCTGGGGTATTTATATTCTGTCCGCATTCATCCTGGTTGGACTGGTTCAGGCATATTTCGTGTGGAAAGACACCAAAGCTCCGGCTATTCTTACTTATGCGGGTGCGGTTCTGGCGGTAGGTACGATGGCCTACACAGGCTTGCTGCTCTCAGTGGTCAAGGCTGTTCCATTCTGGCACACAAATATCATGCCGGTGCTTTTTATAATTTCGGCCCTTTCGACCGGATTATCGGCAACATCTTTGTTAGCGCATTTTCTGGAGAAGGGTGAAGTGAAAGAAGGACGGGTTTGCCAGACTCACCTTGGTCTTGTTTCCAGCGAGATTATTGTCTTGACGATATTCTTCGGTTTAATCTTCTCCGGTTCCCTAGGACCCATGGCCGTCCTCTCAGCCCAAAAATTGTTTTATGGGTCGTTGGCTGTAGCTTTTTGGGTTGTGCTGGTGTCTTTGGGCTTGGTCGGACCATTTATCCTGTATGCCAAAAATGCTTACAATCAGCGTAAGTATGTAAGCTTAGCTGTAAGCCCCGTTGAGGCTCTAAATTTAGCCAAGAAGGAGCAAGCAGCCACCGGCACTCAAGCCAAAACTGCTATATGTATCTGTGATGGAGCAGTAATGGTGGGCGGGCTGGCTTTGCGATGCGTTATACTTTTTGCTGCGCTTCCGGTTTGGAACACTACTTTAAGCTGAACAAAGAAGTTGCTTTGCACGTCTCAGACTATGCCCTAATGAGCTAAATTCCCTAGCCGGACGTGCAAGGTTTTCTTTTTTGCCGGTGGACGGTTAACTTAAGATGGAAAAATATCACTGGGAGTATACGGTTAGTTATGGAGGGTGAGGCATGAACGAAAATCCAAAGAGCTGGACAGATAAACTATGGTATTTGTTTAGCTCGATGAAAATGGGACTGGCCCTTCTGGGAGCCACTGCCTTGACGTCAGGCATTGGGACTATCCTTCCTCAAACAGAATTAGAGCCGGATAGGGCAGAAGCAGTTAGCCGAATTTGGCAAGTTTTAGGATTTACCCATGTTTACAGTACTGCTTGGTTCAGGCTATTGCTGGGGTTGCTCTGTGTTAACTTACTTGTTTGCAGTATGCAGCGTTTTAGCGGTACATACAACCGGACATTTAAACCACGTCCTCCCCAGAACGGTAATGATATACCGCAGAAACTTCGGCAGGAAATCAAGGGTAGCACGGAAAATCTGCGCCTGAAAACGGAGAAGATTCTCCGAGACAGGGGATTTCGCCTGATAGGTGAAGAATCAGGTGAAAGTTGGAGTTTTGTGGCCCAGAAGCACCATTTGGGCTATTGGAGTGCCTTCATTGTGCATATTGCTTTTGTTATCTTGATCAGCGGGGCAATCCTCGGAATGTTTTTTGGTTTCAAGGGTACTATGATGGCAGCAGCCGGTACAACGACAGCCTTAAAAAACATTAACCTCAGCAAGGGGACAGTGACCCAGGACTTCGGAGTGAAGGTTAATTCCGCTGAAGACCGTTTTCTGCCCAATGGGGAAAGAGACAACTGGTACACCAATTTGAGTATCATTGAAAACGGCAGGGAAACTGCCAGTGGGACACTCTCAGTTAACCACCCTTTTACTTATAAAGGAGTAACGTTTTATCAAGCTAGTTTTGATCATGGGGTTCATTTGACTGCCGATGTTACAGGTCAAACAATGCCGATATACCTGCGCAACCAAGGAAGGCCTTTCCGTTTTCCCAATACGGATCTTTACCTCTTTATTGGCGGTATGATGGGGAGCCCTCAGCAACCGGTCATTTTGTTTCAGATCTATAAAGCAGGAAACTCGCAACCGATCCAAAGCGGACAACTTTCAGCCGGGGAAAGTACAAATGTCCAAGGCCAATACAAGGTAACCATGGAAGGCTATGCAGGTTTCACAGGTTTGCAAGTCAAAAAAGATCCCGGTGTAACGGTTGTTTGGCTTGGGTCCGGCTTGTTGCTGCTTGGGCTTATGCTCTCATTTTATTGGCGCCCCTTACTTGTCTCCGGAATTTTAGAACAGGAAGGCCGCTTAACCTTAGGGATGGCTTCCGGTAAAATCATAGGCCAGACAGAAACCGAGTTTGGTAAATTGCTAAGTGAAATAGAGGGAACTAATTCCAAGGAACGAGCGGGATTAACCACAGACTTAGAGTTAAAGGAGAGGGTACTATGAACCAAGGATTACAAGGCTTGGAAATCTCGATGTTTTATCTGACATTAGTGGCCTACTTCTTGAGTATGGTCTTATATTGGGTGTGGTTGGGTGTAAAGAGTAATATCTTGGGAAAATTCGCGACTGCTTTAACGATCATCGGCTTTGCCGGGAATACTGTGGTTCTGGTTGCCCGTACTGTTATTGCCCAACGCCTGCCGCTCTCCAATGGCTATGAGTTTATTTTGACCTTTTGTTGGGGGATTCTGGCTGTTTACTTATTTGCGGAATTCCGCTATAAATTAAGAGCACTGGGTTCCTTCGTAATGCCGATACCTTTTTTACTTCTGGTCTTCATTGTGATGAAAATGGGTCCCGACGAGAGAGTGGCCCAAGCTATTCCCCCAGCCTTGAAAAGTCAATGGCTGACTTTCCATGTGGTAACCGCTATGTTATCCTATGGAGCATTCGCCATCTCCTTCGGCTTAGGCCTGATGTATTTGCTGAAAACGCGGCAAGGAGTGACAAATCAAAAGGACGGCCTAATCTCCCGTTTTCCGGCTGCTGAAATATTAGACGATTTGGCTTACAAGGTGATCGGTTTTGCCCTACCGCTTTTGACCCTGGTTATTATTACCGGGGCAATTTGGGCAGATTATGCCTGGGGAACTTATTGGTCCTGGGATCCTAAAGAAACGTGGTCTCTGATTACTTGGATAATTTACACCGGGTACGTTCACGCCCGACTCATGTACGGTTGGAAGGGTAAGCGTGCGGCTTGGATGGCAGTACTGGGATTTGTGGCCGTTATTTTCACTTTTTTTGGTGTAAACTACTTATTGCCGGGCCTCCACTCTTACGCTTAACATGGTTTTAGCAATCTACTCGGGCTTTTTACATAAAAATTAACAAATAATTGTGTTTTTATGATAGTATAAATCAGAGTAAGTCCATCAGCAGAAAACAATCCAAAGAACTTTATAAACCTGTTTGAGGGAAAAAAATGATTTATAACTTTTTTGAAACAAATTATACTCTGCTTCAATTTGTTTACGGCTTATTCTTTTTTCTTATGGGTTTTGCTATTGCCCTACATATCAGGATTTTCCGGAATTCAAGCAACCTTCCTTTAGCCAGCTCCTTATGGCTATTGGCGGCTTTTGGAATTATCCACGGGCTGGCAGAGTGGGCGGAAGTGTTTATTCCTATACAGAGCCAGTATATTAGTAAACATACAGTTCGTGTTTTTTATATCGCTGAAGACATGGTTGTGGCTGTATCTTTTTTATTTCTCTTTTATTTTGGAGTCATTCTCTCTGTGAACACCTTGAATAAATACCAGTGGTTGCGTTTTCTTCCGGCGGGTGTGTTTGTTTTCTGGCTGATAAATTTCATCGCTTTTCCTACGTGGATTAGTCCCAACATGGACTGGTGGATGACGGCAAGTGAGACGTGGACACGCTATTTATTGGCATTTCCCGGAGCCGTATTAAGCAGTTACGCTTTATGGCTTCAATATGATTCACTAAAAAGTTCTTCTAACTCTCTGGTTGCCAAAAACTTTCTCTATGCAGCAATGTTTTTCGGACTGGATGCCCTGGTAGCCGGTTTGCTTGTACCCAAAGCGGACTTTTTCCCGGCATCGGTTATTAATGTTGAATCCTTTTTTAATACTTTTCAAATTCCTGTTCATGTGTTCAGAACTCTTTGTGGGATAGCGATAGCGGTTTTTATGATTAGGGCGTTGGAAGTTTTCGAACTGGAACACCGAAAAAACCTGGATGAAGCCCGCCGTTTGAATCTTCTCTGCCAGGAACGCAACAGAATTAGCAGAGACCTGCATGACGGTATAATCCAGAACATATACGCTGTAGGGCTGCATTTGGAAAATGCCGGTTACCTGGTTAAAGAAAACGCCGAAGAAGCTCAAGGCCAGATGAACATAGCATTGAAAGGGTTAAAAGATGTTGTAAAGAATATCAGGAATTATATTTTAGATTTACAGCCGACTAATTTTCAGGAGGCCGATCTGGAAAAAGGGCTTACCCATTTAATTGAAAAGTTCCGCGCTAACTCCATGGTTCATGTAGATTTCCAGGTGAGAGGTGAAGCCACAGAGGTACCCCTTGAAATCTGCAAACATCTGTATCATATCACTGCAGAGGCATTGAACAACATAGTAAAACACTCCGGCGCCAACATGATCGAAACTGCTCTGGTGTTTTTTCCGGAAAAGGTGGAATTAGTGATTTCAGATAACGGTCAAGGGTTTGATACCAGGATACTGACACAAACTGATAATTCCAGTACTCACAGGGGTTTAAAAAACATGGCGGACCGAAGCAAGCTGGCAAAAGGCACATTAGAAATACAAAGCGAAAGGGGCAAGGGAACAAGGATTAGAGTGACTGTCTTAAAGGAGGAGATTCAATGAAAAGATTCAGACTTCTAATTGTGGATGACCATGAAGTTGTCGTCATGGGTCTTAAGGCCATATTCCGGCGAAACGATCACTTTGAAATAGCCGGAGAAGCTTATTCCGGCACCGAAGCAATTGAAAAAAACCACTTGCTGAAACCCGATATTGTAATCATGGATATCAGAATGCCCGGATTAAGCGGTATAGAAGCATGCAGGGAAATAAAGCAGAGTAACCCTGAGACTAATGTGATAATGCTAACTTCTTTTGCTGATGATGACGCCGTTTTTGCATCTTTAATGGCGGGCGCTTCCGGTTATGTCTTAAAGGATATAGGTACTCAAGCTCTTATGGAGGCGGTAGATGCTGTGGGTAAAGGGCAATCATTGTTGGACCCCGCAGTAACCAGTAAAGTAATCGATAAAATGAGGCAAATGTCAATAAAGTCTACGCTTGATACCGATGAGCAATTGACCACCCGGGAAAAAAAGGTTTTGGCTTTGATTACCGTTGGCAAAACAAACAGGGAAATGGCTGCAGAGCTGTTTCTCAGTGAGAAAACGGTGCGTAATTATGTTAGCAGCATTCTTCATAAACTAAAGTTTCAAACTAGGGCACAGGCAATAGCTTATGGCCTTCAAACTGAAATTGACTGACACGCTCAAAAAAGGTCGTATTTTTTTGAGTGAGACAAATTTCAAATTTTGCAAAAAGTGAACTCGTTCAGCTCAAGCTGAACATCGAGACTTCGGTGACGAAAGCCTCCAGTGACGTTAGTGTCCTGTGGACACTAACGCCGAAACCGCCAACTGTCAAAGGATGACCTCACGGCTGAGGATGGGTTTCGCCAAAGCCGCCAACCCCAAGAAGAAGACTTTGCGGCGACGGAGGAGTCTACCCCCACCGAAGCAGAGAACAGAATTCCCACTCCCACTTGTAGAAGTGGGAGTCTTAAACGCTTGGATAAAAAACACAGGTAGGTTCATTATAAACCCGCCTGTGTTTGTTCTATTAATTAGATAAAAGATTACTCCATCTTCAGTTTTATAGGTGGCACCAACTGGGCAGATTTTGACACATGGGGCGTTAACGCATTGATTACAAGTTCCATTTGTGAGTTTGCCATTTCGTAGTCCAAGAATCGCTTTCAGTTGCCGCTTAAACTTCTTTATTAGTTTGGGTTTAATATTCATGACATTTTCTCCTCCAGCTTCCGCCGGTTGTATCACCATTCCAGACGTCCACTTCTATCAGTGCGATTGATCTAATTGTAACTTCAGGCGGATAGGGTCTCCAGCTGAAGTCCTGATGTTTGGTTTTGTAAAAACCTTAGCTCTTATCTAGTATAAAATCGACTGGAAAACTTATGCATCACATCGTTAATCGATGAACTCGGCGCTTGAATGCCAAAGGATTCAGGTATAGAGAGTGAACTCGTTCAGCTCAAGCTGAACATCGAGACTTCGGTGACGAAAGCCTCCAGTGACGTTAGTGTCCTGTGGACACTAACGCCGAAACCGCCAACTGTCAAAGGATGACCTCACGGCTGAGGATGGGTTTCGCCAAAGCCGCCAACCCCAAGAAGAAGACTTTGCGGCGACGGAGGAGTCTACCCCCACCGAAGCAGAGAACAGAATTCCCACTCCCACTTATAGAAGTGGGAGTCTTAAACGCTTGGATAAATCCAAATATATAGTGAGAATAGTCGAAAGATTAGAAGGAGTTATCCTTAGTTAAGGAGAATAATTTATCATGATAATCTTATCAATCAAATCGCTGGTTCAGGAAGGGGAGGAGTAGATATGACCACGGCGGTGATTGTCAGTGCAGCGCGCACGCCGTTTGGGGTGCTTGGCGGAGGCCTTAAGGATTTACCGGCAGTGGATTTGGGGGCGCATGTGATTCACGAGGCCCTTAAGCGGGCCGAGATATCCGGGGATATGGTGGATAATGTCCTAATGGGGATGGTGCTCCAGGGAGGAGCGGGGCAGATTCCATCCCGGCAGGCGAGCATTAAGGCGGGGCTTCCCCAGGAAGTGACTTCGGAGACGATCAATAAGGTATGTGCCTCGGGACTGCGGGCGGTGACGTTGGGCGAGACCATTATCCGGGCCGGGGACGCGGAGGTGATCGTGGCCGGAGGAATGGAGAGCATGTCCAATGCGCCCTATGTCTTGAAGAAGGCCCGCTTTGGCTACCGTATGGGCAATGACAGTGTGATTGATCTCATGGTGCACGATGGGTTGTGGTGTGCTTTCCATAATGTGCACATGGCGGTCCATGGTTCGACGGTGGCCAAAGAATATGGCATCAGCCGGGAAGCCCAGGATGAGTTTGCTTTCCGTTCGCAAACCCTCGCCCTAGCGGCGATTCGCGAAGGGCGGTTTGAGCAGGAAATCGCACCGATAGATATTCCCCAAAAAGGCGGTCAGGCCAGGACATTCGCGGTGGATGAAGGTCCCCGAGCGGACACGAGCCTAGAGAAGATGGCGGCTCTCCCCCCGATCTTTGTCAAAGATGGCACGGTCACAGCGGCAAATGCCCCGGGCGTGAATGATGGGGCAGGAGCCTTGGTGCTGATGAGTGAGGAGAAGGCCATACGGCTCGGCAAAAAGCCATTGGCCAGGATTTTAGGACATGCGACAGTGGCCCGGGAACCGGCCTATATCGCGACGACGCCGGGGTTTGCGATCAATAAATTGTTAGAGCAAAAGGGCATGAAGATTGAGGATATTGACCTTTTGGAAGTGAATGAGGCCTTTGCGGCGGTGGCCCTAACCAGCCAGACGATCGCCCACTGGGATCCGGAAAGGGTGAATGTCAACGGTGGGGCGATTGCGCTCGGGCACCCGATCGGAGCGAGCGGGGCCCGAATCATCATGACGCTTATCTATGAACTGAGGCGTCGAGGTGGGGGTCTGGGGATTGCGGCAATCTGCAGCGGCGCGGCGCAAGGAGATGCGATTATGGTCGAGGTGCGCTAAAACGTGGGGAGGAGACTAATTTGGATTTTACGTTGAATGAGGATCAACAGATGATGCGGAAGATGGTGCGGGATTTTGTGGAGGAGAAAGTGATCCCGCAGGCGGTGATTACGGACGTGACCCATGAGTTTCCTTGGGAATTGATACGCAAGATGGGGGAACTGGGGTTAATGGGGATCCCGATCCCAGAGGAGTATGGGGGAGCGGGTTCGGATTTTCTCTCTTACATTCTGACCCTTGAGGAGATCGCACGGGGGTGTGCCTCGACGGCGGTCATCCTGGCGGTCCATACATCCGTTGGGAGCTTTCCAATTCTCTATTTTGGTACGGAGGAGCAGAAGCGAAAGTATCTACCAAAGTTGGCAAGCGGGGAATTTATTGGGGCTTTTGCGTTGACAGAGGCCAATGCGGGCTCAGATGCGTCGAGCCTGCAGACCACAGCCGTGCGTCAGGGGGATCACTATGTCCTTAATGGCAGCAAGCGTTTTATCACAAATGCGGGGTATGCCTCGGTGTATACGGTCATGGCCTCCACGGATCGCGGCCAAGGCGCACGAGGGATCACCGCGTTTTTGGTGGATAAGGATACACCGGGTTTCCGTGTTGGCAAACAAGAAGAAAAAATGGGTTTAAACGGTTCCTCGACCTGTGAGCTTGTTTTTGAGGATGCGCTCGTTCCAGTCGCAAATCGGCTCGGGGCAGAGGGCGAAGGGTTTAAAGTGGCCATGTCCCTCTTGGATGGAGGAAGGATCGGCATCGGGGCCCAGGCTTTGGGGATTGCCCAGGCCGCTTTTAATGAAGCATTGGCTTACTCTGGAGAACGGGTACAATTTAAACAGGTCATTGGAAACTTTCAAGGGATTCAGTTTATGCTGGCGGATATGGCGACCCAAATTGAGGCTGCGCGGCTTTTGGTGTATCAAGCGGCTTTTCGGCGCATGGCCGGGCTGCCTTACGGCAAAGAGGCTTCTATGGCAAAGCTCTTTGCCAGCGACACGGCGGTGAAAGTGACGACTGACGCCGTCCAGATTTTCGGTGGGTACGGCTACAGCAAGGAATTCAAAGTGGAACGCTTCATGCGGGATGCGAAGATTACCCAGATTTATGAAGGGACGAACCAGATCCAGCGCCTGGTGATTGCCAAGCATTTAAGGGGATGATCGGATGATCTGGACGATCGATTGGGCGAGTTTTTACTGAGGCTAAATGGGCCAGAGGCTGAAGGGGCGAGAGGCTGAATCGGTGCTTTTCGGGATTCCGCATATTCAGACTGAACTCTACACAAACTAAAGCTGATGCAATTTTGTGGCTGGTTCCCATCGGCCACCTGTGAGGGATTGATTTGACTACAACAATCCTCTATGTCGCCTTAGCTGCAGTGGGCGGGGTTTTAGTGGGAGGGATGACGTTCATCCTTCTCTTTGTCTTCATCGGCCGACGGCTTTTTCGCACAGGGGTTCAGCGAATATTCGGTCTGGTGCTCAACAGGTTCCTTTCTGATGAGTTTTCAGAGAATATAATGGAACTTTGGAGTGCCGTGAAGCGGACATCTTGGCAAAACATCCTCGAAATCAGTCTGAGAGCTGAAGAAGGAAAAATAATCAAACGGCCTTTAGGATCTGCGAAAAAGTACCTTGGGTTCGATGGACTTATGTTTGTCCCAGCCCAGATGGCGAGGCTTCCGATCGAAGGGAATGTCCCGGTTAACATGTCCGTGACCTTGGGCCCGAAGGCCGAAAAGCCGCTGCAACTTCCGATTCCCCTGATCATATCGGGCATGGGATACGGTGTCGCTTTGAGCGAAGAAGCAAGAAAAGCTTTGGCCCAGGCTGCCCGCAAGGTTGGGACGGCGATTAATTCAGGAGAAGGGCCCTTTTTACCCGAAGAACGACAGGCGGCAGGCAAGTACATTTGGCAGATCGGTCGCAGCTCCTGGGGACGCGAGCCCCAGGCTTTAGCGGTAGCGGACATGATCGAAGTGCAAATGGGCCAGGGGGCCCGTATCGGCATGCACGTTCTCGAACCCGCAGCGATCAAAGGCCGGGCTCAGAAGCTGATGAAAGTGTCGCCGGTGGAAACGCTAAAAAGCGCTGCAGTCATGCCGGGGATTAAGTCTCCTTGGGATTGGCCGAGATATGTCTCTGATCTGCAGCAAGAAGTGCCAGGAAGGCCCATTGCCCTCAAGATCATGTCTGGGGGACGCTTGGAAGCAGACTTAGCGGTCGCTTTGGAGGCCGGCTTTGATGTGATCGTCCTGGACGGAGCACAGGGTGGAACCGATGGGTCTTCGCCGACGCTCGAAGATGATTTTGGCTTACCCACTCTTCAGGCTCTCGTGCGCGCGGTACACTACTTGAAAGACCAGGGGGTGAAAAACGAAGTTAGTCTCATTACCGCCGGGGGGTATTTCACACCGGGCGAATGC
Source organism: Desulfosporosinus sp. (assembly GCA_020692355.1). Lineage (GTDB taxonomy): Bacteria > Bacillota > Desulfitobacteriia > Desulfitobacteriales > Desulfitobacteriaceae > JAJZPA01. The sequence continues at coordinate 77,591 of JAIMKP010000009.1, forward strand.
CTGAAGGCCCTGGCATTAGGAGCGGATGCCGTCTATCTCGGAACCGTACCGCTTTTTGCCCTTGTGCATAAACAGATTGAAAAGGTGATGCCTTGGGAGCCATTGACCCGGCTGGTGGACTATGATTCCAAATATAAAAACCGCCTGGATATTAACCTGGCGGCTCAGAGTGTGACCTATGTCTTAAATGCAATGGTTCTGGAAATGCAGGAAGCGATCCGGGCTCTGGGGAAGACGTCGCTTTCTGAAGTTGGCCCCAATGACCTTGTGGCTCTCGATGCTTGGACGGCTGAAGTTACGGGAGTGACTCGAGCGTGAGTGGTTGTGAAATATCTTCTCGACTTTTGAATGGTAAAGTGGTAAACTTAAATCAGCTAATTCTGGCAAGAGCAACGAGGCTCTAAGAAGGCAACACGCTTTCTTTGAGTCTCGTTTTATCTTATTTTGAGGCTCTTTTTGTCTTGCGTGGAAATTTTTAGGTATAGAGCTGTTTGCATGCGAGGAGGAAAATATGAGTTCAGCAGATATCGCCTTTATGTTTTTTTGCACAGTATTGGTTTTCTTAATGACTCCGGGCTTAGCTTTTTTCTACGGAGGGATGGTGCGGAAAAGGCATGTGCTCTCCATTATGATGCAGAGCGTCTTTGTGATCGCCATTGTTACGCTGATTTGGGTCTTGTTCGGATATTCCCTAGCTTTTGGCCCGGATCACTATCATCTAATCGGCGGTTTCCAGTGGTTTGGGCTTAAAGGTGTTGGCTTGGAACCCAATCCGGAATATGCCGCTAACATTCCTCATCTTCTCTTTTTCGCGTTTCAATTGATGTTTGCGATCATAACTCCGGCCGTTATGACAGGAGCCACTGCTGAGCGCCTGCGGTTTCCAGCCTTTTTGGGGTTGGTTTCGCTTTGGAGCATTTTCGTATATATTCCTCTGGTTCACTGGGTTTGGGGAAACGGAGGCTGGCTGAAAGAGCTGGGTGTTTTGGATTTCGCCGGTGGGACCGTCGTGGAAATTGCTTCAGGCGTTTCCGGTTTAGTAACGGCCCTGGTTGTGGGAAAAAGACAAATGACCGGACAGGATATATCCGTACCGCATAACATGCCTAATGTTATTTTAGGAGCTGGGCTTTTGTGGTTTGGCTGGTTCGGTTTTAATGCAGGAGGAGCACTGGGTGCCAATGCGCTAGCTGTCCTGGCATTAGTGACAACACAGATTGCCGGAGCGTTTGGGATGATTGGCTGGGCTGTGCTGGAGTGGTTACAGGTCAGGAAAGTTACGATCTTCGGGGTAAGTAGCGGAGGGATTGCAGCCCTTGTTGCCATTACGCCTGCTGCGGGATATGTCACACCGGCGAGTGCGCTTCTGATTGGTTTCATTGCGGGTGGGATTGGCTACATAGGTGTTGCTTTCCTGAAAACAAAATTAGGTTATGATGATGCCTTGGATGTGTTCGGAATCCACGGACTCGGTGGAACTTGGGGAACGTTAGCAACCGGCGTTTTCGCGGATCTTGCGCTGAATCCCCTGGGGGCAAAGGGCCTTTTCAATGGCGGCGGCTTTCATCTTGTCGGGGTTCAACTCTTGGCCATAGGGGCAACGTATCTTTATGTGGCTGGGATGACGTGGGGTATCCTGAAAGTTGTTTCTTTGGTTACGCCTTTACGAGCCAGCCTGGAAGAACAAGAATCAGGGCTGGATTTGAGCCAGCATGGTGAAAGTGCGTACCCGGATTTTGAATCAGCGGAGACCATATACTTTTAGATCCGACTAAAATCTTACAGAGCACTTAAACCTTTATCCCCCGTGCGAATGCGAATGGCTTCCTGTACATCATAAATAAATATCTTTCCGTCTCCGACATTTCCGGTGCGGGCCGCCTCGATGATCGCATCGATTGCTTCTTCGGCTAACTCATCTGGCAAGACAATCTCAAGGCGTATTTTAGGTAGGAGTTGAATTTTAACTTCCTGGCCACGGTAGATTTCCGTATATCCCTTTTGATTTCCACATCCCAAGATATTGCTTACGGTCAAACCTCGAATGCCGAGTTTGGATAATGCTTCTTTGATCGTTTCCAGTTTCCCTGGCCGGACAATGGCTTCTATTTTCTTCATCATAATCCCGGTAGCTCAGCTCTGAGCGAAGCGTAGGTGGAGGTATTTTACCGGGTATTCCCTCCTTTCTAACAATTGACATTCTACTTTTACTTATATATAGGGATCAAAAAGCGCGGAAAACCCGCGCTTTTGCCACAGATCATCATTGGTTTCTCATGCCAGCTTAAATCGGCGAGCGGCATTTTGCTGTTCCACGGCAGCGGCCGAAAGTTCCGCGATGGAGGCATTGATTTCCTGTATGGAACTCATCTGTTCTGTGCTGTTGGAGGCTACCTCTTCGGTTTGAGCGGTGGTTTCTTGGCTGATCGCGGCGACGAGGGTTACCTCTTGAGCAATTTGCTCTGAGCTGGCTGCAATATTTTTAGCAAACGCCGAGACCTCCTGAAGCTGCTGATTGACGACGAGGGTGCTGTTCTTTATGCGGGTGAAAGATTTTTGGGCTTCTTCAATAACATGGGAGCCATCGCGAACCACTTCTTTTTCGGCGTTCATGCTGGAAATCGCCATGTCCACGTTGTTCTTAATATCGTGAATGATATGTTCGATTTGCGCACTGGACAGGGTGGATTGTTCTGCAAGCTTGCGCACCTCCTCGGCAACGACACTAAACCCGCGCCCGTGTTCTCCGGCGCGCGCAGCTTCTATGGCGGCATTGAGAGATAAAAGGTTGGTTTGATCCGAAATCGTTTTGATGGTTTCAACAATAATGCCGATGGAGGTTGATTTTTCGCCGAGGGAGGAAATGATATCTCCAGTTTCTTGAACCGTTTGATGGATGTGAGTCATCTGGGTGCTAGTTTTGGAGATGGCCTTTTCCCCTTCGTTAGCCATTTCCAGGGCTTGGCTGGAGAGCTGATCGGTCAAAGCGACACTTTGATCGATTTGTTGAATAACCTTTGTCATTTCCTGTACGGCCAGCATAATGTTCTGGACGCTGTTGGCTTGGCTTTGAGAACCGCCCGCGACCTGATTGATGGCTTCTGCAATTTGCTGGGCGGCATTGGCTGTTGATTCGGCGCGTTTAGCCAGGATATGGGAGGATTCAGCGAAGACATCGGCCCCGCGGGAAATATTACCGACCAAAGAGCGAAAGTTTTCCACCATCGTATTCAAGGCTTGGCAAAGGCTAGCAATCTCGTCTTTTTGCGTTAGGCAGTACATGTTCGGGGTCAAATCCCCATGAGCGACGGTTTGGGCAAATCCCACTCCCCGCCGCAGAGGTGTGGACGTGAGGAAAGCGATGTACATGCCGTAGAGGATGATGAAACCACTGGCAACAAGGGTTAGAATGAGGATAACGTGGATGCGCTCTGCGATGTTCATACCGGAGTGAACCATGAGGTAAACCGATCCCCCGGCTGCCAAGGTAATCATGGCATTGATGGAAAAGGCGAGGACTAATTTGCTGGCCAAGGATAAATTAAACCACCAACGAACGATGCCAGCGTGCCTGAAGAAAAATTGACTCGCGCGTTCCAGAAGTTGTTCCATACATGCATCCTCCTTGTGCCTTTTAGTGTTAGCGGTATTTTTCACGACCTATTTTTGAGAAGGATAATTTTAGGGTGGAATATTGCGGAAAATAGAGAAGAAGGAAAGCTCCTAACTTAATCATTCTAACATAATTCCGAATTATTAGGGAGGGAAAATCAAAGTTCGAGGTTCAATATTTATATTTAAGGTTGGATGTTAATGTGAAGCCAGAAGTCTGATGTCAAGATGGTAAATTTTAAAGGTCCTCATAAGCCTTTTAAAGGCAAAGTTCCCTTGCTGATTCGCTTCACCCGCCGGATTATATCACATTTTCCAAACAGTATACCTTAAAGACACAAGAACCGTCCCCGGTGTCTGCATATACTCGACCCGGCGTCTGCGCTCGATCCAGTGTCTGCTGTTTTTGTTCGTGGTTCGAATTTTTGACAAGCCTTAAACCTATCAGTATAATGTATGCATGCAATATAAATGGTACAAACAAGGCATCTTGCGAACGGCGTGCCTTTATGATGTAAACCCGGGGAACATGAGGAATAGCGGGAAACTGAGCTGTCAGAGAGAGGGGCTGCTGCGCTGAAAGGCCTCTTCAGAACGGATGCTAGGGTCGCATGGGAGGGGCAGGAGGGAAGGGAGTACTTCCTGACGGGTGAGCCCGTTAAGGCTTATAGAGTTGCCGGAGGAATAGCTGCGGCTCGCTGGCAGGTGTGATGAATTGCCTAAAGGTTTTTTGGGCAAGGAGTTGGTGATGCAGGTTCAATTCCTCGGAAAAAAGGTGGTACCGCGAAGCTTTTCGTCCTTTTGTGTATGTGTAAGGATGAGAGGCTTTATTTAGTTGTAAGACAGGAGATAGGAGACATCAGAACTGTCACTCGTGCCGTACCCTGTAACCAAAAGGATGTAACCAAAAGGATGTAACCAAAAGGATGCGACAAAGAGAACCGTCCCCGGTGTCTCAAAGTTTGGTTTAAGGTTTAATGAGGAAAGGGGTAATTCTTGTGGCTGATGAGAAGAACCAAGGGACACTGGATATGGCGAGTGCTTACGATCCGCATGGGGTGGAAGGGAAATGGTATGCATACTGGGAGAAAAATGGTTTCTTCCAGGAAAAAGTGGATAAGAGCCGGAAACCCTTTTCCATTGTGATGCCCCCTCCGAATGTGACGGGTTCGCTGCACTTGGGCCATGCGTTAAACGCTACGGTGCAAGATATCCTCACCCGTTTTAAGCGGATGCAGGGCTATAACACGCTTTGGCTGCCGGGGACGGATCATGCGGGGATCGCGACTCAGGCCAAGGTAGAAGAGCAGCTCGCCAAAGAGGGGACGAATCGCCATGAATTAGGCAGGGAACGTTTCCTGGAACGGGTTTGGGATTGGAAGGAACAATATGGCGGACGGATTACCCAGCAACTTCGTCGTTTGGGCGCGTCCTGTGACTGGTCGCGGGAACGCTTTACCATGGATGAAGGGTGCTCCCAAGCGGTGCGCGAGGTGTTTGTCGATCTCTATCGCAAAGGCTTGATTTACCGGGGCAATTATATCGTTAACTGGTGTCCGCACTGCCACACCACGATTTCCGATATTGAAGTGGAGCATGTGGAGCGGGAAGGGCATCTCTATCATCTGCGCTATCCGGTCAAAGGGAGTGCTGAAGCGCTGGTTGTGGCCACAACCCGGCCGGAAACCATGCTCGGGGATACGGCGGTGGCGGTGCATCCGGAGGATGAACGTTATAGGCATTTAGTCGGCAAGACTCTGATCCTGCCGCTGGTGAACCGTGAGATTCCGGTGATTGCGGATGCGTATGTGGAGCGCGAATTTGGCACAGGGGCCGTGAAGATCACTCCTGCTCATGACCCGAATGACTTTGAAATAGGCCTCAGGCACAACCTGCCAAACATTGTGGTTCTGGATAAAGAAGCCAAGATGAATGAACAAGCGGGCAAATACCAGGGGCTGGATCGCTACGAGGCCCGCAAGGTGATCGTGGAAGACTTGCAGGCAGCCGGGGTGTTGGTGGAAATCGAGAGCCACAGCCATGCCGTTGGGGAGTGCTATCGCTGTTCGACCGTCATTGAGCCGCTGGTGAGCCGCCAATGGTTTGTGAAGATGGGGCCGCTTGCCCAGCCCGCAATGGAGGTCGTGCGCCAAGGGAAGCTGGAATTTGTACCGGAGCGTTTTGCCAAGATTTATCTCAGCTGGCTGGAGAACATTCGGGATTGGTGCATTTCCCGGCAGCTTTGGTGGGGGCATCAGATTCCAGTCTGGTACTGCCAGGATTGTGGGGCAGAAATTTGCGCTAAAGAGGATCCCACGGAATGTCCGACCTGCGGCTCCCAACATTTGGAGCAGGATCCGGATGTGCTCGATACCTGGTTTTCTTCTGGGCTTTGGCCGTTTTCGACCTTGGGCTGGCCGGAAAAAACGCCGGAGTTGGAGCAATTCTATCCCACCTCGGTTTTGGTGACCGCTCGCGACATCATTTTCTTCTGGGTGGCGCGGATGATCTTTATGGCTTTGAAGTTTCAAGATGAGGTGCCTTTCCATAAGGTGATGATCCATGGGCTGGTGCTGGATTCCCAGGGACGGAAAATGAGCAAGTCTTTAGGGAATGGGGTTGACCCCATCGAGGTTATCGACCAATATGGGGCAGATACGTTGCGCTTCATGCTGATTACCGGGAACACCGCCGGGAACGATTTGCGTTTCCATCCGGAGCGTTTGGAGGCGACCCGGAATTTTGCCAATAAGATTTGGAATGCCTCTCGCTTTGTGCTGATGAATGTTCAGGATTATAAGGCCGGGCCTCGCGGGGAATTGACCTTGGCGGATCAGTGGATCCTCTCGCGTTATGCGGCCACCGTGGAGACGGTGACTGAGGCTTTGGAGCGCTTTGACTTGGGTGAGGCGGGAAGGGCTCTTTATGAATTCATCTGGAACGAGTTCTGTGATTGGTATATTGAACTGTCGAAGCCTCGGCTCTATGATAAGGAAAACCAGGTGGCCCGTCATACAGCGCAGTCGGTGCTGATCGAGGTTTTGGATGGTATGCTCTCGATGCTTCATCCGTTCATGCCGTTTTTGACGGAGGAAATCTGGCAGAATCTGAAGCAGCACTTGGCCAAGGGCGGCGAGACGTTGATGCTGAAATCCTGGCCAGAGCGTGTGGCTGATCAGGATGCGGCGGTGGAACAGAAGCTAAATCGGATCATGGACGTGATCAAGGCTGTACGCAACATCCGGGCGGACATGAACATCACGCCAGGCAAAAAGGCAGAGATAATGTTGGTGACCTCCGACGAGGCCATCCGGGGGGTGCTGGAGTCAGGTGCTGGGTATATTCGTCATTTGGCGGGCGGTTCCCAGGTGGAAATTCTGACTGAACTGATAGAAAAGCCGTCTCAGGCAGCCAGTGCTGTGCTTGAGGGAATCGAGATTTATGTCCCACTCAAGGGGCTCTTAGACTTGGATAAAGAAATGGCCCGTATTGAAAAGGAAATTGCGGTGGCCGAGCAAGAAGAGATCCGTCTGCAAGGGAAATTGAACAATCCCGGATTTGTCAACAAGGCCCCAGCAGATGTAGTGGCCAAAGAGCGGGAAAAACTGGACGGGATCGTGAGCCGCAAAGCGGCAATGCAGGCCCGCCTACAGGGATTAAGGTAAGGATTGAGATGGGGTCGAAGCGAGTACGCGAATCTCAAAGCAGGGGGATAGAAGTATGCTAGGACAGGAAGTAGACAAGAACCTGCGTTCAGGCGCAGAGCGGCTGAATACAGTGAGGAAAGACGGTTCGGCTTTAGAGGCTGGCGGCGAGGATGTTGGGGATAGGGCCTATCAGGCGGCCTTAGGCTATCTCGTGAGCCTCACGAAGTTTGGCATGAATTTCGGACTCGGCCGGATTCGCGAACTTCTTAACCGTTTGGGCCATCCTGAGAAGAAACTGAAGATCATCCACATAGGAGGTACCAATGGTAAAGGCTCGACCACGGTGATGGCTGCCGAGATTTTAAAGGAAGCCGGATATCGGGTGGGGATGTTTACATCCCCCCATCTTCAGGATTACCGGGAACGGATGACGATCAATGGGGAGATGATTCCCAAACATAGGGTCATCGACTTGATCCAGAGGCTGCGTCCACATTTAGAGGCTTTGGTTGCGAGTGGAGTAGAGCATCCGACAGAATTCGAAGTCAACACCGCCATGTGCCTTCTTTATTTTGCAGAAGAGGAGGTAGATTACGCGCTGATCGAAGTGGGCTTGGGTGGGGAGATCGATTCCACGAATGTGGTCACCCCGCTTATCAGTGTGATCACCAATGTTGGGCTCGATCACATGGATTATCTTGGGCCGGACATTCCCACGATTGCCCGCAACAAAGCAGGGATTATTAAGCCTAATTCCGTAGCCATGACCGCCTCGGATCGCCCTGAAGTGGTGGCGATCATCCGGCAGAAGGCGCAGGAAGTGGGTGCCCGTTTCTGGCATGTCGGAGAGGATGTACGCTGGGAAAGCCGTTGGAGCGGCGAGGTGGAGCAAGAGTTTGATCTGGTCGGACTGCATGCGACCTATCCTAAACTCCGCATCAGCCTCGTGGGGAGCCATCAGTTAGCCAATGCGGCGACCGCTGTCACGATCTGCGAAATTTTAGAGTCGGAATATGGAGTAGCGATCCCCAGAAAGGCCATCTATACCGGGCTGAGGCAGGCCGTTTGGCCGGGCCGACTCGAACTTCTCTCCCTGAAACCGAAGGTGCTGTTGGATGGGGCGCATAATTTTGACGGGGCGGGCGTCCTGGCTCAGAGCCTGCATCTCTACAGCCGCAAGCGCTTGGTGCTTGTCCTGGGTATGCTAGCCGACAAGGAGCGGGAGAAGGTGGTCAATCTTCTCGTTCCGCTCGCCGATCAGGTGATCGTCACACGCCCGAATTCCCCTCGGGCCGGGGATTGGCAGGCCTTGGCAGACATTGCGGGAAAGCATAATCGCCCGGTACGCGTGATTGAAGATCCGAAAGAAGCGGTACTTGAGGGGTTAGCCTCCCTAGAGAATGAGGATATGCTTTGCGTCACCGGTTCCCTCTACATGCTCTCTGATGCCCGTCAGGCATTGGTGGAGAAGCTTAAATCCAGCCTGTAGACCTGTGTTAAAAACTTAACACAGGATTAACATTTAACTCGATATAATTTGCTACAATACTTGAGGGGTAAAAGGTTTTTGCAGGGTGAGGGTTGATGTATGTTTGGATTAGCCTCAAAAAGTGACAAGTTTTATAATTTATTCCAAAAAACGACAGAAAAGGTCTATGCGACGGTTAGAAAGTTAGATGAGATTATGGAGCAACACTCTGTTTCCGTCGAGGATGGCGAAGCGATGCACAAGCTCGAACATGAAGCGGATGCGTTGACTGCGATGATCCTTGACCGGCTTAATTCCACCTTTATCACACCGCTCGATCGGGAAGATATTTACACCCTTGCCCAAGTGCTTGATGACATTGTAGATTTTGCCCAGGGGACGGTTGAGCGGATGATCCTCTATCGCACGGCGAAGCCTTCGATCGGAGCCCAGGAGTTAGTGCATCTGCTCGTACGGGCAGCGGAACAAATTCAGACGGCCTTTGCCTGCCTTAATAATATTCATTTTAAAAAATCGGAACTTCTAACAGCGACGGAAGAGATCTATCAGCTAGAAAGTGCGGGGGATAAGATCTACCGTCAGGAAGTTGCCCGCCTGTTTGAGCATGAAAAGGATCCGATTGAAATTATTAAATGGAAGGAAATCCTCGAGCACATCGAGATCACCCTAGATCACTGCGAATCGATTGCCAACCTCTTGAAGGGGGTAGTTCTGAAGTATGACTAGTGTGGGCGCGATGTTGGTCATCGTGGTCTTTTTCGCGCTGGCTTTCGATTACATTAATGGTTTTCATGATACCGCCAATGCGATTGCAACGAGTGTCTCCACTCGGGCCCTGACGCCAAAACGGGCTGTCGTGGTTGCTGCAGTTTTTAACTTTTCGGGTGCTCTTTACAGTACGGGGGTTGCTCAGACGATTGCCAAGGATATCGTTTCGCCGACGATCGCGACCAAAGAAGTGATCGTCGCCGCCTTAGCGGGAGCCATTATTTGGAATCTCATTACATGGTACTTAGGGATTCCCAGCAGTTCCTCTCACGCGATCATCGGCGGAGTAATCGGTTCTTCGGCAGCGAAAGCGGGCTTTTCGGTATTGCACTGGCAGGGAATCGGGAAAATTGTTTCAGCACTCATCTTTTCTCCGATTATGGGGATTTTCCTCGGCTACCTGATTATGAAGGGTTTGTTTCTCCTAGTTGGCCGATTTTCTCCTTCAAAGGTGAATCACATCTTTCGCAGGTTGCAGATCCTTTCGGCTTCGCTGCTTGCGTTCAATCACGGTTCGAACGATGCCCAAAAGTCCATGGGGATCATCACCATGGCTTTGATTTCGGCGGGAATCCAGGCTCCGACGGTTCTCGCTCCTCCCCTTTGGGTTAAAGCGGCATGTGCTCTGGCGATGGCCGCAGGGACAGCTGCAGGGGGTTGGAAAATCATTCGCACCATGGGCGGGAAAATCTTTAAATTAGAACCGATTAATGGCTTCGCGGCCGATCTGAGTTCCTCCGCCGTTATCTGGACGGCGACGGCATTTCCCGGGCTACATCTGCCGGTGTCAACCACGCATGTGGTTTCTGGTTCCATTATGGGTGTCGGGAGCGCGAAGCGAGTTTCGGCTGTACGTTGGGGTGTGGCTCAGCAAATGCTGGTGGCTTGGTTGGTGACAATTCCTAGTTGCGGGTTTATCGCAGCCCTCTTTTACGCTTTGATACTTAGGTTTTTTTAATTCCTTCAGTAAGTATAAATCTGTGGGGGAATGAGGGAACTAAGTTTTCTGCCTGCGTGTCGTTACCCCCTCGAAATCTAGGGAGTCCACGTTTAGGCTAATAATAATCGGGAAAACCTATTGTTGTGCTGAATTACAAGAAAATATTTGTGAAAGAAATTGCATTTTTAAAAGATAGTGCTATAATCTCATCTTTGACAGTTAAAA
>JAIMKP010000066.1 GCA_020692355.1 Desulfosporosinus sp.
TTCGTCACCGAAGTCTCGATGTTCAACTTTAGTTGAACGAGTTCACTTAAATCTAACTGTTCCAATAAGAAAGGGGCTGTGTGTTCCCTACCGAACCTCGCCAAGGCAAAGCCGATGGTATGAACTTTGTCGTTCACCCTGTTAGGCATGTTGGCTAAAGTATAGTATAGTATGAGTAGGGTGTAAGGGTGTAGTCTTTTACCTTGCATCGCGGCCGACAAGCAGCGGAGCATCAATCGCTTTCCTAAACATAATTTCAGCCATTTCAATCACTGTTTCTTTTGCCTAGCCATCTTGAATTCCGGGTTTCACGGGGGCATACTATAAGGGTAGTAAATTGTATATATTGAGGTTTGTCATGTTTCAGTTTAATCTGACCTATGCCCCAGGTGGCAAAGAAGTTATCCAGGCCGCAGCTGATGTCGTTGAAGGGGAAGTTCTCGTCGTCTCCGCCCCTTCTGGGACAGGGAAAACTACGCTTTTACGCATTTTAGCCCGCTTGCAACCTGCGCTAAGCGGGCAAGTCTTCCTTTATGGGGAAGATTGGCTCGGCATACCTGCGTCCCATTGGCGAGCGCTTGTTCATTATCTTGCCCAAAAACCTGCTCTTTTTGAAGGGTCGGTTGCGGACAATCTAGCCAAACCGTTCGCAATCCGCGTCTTGAGTGAGAAGCCTTTTCTCGCTAACAAGGCCAAGGCGTTGATGGCGGAATTGCGCCTCCCCTCTCACCTCTGGGAACAAGATGCCCGCACCTTGTCCGGCGGCGAAGCGGCTCGGCTTGCTTTAGTGCGGGCGTTACTAATAGAACCTGCGCTGATGCTCTTGGATGAACCAACCGCAGCCCTGGATGAAAGGTCCCGCCAGGCTTTCTACGCCGTATTGCAGTCCTGGATCCGGCAGCCGGGACATGCTGCCCTTCTTGTATCACATGCTGAGGACTACCAACTGAACAACTTGAAAATCCTTAATCTAAGGAGTTTGCCATGAACCAGACCCTGCCGATTTCCAATATTCAGCTCGCATTTTCCGTCTTCTTAGTCTTGATTACAGGTATGATTGCTTCCTTCCTGCGCCTTGGTCTCTTGAAGAGCCTTGTCTGGGGAACGATTCGCACCTTTGTCCAGCTTACCTTGGTCGGCTACGCCTTAACCTATATTTTTCAATGGAACAATCTTTGGCTTGTGATCGGGGTAACCATGTTCATGTCCTGGGTTGCGGCTAGGACAGCGGTCAAACGCACCCCGAATGTCCCGAAGTACCCCGCCTTGCTGGCCTTTCTGGCTCTGCTGGCGAGTACATATCTCGTCGGCTCGATCGTCAGCATTTTGATCATTGCTCCTATTCCCTGGTATGCGCCCCGAATTGTGATTCCGATTTTCGGTATGCTGCTGGGAAACTCCATGACGGGAATTGCCCTGTCTCTCGATCGGCTCTATAGTGAAGCGCGGGCACGGGCTCCGGAAATAGAGGCTCTACTCACCTTTGGTGCCACCCCCTGGGAAGCGATCCAAGACTCACTGCGGGAAGCACTGCGGGCTGGCATGACCCCGACGATCAATTCGCTCATGGTGGTCGGCATCGTGAGTTTGCCTGGGATGATGACCGGGCAAATTCTCGGCGGGGCCGATCCGCGCCTGGCGGTACGTTACCAAATCGTAGTGATGCTGATGATTACGGCAGCGGTGGCTATCGGCTGCCTGCTGTTAGTAGGGTTTTCCTATAAAAAACTGTTTACGGAAGATGGGGCGTTGAAACCCTTTCTTTTACAAAGTCGAAATTAATCAGGCATGACACTATTAAAGTCTTAAGATTTTTTCAAGGCACGTTCGAGAATGCCATACAAGCGGTTCACCATTTCCCTCGGATCAACGATGAGTCCGGCGGCAATGCGTGCGTTTTCAAAAATCTGTTCTGCTGCGATTTGGGCAAAGGGATCCTCAGCCGCTCTTAAAGCATTCAGCTCTTTCATGAGCGTATGACGGCTGTTGATCTCTAGGATGCTAGGACTAGTCTGTCCTAAATCCCGGTTCGCGAGCTGCATCATGCGCTGCATGCTGTGGGTTCCGTATGCGCTTAAAACAAGGGCTGGACTATCAATCAGGCGTTTGGATGCTCGAACTTCCGTCACTTTGCTACCGAGGATGTCTTTCAGCCAGGTTGTCAGGGTTTGAATGTCTTCCTCGTTCAATCCCTCATCCCCTGGTGTTTCCAGGCCGGGCAGGTCGAGTTCTGCTTGATCGGCCGAAACGAGCTTCTTCCCTTGGAATTCCCCGAGCAGACTCAAGACATAATCCTCGATGGCTTCTTTGGTATAGATGACTTCATACCCTTTATCCCGAAACACTTCCAAGTATGGGCCAGCCTCGATCACTTCTCGATTGGGGCCGTTGACATAATAGATTGAGCTCTGATCTTCCGACATGCGCGTGATATAGTCAGCAAGGGATGTCGTTTTTCCAGCCTCAGTTTTTGAGGATTCAAACTGCATGAGCTTGATGATCTCATTGCGGTGAGTGAAGTCATTGGCTGCCCCTTCTTTGAGGAACACACCGAATTTGTCGTAGAATCCCTTGAAGGTTTCCGGTTCAGATTCTGCCTGTTCACCGAGGAATTTGAGAAAGCGACTGGTTACGACTTTGTTGATCTTTTGAACTAAGGCACTGTCCTGCATGGTTTCCCGCGAGATATTTAAGGGGAGTTCTTCTGAATCAATCACCCCTTTGACAAAACGCATCCATTCGGGGAGGATGTCTTTCGCCTGTTCCTGAATCAACACTTTTTTGCAGTAGAGGTTGACTCCAGGCTCCATGCGGCCAAAACCCCACTGCTCCGTATTATCCTGGGGGACAAAGAGAAGCGCATTTAAGGATAGAGGCGCATCTGAGGAAAAATGCAGCCTGAAAAGGGGCTCGTCATAAGCATTAGCAAGGTATTTATAGAACTCGTTGTATTCCTCTTCGGAAATTTCGGTTTTATTTTTAGTCCAGAGAGCCTGAACCGTGTTCACTTTATTGCCATTGAGAACGATTGGGTAAGGAACAAAACTCGAATATTGTTTGATGATGCGTTTCACGGTCTCTTCTTTGGCGAAGTCCTGGGCATCTTCTTTTAAATGAAGCACGATCTGAGTGCCGCGCGTAGAGTCTTCGATCTCGTTGATGGTGTAGCTGCCTGTTCCTTCCGACTCCCAGACGTATCCTTGGGCATCTGGGCGATAAGAACGGGTCGTGAGCGTAACTTTGTCTGCGACCATAAAAGCAGAGTAAAAACCAACCCCAAATTGACCGATGAGGTTGAGATCCTGTTTTTGCCCTTCGGCTAAGTGTTTGATAAAGGCTTTGGATCCGGAGTGCGCAATGGTTCCCAGGTTTTCCGTCAGTTCCTCTTTGGTCATGCCAATTCCGGTATCCGTAATGGTGACGGTTTGGGCTGCTTCATCAGTTGCAATGCTGATTTCCAAACTGAGATCCTGGTCTTTGACAGCTTCCCCCGTGAGCTGAAGATAGCGTACTTTCTCGATGGCATCAGCGCCATTGGAGACCAGCTCCCTCAGAAAAATGTCGCGATCCGTATAGAGTGAATGGATCACAATGTCCAAAAGTTGGCGGATTTCCGTCTGAAATTCTCTGGTTTCTGGTGCCTGTGTACTCATTGAATCTTTGACCTCCTTAGGAATTCATTCTTTAACATTTTTAAGTTTCAGCGTAAACAGACCACAGAATTTTCTCTGGTCTTGCACTCAATAATATAGCGGAAATTAGACGAGTAGTAAAGGTCTATTTTGGCACTCCGAAATGCAGCCGTATATCCACGATTTCCGATTTGTTCCCCACTCGGAGCGGAGGACCCCAAGTACCATAGCCAGATGATACGATGATCTGGAATGCCCCTTTTTGCAGGAAGCCAAAATCATCTTGAAAGATCCGGCTCGTAATAAAATTATTGGGCCATCCCCATTGCCGGGCTGGTTTTTAGTCCACCTGGGAGAAAGGAGAATCCCTTATCCAGCAAACGAATCATGTCAACGACGAGGAGGGTTAGGAAAGCATAAAACATGACACCGAGCCAATAAGAGCCTACCACACTGAAAGACTGGCTAATCACTGCTGGTAGGAACTTCTCCCCTACCCGGGCCAACAAATAGCTTAACGCAATCAACCAAAAAACGCTCCAATACCCCGAGCTGGAAATATGGGGAAAGTAACTGAAAAGCCCTTGCCAGAAACGCAGGCCAATATAGTAGTTGAGTAGCCCATAGAGGAAGAAAGCAATAGCAAATATGAGGTAAAACAAAAGATTGGACACCCTCCGTTGTTTTGACGTTTTCCTTCACATTGTAGCACAACTTTTGAGTATAAGCATGTACAATTGTCCCACTTCGTTGGCCGTATTCCTGCTTAATCTTTCGAATGCAATAGAAATTGCTTTCTGTGAAAAGTTTTTGCCACTAAACATACTAAATATGGTGTATAATGTATTTAATTATGTTTAAGGAGGCGTGCGCTTGGCTCACTTAGAGTACCGCCTGGATGATGCAGTGCAAAGTTATCCAGCACTTTATCACTATCGGAATATATCAACGGATGAACTGACATTACGGCTTTTATGTGATTTTTATATTAAACAAAACGAGGTTTATGAACATACTTGGTCAGCTATTGAAGAGGATGTTTATGTAATCTACGTGACGCGTTCTGCAGAAGAAAATCTCACCGCAACACTCTCTTCCCCTGCTGCTATTGGCTCTGTGATCTTGGAAGTACGGGAATTTTTCGAAGGACAGGGCGATTATCCCCTCATCGAGAACAAAGAGTTCCCAGCGATTCAGGAACTAATTCCTTATGTTCTCGCAGGATACAGAACCATTCAAGGACAGGTTTGGGAAACATCCACCTTAGAAGTGGATGAAGACCGTAGTACTTACGTCCTGTATGTCAAGAAGCCAGAGACTACTCAAGTAGAAAACCTTCAGTGAATGTTCTAATGGAGGAGGGAAACAAATTACGATGGACAAGAGCCAAAAACTCATCAGCCTCTTTCTCTCAAGTGCCTTGGTCTTAGGGGCTGCTGGTTGCGGCAGTCAACCAACACAAAACATCGAGGGAAAAGACACCGAACAGGCTCAGCAGGAACAGCAACAGCAGACTCAACAGGGAACGGCCGTACAGCCTGCACCTAGCAGCGGTTTCTTGGGTAACCTCGCCTATAACATTTTTGGCCCATTCGGGCCGTTTGGGCCATTCGGCTGGTTTAGCGGCCGTTCTTCCGGATATGCTTCAGGGTACAATGCAGGAGTAAGTTCTGGGTCGAGCGGTGCTTATTCGCGAACACCGACGACCGTGCCGCCAAGTTCTGGGTCTTCTACTCCCTCTTCGTCCTCGGAAAGTGCAGCGGTCAAAGGGGTTTCTCCTTGGGGTTTGAAGAGCGGAAGCAGCACGGGAAGCAGTAGCAAATCCTTTAGCAGTGGAAGCAACGGCATTTCAAGCGGAGCCAAAGGCGGGATAGGCAGTTCTAGTTCGAGTAGTTCCAGCTAGGAAGGAGTGCCTAAGGACGTGAATTATGCGGAAAAGCGCGAAACACTCTATGCTCCCCTTCGCGATGTTTTTAACTGGGACTGGCTTTATGGGATGGAATATGCCTTAGCCGACATTCACCCGATTACCTCTGAATTTCGGGTGGAATTGGCCCAAGCGACCGAAACCCTGGGGAAAATCTATGCCAAAGCCGCAGCCTTCACTCAAATCGGGAGTGATGAACTCTTGCAAGCGTTGGGAATTCCAGATGAAGCCTTGGGCGCCATAAGGGTTTTGGTGATTCCGAACCTGGCTACGACCATAGGCCGTTTTGATTTTGCCCTTACCTCTGAAGGCTTAAAGATGCTCGAATTCAATGCCGACACCCCAACCAGTGTGGTAGAGGCCTTTTATGTTAATGGCCACGTCTGTACCCATTTTGGTTATCAAGACCCAAATCGAGATATGGAAAACCATCTCTCCGATGCCTTTGCCCAAATTCTTGGACGCTACCAAGAGCTGGGGTATCCCACCGACTCGATTGTGTTTAGCGCGCTGGGCTGGCATGACGAAGACCGGGGCACCACCCAGTATCTTCTGGAACACTCTGGCCTTAAAGCCCGCTTTGTCTCCTTAGAAAACTTACGGGTTTTTGAAGATCGCCTTTGGGCTTTCACAGAAGAAGAAAAGATCCCGATCGATGTCTGGTATCGGTTGCATGCGTTAGAAAAGCTGGCCGAAGAACAGGATGAGGATGGCTACCCGACGGGGGCCCATGTCCTCGATTTAGTGGCCAGAGGAAAGCTGGCCCTAATCAACCCTCCCTCAGCCTTTGCAGCCCAGACAAAGGCCCTGCAAGCCCTCATATGGGGGTTGCATGAAGCGGCAGAGTTTTTCTCCCCCGAAGAACACGATATGATCGAGCGCTACATGCTCCCAACCTATATGGAAAACCGTTTCCTCGGCCAGGAGGGGTATGTGAGTAAACCTTTGCTCGGGCGCGAGGGTGGGGCCGTCTCGATTTACGCGTCAGATGGGAAGATCCTAGAAAAAGACCATGATGAGTTCTACTGGAAACAGCCGATGGTCTACCAAAAGTTCGTGGAGTTGGAAGAAGTAGAAGTATCCACGCTCAGCGGCCCTTACAAGGGTCGCCTGCTTTGGGGCTCTTTCCTCATCGGAGGGAAAGCATCGGCCATCGCCGCCCGCATCGGGGAGCAGATCACCGGAAATCTCTCTTGTTTTCTGCCGTGCGGGATACGCCCCTAACATCGACGATACAACATCTGCGAGAGTTTGCAGGAATTAATGGGGGTTTTAAGTTTTAAAGGGTGCTTGACTGAAAGCATCTGATGAAAGGAGCGAAATGCATGTATTTGCTTAATTTCCTTGAATATTTGGGGGTGACGCTCCCACTGATGATCCTAGCGGTCTTCCTGTTTATCAAAACCACTCCTTACCCGGAATTTGAACTCATGGCTGCTGGAGATGATTTGGAGGATCCCCGCAAAGTCGCTGCAGCCAAAGCCGCTGCCTTGGACTTGGGCGGCAAGGTACTCGGGCTCGCCTTGTTGATGGGGTCAGCCATCTATCATTCCGTCAATCTTTGGGACCTGATCGTATGGGCCTTGACTGGGACGGTCTTTTTGATTCTCGTCTACTACATCTTTGAATTTCTCACTCCGAAATTCAAGATTCGCAAAGAAATCCCCAACGGCAATGTCGGCATCGCCATCTTTTCGTTCTGCCTCAGTGTCGCCTCCGGCATTCTCATGGGAGCACTTATCAGCTACTAAGGCAGCATATGTCGGATGGCCATGCCAGGATGTTTAAAGAGCATCCGGGGGCCGCTGTAACGCATAACAGAACGGATCTGCCCACGCATATCGGGTTTATAGCAATGAACGGGGCAGTTGGCACAAGTGGGTTTTTCAACCCCGAATTTGCAGGCATTCACCCGTTTCAAGGCATAATCCAACAATTCTTGACAAGACGGGCAGAGTCCCTCGGCTTGGTGGTGTCCTTGACAATAGATCCCGATCATGGCTTCAACGGTTCTTTTTTCCCGCTCTAGTCTTTGGTTTTCTGGCATAGATAATCCTCCTGAAGTGAGGTAGAGTAAGAAGATTACTTGACAATGAGCACGGGGCATTTGGAGCGATGCAGAACTTTTTGACTGACGCTCCCGAGCAGGGATCCGGTCAGCGGGCCGTGGCCATGGTTGCCCATGACAATGAGATCCACATTCTCAGCCTGAGCCTCCTCAATGATGCTCACTGCCGGATGGCCGGGCTTCTGTCTGACCTGAAGCGCTATTCCGCTGGCATCGAAACCGCCAAGGGTCGCCTGGAGCACCATTTCCCCCGTGGCCAGCAACTCATCTTGTAAAGCCGAGTTTCCAACTTTCAAGGTATAACCCAGTGCTTCTGGAGTAAAGGTGACATGGAGAAGGATCAGTTCGCTGCCGCAGGTTTGGGCTAAGTTTAGTGCTATGCCAAAAGCCCGCTTTGAATACTCCGAACCATCAGTAGATACGAGAATCTTTTTAAACATTATCGACGCCTCCCTTTCACATATCCATCTATGTCTATGTTTAGAGCCAGTAGCGCGGGTAGCTGCGATTTGGAGAGAGATTATTAATCAGGAGCGCGATGATGAGGAGCATCAGTGCCCCGGTGAACACGGGAACCAGGATATAGGTAAACTGGGCTTTGCTCATAATCGCAAAGAGAGCGGTGGCACCGCCGGGGGGGTGGGTGGTTTTCGTCAGCATCATCAGGAGCATCGCCAGCGAGGTTCCAAGAGCCGCTGACCACCAGGTAAAGCCAAAGAAAAAATAGGTAAGCACTCCGATGCTCGCGGAAAGGGTATGACCCAGGAGAAGGTTGCGCGGTTGGGACAGCGGGGCGTCAGGGGCTCCATAGATGAGGACGGCAGAAGCCCCCAAGGGTGCAACCAACAGAGGCACGTTATAGCTTAAAGCCAGGAAGCCAATAAGAGAAATGCCGAGAAAAGCGCCCAACCAACTGAGGAAAACGTCTAATGGCGGTGGTGCAACCAGTGGAGTCGTTCGGCGGTTACCCCGCATCTTCCTAAAATATCGGCGCATCATTTGGATGCGGGCATCTTCTTTCCAAGAAAATGAGAGCGTGATGATGGCATTGGGGTCTAAGTCCGACACAGGGGCACCTCCTTATAAGCTTCTGATGTCAGGATACCCCCTATCACTTAGGACTGCTGTGATGTCTATCACAATTATGGTAATTTAGTACAACAGGATGACGGTCAAGATGCTATTCTCGACTATTTTTCTACTTTAAGCCATTGATCCAATCGTGAGACTCCCACTTCTACAAGTGGGAGTGGTACCTCGTACTTTGCTTCGGTGACGATAGTCTCCAGTGGAGAGTATCGCCGAGCCGCCTTTCGCAATAGAAACACTTAGCGGCGACGGAGGTAGACTCCACCCTTCAGCGCGATAGCGTTCGTTAAAGGCTAAGCGCTTTCGGCGAAAGTGTCCACTGGACACTTTCGTCACCGAAGTCTTGATGTTCAACTTTAGTTGAACGAGTTCACTTTTATCGATGGCTTTTTTCTGTATCTAGGACCATTATAAATCTCTATTATGCGATGGGCATCGGAAATACATTCACAACCCTATTCAATATACGAACCATTCAATCTTAGAACCATTAAATCTTCGTCCATGTAGTGAGATCCTACTTTTAGAGCCCTTTTCTCAACGCCATATGTAACAAATCCAGTGCTTTGATAAAGAACCTTTGCAGGTAAGTTATCACTTATCACCGCGAGATTAAGCTGTTCCAAACCTTCCGTTGAACCCGATTGCTTGACAATCTCCTTTAATAACAGTCTACCAATTCCGTTTCTCCGAAGATCTGGAAGTACATACATACCCCAGACATTACCTTTGTGTCGCAGTTTTTCCCTTTGTTCACGTGCAAATCCAGCACACCCAATCAAATTCCCTTCGATAAAAGCACCGAGAATATAGTTTTCATTCGTTGACCATGTCTCACGGAACCTAACTATTACCTTGTCCAGCGGTTTCTTTATCTCTTCTTCCAGGGTAGCCAGGAAAGCGTTCGGTTCTTCCTCCAACATTTTCAAACGTAAACTCCAGAAATCCCGAGCATCATTCTCCGTTAATAAACGTACTTCCATGGGCTAATCCACCCTTACAAAAATCTAGCCTGTCGCATAACGTTCTGCATATTCCCGACGCGCCCCAACCACATTCATCTTTTCCAAGTGTTGGGAATACGCTGCTATAAATTCACTGGGGTACTGTGATTTCTCTTGCTTCATGGTGAATGGGGGCGGTATTTTGTTTTAAGCCGAGGTTCAAGGCGATGCTGCTGGCATCGTGCAGTTCTTTGACCAACTCGGCGACGATGCTGAGTGCCACTTCATAAGGAGTCTCTCCCCCGAGACCAAGACCAACGGGAGCGCGTACCTTGAGCCAGTCTTCCTCTTTAATCCCTGCTTCCAAGAGTTGTTTGCGCAAAACCGTGATCTTCTTGCGGCTGCCAAGCACCCCTGCATAATGGATTGTCTGGGGCAGCACCTCCAATAGGATCTCTTTTTCTCCGCCGGGCGAGAGGATAAAGCATACTGTTTCCGGGGTGAACTGCAGCTGTTTCATTCCATCCAGATAGTTTGCTTGAATCCGGGTGATGTTCGAACGAGGAAAGTTCTCAGCGGTCAAGAGATTTTCGCGTTCGTCGATGACATAGACGGGGTAGCCCAGATCAGCCGCTAACACGGCGAAAGGCTGAGCGACATGCCCCGCCCCGAAAATAACGATTTGAGGCAAAGGGACAAACACTTCGTGGAAGACTTCGATACTGCCAACACAATGTCCCCCGATCCCTTCCGAGCTGAGGTCATAACGACGCAGGATATTTTCTTTAGTGACGAGCAACGCTTGAGCATCTTTGATAGCCATATGTTCCAATTGGCCACCGCCGATGGTTCCAAGCGTCTCACCGCTAGCTAAAGTCAGCATTTTTACTCCCAGACTACGGGGAGTTGATCCTTCGGCTTTGACGATGGTTGATAGTACACTGATTTCACCAACTTGGCGAAGTTCCTGAAGTTTTGTAAGTATATCCATAAGGCTCCCTCTCGGGGACAACTCCCCTTAGCTTTTTGCATTATTTCCAACTTATCAAGCCTGAAACCATTATAACATTTGACTGGAAATCCGCCAGGAAATGGTTTCAATATCTTCATCTGATTTCCTGCTTGCACCCTTTGAATCGCTCATTTATAATAATGACTGACTGGTCACTGACCGGTTAGTCATTTATGGGTAAGCCATTGATGAATCATTGCCATATTTAACCTCATCAGAAATCAAGAAAACTTACAACATCAGCGTAGTTAGTCTACGAACCTGGGAACGGCTTGGCGTTCTGCATCCCATTAGAACCCCAGGGGGGCATCGTCGCTATTCTGAAGATGAACTTCTAAAGCTCATGGGGCTTGATCTGGGGATAACCGGTGGTAATCGTTGTGTGATTTATGCCAGGGTGTCCACCCAAAAACAAGCCGATAGTGGCAACTTAGACCGTCAATTAGAACGGTTGCGAGAGATTGCCAAACGTCGCAAATACCATGTTGTGGCGGAGTTTAAGGAAATTGCATCCGGCTTAAACGAAAACCGGAAAGAATTAGCTAAACTACTCAAAATCGTAGCATCAGGTCAAACGGATGTTGTATTTATCGAGTACAAAGACCGGTTAGCGAGATTCGGGTTCAAGTATTTAGAGCAGTTTTGTCATCAATTTAATGTTACCGTTGAGGAAACCGAGGATCGCCCCTCGAAAGAGCCCCAAGAAGAGTTGGTGGAGGATATGCTCACCATCGTAACCAGTTTAAGTTCAACCGTATGAGTTACGGTTTTGTATGGTCTAAGTTTCTGGCGGCGGTCGAACGCAATGCCTTGAGGGAGGGAGTACCACTCATCAAGGTTAAACCAGCCTTTACCTCCGTCATCGGAATCCTCAAATACCAAGAACAGTACGGTCTGTCCAATCACGAAGCCGCAGCCTATGTCATCGGGCGGAGAGCCTTGGGTTTCGAGTATGAAAAAATACCGATTGCCTTAATTCAGCAATTCATCAAAAACCCGGACGGGTTTCAATATATCAACAACTGGAAACAGTGGAGTGCTATCAAACAAGCCACTCTCAACGTTTTAAAGAAGAAAGGGGTGAAAAGCCTGGTTTCTTGGCAACATCATCGGAAATTAGCTTAAAACCTATTTGTGGTAACAGTACACGTTGCGAAAGGCTGTTATCATCCCTTGGGTTAGGCGGTGGGTAACACCCCCTTTTGGGTAGTACGGCATAGGTCGGCGATTGTTAAATCAATCACCCAAAATACAGGTGATGGCCTGTAGCTCAGTAGCTGAATCCTGTGATGCTACCTCCTGTTTAGTCGGCAGGAGAAAAACATATCCGATCGTATCTATAGGGTTTTGATATGTTTTAGAAACCAGGGTGTTATGTGGATCGCTTAACCAAGTTTGCGCTCAAAAATCCGACGGTCATCTTTTTCCTGATCACGCTCATTCTTTTTGGCGGCGTATATTCAGCAGAACAGATGAAAACAGAAGCCATGCCGGATGTCAAGATTCCCTATGTTGTGGTGAGCACTCTTTATCCTGGTGCCTCACCGGATGATGTGCTGCAAGCGGTCACTAAGCCGATCGAAAAAGCGACGACCGGGATCAAAGGGTTGAAAATTCAAGAATCCCACTCCGTGGACAGCATGTCCATCGTGGTGCTCCAGTTCGACTTTAGCACGGATATGGATCAGGCTGAACGCCAAATCCAAGAGTCCGTGAATAAGCTCACGATGCCAGACCAAGCGCAAAAGCCAAAAGTGAGTCGCGTTTCCTTTGATGATTCTCCGATCCTTGTGCTCTCTGCTTCCGGGGGCAAGAGCACTGCCGAACTCGAGCAAGTGATGCGGGATAAGGTTCAACCCGCACTCTCTGGGATCGATGGGGTTGGGACACTTGATGTGGAAGGATTATCGGATAGCAACATTTATGTGAAAGTTGATCCTCAAAAACTGAAAGAAAATAACTTGACCTTAGATAATATTAGGCAGGCGCTCTTGGCCAATAATATCTCCTTCCCAGCCGGAGAAGTGAATATGGAGAATAAGACCATGCCGCTGCGTGTCGCCAAAAAGGTCATGAGTGTGGATGATATCAAAAACATCCCCATCGTCATTCCCCCTAATGTCAATCAAGCGATGGGTGAAACGCTGGGACAGATGGGTTCGAGCCTAGGGCAGATGGGAAAAGCCGTCAGCGGTTTGGCCCAAGGGATGGGAAGTGTTGGGCAGCAACTTGGCGCATTGGGCCAAGGAATGGGCCAGCTCGGCCAGGGTGTCGGTAATGCCACCCAAGGAACCGCATTGGTCGCCCAAATTCAGCTCACCCAGGTGGAAGTCGATCAGCTAAAACAAAAACTGGATGCCTTGCTGAAAGCGGGAACCCCAGCTACAGATCCGAATGTTGTCGCCTTGCAAACACAGATTCAACAGAAAAGCGGGATTCTCGTACAGCTCAACCAGTCCCTTCTCGGATGGCTCAACCAGCAAAAACAGGCAGCTTCCGGCGGGCAAAGTTCTACTGCCGCCAATCCCAACAACAGTCTGGCCGCCGCTTCAGCGTCAAGTACTGCCGCTTTGCCAGCTACAACCGCGAATACCGAGATAGTATCTCCGGATTTAGCGATCAAAACAGCCCCCTTGGGCGAGATCGCCACTGTGATCGAGGGAACTTCTGTACCCTCTTCCTTCACCCGTACCGATGAAAAACCGTCTGTCGTTCTCAATGTGCTCAAAGATGGGGATGCCAATACGGTGGAATTAGCGAAAAACATCCAGGATAAACTAAGCGAACTTAAGTCTCAGCTGCCGGATGGGATTGCCTTCACAACACTTTATGACCAATCCAAGGATATTAAAGCTTCCGTGAATGGCACCTTGCGCGAAGGGCTCTTGGGAGCGCTGTTTGCCGTGATCGTGATTGCTATCTTCCTACGAAATTTGCGAGCTACGGTGGTGGCGGTTGTCTCCATTCCCCTATCCGTTCTGACGGCTTTGATCTTACTTCCGCGTTTCAACGTCACTCTCAACATGATGACACTTGGCGGGCTCACGGTCGCCGTCGGTCGCGTGGTTGATGATTCGATCGTGGTCATTGAAAATATTTACCGTCGTCTCCAGCTCACCCCGCCGGAGGAACGCGGGCCTAAACTGGTTTGGGAAGCGACGAGAGAGGTAGGTTCTGCCATTACTTATTCCACGATCACCACGGTTGCAGTCTTTGCCCCGCTGGCGCTCGTGTCAGGCATCGTTTCCAAGTTCTTTTATCCCTTTGCGCTTACTGTCGTTGTGAGTCTGCTCGCATCCCTTCTCGTTGCAGTTACAGTGGTTCCCATGCTCAGTAAATACATGCTTTTGAAACAGACCCTTACCGTTGAGCATGAAGGGGCACTGCAACGCCTCTACAAGCGCATTCTCAACTGGTCTCTCTCTCATCGCTTGGTTATCGTTCTCACATCCATCCTCTTGCTCGCCCTGGCCGCCAGCCTGGTCACCCGTTTGCCCGTTCAGTTTGTCCCCTCCGATCAGACCAAAGCTTTGACCATCAAGCAGGTCATGACGGCGGGCACCAGTCTGGACATGACAAACAAAACCACTCAGGATGCCGAGAAAATCCTGGCGGCTATTCCCGAAGTGAAGACGGTTCAGGACACTGTGGGTTCTAACAAAAGTCAGATGGGAATGAACTTTAACATTCAAGGGTCTGACGAGGCTAAATACATGATCGTCCTCGACAATCAAGCCGATGTCGATCAGACCATTAGCAAAATCCGCTCCCAGCTGCAAAGCTTGGAGAAGAGGGGCACTCGCTTCTTCGTCAATGCCTTGACCACCACGGCCCCCTCGGACACGGTTGAAGTCATTGTCAATGGACCGAACTTAGCGGCGATTAGCCAGGCAGCCACTCTGATTACGGATGAAATTCGGAACATCCCGGATCTCGTCAATGTGACGAATAACTTAGCTGTCGTCAAGCCCGAAATTTCGATTCATGTCAATGCCGAAAAAGCGGGCGAACAGGGTTATAGCCCGATTATGGTCGCCGGACTCATTCGCAGCATGCTGACTAATACCAGTGTTACCTCGATTGAGAATAATAATCAGACAGTCAATGTCATGCTGAATCTTAAACAGGATGATTTAAATTCTCTCGAAAAGATTTCCAATCTCGAACTGCCTGGGATAAAAGGAAATATTAAGCTCAGCGAGATCGCCGAGATCCAAAAAGCGCCGGGGCCTGTGAGTATAACCCAGCGCAATGGCAGCCAATTTGCAAATATTACGGCCGGAATCATGGGGCACAACACGCAAGGAGTTACGAAAACAGTTCTGGCAAAAATCGAAGCTCAGAAAGCCAAATTCCCAGCCGGAATCAGCTACAGCCTCGGGGGAGCGAATGAACAAATCGAAGAAGGGTTCAGCCAAATGGGGGTTGCCATTGCGGTGGCTGTCGCCATGGTTTATCTCGTGTTGATGATTGCCTTCAGTGGTGCGCTTGTTCCTCTCGCGATCCTCTTCTCACTCCCGTTTGCCGCGGTTGGTGGTTTTCTGGCCTTGATCCTGGCTCACCAAGCGCTCAGTATGCCAGCTTTGATTGGAATGTTGATGCTCATCGGGATTGTGGTGACGAACGCCATTGTTCTTGTCGACCGGGTTCAGCGCAACCGCCGCCAGGGTATGGATGTTCGGGAAGCCCTGCTGGAAGCAGGCTCGATCCGGCTGCGCCCGATCCTTATGACCGCAATAGCGACGATTATGGCTCTCCTCCCACTCGCTTTGGGCTTTAGCGAAGGTACACTTATTTCTGTTAATCTGGGGGTTACGGTCATTGGTGGGCTGACACTCTCCACACTCCTCACCCTCGTGGTTGTGCCCGTCGTATATAGTTATTTCGAAGGGTTGCGTAGCCGTTTCAGCAAAGGCTCCCCTACGGAAGCCGAGAACATTTAAGGGGGAGACTGAGATGCTCAACCCAGAAAAACGCCAAGCTATCTTGGACAGTGCCACAGAGATCTTCCTGGAAAAAGGCTTGTACCGCGCCAAAGTCGAGGAGATCGCCGAAAAAGCGGGCATCGCCAAAGGAACCGTCTATCTCTATTTTAAAAGCAAACGCCAAATGTTTATCGCCGTCTTTCAGCAGCATCTGGAAGGATATTTCGCGGAGATCGAACACCTCCTCTCCCTCAAGGAAACTGCAGGTCATAAACTGCTCGTCCTGATCCGGTTTCATCTCAGCCAAATCGGCTCATTTGCGAAATTAGTCTATCCGGATGTTCATTCTGAACCTTTTCAATGGGATGATGAGATGTTTAAGGAAGTGTTGGGAGTTCAGCGCCGTGTGCAAGGTGCGTTTGCTCGTATTCTCGAACAAGGCATGCACGAAGGAGTTTTTCGCCCTGTAGATGCTCTCCATGCAGCCCTCTGCCTGCAAGGCATCTTGCGCATTCATCTGGAGTCCGCATTACTGCAAACCGATCCGAACTGGCCAGATGAAGAATTAAGCCAGAAGATCTATGATTTATTTGTGCAAGGGCTTGAAAAGCGAACAAAGTGAACTCGTTCAACTAAAGTTGAACATCGAGACTTCGG
>JAIMKP010000067.1 GCA_020692355.1 Desulfosporosinus sp.
AGAATTCCCACTCCCACTTATAGAAGTGGGAGTCTTAAACGCTTGGATCAATTGGCCACTTTCCACTCTTTAGCCTCTTGCCGCACATCTTCCGGTGTGCCTTTTAACATAATCTCAACCGGACGGACATTGCCGCTAATCATTACGCGGTCACCAACTTATTTTCCGGATTCCTGATCATATCGCGTAACATTCGGTTCGTACCTCTGATACTTCCTGCAATTATAAAGTTTGTAGGCGGCAATGTGATCTTCCGTCATAAGTTTAGTGGACAAATTATTATCCCTAACACTGCACCCGATCAGCCGTGCTGCATATCTCATTTTTCAGATATGGGGGGTTATACGCATCGTTATTACCTTAAGCCGAAATATTTATATATTTTTTACTAATGTTATTATTATACATCAGGTAATAATTATATGTCTAATAATATTTTAGTAATACATAGTGGAATCTGTTGCAATAACGCTTAAAAGCGTTCCATGAGAACCCGCTCCGCCGCCTCCATAACATCGGCCAAAACCGCTCCCCCAGTGGCCAATCCACCCGCTCCAGGGCCTCTCCAGAAAAGTTCACCAACTATAAGTGTCCGTAAAGAGAGGGCGTTTTGAACCCCGGCAACTCGACTTAACAAATCTGAATCGGGCAGCCATTCGACTCCGACTCTGATTTCCGTTTTTTGCGGTTTAGCACGGGCAATCAATTTAGGAATACGCCCCTGTCTTTTCTCCAGAGCAATTTGCTGTTTGTCCAGGTGTTCGATTCCGGAGATCGTCACATCTTCAAGGTGAATATCCACATTAAAACACTCTCGACAGAGGATTACCAATTTGCAGGCCGCATCTAAACCGCTAACATCCATTGTGGGATCAGCTTCGGCATACCCGGCTTCTTGGGCAAGACGAAGTGCCGTCAAATAGTCTTCACCCAAATCATACATCCGACTTAAAATGAAGTTTGTTGTACCATTAAAAATTCCTTCAACTTCTTCAATGCGATCTCCGCAAAGACCCCGTTGAATTGTGCGTAAGATTGGAATTCCGCCTAAAACGCTTCCTCCATATAGCAGGCCGGTCCCATTCAGGCGGGCAAGAGCTTTGAACTCTAGACCGTGTAAAGCAAGTAATAATTTGTTGGCTGTTACAACCTGTTTCCTTTGCTCCAAGGCTTGCTTAATATAAGCATAGGCCGGAAGTTCTCCCCCCATTACTTCCACCACAATATCAATTTCCGGATCTTCCAAAATATCACGGGCATCAGTGGTCAATTCAGGTAAACCAACGACTCTTTTCTTTTTAACATCTTGAACCAAAGCCCTTTGAATCTTCAGTGGGGCACCAAGCCTACGGCTAATCTCCTTATTCTGCAAATTAATCCCTTGTACAAGTCCCTGCCCTACTGTTCCAAACCCCAGTAGCCCTACGCGTACATCAGCATTTCTCAACTTTCTGCCTCCTTCTCTTTTTCAGAGATTATTTGTCAAAAATAAAAAAAACTCTTCCTTTCCAGGAGGAGTTTACAGACAGCCATTGGCTCAACTCATCTTCCAGGAAAATCCTGCAGGAATTAGCACCACTGCCTCAAAGGCCGGTTGCTGGGTTTCATCGGGCCAGTCCCTCCACCACTCTGGATGAGAATATTCATTTAATTGTTAGTATATTACGCCGCTAAAGGAGCATCTGTCAATAATTTTTTACAGTAACCTTCAAAGTCCCTGTTCCTTATTTTAATTCGATCCCCCAAAGGACCGGCTGATCCATCCTTTTTAAGCTCCATTTAATGCACCTATGACCTACCACAATCGGTTCGGTAAACTTATCAAGCAGCCCTAGCAGTGCCTGTCCATAAGTAGAAACTTCCTCTGCTTCAATGGGATAAGACCTAGCCATTTCTATTTTCTCAAGAGCTGTTGAGGTCTTACCACAGAGATGAATAAGCACTCTCCCACCTGCTTCTTTTATCCCCTTAATTATTCGCCAGCTTGAGGGGCCACTATAATCCCGGTAAACCTTGGGTCCTACGATGTCCATGGCTCCAGCCGGGTCTCCATAGGAAATAATTGAGGCACCCCTTTTAATACCCTCAAGACTATAGCGGATGATACCCTCTTCAACAACATACAGGATTTCCCATATTCTCTGGGGGTCTTTGCGTAAGCCTTTATAAAAATTCATAGGGTTTATAAGGGACGAAATGATTGTGAATGGACCCTCTACACTTAGAGAGACTTTTTCCCCGGCCCCAGCCAGGATTCCCACTGCATCCAGGACTTCCCTAAGGCGACCTCCGTTTATGTCCAGTCCCTGGAGACAGGACATTTCTTCAATTGCTGAAAAGGGGTAACTCTCTACCCTGGGCCCAGCCAAGGCATCGCCCAGCTTGATGTGCGCACCGTAAACTTCCGCTTCTACCGTAACGCAGAATGGTACTCTGGCTATGACATCCCCCCGGTGTTTCCTTAGTGCCCCTGCAACGGTTGCCATGCTGTTTTTATCGGTGTGAACTCCTGGGAAGGTTATGCCCGTTTCCCTAACCACCTCTTCCGGAATCTGTTCCTGATCGTCTCCCGAACATTTAAAGTCCATGGTCATCCCTCCAAAATCTCTTGAAGTATAAGGAAAACGTATTGGCCACCCCGATACCGACTATTCAAGCATATTTTTGTGTTTACGGCATTTGGAACTATCACAGTCAAGCCCTTCGTTAAACCCCTCATTTAAAAGCCCAAAGCTTTAACAAAGTAGTCCTGAAAGCGGGGATTTGTGGAAAGCTCCAGAACTTCTATTCTATTCTTCAATTCATTGATCTGTGCCATCACACCCTTATTGATCAGTGCCAACCTGGCTCCTTCCGCAGAGGAATTGCCGACAAAGGTTATCTTACCTTTAAACTCTTTGGGCAGGAGACCGATCTCCCTAATACCGTCTGGATTAATATGATACCCGAAAGCCCCGGCAATTACGGCTTCCTCTATAAATTCGAGAGGGATACCTGCTTCTTCGAGGAGCAGGGTCACCCCGGCAGCAATGGCCCCCTTGGCCAGCTGAATTTGGCGGATATCCGTCTGGGAGATATAAATCTTATCTGTAAGATAAAACTTCTTATCCCTCATTCTAGCTTTTACTCTGGGGTCAAGGTTAGGGTTAAAGCGCCCGCTGACCAGGACAATTTCCTTTTTGACCAGGGCTGCAGTTAGATCGATAAGGCCGCTGCCGCAGATTCCTTTGGGCCGGGCAGCGCCGATGGTGGTAAAATGAAGGTTAAAATTATCATCTATTAAAAAAGTGTCTATGGCCCCTTCTTCGGCACGGCAACCCCAGGAAATGTTCATGCCTTCCAGGGCCGGGCCAGCAGCAGTAGAGGTAGCTATGAGCCTACTTCCAAGATTAGCCACGATTTCACCGTTTGTTCCAATATCCAAAAAGACAGCCGGGTAGTCCTTTTTATCAAAAGCCGTGGCTACCACACCGGCAAGGATATCAGCCCCCACATATCCTGATGCTGAAGGCAAAAGGGTTACCCTTCCTTCGGGGCTAATCTGTATCCCTGCCTCCCTGGCTTTCATGTCAACCTGTTCAAGAAAAACCGGGCGGTAAGGGGACCGGGATATGGACCCTGGGTAAACACCCAGAACAAAGTGCAGCATGGTAGTGTTACCTGCTATAACTACCCGGTAAACACGCTCTGCTCTCCCGGCCGTACCGGTGAGGTCTACCACCAGTTCATTTATTCTTCCTATTATAACCTCCCGAAGCTGGGTCGGCCCCTGGGGATTTTCCAGACAGTAACTTATTCTTGACAAGACGTCTCCCCCGAATTGAGTCTGGGGATTTAGACAGGATAGCTTGTTGGTGATTTCCCCTGTGGTAAGGTCCAGGAGATAAGCAGAAATGCCTGTGGTACCTATGTCTATAGCCACCCCCAGGATTTCGCCGGGTTTGGAACCAAGGTCAATAAGGCAGTTGTCAAATAATACACCATTGACTTGAAGCGTTCCGGTCCGTTCCAGTTCACCAGCCTTCCGATAAATATCCACAGAGCTATAGTTATAAGGCAATTTTTCTAGGTAAGGTCGGGCTGTTCTTTCGGGAGCAGGTAACAAAACCTGCTTCACCTGGCTGTCTACCTCTACCTCTATAGCAAAACCTTTGTTAATGGTCTTTAGCTGGTTACCTTTTTGAGGAGACTCAATCCAAACTTCACCCTTTACCCTGGCCAGACAGGCCAAACGGATGTCGGGGGCATTGATGAACCCGCTTTCCAAATCCTCCGGGGGGTAAAGTTCACCCCAGGCCTTGACCCGGCATTTGCCGCAAAGACCTAAGCCATTGCAGGGAGTCTCCAGGATTAGGCCCGCCGCCCTTATACATTTAGAAAGTCTATCCCCCTCGGTAACTTCTAGGGAAATTTCCTCCCGGATAAAATGCACCTTAACCATGCTCAATGATATGAACCTTCTTTCACGTAATCTGTCATGGCCTTGAGATTGCTTATAGGAGTAGCCATACTTAGACCGCAAGCGGGAGCAACGATATCTACCTTTGAATGAATGGCATTACGGGTAATGGATACAATCTTCGCTTTTTCCCCGGTGTGTAGAAGTTGAGTGTTAACATTGCCCATAAGCCCCGTCTTCAGTCCCTCTCGGGCGAATTTCATGTTGACCATTGAATCAAAGCTTACAGCATCAGCCTTAACCTCGTTGAGGGACTCGACGAGATTGCGGGCATTACCGCAAATGTGGATGATTACGGGTATACCTTCCTTATGAAGGGCATTAATGATTTCTTGATAGAAAGGAACCGCAAACTGCCTGAAATTGGAAGGCCCCAGAATTTCCCCTGTGGCAGTGGGATCAGATATGGCGATAACGTCAGCCCCGGCCCCGACCATCTCTAAAGCATACCTGACAAGATATTCATTAATAAAGGCAAAAAAACGGACTGCCCGGTCGGGTTCCCACCTTAACATCTTAAAAATATCCAGAGGATCGACAACAGATGTAGCTGTACTGATATGACCTGAAACATTACCAATGACAGGGACCCGGCTGTTCCTGAGTTCCCTGATAGCCTCTAAAACTATCCCCATCCTGCCTGTAGTAACGTCAACCCGGTAGTTTTCCATGATGGCTTCTATGGGCTCGTCATTATACCTAGTGATTCTGGGTTCGATAAAGTTGTCCCCCAGGTTAACACTGGCACCCAGGACTTCCACTTCAGCAGTTAGGCAGTAAGGTACCCCAAAATTTTCAAAGCCGATGAGCTCATTAATTTTTCGAGCAGCGCTTACCATGGCTCTTGTATCGGAGTGCCGGTTACCTCCCACCAGATCGGATATCTCCGTAACGCAGGCACTCATCATACCCCCAAGGCAAATAACGGGATGCCGGTCAACCCGGTCTCCCTTCAATACTGTTAACAGCCGTTCTTTTTCATTCAAGATTATTCACCTTCTTTATACTCGTAAAGGCCATAGCTTCGAGCCACATCAAGCATAGCCTGATTATGTTTGATGGGTACTTTGTTGAAAAGTTTTTCTTTATCCATGGCGCTCCCTCCAAAATATAACTTTTATTATATATCAATAATAATGAAAACAATATAGTACAGACAAATTTCCAGAGCTGAAGCATGACTTTTTCCCCCTCAATCACCTGTTTGACCATGCGGTCATCAATAATCCGGTGACCATTTTGGGCGCCAAAATTAGGAGCCAAACAGGGCCGTTCGATATGTACGGGAGGTGGCGGATGATCAAAAAAAGAGACCGCTTTACAAACGGTCTTCCAAATGTTCTTGCATATTAATTTTATTGGGTTTAATAATTAATAAGAGGGTCTAATCTTTTCCAAGCCAAATTGTTCTGCATACCTGTTATACAAAAGCAAACTAAATCTACCCTCTTTTTGTGCACTAGGCTTGACGTCAATTAGAAACTGTTTCTTAGCACTCGTCGATAATCTACCGAAATCATACCACGTGTAATTTTCCATTTTCCACCTCATATATATGATAACACTTATTATATATTTTGTCAGATTAATATTAAGCTTTTGACGCACCCCCCATCCTCCAGCTCTATGGTTCGGTGGAGGTTAGATTAGGAGGGCGCATTGAGATGGATCATCAGAAGCGCCATTTCTTATGTTTGAGATTATGCCGCAGGAGGGCGGGTTGAAAAATATTAAGATAATTTTTACGGAGCATCTGCTGAATAACGGCAGATGCTTTTTTATGGACATAGCATATGCTAATAGAGAAGAAAGTTATTTCCGTTAATATTTGATTGATGGATGAGATATACAGGCTACTTGAAACTAGGAGTGGGCAGAATGAACGAGATAGAGATTTTGAAACAGGATATTACAGAAATCAAAGAGACCGTAAGAGATGTTGCGGATACGGTTAATGATATGCGCGTGTTCTTGGCCGGGAATTATCTGACCAGAATGGAGTTTGAAAAATATGTGGATAGTGAGAAAACCAGCCGACGCTGGTGGGCGGGGTTCGTTATTGCGGCGGCCAGTCTGATGATGGGGATTATCGCCTATCTGACACATTAAGCGTTCGTTTAGTAAGACTCCCACTTCTACAAGTGGGAGTGGGTCCCCCGTACTCTGCTTCGGTGACGATAGTCTCCAGTGGAGAGTATCGCCGAGCCGCCTTTCCCAATAGAAACACTTAGCGGCGACGGAGGTAGACTCCACCCTTCAGCGCGATAGCGTTCGTTAAAGGCTAAGCGCTTTCGGCGAAAGTGTCCACTGGACACTTTCGTCACCGAAGTCTCGATGTTCAGCTTGAGCTGAACGAGTTCACTCGAGTTACCAGATCGTGGGGATTTATGAACTCCTTTAATTTTGTGATGTGTATTTATGCTATAGTCATAGTATAATGAGAAGCGAAGTCGATGGCTTCATCGGGAGACGATGTAAACAATGATGTTTTTTGAATATGGACAAAAGGAAATCGACTATTTAAAACACAGAGACAAAAAGCTCGGCGCGGCTATTGATATGATAGGCCTGATAAAGCGTGAAATTACTCCTGATCCGTTTACAGCACTTGTTTCAAGTGTTGTTAGTCAGCAGATTTCTAATAAGGCTGCAGCGACGGTATGGAACCGATTACAGACGTTGCTGGGGAACATTACACCGGAAAGTATTGTACAGACGGAGCGGTCTGCAATTCAAGGCTGTGGCATGTCTGAGAGGAAAGCCGGATACATCAAGGGCATAGCGGATGCCGCGACTTCGGGTATCGTAGATTTCAACGGTCTTCATACTTTGACCGATGAGGAGATTATAAAGAGGGTATCCTCGCTGCGTGGGGTAGGTGTTTGGACTGCTGAAATGCTGCTTATTTTTTCACTCTGCCGTCCTGATGTGGTAAGCTATAAGGATTTAGCCATCTGTAGAGGAATGATGAACTTATACGGGCTCGATGAATTCCCTAAGGAAACGTTTGAGCGATATAGAAAGAGGTATTCGCCTTATGGCTCAGTTGCTTCATTGTATCTCTGGGCGCTTTCGGTGAGATAGGTAATACGATCATAAACGATGAAGACGGGTTAGAAGTTGGGTTGCGGGTGGAACGCGGGATAAAGCTAGAGATAGAGTGTCGATTCAGGTAAGGAGAGAGATGTGAGATGGGACTGGAAGAACTGGGGTTTGCTTCCGCGAGTGAATTGGCTGGTAGGATTCGGACTAAGGAAATCTCACCGGTGGAGGTCGTAAAAGGTTTCCTGGAGCGGATCGAACGCTATAATCCCCTCGTCAATGCCTACTGTACAGTGGCGGCTGATGAGGCTTTGGCCGCCGCAGAGAAGGCGGAAAAAGTCCAAATGCAGGGTGGGAAGCTTCCGCCGCTGCTCGGGGTTCCGGTCGCCATTAAGGATTTAACCCCGACACAAGGGCTTCGGACCACCTATGGTTCGAAGATTTTTGCCCATCATGTGCCCAAGGAAGATTCTGTGTTCGTGAAAAGAGTGAAAGCGGCCGGAGGAATCATCCTCGGAAAGACCAATACTCCGGAATTCGGACATACAGGGATAACAGATAACCTGCTCTTTGGCCGGACGAACAATCCCTGGGATACCTCACGGGCTTCGGGAGGCTCAAGTGGGGGTTCAGCCGCAGCGGTTGCCGCAGGTTTGGCTCCTTTGGCGGAAGGGAGTGATGGGGGAGGTTCGATCCGGATCCCGGCTTCATTGTGTGGGGTTTATGGGCTGAAGGCGACCTTTGGCCGAGTCCCCTTTGACACGGGTCCGAATGCTTTTTCCGCTTCAATGCCCTTTTTGCACCACGGTTCGCTGACGCGAACGGTGGAAGATGCGGCACTTCTTTTGGATATCGTCCAAGGACCCGATGCCTCTGACCCGTATTCTGTGCCGAAAAGCCGCGAGTCTTATCGATGGCTATCCTCGGATGTTGCGGGTCTGAAAATCGCCTATAGTCCCAACCTGGATTATTTTGAAATCGACTCAGAAGTGGCAGCAGTGACCGGCGCAGCCGTTAAGAACCTTGAAAATGTGGGTGTGAGTGTGGAAACGCTGAGCCTCGGGTTTGAGGACGGACAGGAGCGGATAACGAAAACTTTTACTCAGCTTTGGGCGGTATATTATGCAGCTTATTATGGACATTTCCTGCCACATTGGGAACAGGACATGTCCAAAGGCCTTTTATCCACTATTCGTATGGGAGAGAAAATTTCTACCCTGGATTATAAACGCCTGGAAAATCAACGTTCGTTTGCTTATGGCCAAATCGAAAAAGTGTTTGAGCACTATGACCTACTGGTTACTCCAACCTTGGCGGTGACCGCTTTTCCGCATGGACCGGGCCCACGCACGATTAATGGCAAGAAGGTAGATCCGTATACAGGCTGGATGCTGACATCCCTCTTTAATCTAACGGGTCACCCGGCAGCGAGTATCAATTGTGGCTATTCAGCGAAAGGTTTGCCCATTGGGCTACAAATCATTGGCAAGCGTTTTACGGAAGATACAGTACTTGTGCTCAGCAAGGCGGTCGAAAAGAATACCGATGGGGTCCGCCGTCCGCAGGGTTATTAAGTGAGGTGTCTGGTCCAAGCAGGACATTCCTCGGGTTTTGTCGAATAACAGGAGTCGAATAACAGGATAAGATGCCATCCTAGAATAGAACACCTTAAAACTGAACTAACCACAACACCTAAGCTAAGCTGGAGAAGGGTTGAAGGAGGATTCACGAAAGATGTCTAAGTTTTTGGCAAAACGTATGGATTTGCTGGGTACGGAAACGGCTTTTGAAATGCTGGCTAAGGCTAAGAAACTGGAAGCTGCAGGGCGGGAAATCATTCACCTGGAGATTGGGGAGCCGGATTTTCTGACGCCTGACCATATTGTTGACGCAGGGGTTAAGGCCATGCGCCAGGGCCTGACGAAGTATACTCCTTCGCCAGGGTTAGTCGAAGCTCGGCAGGTGGTGGCCGATTATATCGCCAAGACACGTGGCATTCCGGTTGATGTGGACGAGGTCGTGTTGGTCCCTGGCGGAAAGCCGATCATGTTCTATTCCATTCTGGCCACAGTCAATCCGGGAGACGAAGTGATCTATCCGAACCCTGGGTTCCCAATTTATGAATCCGTCATTCGCTTCAGCGGGGGAGTTCCGGTTCCCATGCCGCTGCGAGAAGAAAACGAGTTCCGGATGGATATGGATGAATTGCGGGCTTTGATCACCAACAAGACCAAGATGATCATTTTGAATTCGCCCCAGAACCCGACGGGTGGGATGCTGACGCAAGAGGATATCCAGGCATTGGCTGTGGAAGTGGCCGAGCGGGATATTTTGGTTCTCTCAGATGAGATCTATGAGAAGATTGTTTATGAGGGAGAGCCTTATTCGATTGCTTCGATTTCTGGGATGAAGGAGCAGACGATTATTCTCAATGGTTTCTCCAAGACGTATTCCATGACCGGCTGGCGTTTGGGTTATGGTGTGATGAATAAGGAGTTGGCAGCAGCGGTTACGAAGTTGGTCGTGAACAACAATTCCTGTGTTCCCGGATTCACGCAAATGGCTGGGATTGAGGCCTTGACCGGGCCTCAGGAAGCGACCGCAGAGATGGTGCGTCAATTCAGGCAGCGTCGGGATGCTGTGGTTGAAGGGTTAAACGCGATTCCGGGGATATCTTGTGTCAAACCGCAGGGGGCATTTTACGCATTTCCCAACGTGAAGCGACTTGGGCTTCCCAGCGGACAATTGGCGGAGTATTTGCTGGAAGAAGCAGGGGTAGCGACACTCGGTGGCGGCGCTTTTGGGCAATTTGGAGAGGGGTACCTGCGACTGTCTTATGCGAACTCCCTGGAGAATATTCAAAAGGCCCTGAAGCTCATGGAGAAAGCGGTGCATAAGCTCGAAAAGTCACGATGAATACCGATCTAAATTGGGCAGGATTTCCGCTATGGAGATCGAACTTTTGTAAGAGTGTGTGGTCAGACCACTAGATGAGCGGTCAGGATGTGTGTAACCGTTGATATTGAAGACAGTATGAATGTCGGTAGGTCAGTTAAACGTAGAGGAGTGGGTAAAGTGTTCGATCCGGATGAGCTGTATTTGCAATTCAAAGAGCGGCTTAATGCGGTGGCGGGAGAGTGTTACCGCATCAGGACCGCCCAAGAGGCCGAACGGTTTCTCGCCCGGCTTCTGCGGGACAAAGAAGTGAAGGATCTTGTTTTGGTGGAATCCCCGTTGACAAAAGCCGGAAACATGATCGCAGAGCTCGAGAGTGCAGGGATTAGGGTGCATTCAGAGTCTTTGCGGGAAAAGGCCCCTGTGGTTGGGGCCGGGGTCACGGAGCTTAATTGGGCCATAGCGGAACTGGGTACCATGGTGCAAATCGGGACGGATGTCAATCAGCGTCTGGCGTCGTCGCTTCCCCCGATTCATGTGGCACTCATCCAGACTTCGCGGCTACTTCCGACCTTAACGGAAACGTTGAAAACCCTGCACAGCCTGCCGCAGATTCCCGGGTTTGTTGGCTTGATCACGGGGCCCAGTCGGACGGCTGATATCGAGAGGGTATTGACGATCGGTGTCCATGGGCCAGAACAGTTCGTTGCCATATTTGTTGATGAAGAAGCCGGGGAGGAAGACTGACATGGCCAATGCGGAATTCAAAGACAAGATCGGGCAAGCTTTGGGCAATTCGACTCTGCGCGGAGCCTTGGGCCGCTTTGGGGAGTTCTATTTGACTGCGCGTGCAAAGGTCTACGAGGGCTATGATTTCGAAGTACTCAGGGACAAGGTTGCGGAAACAAAGGCCTATGCGGCGAGCCACCTGGACGAAATGCTGGATCAATTTGAACAGGCAGCGACAGCGCGGGGTGCCAAGGTTTTTCGTGCCAACACCGGAGATGATGCCAAACGCTATATTGCCGAGTTGGCTTTGCAAAATGGGGTCAAGGGTATTGTGAAATCCAAGTCCATGGCGTCTGAAGAGATTCATCTCAATGAAGACTTAATCGCTCAGGGAATCAATGTCCAGGAGACGGATTTGGGAGAGTGGATACTCCAACTGTGTGGCCAAACCCCTTCCCACATGGTCATGCCCGCATTGCATATGACCAAAGAACAGGTGGCGGATGTGTTTACCGATCATCTCGGACGCATTAATGATCCTGATATTGCCCGTCTCGTGAAGACAGCTCGGAATGAATTGCGCGCGAAATTCTTAGAGGCGGATATGGGGATATCGGGTGCGAATGCTGCGGTGGCTGAAACAGGAACTTTGATGCTGATCACGAACGAAGGAAATGCCCGTCTGACCTCAACTCTGCCTCGTATTCATGTTTTTCTCGTGGGGATAGAAAAGCTGGTTCCCCGTTTTGAGGATTTAGAATATATCTTGCAGACCCTGCCCAGAAGTGCCACCGCTCAGGCTATTACGAGCTATGTGACGATGGTGACTGGTCCAACTCCCGTCTATCTGCCAGATGGCACGATTCAGGATAAAGAAATGCACATTGTGCTTATGGATAATGGGCGCCGTGCGATGTATGCGGATGAAAAATTTAAGAAGACATTCCAGTGCATCCGCTGTGCTTCTTGCCTCAATGTCTGTCCGGCCTATCAGCTCGTCGGGGGACATGTGTATGGCCATATTTACACTGGGGGGATCGGAACGATCCTGACGGCCTTTCTCAACGCGGAGAAGTTTGCGGAAAATCCTCAGAATCTCTGCCTCCAGTGTGGAAAGTGTGCTGAAGTGTGTCCGGGAAAGTTGGATATTCCTGACATGCTCCTGGAACTGCGGACCCGTTTTGCAACGCGCAAGGGCCTGCCAATGGTTCAAAAGTTCGCCTTGGATATCGTATCGAATCGTAGTGTTTTTCATGCTTTGCTGCGGGTCGCGGCAAAAGCCCAGAAGCCGTTGACGAAGGGTGCGCCGGTGATTCGCCATCTGCCTCTCTTTCTCTCCGGCTTAACGGAGAACCGGAGCCTGCCTGCCATTGCGGAGGTGGCGTTTAGGGAAACCTTTAAGAAACTGCCGCAGGGTCTGGAAAAGCCGAAGGGAACGATTGCCTTGTATGCGGGTTGTTTGCTAGACTTCGTCTATCCGAAAATCGGTGAAGGGGTCGTGAAAACCCTCAACGACAAGGGGTATCGGGTGGTCTTCCCAGAAGGGCAGTCCTGCTGTGGCGCGCCTGCGACGTATATGGGAGATGTCAAGAATGCTAAGAAATCGGCGATGCTGAATATTGAAGCTTTGAATGCTGAAACTGTCGATTATGTCGTCTCGGCCTGCCCTACCTGTACCCATGCCCTCAAGGATAGCTATAAAGCGATGCTCAGTGGAGACGCTGATTGGGAAGTCCGAGCCGAAGTTTTAAGCAGCAAAGCCATTGATTTTTCCAAGCTTTTGCAGGAATTAGGCGGACTTGAGCTAGGCGGAGATGGCCAGGGTTTGAACGTGACCTATCACGATTCTTGCCATCTGAAACGGAAAATGGGAGTTTATAAGGAGCCCCGGGCACACTTGAACGCGATTAAGGGGCTTAACCTGATTGAAATGAAGGAATCAGATCGTTGTTGCGGGTTTGCCGGATCCTATTCCATTAAGTTCCCTGAAATATCTGCTCCGATTTTGGAACGTAAGTTACAGCATATTGAAGACTCCCAGGCGGACGTGGTTGCAGTCGATTGTCCTGGCTGTTTGATGCAGATCGCCGGGGGGTTAGATCAGAAGAATTCTAAGGTCAAGGTGATGCACACGGCGGAGATTCTTCTGAATTACCATTCGTCAAAATAAGCTAAAACATTCTCTTTTTCTACCGAGGAGTTTTGCCCTCTTAGGAAGAACTATCCAATCACTAGCAGCGGACAAACTTTTATCCCACGAAAGATATTTGGCAATACGTTGCCACGAATGCGAGCGCAATCGCAAGGAGAGGAGAAAGGATGTTTCGCTGGCCCTGGCGGACAACGGGGGGATTTCTTCGACGGCGACTACACCTTTCAGCAAGAAAGGTCTCACGAGAAGAGAACGGCCATTTGTCTGAGAAACGATTCGCAGCATATACCTCGCCGCTGAGCTGGTTTAGACAGAGCCAGGCAGGAAAGGTGTCCCCGGGTAAAAGTCGAGTGCTCCCGTGATGTGGCTGCAGCACATCACGGGAGGGGAACTCAGGCTTTCCGGCATGAGTGGTTTTATGCCGGAAAGGACGTAGAGCTGAGAGTGGACTAAAGCCTCTTGCCAGGGGCTTTTTTTTGTTTGAAGAAGCTTGTGAGCAGGCAATGCTATGAGGATAACCAGCAATTCCTGGGGAAAATGATTATTGAAGCAGGAAAAAGCAGGCGCAGCGAAGAATTATATAAGGTAGATTTAAGATGGATTCGCCCGGAATGCAGGCAGGACAATTTAACATTGGGTCTGGATGGAGGGATTTTATTGATACGAGCTATACTTTTTGATTTAGATGGAACGTTGTCTTTTATGGATAATGAGAAATTTATGCGTAACTATGTGGGTTTACTTGCCCCACGCTTTTCCCATCTTTATCCGCCGGACAAGTTTGCCAAACAGCTGCTGCGTTCAACCGATGTGATGGTGAGAGAACCCAAACCAGGACGGACGAACCTGCAGACCTTTTTTGATGATTTCTGCCGTGCCCTCAGTCTTTCCTTCAGTGTGCTCTGGCCGATATTCGAAGAATATTATGAACATGATTTTCCTAATTTGAAGTATTTGGTGAAGCCCAACCCGGAAGGTAACAAAGCCGTAGAAACTGCAATTCAACAGGGGTATACGGTAGCTGTGGCTGCCAACCCTGTGATGCCCCTGTCAGCGATTAAGGAGCGGATCCGCTGGGCGGGATTCAGCCCAGAATTGTTTAAAGCGATTCCCTCAATTGAGACGTTCCATTTCTGTAAGCCTCACCCCGGATTTTTTGAGGAAGCGGCCAAGCATTTGGAAGTGGAACCAGCCCAATGCCTTATGGTTGGAAATCATCCGGTTGAAGATCTGGCAGCCCGTCATACCGGGATGAAGACGTTCCTTAACAGTGAAGTTATGGATGGGGTTGAGACGGATTATGCGGGTGGGCTCGCGGATTTAACCCGTTTGATCTTGCAGGGAAACCTGTAGGACAGGCGTGCCAGTAAGGAGCGAGTGGAATGCTTTGGCTGCCTTTGCCAAATCAAATAAACGAGCGATGGCAGCAGGACTTTCCGCCGGTGATCGTTCGACTTTTTGAAGAGTATCTAAGGCGTTGGGAAGAGCTGCGCCGGGCGAGAAAAAGGGAAGCACTTTGGTTGATCCTCTTGACGTTGACCGGTGCTTTGGCTCTCTTTGTTCCCTGGCTGCCAGGACATCTCTGGGGGAGTATTGGCGGCTTTGGTTTAGCCTTGGCTGTATTTTACCGTTATCGGAGAGTGAGCAGCCAAGTTTATCATAGTTTTGTAAATCTCAATGTATTGCACCATCATTTATTGGGAAAATTAGAAGTCGGTTTCTGTAATCATGTTGGGCCTTGCGAGTGTGCGGACGAATTTCGCCATCACGTTTGGCGCAAATACCACATCTCTTTATATGGCGATCCCCCAGGAATGGGTTGAGTGAACTCGTTCAGCTCAAGCTGAACATCGAGACTTCGGTGACGAAAGTGTCCAGTGGACACTTTCGCCGAAAGCGCTTAGCCTTTAACGAACGCTATCGCGCTGAAGGGTGGAGTCTACCTCCGTCGCCGCTAAGTGTTTCTATTGGGAAAGGCGGCTCGG
>JAIMKP010000068.1 GCA_020692355.1 Desulfosporosinus sp.
GTAAAAAGGGCTTCGCATTAAACTGCGAAGCCCTTTGATTTCTATGGTGTGGCGGAGAGAGTGGGATTCGAACCCACGAGACCCTCACAGGCCTACTCGATTTCGAGTCGAGCGCCTTCGACCAACTCAGCCATCTCTCCACGTATTAAAGAAGAACGCTGGATCATTCACTATAGGTCGACCGATCCGCGAAACTTCCGGAAAAAAGCTTTGAGAATCTCGGAGCATTCGTCCTCTAAAACTCCGGCGATCACCTCAACTCGGTGGTTCCAGCGGTTGACATCCAGGACATTGATCACAGAGCCCGCTGCGCCCCCTTTGGCATCCATGGCACCGAACACTAAACGTTGCACACGGGCCTGAATGATCGCTCCTGCACACATCGGACAGGGCTCCAGCGTGACGTAGAGCGTCGTCTTAGCAAGGCGCCAAGTGTCCAAGCGCTCTGCTGCGCGTTGAATCGCG
Source organism: Desulfosporosinus sp. (assembly GCA_020692355.1). Lineage (GTDB taxonomy): Bacteria > Bacillota > Desulfitobacteriia > Desulfitobacteriales > Desulfitobacteriaceae > JAJZPA01. The sequence continues at coordinate 466 of JAIMKP010000068.1, forward strand.
AGGATCTCCGCGTGAGCGGTCGGATCATGCCGCGTTTCCTTTTCATTGTGGGCCACGGCGATCAACTCATCGCCCTGGACTATCACCGCCCCGATGGGCACTTCCCCCAACTCCGCGGCTCTATAGGCTTGTTCCAGCGCTAGACGCATCCAATCTTGGTGCAGCATTTCAACCTCAATGATGGTGGCCCCGGAGGGACTCGAACCCCCGCAAGACAGGGTTTAGGAAACCCCCGCTCTATCCACCTGAGCTACGAGGCCAAGTAAAACATTCGAAAATACCTACATGTCTCTGGTCAACTGAGCCGGATTCTTTTTCCTGATTTCATACCTCTGGCCTCTGTAATGCCTTCTACCCTCTGGCTTCTGATCTCTGACCTCCAACTTCTGACCTCTGTTATGGCCTCTGTAATGGCGGAGGGGGTGGGATTCGAACCCACGGCCCCTTGCGGAGTCACCGGTTTTCAAGACCGGCTCCTTAAACCACTCGGACACCCCTCCGAATCGATAACCGAATGAAAGTATAGCACATTCTTTATAAAGTGACAATGAGAATGCTTGGATGAAACTTAGAGAAAACCGCATTAAGAGCTAATAGAACATATTAGATTATTAACCGATATACTCTACACCCATATAGGGCAGAAGTGCTTGGGGAACGCGCACACGGCCATCTTTTTCCTGATAGTTTTCTAAAATCGCTGCGACCGTACGTCCGATAGCTAGACCGCTACCATTTAACGTATGGACATACTCCGGCTTGGCTTTGGGTTCACGGCGGAAACGAATATTGGCCCGCCGGGCTTGGAAATCCTCAAAATTGCTGCATGAGGAAATCTCCCGGTAGGTATTGAAACTGGGAAGCCAAACTTCTAAGTCATAGGTTTTGGCTGAACTAAACCCTAAATCCCCAGTGGACAGCGCCATCACACGGTACGGCAACCCCAAATCCTGAAGGATAGACTCGGCATCCTGTGTCAGCTTTTCTAGCTCGTCATACGAATTTTCCGGCAAGGAAAATTTCACAAGCTCTACCTTATTAAACTGATGCTGACGAATGAGTCCTCGGGTATCGCGTCCCGCCGACCCAGCCTCAGCCCGAAAACAGGCACTGTAAGCACAATGGCGAATCGGTAGGCTCTGTCCATCCAGAATTTCTTCCCGGTACATATTCGTCACTGGAACTTCAGCCGTCGGAATCAAAAAGTAATCCGTTCCCTCTACCTTAAAGGCATCTTCTTCAAACTTAGGCAGCTGACCCGTTCCGATCATGGAATTGCGATGTACCATAAAGGGGGGGAAAATCTCCACATACCCTTTGGCCGTATGGCGATCCAACATAAAACTGATCAATGCGCGTTCCAGGCGGGCACCCAATCCCTTATAAAACGTAAACCGCGCACCTGTCACTTTACCTGCGCGATTGAAATCCAAAATATCTAATTTCTCACCGATTTCATAGTGAGCTAACGGTTGATAGTCAAAGGTACGCGGCTTACCCCAGGATCGAACCATCACATTCGCCTGCTCATCCGGTCCAACGGGCACACTGGCATGGGGAATGTTCGGAATCTCAAAGAGCACGGCTTCCATCGCTTGTTCAATCGTAGTCAACCTGTCTTCTAAAGCCTTGATTTGTTGGCCGACTTGCCGCATTTCCAGAATGATACTTTCGGTATCTTCACCGCTTTTCTTCTTTCGACCCACTTCTTCGGATACGGAATTACGTCGACTTTTCAGATTCTCAACTTCAAATAGAACCTTGCGCCGCTCTTCTTCTTTTCTCAAGAAGTCATTAAGGCTAATAGAGGCATGACGTTTAGCTAAAGCCTCTTTGACAAGTTCCGAATTGCTGCGTACAAATTTGAGATCTAACACGATAAACCCCCCATGCCCAAACTTCAGGCTATTGGTATTCTGAAATGATATTCAGGAAATACTGATGCACCCGTTTATCCGGAGTCAATTCAGGATGGAAAGCGCTCGCAATCATGTTGCCCTGACGCACAAAGACGATTTTGCCTTCGTATTCAGCCAAGATGCCAACGTTCGGTGCAACTTCCTGAACATAAGGAGCCCGGATAAAGACGGCACGCACAGGATCATTCCCTAAGGCAGGGATAGTAATATTGGCTTCGAAACTCGCTATCTGACGACCAAAGGCATTGCGCTTCACGGTTATGTCCATCAAGTTGAGCCGATATTGGTCGCTGTCATCAATATACTTAGCCAACAGAATCATCCCTGCACAGGTTCCGAACATTGGCATGTCCTGAGCCGCTAGTTCTTTGATCCTATCACCAAGACCTTCGTTCTGTAAAAGTTTTCCTATCGTGGTGCTTTCCCCACCGGGAAAAACCAAACCTTGAATCCCCTGCAAATCTGCCGGTTTGCGGACTTCTACCACTTCGCAATTCAAACTTTCGAACGCACGCCGGTGTTCCCTAAAAGCCCCTTGCAAAGCTAGAACGCCTACTTTTGTTTTCACGGATTACCAGCCCCGTTCCTGCATCCGTTCCGTACTGGCAATTGTGGCAATTTCCAACCCTGGCATCGCTTCGCCGAGGTCTTGAGAAATCTCAGCCAAAACTTTTGGATCCTGGTAATGAGTCGTTGCTAAAACGATGGCTTTGGCTCTGGCTTGCGGATTGCCGGATTTAAAAATACCTGAACCAACAAAAATGCCGTCCACTCCCAACTGCATCATCAGAGCCGCATCTGCGGGGGTTGCAATGCCGCCAGCCGCAAAGTTGACGACTGGAAGCTTCCCATTTTCAGCAACATATACAACGAGGTTATAGGGTGCTCCCATTTCCTTGGCAGCGCTCATCAGTTCTTCCTTGGGCATACTGCTCAAACGTCGAATATCACTCATAACAGTACGCATATGGCGAACAGCCTCAACGACGTTTCCTGTTCCAGGCTCTCCTTTGGTACGAATCATTGCTGCCCCTTCACCAATTCGACGCAATGCTTCGCCCAGGTTACGGGCACCGCAGACAAACGGAACTTTAAAGTCATGTTTATTAATGTGATAGAGATCATCGGCTGGAGTCAGCACTTCACTTTCATCAATATAATCTGCACCTAAAGCCTCCAAGATTTGTGCTTCAACAAAATGTCCAATCCTAGCCTTGGCCATGACTGGAATCGTCACTGCGTCCATAATCCTCTGAATGATGGTTGGATCAGCCATCCGGGCGACCCCTCCTGCCGCACGGATGTCTGAGGGAACCCTCTCTAAAGCCATGACAGCACAGGCTCCCGCTTCTTCTGCTATTTTAGCTTGTTCAGGGGTAGTCACATCCATGATGACTCCCCCTTTAAGCATTTCCGCTAATCCTGTCTTTACCTTCCATGATCCAATTTCCAACATATTTATCCTCCTCATACCCTAACAATGTCAATTAAAGTCATGGTAACACCTTGATTTGTCTTTGTCAATTTTGCTCATCAGAGTCAAAACCTTCATCAACATCGTCTTTATTAACGACCTTGGCGATGGATACAACCCGGCTTTCTCCTGTACGAATGGCCATCACTCCTTGGGCTGTACGGCCTTGCTTAGAAATACCATTTACTTCTTGGCGCATGACCACGCCGTCCGCAGTGATAACCATCAGCTCATCCTCAGGTTGGACCACTTTGATACCGATTAACCTGCCTGATTTCGAGGTGACACGCATTCCAATGATCCCTTTGCCCCCACGGCCCTGTGCCCGATATTCTTCTAGATCCGTCCTTTTAGCATATCCGTTTTCTGTCATGAACAGAGCATCCCCTCCGGCTATGGTCACATCCATACCTACCACTTGATCATCCTGAGCGAGGCTAATTCCTCGTACGCCATGGGCGGCTCGGCCCATTTCACGGACATCGGTTTCCGGAAAACGGATGCTCATCCCTTCGGCAGTAGCTAAGATGATATCCCCTTCTCCATTCGTTAAGCGTACTCCGATCAATTCATCTCCCGGATCAAGGTTGATAGCAATTAAGCCATCCCGGCGTGATGAATTAAATTCGGTCATACGGCTCTTTTTCACGACGCCATGGCGAGTTCCCATAAATAAAGAAAAGCTTGAGCTGTATTCGCGAATGGCCATAACGGCGGTGATGGTTTCATCGGAATTAATGCTTAATAAGTTAACGATCGCCGTACCTTTAGCTGTACGGCTCGCTTCGGGAATTTCATGAGCTTTCAGGCGGAAGACTTTGCCTTGGGATGTGAAGAAATGAAGATAATGGTGTGTTGTGGCAATAAAGAGATGCTCCACAAAATCTTCTTCTTTTGTGGCCATCCCGTGTATCCCTTTGCCCCCACGGCGCTGACTTTTGTAAGTGTTTAGAGGAAGCCTCTTGATATAACCGTTATGCGTGACCGTGATCACGACATCTTCTTCAGCAATGAGATCCTCTACATTCATATGGCTTTCATCAATGGAAATCTTAGTACGTCGTTCATCCCCAAATTTATCGTTAATCTCTTTAAGCTCAGATTTTATAATCTCTAAGACCATCTGTTCAGAAGCCAGAACGGCTCTAAAGTAAGCAATTTTATTTAAGATTTCCTGGTAATCTGCTTCCAGCTTTTCTCTTTCTAATCCGGTAAGTCGTTTAAGGCGCATATCCACGATAGCTTGAGCCTGTTTTTCACTAAGGGAGAAACGGTTCATGAGGTTTTGTCTGGCATCTGCCTCATCTTGCGAAGAACGAATGGTTTCGATGATGGCATCAATATGATCGAGGGCAATGCGCAACCCTTCCAGAATATGGGCTTCTGCTTCCGCTTTGTTAAGGTCAAAACGGGTCCGCCGAACAATGACTTCTTTCTGGTGTTCGATAAAATAATGGAGGACATCCTTGAGATTCAGGATCTTGGGACGACCATCGACGAGGGCCAAAATATTGATCCCAAAAGATTCTTCCATGGAAGTATGTTTATAAAGCTGGTTCAAAAGAATTTGTGGATTAACATCCCGACGAAGTTCTATCACGATTTGCATGCCCGTACGGTCGGACTCATCCCTTAGATCCGTAATGCCATCCAGTTTCTTCTCCCGAACTAATTCTGCAATACGTTCCACTAATTTAGCCTTGTTGACTAAATAAGGGATCTCAGTGATCACGATACGGTTCTTTCCTGCCTTTTCCATCGGCTCAATTTCGGCTTTGGCTCTGGTTTTAACGCTTCCCCGTCCGGTGAGATAGGCGCTGCGGATGCCTACGCTTCCCATAATCGTTCCGCCTGTGGGAAAATCAGGGCCTTTAATAAACTGCATGATTTCTTCAACACCAAGGTCTGGTTGATCAATGAGGGCGATCGTTCCCGCAATAACCTCCCGTAAATTATGGGGAGGAATATTGGTCGCCATACCCACGGCAATTCCCGCTGAACCATTCACTAAAAGATTAGGAAATTTTGCCGGAAGAACCGTCGGTTCGTCCTGTTTTTCATCGTAATTGGGTATGAAATTCACCGTGTCCTTGTCCAAATCCGCCAACATATAAGGCGCCAATTTGGACATCCGCAGTTCTGTATAGCGCATGGCTGCAGCGGAATCTCCGTCTACGGATCCGAAATTTCCGTGTCCATCAATTAACGGATAGCGGCTGGCAAAGTTTTGTGCCATGCGTACCACCGCATCATAAATCGAACTATCACCATGGGGATGAAATTTCGCCATACAGTCTCCGACGAGGCGTGCGGACTTGGAATAAGGTTTATTGGGTGTCATCCCTAATTCATGGAGAGTGTAGAGTATACGCCGATGCACGGGTTTAAGCCCATCTCTCACATCTGGCAGCGCTCGGCTAACGATAACACTCATAGAGTAATCAATAAAAGACTTTTTCATTTCATCCAAAATCTCTACAGGTAGGATTTTGCCTCCCTGTGTTTCTATCGACATTGAGGAGCACTCCTTTTGCTAAGCATAAATTTTAAGTTTAAATATCCAGATTGCGAACATCCTTGGCATGCTGCTCGATAAATTCTCGTCTGGGTTCTACCTTATCCCCCATGAGAATCGTAAACAGTTCATCTGCTAAGAGGGCATCTTCCATGGTTACTTGCAGAATAGTACGCTTAGCTGGATCCATGGTGGTTTCCCAAAGTTGCTCCGGATTCATTTCTCCAAGCCCTTTGTAACGCTGAATTTCAATCTTTTCCCGCCCGATCTTATCGAGAGTCCGGTTTAGTTCCTCATCACTGTAGGCATAAGTGATGTGATTTCCTTTTTTGATTTTAAAAAGCGGCGGTTGAGCAATATAAACGTAGTTGTTTTCAACCAAGTTCCGCATGTAGCGATAGAAAAAAGTCAATAAAAGGGTTCGAATATGGGAACCATCAACATCCGCATCTGTCATGATGATGATCTTATGGTAACGAGCCTTTGTGAGATCAAATTCGTCCGATATTCCCGTCCCCATCGCTGTAATCATGGCCCGAATTTCCTCATTAGCCAAGATCTTATCCAGACGGGCTTTTTCTACATTGATAATTTTACCACGCAGTGGGAGAATGGCCTGAAAACGCCGATCTCTGCCTTGTTTGGCCGAACCACCGGCACTATCTCCCTCGACAAGATACATCTCACAGAGTTCAGGTTCTTTCCAGGAACAATCTGCAAGTTTTCCAGGCAAAGAGGTACTTTCCAAGGCACTTTTTCTCCGGGTTAATTCGCGTGCTTTGCGCGCTGCATCGCGTGCCCGTGCAGCTTGAATCGATTTTTCCATAATTCGTTTGGCTATTTGTGGATTCTCTTCGAGATAAGTACCCAATCCATCCGCTGTGATGGACTCAACCACTGAACGAATCTCACTGTTTCCCAGCTTGGTTTTTGTTTGTCCTTCAAATTGAGGTTCTCTAATTTTGACAGAAATGACGACAGTTAGTCCTTCACGAATATCTTCTCCTGTCAAATTGGCATCCTGATCTTTCAAAATCTTATTTTTGCGTGCGTAATCATTAATCACCCGGGTTAAAGCGGCCTTAAACCCAGCTTCATGTGTTCCCCCTTCGTGCGTGTGAATATTATTAGCATAAGAAAACAGATTTTCAGTATAACTATCATTATATTGCAATCCAATTTCAACCTGGGTTGTATCCTTTTCTCTTTCGAAGTAAATCGGCTTGGGATGAAGACAATCCTTGTTCTTGTTTAGATAACGAACAAAATCTTGAATTCCGCCTGTATGAAAATACGTTTCTTGAACCTGTGTGCGTTCATCGATGAGGGTAATCGAGACATTCTTATTGAGAAAGGAAAGTTCCCGCAGCCGGTGAGCCAAAATTTCAAATTGGAAAACAACCTCTTCGAATATCTCTGAATCGGGAGCAAAAGTAATTTTGGTTCCGGATCCCTCTTGATAATCCTCATCTACCACGCTTAATTCCGTTTTCGGTTTTCCTCGGCCATATTCCTGATGATAAATTTTGCCATTCATCATCACTTCAACAATGAGCCATTCTGAAAGAGCATTAACCACACTAAGCCCGACGCCATGTAAGCCGCCTGAGACCTTATAGGCATTGCCGCTAAATTTTCCGCCGGCATGGAGCACGGTTAAAGCTACTTCTACAGCTGGTTTTCCCATTTTAGGATGGATATCGACAGGTATCCCGCGCCCATTATCGACTACAGTAACACTGTTGTCAGTATGAATGGTAACCTCGATTTTATTGCAAAAACCCGCCAAAGCCTCATCAATGCTATTATCTACGATTTCGTATACCAAGTGGTGTAATCCGCGCGCACTGGTAGTACCAATATACATACCCGGACGTCTGCGGACTGCTTCTAAACCTTCTAAAACCTCGATTTGCTCGGCATTGTAATCATTTATCGGAGCATTCACATCTGTTACCTGCAAAGGTTGTCCCTCCCAAAATATACCTTTAACCTTTTCATTATACAATAATTAACATCATTTTTCAATATATTGTAAGAAAACCTCCATATCTTTTCAGGAGGTTTCTTTTAAAATCCTATTTTTCATCAGGATCATCTGGTTCATCTGGCTCATTAAGAAACATTGAACGTTTTAAGAGAGTTGTTGAGGAAATGGGGGAAAAATAACTACCATCGACAGTAATAATCAGTGATTTTTCTTTCCCCATCTCAGAAACAAAGATCACTTTTTCTTTATCCTGATAATTCTCAGGGAAAAACTTCTTTTCTGCAGTTTTTTTTGCGGTGTTGAGATCCACAATGGCCACGATTTTTCCCTGGTTAATAACAATATCCCCGCCCAAATGTAGGTACATTAACTTTGCCTCCTTATTGATCCTTTTTCTATCTCAAACATAGCCTGCCCGGGAGGCAGGTTTTCTCCATTAGTCATAGTTAATAACGTTTGAATCGAATATGAACGGATAAACTCAAGCAGAAAAGAACGCCGAAATTGATCCAGTTCTGATAAGACATCATCTAGTAATAGTAAAGGATACTCTGCTTTATCATCGCGAATTAATTCCACTTGACTTAATTTTAAACTAAGGACAATGGTTCTTTGCTGTCCTTGGGAAGCATAAAGCCTGGCAGACTTTCCTTGTAAAAAAAGAATTAAGTCGTCTCGGTGAGGACCAACTTGAATGGATTGGCGTTCGATTTCGTCGTCCATTTTAGTTTCTAAAAGACAGGAAAAATTTCTTAAAGCCTGTTCGAGATCATTCTTACCGAGAGAAGAGTAAAACATTCCCAGTTGTTCATGGTTTGAGGAAATATCGGCATAAATCGTCTTCGCTTTCTGCTGGAGTTCTTCAACAAATTCAAAACGGGCTCTGATGATACGGCCACCCAACTCCGTTAATTGTGCATTCCAAAGCGTTAGTTGCGTTTTTTTTTCTTTTTCTCCCAATGGAGATTTCAAGAGGGCTCCCTTCTGATTTAAAACTTTATTGTATTGGTTGAGAACCCCTACATATCCTGGACGAATTTGAGCAATATGGCGATCTAGAAATCGTCGTCTTTCAGTTGGACCTCCTTTTACCATAGTTAAATCATCTGGGGAAAATGAAATCAAGTTGATTGTACCAATGTATTCTGATAGTTTACGAATCGGAATACCATTGACTTCAACCATTTTACGCCGCTCTTCGTAATGACTATTAATCACAAGCGGTCGTTTTTGAGCTGTAAAATGTCCTATAAGATCAAAAGCATGCTCTCCCCAGCGGATTAACTCTGTTTCACGCTGAACTCTATAGGATTTACCATTCAAAAGATAATAAATTCCTTCGAGAATGTTAGTTTTGCCTTGCCCATTTGAGCCAACTAAAATGTTTGTTCCTGGTGCCAGGGTAAGACTTTCATTTTCATAGTTGCGAAAATTTTTTAAGGTAAACATTTCAATCTTCATTGGTTTTAAATTAGTAGGTTCGTACGGGTAAAAGAAGATAAATATAATTTCGGTCTTGAATATTTCGAATGACTGCAGCTCCTTGGGGTCCAGAAAGTTCAAATAGAATTTCTTCAGCATCAATAACCCTTAATACGTCCAAAATAAACTTGGAATTAAAGGAAATGTTGAGGTCGTTTCCTTCTTTTTCCATGTATATTTGTTCAGCTATTCTCCCTATTTCAGTTGTATGATCGAGATGAATAATGTTGTCCTTAATAGATAAACGAACAATACTAGCTCCTGCGCTGCTGTCTCGGGCCAGCAATGAAGCTCTTTCTACAGACTCCATAAAATCCCGAACGGAAAGGTATACTTTTGTTTCACAGGTCTGAGGAATAACTTGCTTATAATTAGGAAATTGTCCTTCAATCAACCGAGAGATAAGATGTACTGATCCGAATTGAAAAGATACTTGTGCATCATTGAAACGAATCGCTAATGTTTCATCATCTTCTTTAAGTAAGCGGTAGATTTCTGACATGGTTTTTGACGGAATGATTCCGGAAAATTTTATTTCATCAGGATTGGGGATTTCCGCCAAGCGGTACGCTAGACGATGGGTATCTGTGGCAATCAGACGTAAGTTTTGATGATCGATTTCCAAGAGAAGACCTGAAAATACAGGGCGGTTTTCCTCGGAACCGCAAGCAAAGACAGTTTCATGAATCATTTTGCGAAATAGGTTCGTCGGCAAGGAAAATATGGTTGGATCCAGTAGGTCCGGAAGAAGCGGAAATTCATCCTGATCATATCCTTTTAAGAGGATTTCAGAGTTGTAGTAAAAAAGATGGATTGATTCTTCCTGAGAAGATAAAGAAATTGTGGTATCAGGAAGCTTGCGTACAATGTCTGTAAAAAGTTTAGCTGGAAGAACTACCGTTCCTTCGATTTCTGTTTGAGCCGGAACTTCACAGCGGATTCCAATTTCTAAGTCGGTTGCTGTAAATATAAGTTTTTGTCCCTCGGCCTTTAAAGAAATACTTTGAAGAATAGGGAGCGTATTCTTACTGGATACTGCTTTTTGAACGGTGTTCACGCCTGTGAGTAAAGAATCTTTAGAACAATGGACCTTCATTTTTAAGCGCCTCCTGATTTAAAGACATAAAAGTTGGTTCACAATAATAAAATGATAAGATCGTCGTAGTGATCGTATAGAGGGTCAAATTGTGGATAGGTTGTCCAACTCGGTGACAGAAAGGTATCGTGACTGTTAAAAACATGTGGATAATCTGATAAGGTTCATCCACATGTCCACAATACTCATTATATTGCTTGAATACGGCGGATGAGTTCTGTTATTTTCTGGTCTAATTGAGGGTCTTTTTGTAAGATGTTAACAATCTTAGCATAAGCGTGGATGACGGTTGTATGATCCCGACCTCCGAATTCCTCTCCGATTTTGGGTAGTGAACAATCGGTAAGTTCTCGTGATAGATACATGGCAATTTGTCTAGGAAAGGCTACGGCACGTGTCCGCTTTTTGGCTTTGAAGTCAGATAGGGGCAAATGAAAATATTCGGCTACCGCTTCCTGAATCGATGTGATTTCGATTTGTTTAGGGTTAGCAGTGGGAAGAATATTCTTGAGGGCCTCGGCAGCTGTTTCCTGTGTTACTGGGTTTGAACTCAAAGAAGCATAGGCCATGACACGGATGAGGGCTCCTTCTAATTCCCGGATGTTGGACTGGATTTTGTCCGCTATGTAGACCATGACCTCATTAGGAACTTGAATATTTTCGAGTTTAGCTTTCTTGCGGAGAATCGCAATTCGGGTTTCAATGTCTGGGGGCTGGATATCGGTAATCAATCCCCATTCGAAACGTGAACGTAAACGATCTTCTAATGTTGGTATATCCTTTGGAGGACGGTCTGAAGAAATAATGATTTGTTTGTTTGCCTCGTAGAGCGCATTAAAGGTGTGAAAGAACTCTTCTTGAGTTCCCTCCTTACCGGCTAAGAATTGGATATCGTCAATGAGCAGGATGTCCACATTGCGGTAATGATTGCGAAATTCAATTTGCCTTTTTTCACGAATAGAATCAATGAGTTCGTTGGTAAACTTTTCGCTAGATACATAGAGAACTCGTGTCTGCGGATATCGTTCTAAAACGAAGTTGCCAATCGCGTGCATAAGATGGGTTTTTCCTAAGCCAACTCCACCGTAAATAAACAGCGGATTATAAGACTTTGCCGGAGATTCAGCCACGGCCAAGCAAGCAGCGTGTGCAAAACGGTTGCTATTGCCAATGACAAATGTATCAAAAGAATACTTCGGATTTAAATAACAGGGAAAGGGTTCGGTTTTTACTAGTGGTAATGGATCAAGAGGAGCATCTTCAAAGCTTTCAGAAGGATCTGGAATAATAAAACGTAGGGAAACATTGCGACCGAGAATGGGTTGAATGGCTGAACGAATAAGGGGCGCATAGCGGCTCTCCAGCCAATCTTTTGCAAAATCATTAGGGACGCTGATAAGCAGCCTATCGTCCTGTATATTAAGTAAACGTGTAGAACTAAGCCAAGTTTCAAAACTAGGTTTAGATAATTCACTTGCTAATTTGTCCAGGGTTTGCTGCCATATGGTTTGAAATGAAGGCTGGGGTGGCATACGAATTAACCTCCCTTGAATTGAAGGGTAAAAAACATGAAAAAAGTTATACACAAACTTATACACATTTGTGGATAACTAACTTAAAAAATGAGTGTGAATAACTTATCCAAATAAATATTGAGGTTTCTAGGGGAGTGTATAAACATAATATCAAGTTTTCCAGAGGTTATCAACATCAAGATAAATTCTTTTGGGAATTGATAACAGGGAATAAACAGGTTTTTCAGAGATTATCCACAGCAAAAATCTTTCTAGAGAGGCCAATTATCTTGACAGTGGCCTCTCCCTTGGATATACTTCTTTAAGAATGCCTGTGATTTATTGGCGCCGTAGGCTTGGCATAAGCCAAGTTTTCTTGATTGTAATCGAAGGAGGTGTCGGTTAACGTGAAACGGACTTATCAGCCGAAGAACCGCCGTCATAAGCGTGTTCATGGATTTTTAAGCAGAATGAGTACTGCTAATGGGAGAAATATTGTCAAGCGCCGCCGCTTAAAAGGACGGAAAAAGTTATCTGCTTAAGGCCGCATCGCGTGGCCTTTTTTATCTAGTATGGAAGGGACTAAAAATGGCTTCCAGAAGCAAGAATAGATATATAAGTATAAGGGTATACTGGAGGCTTTATGCTAAGAAAAAAATGGAGACTAAGGCTTAGTTCTGATTTTAAGCGTATTTTTAGTATGAAAGTAAGCAGTGCCTCTAAATATGTTGTAGCCTATGTACATAGGGGTGAACAAAAGTACGGATTTGTCGCTTCGAAAAAGATAGGAAATGCCGTACAACGCAACCGAGCCAAGCGACTAATGAGAGAAGTGATTCGTAAGCATTTGGATGAATTGGATTCCGACAAGCAAATAATTTTTATTGCAAGGCCTGCTATTAAAGGAATTTCTTACATTGAAGTTGAAATAAGTATTTTGAGTGTTTTAAAACGAGTGGGTGTTTGGAAATCATGAAAACGTTGTTGATTGGGTTGATTCATTTTTATCAGCGTTATATTTCGCCATTAAAGCGGCCGTCATGTCGGTTTTATCCCAGCTGTTCGGAATATTCGGTTCAAGCGTTGCAAAAATACGGTCTGGTTAAAGGGAGTTGGAAGGCTTTGGTTAGGGTGTTGAAATGCCATCCTTTCCACCCCGGAGGGTATGATCCAGTTTAGAGGAGGGCTTTTGTGGGTACGATTGTACAATGGATGACGGATCTTTTGGAACTATTATATAGAGTGAGTGCGCAAATTGGCTTGCCCAATTACGGTGTGGCCATCATTTTGTTGACCATCATTATTAAAATGCTGATTTTCCCTCTGACTTGGAAGCAAATGGCCTCCATGCGCAAAATGGCTGATCTGCAACCCAAGGTGAAAGACCTTCAGAAAAAATTGAAAGACGATCCGAAAAAGTCACAAGCAGCGGTTATGGAATTATATAAGGAGTACAATGTCAACCCTATGGGCGGTTGTCTTCCTATTTTAATTCAATTGCCAATTTTTTGGTCGTTGTATAGTACATTGCTTCATTTTCCTTATGGATCCGTAGCAAATTCTCAATTCTTATGGTTTAATTTAACTCAGAAGGATCCGCTTTATATTTTAGCGGTCTTAGCGGCTTTGACCACGTTTTTACAGACAAAAGTATCTAGTCCGAATGCTTCATCCGATCCCACGCAACGCATGATGCTTTATTTTATGCCGCTGATGTTTGGGTATATTAGTGCAACGGTTCCATCGGGCTTGGCATTGTATTGGGTGACTATGAATATTATGTCGATTCTGCAGCAGCTTTTTATTAATCGGAAACTGGCACAAGAAAAAGCAGACGCAGCTTAATGGAGCGTTTGTCAAAGCGGGGAGGCTTATTGTGAAAGTTGTTGAGAGGACAGGAAAAACGGTTGAGGAAGCGATAGTAGCTGGACTGTCTGAGTTGGGGATCAGTCGGGAGCGTGCTCTAGTTGAGATTTTGGCAGAGCCTGTGAAAAGAGGGCTGTTTGGCTTGTTGGGTATGACGAATGCAAGGGTACGGGTGGCTTACGAAGACGATCCTGGACAAACTGCGGAAGCCTTTTTAGGAAAGGTCTGTAAGGCGATGGGGGTTGAAGCTGGCTTTGTCGTTAAACAGGAAGGAGATTTTTGGCATATCGACATTTCTGGGCCTGAGCTTGGGATTTTAATAGGCAGACGCGGGGATACGCTGGAAGCTTTGCAATATATTACTAATCTTGCGGTAGGTCGTCAAATTGCAGAAAGGGTGAGAATTATCGTCGATGTTGAGGGGTATCGACAGAGGCGGGAGGAAACCCTTGTGCGCTTAGCTAGACGCTTGTCGGAGAAGGTTAAACGAACAGGCGGGCGTGTTGTTCTCGAACCCATGAATCCCCATGAGCGCAGGATCATACATACTGCTTTGCAAGATGAAGGAAGGATCACTACGTTTAGCGAGGGTGAGGAACCGAATCGCCGGGTGGTTATCTCTCTTAAACGTGGACGGGATGCTTAATGAGGGGGATTAACCCCTCTTCTTTATTTTGTTAGAGAAAGTGAACTCGTTCAGCTCAAGCTGAACATCGAGACTTCGGTAACGAAAGTGTCCAGTGGACACTTTCGCCGAAAGCGCTTAGCCTTTAACGAACGCTATCGCGCTGAAGGATGGAGTCTACCTCCGTCGCCGCTAAGTGTTTCTATTGGGAAAGGCGGCTCGG
>JAIMKP010000069.1 GCA_020692355.1 Desulfosporosinus sp.
GCTTAGAACAATTGCAGAGACGGGTCTTGCAGGTGATCAACAAACTGATCGCCCATCTCAGGGCGGAAACCGGTGTGGATGTCCTTGAGATTTACCAGGCCGCCGTCGTGGGCAACACCACCATGAGCCATTTGTTTTTGGCAGTGGATCCTGCTAATCTGGCCCCGTCGCCGTTTGTTCCCGGCTTTTCCCGTTTGACGAAGGTCAAAGCTAAAGAACTGGGGCTTGCGATTGTCCCGCAGGCACCGGTTTATGTATTGCCCACGATCGCAGGGTATGTGGGGGCTGACACCGTCGGCGTCATTCTGGCCACAGAACTGGATCAAAAACAAGGCGTATACTTAGCGGTCGATATCGGCACCAACGGGGAAATCGTGCTGGCGGCCCACGGCCAGCTTTGGAGCTGTTCCACAGCGGCTGGGCCTGCGTTTGAAGGGGCTCAGATCGAATTTGGCATGCGGGCGGCCAACGGAGCGATTGAAAAGGTGACGATCACGGAAGCAGGTCTTCAGCTGCAAGTCATTGGCAACACCGAACCGAAAGGCATCTGCGGTTCCGGCCTACTCGATCTGGTGGCCGAACTGGTGCGAACCGGAGTTGTCGACCCCAGTGGGCGGATGCTCAGTGCGGACGAAGGGGACGAGCTGCCGGACACTTTGCGGCGCAGGCTGAGCCGAAATGACTCCGGCAACGGCTTCATTCTGGCCGCAGCCAGTGCCAATCGCCAAGAAGCCGTGGTTATCACGCAAAAAGATGTGCGGGAGTTACAATTAGCCAAAGCAGCGATGCGAGCTGGGATTGACATTCTCCTGACGACCGCCGGGGTCAAAGTCCAGGACATCGAGCAGGTCTTGCTGGCCGGGGCTTTCGGCAATTATATTGATAAACACAGTGCTTTGGCCATGGGACTCTTGCCATCCGTACCGGAGGAGAAGATTCAATCCGTGGGCAATGCCGCTGGGGCAGGGGCACAACTGGCTCTCATTTCGCAGGGCGTGCGCCAGCGTTCTGTGGCGATTGCGCGTCAGGTGGTGCATGTCGAGCTGTCCAGTCGGAGCGATTTCCAGGATAAGTTTATTGATGCCCTCAGCCTGGGGGAATTGGCCTAAGGCAAGGGAAACCCAAAGTTGGCTTGACTGGTTCGTATCCAAGACAGGCTTATTGCGGATGGTATTTGGTTCCTCTCTTGCAGGCTATTGGCATGAATTTGCCAATAGCCTTTTAAGGATCAAAGCAGTACGGGATCCGGACGGTGGACAGGGTCGGTACCGGGGACTCGTTTTGCGGCAGCTAAATTTACGCCTTGCTGGCGGAATATCCTGTGCATAAAAGCTCGTTTAAATTGAAGGGTGACCAATAAACCACAATATGGTATTATTATCCGTAAGCTAGCTTTAATAACAGCTTCAAGAAAGGGGCTGATTTTATGCCAATATCGGAATCAAATGAGAAATATACCTATGCAGATTACCTAACCTGGCCGGAAGATGAGAGGTGGGAGATCATTGATGGAGTGGCTTATATGCAAGAATAGTGGATTGTAGAATCAGATGTGAAAATCGTGAGTGTTTTTGTAAATATTTGATATGTAGGAGACGTGTGTATGACCATGCTCAAGGCGGAATTATTGGAAATTATACGTAATGGTGAAGGCTCCGGAATTGAATTTAAGCGTGATGACGTAAGGGCCGAGTCTTTAGCTAAAGAGATTGTGGCTTTGGTCAATTTTAAAGGTGGCAGAATTATCTTGGGTGTTGACGATGACGGTCAGATAGCCGGTATCACCAAACCTAACTTAGAAGAATGGGTTATGAACATCTGTACCAATTACGTTCATCCGCGCATTATCCCATACTATGAGGAAATAGTGGTCGATAATCATAAAGTGGCGGTCATTACGATTGACATGGGAATTTCCAAACCGTATGTTGTCAGGCATAATCATCGAGAGGATATCTACGTACGCATTGGTTCTACATCAAGGTTAGCTTCAAGGGAGGAACAAGCACGGCTGTTTCAATCAGGCGGGATTCTCCATGTCGAGACACTTCCCGTTCCGCGCACTTCGTTTGGAAGCCTGGATCAAAGGAGATTGGAAGATTATTTTGGACGTGTGCGGGGAATCAGAGAATTGCCGCGCTGGGATGAAGAATGGGTAGAACTGTTATTCAACATGGAATATATGGTTGAAACGGAATATGCGGAAGAGGTATGCACGATTGTCGGGTTGATTCTTTTCGGTCGCGAGCCGAAAAGGCATCTCCTGCAAGCAGGGTTGGAATGGGTTGTTTTTCCTGGTCTAGATAAAGATTATGATACGCGGGACAGAGCAACCCTTGACGGGCCCTTGGTTGGTTTGTGGAATAAGAGGGGGGAACTGATCGAAGGCGGTTTGTTGGATTCTTTGATGAGCAAGGTCCGCCAGCACTGTTCGCGGGAGGTATTGTCCGAGGATCATCTGACACGGAAGCTCGAATGGGACTTTGCCCCGGAGGCCGTTCGCGAAGGAGTGATCAATGCCTTTGTGCACCGGGATTGGACCCGCCCTACGGATATTGAGGTTTGTCTGTATGATGACCGCTTGGAAATTATCAGTGCCGGACCGCTACCCAACAATGTCACGGTCGAAAGAATGAAGTTGGGCTTGCGTGTCCCGCGTAATCCCATTCTCGTTCAGACACTGCGCGACTATGGGTATGTTGAACATATGGGCATGGGTGTACGCAATAAAATCATTAAAGGCATGATCGAACATAACGGGAAAGAGCCGCTATTCATTGCCGATGAAGATAGACTCACGGTTAAATTATGGCGGTGAAAGATACGGATGATCTTTACTGCTATTTAGCGTATAATAAAAATAGAAGAAGGGTTAGAAAGAGTTAGTAGGAAATATTTGCCTTAGATTCTAGCTTCTAGCTTCTAGCCTTTAGCCTTTAGTTTTCAGTGAGTAGCATTAAGTGTATTTTTGGTTTCAAGAACGAGGTAGGGTTAGCGATTTCGTAAAGTGAATACTGAGCCATAGTCAGTAGTGTTGAGGGGCTTATGCCAATTTTGGTGTAGGCTCCTTTTTGTTTATCAAGTCGGCATCAAAGTTTGGCTGAATTGAAGGGGGCATTATAATGGCTAAAGGAATAAAACGGGTTATCCGCATTGGACATGGAAAACTGACACTGGAAGATGTGGTGGCCGTCGCTCGTTATCAAAGCGAAGTTCGGCTGACAAAAGAGGCCAAAGTCGCTATTCAAAAGAGCCGCGCGTATGTAGAGAAACTTTTGGACGAAAACCGGGTTGTTTACGGGTTAACCACCGGGTTTGGAAAGTTCAGCGATACCCTGATCTCTCGGGAGGATACCCAGGCGTTACAGTATAATCTTATCCGCAGCCATGCTTGCGGGGTGGGGGAGGCGTTTGCAGAAGAAATTGTACGCGCCATGATCCTGCTGCGCGTCAACGCCTTGGCCTTAGGGTATTCCGGCATTCGTTTGGAAACGGTGGAAAGGCTCATATCCCTGTTGAATCAGGGGGTGACTCCGGTCGTTCCGGAGAAGGGTTCCTTGGGGGCGAGTGGGGATTTAGCGCCGCTTGCCCACTTGGCCTTGGTTCTCATTGGGGAAGGAGAAGCTTTCTACGGCGGGAAGCGTCTGCCAGGCGGCGAGGCCTTGCGGCTGGCGGGGATAGAGCCTGTGTCCCTGAAAGCCAAAGAGGGCCTAGCACTCATTAATGGCACTCAGGTGATGACCGCTGTGGCGGCGCTGAGCATCTGGGATGCGCTAAACTTAGCGGATTGGGCCGATAGTGCGGCAGCGCTCACCTTTGAGGCCTTGCATGGAATTAAGGATGCCCTTGATCCGGAATCGCACCGCATCCGCCCGCACCAGGGCCAGGGTGAAGTGGCTGCTCATTTGCGGTCCTTGACAGAGGGCAGCGGGCTCATATCGCGGCAAGGGGAACTGCGGGTTCAGGATGCCTACTCCCTGCGCTGTATTCCGCAGGTGCATGGGGCGAGCCGGGATGTCTTTGCTTATATTGCTGAGAAAGTGCGCATTGAAATGAATTCCGTAACCGACAACCCGCTCATCTTTGCGGATGAAGACCGGGTCATTTCCGGAGGGAACTTTCACGGTCAGCCCATTGCTTTAGCCATGGATTTTCTCTCCATCAGTGCTGCTGAGTTGGCCAATATCGCCGAGCGCCGCTTGGAACGCCTTGTCAATCCCCAGCTCAACGAAAACCTTCCGCCTTTCCTCACGGAGCATGGCGGCATGAGTTCGGGATTTATGATCGCTCAATATGCCGCAGCATCCTTGGTGTCAGAAAACAAAACACTCGCCCATCCAGCGAGTGTGGATTCTATTCCCTCCTCCGGCAACCAAGAGGATCATGTCAGCATGGGAACGATAGCGGCCCGCAAAGCCAGGCAGATCGTAGAAAACGCCTACTATGTTGTAGCCATCGAACTCTTAGCAGCGGCTCAGGCTGTGGATTTCAGGGGTCCGGAAAAGTTAGGTCAAGGGACACACAAAGTTTATGAAATCTGTCGGGGACAGGCCACATTTGTGGCAGAAGATCGGGTGCTTTCTGGGGATTTCGAGAAAGTCGCGCATTTTCTGCGGGCAACGCAAGCGTCGGCGATCCTTGGCATCCAGGAACAGACCACGAACATGGATTGGCAGCGGGCAGCCCTCACCTCAACATGAAGTGTAGGTGGGGGAGGTTGCACCTAAATATCCGTAACTAAGCGATTAAAAGAGTAAATCATAGGAATATCAAGCACGTTCAATCTAATGTCAAAAAATTGACGATTTTTAGGCAATGACAAAAGCCCAACCGATATGTATTATAAGGATATAATTTTCAACTCCAGCAAGTTAAGGCAACGGCGCCACTGATTATACTCTCGGGTATGACACAGTGGCGTTTTCTGTTATTGAGCTAGCCTGACTGCCGAGTTTTAAGGAGAGGACGTCCATGAAGTTCCCTGCTGATTGTTTCGAAACCAGTCCTTCTCTGGAAAAAGCGGCCCTCTTTTTAGCTTTGACACAGACAAGAGAAACCGAGGAGGAACTTAAGAGCCTGCTTGCCAACTCCTTCAGTTTACGGTGTGGGGTTACTGAAATCGGAGGAACGGTATCCACCCTTCAACACACCGGTAAATTAACTAATTCGGTGATGTCAGCCGCCATTAACACCGGTGTGATCCAAAAAGAAGCCCGCAATATTCATGCTTTAATGCACGCTACCCTGGAAGCGAGTAACAGTATCTTCATTCATACCCACAGCAATGCCAGTTTTGCTTTAAAAATTGGTTTGGTTACCGACAATTTCTGGATCGCGGTAGCGATTTTCGGACGTTCCTCGCTGCACCCTTTGTCTGAGCACTGTCGGGTAGGATTAGGTTACATGCACCTTTAACCAGGTTAAGTTCTTACTGAACCACTATGCAGTATTTGAAGGAATGCAGAGATTTAGCAGAGATTTAGCAGAGATTCCAACAAAGAGAGATTGAGCATCAAGTTGCACATTTTAATAAGACGGGCACCAAATCGCTAGATTTGGAGCGTCAGAGAGTTATTAGAGAGCCCTTAACACATAGGTTAGGGGCTCTTTTTGTTTATTTGTCTTAAGGAGGTGAGAGCCAGGCATTCATGATAGCCTTGCAACGCTTATCAATAACCGATGCCCAGGGAAGACCAAAGCAAAATAAAAGGAGGAAACAGCATGAAAATGATTAGAGCGATTATCAGACCCGAAAAGGCAGACACCGTAGCTGAGGCGTTAGCCGGAATCGGCTTGCCTTCTCTCACTAAAGCCCATGTCTTCGGGAGAGGGCGGACCAAGGGAATCCGGATTGGAGATGTGGTTTATGATGAATTTCCCAAAACCATGCTTCTGATGGTGGTAGAAGAGGAAAATGTCGCCAAGGCCGTGGATATCATCATGGAAACCGGCAAAACCGGGACAATGGGAGATGGCAAAATCTTTATCACGGAAGTGGAAGAAGCCTATACCATCAGCAGCGGCGCAAAGGGGTTGTAAACGATGAAAGAGATTGTGGCTTTTGTGCGCAGGCACCAGGTGCCCGCCAGCAAAAAGGCTTTGGAAGACGCCGGCTTTCCGGCTTTGACTATCCAAAGCGTCGAGGGACGCGGTAAACAAGGTGGCATCGGCGGTTGGGCTGCCGAAATCGATCCGGAATTAAGTAAGGTTAAGCCCTATATGGATGCCCCGGAAACGCGCATCAACTGGATCCCCAAGAGAATGCTGACCCTGATTATCCAGGATAAGGAAGTGGAAAAAGTCGTTAAAGTGTTGCTCGAAGCGAATCAGACCGGGCACATGGGGGATGGCAAAATCTTTGTTTGTCCTGTGCAGGATGTAATTAGGGTTCGCACAGCAGAGACAGGCGAAGCTGCCGTAATTTAGGCATTGTAAAAAGCAACTTATGTTCTGAAAGGAGACGTTTAATTATGCGACAAGTAGCAATTTACGGAAAAGGCGGGATCGGAAAATCGACCACAACTCAAAATACGGTATCCGCCTTGGCCGAGATGGGTAAGAAGGTGACCATCGTGGGGTGCGACCCGAAAGCGGACTCCACCCGTTTGATTCTGCACAGTAAGGCTCAAACCACAGTCATGGATTTGGCCCGGGAAAGAGGTTCCGTGGAAGACTTGGAACTGCATGAAGTATTAGTAGAAGGATACGCGGGAATCCGTTGTGCCGAATCCGGCGGCCCGGAGCCCGGCGTGGGCTGTGCCGGGCGAGGCGTTATCACTGCCATCAATTTCCTGGAAGAAAACGGAGCCTACACTGCTGATACGGATTATGTTTTCTACGATGTACTCGGTGACGTCGTGTGCGGCGGTTTTGCCATGCCTATCCGGGAAAACAAAGCCCAGGAAATTTATATTGTGACCTCGGGCGAAATGATGGCGATGTATGCGGCCAACAACATCGCCAAAGGAATCCTCAAATATGCCACCACCGGCAGCGTTCGGTTAGGCGGGTTGATTTGCAACAGCCGCAAAGTTGACAAAGAGTACGAGTTAATCGAAGAATTGGCCAAACGTTTAAATACCCGGATGATTCACTTCCTCCCCCGCGACAATGAGGTACAACGGGCCGAACTGCGCAAAATGACAGTGATTGAATACAACCCTAAACATCCCCAGGCTGATGAATACCGGTCCCTCGCCCAAAAAATTGACCAAAACACAAATATGACGATTCCCACTCCGATGAACATGGATGAATTGGAAGAATTACTGATGGCCTACGGGATTATGGAAGAGTAGAGGATTAAAGGAGGCTCTGCCGATTATGAGCAACTATGAGTTAACAAAGCAAGCCGTAGAGGAGGTCTTGAGCCTCTACCCAGATAAAGCCCGCAAGAACCGGGAAACGCACATTACCGTCAAGGACGAAGAATGCTCTAGTTGCGCCCTGAAGTCCAACGTAAAATCCGTACCTGGCGTCATGACGGCCCGCGGCTGCGCCTACGCCGGTTCCAAAGGTGTAGTCTGGGGCCCGGTCAAAGACATGATTCACCTGTCGCACGGGCCGGTGGGCTGCGGATATTACTCCTGGAGTACCCGTCGTAACCTGGCGGAAGGCACAGTCGGTGTGGATAATTTTGTTCCTTTTCAATTTACCTCCGACTTTCAGGAAAACGATATAGTCTATGGCGGTGACAAAAAGCTGGAACGCAGGTTGCGGGAAATCGCCCAACTCTTCCCCGCGGCCAAGGGCATCTCGATCCAGTCGGAATGCCCGGTGGGCCTGATCGGAGATGATATCGAAAGCGTAGCCCGCCGCCTGAACAAAGAATTGGAACTTCCGATCATTCCCGTGCGTTGCGAAGGCTTCCGCGGTATCAGCCAGTCCCTAGGCCACCATATCGCCAATGACAGCATTCGGGATCACGTACTCGGCAAGGTTCAACGGGAAGAAATCGGGCCCTACGATATCGGTCTCATCGGAGACTACAATATTGGCGGCGACGCCTGGGCAACCAAAATGCTGTTGCAAGAAATCGGCCTCAAAGTTCAGAATATCTGGACCGGCGATTCGACGCTGGAAATGCTGCAAACAGGCAACCAGGTAACATTAAATTTGATTCACTGCTACCGCAGCATCAATTATATCGTCCGTCACATGGAGGAAACCTACGGCGTGCCCTGGATGGAAGTTAACTTTTTCGGCCCCGCCAAAATCAAAGAGTCCCTGATCAAGATTGCCGAACGTTTTGACCAAACTATCCAGGATAAGGTGCAGCAAGTACTCGACAAGTACGAGCCTCTGATGAACAAAGTCATTGAAACTTACCGGCCTCGCCTGGAGGGCAAAAAAGTAATGTTATATGTGGGAGGACTCCGTCCCCGCCATCTCATCGGTGCTTACGAAGATCTTGGAATGGAAGTCATCGGAACCGGCTACGAATTCGCCCATGGTGACGATTATGAGCGAACGTTTGACCAAGTGGACACCGGTACCGTAATCTACGACGACCTGACTGCAGTGGAATTGGAAAAACTGGTGGAACGCCTGCATCCGGATCTGGTTGGTTCCGGAATTAAAGAAAAATATGTCATGGAAAAAATGGGCCTGCCTTTCCGGCAAATGCACTCTTGGGATTATTCCGGGCCCTACCACGGCTACGAAGGATTCCCTATTTTTGCCCGAGATATGGATATGGCTGTCAACAGCCCGACTTGGAAATTAGTGCAAAACCCCTGGCACAGATAAGGATGTGAGAAAGATGAGTGTTCCCGCTGCGGATATTACGAATTGGATTGATAGTCCTGAGTACAAAGAACTGAATTTTGCCCGTAAGGATTTGGTGGTCAACCCCGCCAAAGCCTGCCAGCCCCTGGGGGCCCTGATCTGCGCCCTCGGCTTTGAAGGCTGCCTTCCCTTTGTTCACGGTTCACAAGGCTGTACCGCTTATTTTCGCAATAGTCTCTCCCGCCATTACCGTGAGCCCGTAGGCGCTGTCTCCGATTCCATGACTGAGGAAGCTGCAGTATTCGGCGGGCAATCTAACTTGATCGAGGGCCTGAAAAACGCTTATACCCTGTATAAACCTGGATTAATGGCGGTTTTTACTACCTGTATGGCTGAAGTAATTGGGGACGACATTAAGGCCTATGTCGACAATGCCCGCAAGCAAAAAGCGATCCCGGAAGACTTCCCGCTCGCTCTCGCCCATACTCCCAGTTTTAAAGGTTCGCACATTACCGGTTACGATAACATGTTGAAGGGTTTCCTGGAGGGTCTGGCCGCTCCCCGTCGTCATGCCACCCATTTGAGACTCTATGTTGTCCCGGGTTTTGATACCTATCCCGGCAACTTGAGGGAATACAAGCGTTTACTAAGAATTCTGGGTGTTACCTATACCCTCTTGCCTGATTACAGTGATGTTGTCGACGCTCCCAATACCGGAGAATTCAAAATGTACCCCGGTGGTACTCCCTTGGCAGAGCTGCAGGAAGCTCTGAACGCTTCAGGTTATCTGTTCCTGCAAACTTATTCCACCAGTGCCACCCTAAAATACATTAAAAATGTCCAAAAAATCCCGACGGAAACGGTGCCTATGCCCATCGGCGTGATCAACACAGACAAATTCCTGATGACCGTTTCCCAAATGGCCGGAAAGAGCATACCAGCAGAGCTGGAAAATGAACGCGGCCGCGCAGTTGATGCCGCTACCGACGCCCATCCTTACATCCATGGCAAGCGCTTTGCCCTGTTCGGCGACCCCGACCTCCTGTATGGCCTAACATCTTTCTTGTTGGAAATGGGAGGAGTACCTGTTCATATTATTTCGACCAACGGTTCAGCCGCTTTTGCCAAAGATATGGAGGAACTGTTAAATTCCAGCCCCTATGGCCAGGAAGCCACCGTTCATCTGGGCAAAGACTTGTGGCACCTACGCTCCCTTTTGCTCACCGAGCCTGTAGACATGTTGATCGGTGACTCCCATGGCAAGTTTGCGGCCAGAGACGCTGGCATTCCCCTGGTGAGAATCGGTTTCCCGATTACCGATCGGGTCAACCTGCACCGCTATCCGATCGTCGGCTATGCCGGAGTGCTTAATTTGATCACGATGATTGCCAACGCCTTTCTGGAAGAGAAGGACCGCACATCCACCGACGCTTATTTTGAATTACTCCGCTAGTTATTGAAATACTCCGCTAAGTATTGTATTAATCGCTAATTAAAGAAGTTAAACCCTATAAAGGTGGTGGTCTAAGTGTTCGTTAACCTCAGCAAACTTGACCTCAAAGAAACGTGTTCTCCTGCGGACAAGGGCGCTCCCAAGCTGTGCCTGCGCGCCCTTCCCGGCGAGGGAGCCGAGAGGAGTTGCGCATTTGACGGGGCCCGCGTCGTCCTGATGCCGGTTACGGACGCCGCTCACCTTGTGCACAGCCCGATCGCCTGTGCGGGCAACTCCTGGGATAA
Source organism: Desulfosporosinus sp. (assembly GCA_020692355.1). Classification (GTDB taxonomy): domain Bacteria; phylum Bacillota; class Desulfitobacteriia; order Desulfitobacteriales; family Desulfitobacteriaceae; genus JAJZPA01. The sequence goes on from JAIMKP010000069.1 coordinate 10,465, forward strand.
CAGGGGAGCACGCTCCTCTGGTTCCCAGCTTTTTCGGCGTGGCTTCACCACCGATCTAAAAGAGCAAGACATTATCTATGGCGGGGAAGAAAAACTCTTCCAGGCCATCTTGGAGATAGCTACTAAACATCGCCCCCAGGCCATCTTTGTCTATAGTTCCTGTGTCGCCGCCCTGATCGGCGACGATCTGGAAAAGACCTGTGCCAGGGCCCAGGAAAAGCTCACCATTCCTGTTATTCCAGTGAATGCTCCTGGGTTTTTGGGCGACAAGAACATCGGCAACCGGATTGCCGGAGATGTTCTGGCGAACCGGGTTATTGGAACCAAAGACCCGGAAGCCCCGAAAGTACCGTTAAGCATTAATTTAATCGGCGAATACAACATTGCCGGCGACCTCTGGGGAGTGTTGCCAGACCTGCAAAACCTGGGGATTCGCTTACAAGCAGCCATCACCGGGGATGCCCGCTTTGCGGATGTCCAGTCCGCGCACCGGGCCAGCCTGAACGTCTTGGTCTGTTCCAAAAGTCTCACCAATTTGGTTCGAACCATGGAACGGCGCTGGCAGATTCCCTACATCAATGCCTCTTTTTATGGCATCCGGGACACTTCTCAGGCCTTGCAGGATATTGCCGCCGCTCTGGGGGATCCGGCATTAATTGAAAGGACAAAATTCTATATCAAGAAACGGGAAGCAGTGATACGGCAAGCCATCGCCCAATATAGAGAACGGCTCGAGGGCAAGACAGCCATCCTCTTTACCGGAGGGGTAAAAACTTGGTCGATGGTTTCCACTTTGGCCGAATTAGGTATCAATATCCTGGCGGGCGGTACACAAAACTCCACCCCGGAAGACTTTTTGCGCATGAAAGAACTGATGGATCCCACAGCGCAAATCATTGAGGATACCAGTTCCGCCGGGTTCTTAGACATCATCGCGACCAAGAAACCTGATCTGATCGTGGCCGGTGGGAAGACCAAATACCTGGCGCACAAGACGCGTACACCTTTCCTGGATATCAATCATGGGCGGAAACTTCCTTATGCCGGGTATGAAGGCATGATTACCTTCGCTCAAGCGGTTGATCGCACAGTATTTAGTCCGGTCTGGGAACTGTTGGCCCGGCCATTCCCCTCCCTGGAGGCGGCACTATGAGAGAAGAGCGTCATTACCAAGGAAACCCGCAAAAAAACAGCCCAGCCCTTGGCGCCACTTTAGCCTTTTTAGGCATAAACGGCTTGTTAGCCCTTCTGCATGGTTCGCAGGGATGTTCCACATTTATCCGTCTTCAGTTATCCCGTCACTATAAAGAACCGATCCCGCTAAACTCTACGGCCCTGCAAGAAGACAGCGCCATTTTCGGCGGCTGGGATCAGTTAAAAAAAGGGATAGGGAAAGTAATGGATAAATACCAGCCCCAGATTGTTGGCGTCATGAGTTCCGGTTTGACCGAAACCTTCGGTGACGATATGACCAGCGCTCTAGCCAGCTTACATGAGGAACGGCCCGAGCTTAGACCCCATCCGGTAGTTCTGGTCAGCGCACCCGACTACATCGGCTCCATGCAGGAAGGATACCAGCGGACAGTGTTGGCTCTGCTTTCAACCCTTTTACCCGCTCCGACTTCTGACTTGAATTCTACCTTTGCTCATGATAAATCCGCCGTTACTGGAATGAAGGATGCGGCAGACCCGGCAACACCGATCATTGCTCTTTTTCCCGGCTGTCATCTTAGCCCCAGTGATATTGATGAATTGAAAGACATTATGACACTTTTTGGTTTGCACCCTGTCGTTCTGCCTGATTTATCCACTTCCCTGGACGGTCACCTGGAACTAGAACCGGCGCCGGTAGTCCAGGGAGGCACTACTCTTGAAGAAATCTCACTTTTGCCGCAAGCTGTCGCCGCCTTCTCTTTCGGTCTCAGCATGCACAAAGCCGGTCAGTACCTGGAAGAAAACTATCATGTCCCTCATTATAATTTTCCTTCATTAACAGGTCTGTCAGCCACTGATGCCTTGATCATGACCTTGGCTGGCTTAACCAAACAACCGGTTCCGGCCAAGTTAAGCCACCAGAGGAGCCAACTATTAGATACCCTGGCTGATTATCATGATCAACTGGGCGGGAAACAAATCGCTTTGGCTTTGGAGACGGATTTATTGTATTCCCTGGCCACGGCTTTAATTGAAGTGGGTGCGGAGGTTCCAGTTGCTTTGGCAGCCTCACCGAATGAAATCAAGAATTTCCCGACCGGCATCCCCGTACAGGTGGGAGATCTGGAAGAACTGGAGGAGTTAGCCGGAGCAACTCAATTGATTATTGCCAATTCCAACGGACGCCAAGCGGCAGCAGCCTTGAACCGCCCACATTTGCGAGCCGGCTTGCCGGTCTTTGACCGGGCCGGTTATCCGCAAAAGATTTGGATCGGGTATAGGGGCACTCAGAATTTTATCTTTGATGTCCTCAACACACTAGCAGTTTAGGAGGTATAAGCCATGATCCAAGTTGCTTATTGCAGCACCAACGGGCTGCAAATTGATTCCCACTTTGCCACGTCTCCAGCCTTTTCAATCTATGAGATTGGGCCTGAGCTTTCGCATCTGGTCGGCAGAATTACTTTGACTGAGGAAACGCCGCATCCCGATCAGCACCCTGGGATCCAAAACGAAGATGACAATGTTTCTTTGCGCATTAAAGCCTTACAGAAATGCTCTTTCGTCTATTGCTCCCAAATCGGCGGACCCGCTGCCGCCCGCTTGATCCAGAGTAGCATATATCCTTTGAAAGCTGTGGATGGGACCAGTATTGAGGAAGCAAACGAGAAACTCAGCCAGATGTTAAAGACTAACCCTCCTCCCTGGCTTCGCAAAAAACTTCAAAACGGAAAGGCAGGGAATGCATGACTAATATTACCTACCGTACTTATGGCGGCCATCCCTGGATTCCGCAATATGTCGAAGCAATTGACCTGGATAAATGTTTGGGCTGCGGCAGATGCGTCAAAATCTGCTCCCGGGGATGTTTAACCTTAGTAAGTTATGTGGATGAAGACGATACAGAGAGATTTATCGCTTCCATCGCTGCCAAAGACAAGTGCATCGGTTGCCAGGCCTGCGGCAAAACCTGTGTGCGAAATTCCTATACTTTTCAACCTTTAGAAATATGATTTAGTGGAGGTGTTCGTTATGGATTGCCAATGTCAGGAGCCTCAAACGGGTACCCAAGCGGATCATTACCTGAACCAGGGACATCCCTGTTTCTCCACAGAGAGGCACGGAATGACGGGAAGGATCCACTTGGCCGTAGCCCCGGAGTGTAATATTTCCTGCAACTACTGTGTTCGAAAATTCGACTGTGCCAATGAATCCCGCCCCGGGGTAACCAGTAAAGTTATTACCCCCGAAGAAGCCGTCCAACGGGTATTCAGGGCAAAGCAATCTGCACTCGGCCCCAAACTCAATGTTGTCGGCATAGCCGGGCCGGGAGAACCCCTCGCCAACGCAGCCACGTTTAGGGCCTTGGCGCTGATACACGAACACTTTCCCACCCTCACGCTCTGTTTGAGCACGAACGGCCTGTTTTTACCGGACAAACTAAATGAACTGCTGGCCTTAGGGGTATCACATGTAACTGTGACCATGAACACCCTCTCCCTTGATACAGCCAGCGCCGTTTACAGCTTTGTCAAATGGCAGGGACAGATCTTGATCGGCCGCCAGGCAGTCTCCCTTCTCTTAGAGAGACAGTTGATCGGGATCGAATTGGCTGCCCAAGCCGGCCTGATTGTCAAAGTAAATACGGTGGTTATACCCGGTGTTAACGATCAGGAATTAGAGGCTATTGCCCACACCGTCAAAGGAAAAGGAGCCCACCTGCATAATTTGATGCCCTTGATTCCCCAAGGCAAGTTTGCCCAGCGCCCAAGTCCTTCCCCCGGGAAAATGCGGGAGTACCGGAAACTCCTGAGTCCGATTTTGCCACAGATGAGCCATTGTCAACAATGCCGCGCTGATGCCATTGGCTTAGTGTGAGCCGAGGGGTGATCTTGATGTCCGAACAGATCTGGTTATGTGACACAACCTTGAGGGATGGTGAGCAAACTCCGGGAGTGGCCTTCACTTTCCCGGAAAGGGAAATGATTGCCCGGGCCTTGGCCGATGCCGGTATTGATGAAATGGAAGTCGGCGTACCGGCCATAGGACCGGACGAAGTTGCCGTCATCAAACAACTGGCATCCCTCGGGCTGCCCGCCCGTTTGGTCACCTGGAACCGGGCCGTAGAATCCGATTTGGAGGCCAGTTTCCGCACCCGTGTTGAAGGTGTAGCAATTTCCGTACCGGTTTCCGACCAGCATTTGGAGCGGAAACTCAAAAAGACCCGCACTTGGTTAATGGAACAAATCGGGTTGTCCGTCACCCGAGCCAAGAAAGAAGTATCCTATGTCTCATTGGGACTGGAAGACGCCAGCCGGGCCGATCCGGATTTTATCCTCAAAGTGTGCCTGGAAGCCCGG
>JAIMKP010000070.1 GCA_020692355.1 Desulfosporosinus sp.
GCGGCTTCGGCGTTAGTGTCCACAGGACACTAACGTCACTGGAGACTTTCGTCACCGAAGTCTCGATGTTCAACTTTAGTTGAACGAGTTCACTAAGTTCTTTACCTTCAGCTCCTCAATGCACACCACTTGGTTTTCATGAATGAGTTTTGAGGAAAGCTGGTGGAGTAAATCCTTGCGCTGGTTGGCTACCTTTTCATGCTGGCGGGCTACTTGTAGCCGTGCTTTCTCCTGGTTAAGGCTCCTCTTCCGCTTACGGGAATAAGCTTGCTGTAATCTTACAAGTTTTTGCTCGGATTTCCGGTAATACTTGGGATTAGGAATATGCTCGCCATTAGACAGAATCGCTAAATCCTTGATCCCCAAGTCTACACCAACTGTTGTGCTTACAGATGGCAACTGCTTAACTTCCGTCTCGCAGATGACCGACACATAATACTTATTGCTAGGTGTTCGGCGGACCATGCTTAATTTCCAAGCCAATCCCTCCTGCCTACATTATAACATATGCTACGGAAAGATGCCTTGGTTTAGGCATATATACAGGTATTATTTGCATGTCATATGAAAGAACGCCCTAACTCATGATTGAAGTCGCGAGTGTGCGGGCGCTGAGTCATCAAATTATTATATTTGTCCTCCGACATCATGACGACATTTCCACCCTTCTTACGAGTGACAATGATTGTCTCAAAGTCATTATTGGCAATATCGCAATAATCCTTAAAATTTTGTCTTGCGTTGGTATAATTAATGGCTCGCATGCCCTCAAATTCTGCCGCTGTCACACCAAGTGTTCATGAAGACGTGGAAAGACCCCGGAGAGGTTTCCCCCTCCGAGGCCCGTCCGCCAACCTTCATAACCCCAAGACCCTTACTTCTCTTTCATCTTTCTGCTAGTTCAGAGCTGTATTCAATGTGATACCCAACCCTGCCTGAATATTAGCCGGTAAAGTAGTATTTTGAATATTCAAGATCACATCAGGTGATGCTGGGACTGGAGTCGTTTTGCTGTTGAAAATTACCGTTTTGCCCGGATTTACCAGGACTGTCGTCATAGAATACGTTCCAGGTGTGAGCCAGAGCGTCGGTGTACTCATCGCAAGCAGCACTGAATCCTGCAGCACATAATTCAACTGATTTGGATCCAGAGTATCGCTGAGCCAGTGGATACGTGTCTTGTCTCCAAAAGCCAGCCAGGAGCCGTTGAGCGTATTGGCTGCTGCAAAATCTACATAATTCAGATTGCCGGAAGCCCGGTCATCCGCCAGAATTCCCTGAACGTCTGTGAAAGTGTTGCCGGTAATGGTCAAGGCACTATCAGTAGTAATATAATTCGTCAGGTTCAGGGCATAACCCATCGGTTCTGCATCCCCGGATACCAAGGATCCACCGTAGGTCGCATTCGCAGTTGCACTAGCTGGTCCGAAACCCGCAAAGGCATTTCCCGAAATATTGGTTTGAAGCTTATAGTACAGCTTGATACCGTTAAGCGGCGCACCGTTTAAACCAGTGAACGTATTATCACTGACAGTGGCCTGTGCAGCACAAACTACAACGGCTGAACCCACGGTGCTCGGATCATAGGCCAATTGTTCAACCCGGTTGTTGCTGACCGTGACGCTTACCGGTACAGTTTGGCTTCCTGCTCCCAGTACATAGATGCCATCCCCTGTTCCGGTCACCCGATTGCCCATAATGGAGCCGTTGACATCATAACCCAGCGTGATACCCCGGATAAATCCTGAAACAGTATTCCCAGAAGCAATTCCCTGGGAACCGTCCAGCCACAGATTTGTCACATTGACAGTCGCGGGATGGCTGCTTCCCTCTGCTTCAGCTTGCAGGACATGGCCATAATTTAGATTCGGGTCAATGGCTGACAACGTCGGTTGGATATGCACCAGAGGCGTGCTTTGGCCGGTCCAATCCGGCCCCTGCAATGTGAAAGATTTGAAGACGGTCTGGGTGGTATTGTCCGGATTGGTGAGCGTGTAATAATTCTTGACCATTTCCGGATAGGTGCCGGCTGCCACCTCAATAGTTCCCCCGTCGGCCACAGCCTGAACCGCTGCATTGATAGTCTTAAAATGCGTGCTGTCCTCAGTGTTCAGAGTGGCATTCACGTAAACAGTGGTATTGGACGATGCGCTAGGTTCTGCCGCATAGGTTTTTTCCGTGCGCGTACTCTCCGTTTTTCCCGTGCTTGTTACGTTAACCCAGATGCTGCCGCCAAATGAATTTAGATTTAGATCGGCAAAGCGGACAACGAGATCGCTGGCATTCAGAGTTCCAGTCGCCAGGGGCGACGTAGCATCCAGCGCACTATAAACCTTAACGACATCTCCTGTCGCCAACCCGCCAACGGTCACCACATCGGTTGATCCATAGTTGTTGTTAACAAAGATGCTATTCGCATCCGGAGCCGTACTTTGCGTGAGCGTGCTGATAAAGAGGTGATAAGTGTTCCATCCTCCGGCAGCAGAGGTAACCAACAAAAGGTCGCCTTCGACAAGTGTGCTCGCATCAGCCTTCAGATTGTTCCCGGAATCTTTGACCGTATAGGTTTGTACAGAACCATCACTTGACTCAATCGCATTTTTCAATTGCGAAGCCGTCGTACCATTGACCACGACAACCGCATAATACCCCTGATAATTGCCAGTATTATCAATTAGGGTGACCACATTACTGGAACCGATCTTCACTTTCAGTGCAGTATCCGAACTCAACCCGACTGTACTGTTGGTCACCGTCTGCCCTGTCAGATTGACCGCCGCATTTCCTGCTGCGTCCTGAATCGGATGAGTCCCCTTGGTATAGCTCGCCACCACCGCATCTCCTGCGCTCACGCTTGCCACCAATGTCAAGGTCACCACAGTCCCGCTGACAGCAACATTACTGACCGTTGCCACAGAGCCATTGACGTTCACTGCAAAATCGCTGACTGCAGGAACAGAGCTCACACCCAAAGCTTCATTGTAGGTTAGCGTCATTGTACTGCCACTCACATCGGCCGTCAAAAGAGCAGGTGCCGTCGTATCAGGCGGAATGAGACTAAAATAGACGCGACCCAACAATACATTGTTCTGATACAGATAAATATTATAGGCGGCAAACTGGCTGCTCGGCGGCAATTGCAGACCGTGCGGAATAGCCAGAGTCATACTATCATTCGTTAGTACGGTACAATAGACTTGTTTAACATGTGTTGTCGGGTTTGTAGGGTCGAAGACCGTATTTCCATTTCCATCGTAAAGATTGGCCGAAATCGTAGTGCTATCCGTTCCCCACGAGTTCCCGTAAACACCTTTGCTAACTGTAAGAACAATATCGTGATCTGTGGCATAAATCATATCCTGTCCCGGATTTCCAGACCCAAACATATGCGGACTGATCGACGAGGTTTGATGCCAGATCGAGGCACCGGAAGCACTCAGATTCCATTCATCGTAACCCTCCTTGGTGAAGGAATAGCCTGTCGCCCCAGCATAGTTATTGAAGAAATATCCCCCATAGGCATCTGTTGCGGTTGTTGACAACGCGGTAAGATCCACTTTACTGTTGTCACTTAATGTCGCCCCTATCTTACCTTCAGTCAAAGGATCATGGGAATAAATATCGGACATATACACAGCATTATCATGATTGGTAAAGGTAAAGAGCGTGAGCTCGGAATTGTACGGTTCCGATGCCCAGGCCACCGGGCTTCCGCTCTTGCTCAGTTCCAGACTGCACGAGCCTGCTATGAGATCCGCAGGCTGGATGTTTGAGTTGTACGCCTCGGACGAGACCAGCTTAAGCGGGAGGGTACCTTCGTAGTTGGTCGTATCGGTGGTGAAAATGCGAAGACTGAGCACAGCCGCACCCGAGCTGTCAATCGGAGCATTGATATTGTGGCTTATAGTAAAGGTCGCTTCTTGCCAAGAACCGCCAAGGCTTGGATACCCGCTAGGTGAATACATGTCGACATTGTTGAATTTGTCCAAAGCCTGAAGGATTGAAAACTTGGAAGCATCAAACTTGAGCTTGAAAACAGCTGAGTTAAAAGCAGCATCCTTGACATACACATCAACATCAACATAGCCATTGTTGACAGTTCCCTGAGAATCCGTTATCGATGCGGGTGCCCGCGCGCTGGACGACGTAACACCTGAGGCATGGCTGCCGTTGATGTTCAGCCAGGCCTGGGTTGAAGGTGTGGAAGGTGTATATGGATTCAGTTGTACGCTCACCGCTGACGAATCAGACATACCAGACGTTGTCACCGCACTCGCTTTAACCACAATGCTAACGGATACTGAGGTCGTGATAGACGCTGAAGCTGTACCACTGACCGTCACAATGATACTGTTTGTCGTAGTGTCCTTGGCCACCGTCGTTATAAGCCCATTGGGAAGACCAGTGATTGTAAGATCACTTGCACTGACTGAACTACTTACCGTACCGCTGGTTACAGAGAGGGCCCAGCTGTTATTTGAAGCATCTACGTTGGTATTATACACCGCCATGTTCACCGTCGGATCGCTGGTGAGCGCCGTGATTTGGGCTGGATTTGAGCCACCACCAGCTCCGCTCCCTGTTCCACTACCCATCGCACTGCTCAGATCAGGCAAGGCACAGTTATCCGCGATGATCCAAGGTACTCCGTTACAGGTTCCCTTGATCGAAGCATAGACAACTTTGTCATTTGCAAGATCAAATCCTGTAAACATCGCCGCACCACCGACAGAGACCACTGTTCCTGTCCCAGAGCCTATCGCCGTAAGATCAGTATCCGTCAGATGCAAACCCGTACCCCCATCATTCAAGGCAGCAACAATTTGCGTTGGAGCACTGCTATCAGTTGCAGTAACTTTGCGGGTCATCAGCTGTTCAAGAGTCGCATAAACACCGGACTGTGTATTATCCGCCGTTGTCAGATACACCTTGGAATCCTGCAGGTCGACCCCATAGGTCGTTCCTAAAGCATCCCAGTTTATCTTGTTGTTATACTGATCCTTGAATCCGCTCAGATCAATATACAAACTGCCCGTCGCTGCTCCTAGATCGAAGGATGCTGGTTTATCTGGAAAGACCTCGACATTGAACGTGCTGGTTCCGTTGGTGTAACCGCTCTTAGATGCCGTCACTGTGATTGTCGCATTGCCGGCTTTTTGGCCCGCAGTCATAATAAGTTTATTGCTATTGTAATTGATTTCAGCATTTGCCACACTCGTATTGGAGGAACTTGCCGACAATGTAGCACCAGTGACATTGATTGTGATATCACCCAAATTGTAGTCATCCGTTTGATTGACAAACATCCCATGAGGGGTTATTGCGCTAACCGTTATCGTTTGGGTTCCCCCAGTTTGGCCCCCGCTACTCCCGCCACTACTCCCGCCACCAGACGCAGGCGGATTCGTCGCAGGTGAAGTCACAACCACAGGCGGAGCATTTGTATCTTCGGACGTTGCGGTACCGTTCACATTTCCACCGCCCGTTGCCGTTGTGCCCATTCCTTTAGGATCGAGCTTGCCTACCTCGGCCCCCTTGGGAATCTCAAAGTTAACCTTGGCATTGGTCACGGCTTCATGCACTTTGGCCTGATCCTTGAGTTCGATCTTGACTTCTTTATTGACTTCCAGATTGGCAAACTCGCCATCCAGCACGACCCGTTGTCCGCTCTGTTCCGGAGCAACCTGAAGTTTGGCGACGTTTGCTTCTTTGGCCGCTTTGACCTGTACTTGGCCGCTCACGGCGATGGTTTGCGTGAAATTCCCGCGTAGTTCCACAACCTGAAGGGTTGCTGCACCGGAACCCGGCGTTGGGGTTCCATTCGGATTCGGATTGGAATTAGGACTGCCAATCTTGGCGCTCAAAGTAACCTGACCGAAACTCCCGGCGGTGGCATCGAGGATCGCTGCCGCATTGACCACCGTGTTCTTAACCTGAGTATTGGCCGCCAGGGCCACTTCCGCCTGGCGATCGATATTCAGAGCCTGAATCGTCCCCTGCAGGCTGATATGCTGGGCACTGCGTTCCGGTGCTACGGTCAATTGAGCCACACTGGCTCCGGTGGCTGCCTTGACGGTTGCTTCCGTACTCACCACGATCGTCTGGGTAAACACGCCGCGCAGTTCCACACTGGGCGCAGCTAAACCGACAATTTCACCAGCAGGATTCCCCGCATTTCCCGGAGCACCGGGATTCGCCGGTGTAGCCGCTACTCCCAGACTTCTCGCTACTTCCACCTGACCCAGGTTACCGGACGGTGCATCGAGAATCGCATTCGATGACACCATAGTATTGCTGATCTGGGTGGCCCCCTGGGAAACCACATGCACCAGACTGGAACTGACCATCTGAAGCAGCTGGCTGATCACATCTTCAAAAATAAGGCTGTGGTCCGCACCGGATAGAACCACGATCCGCCCGGCCTCCACCTGGCTTAAATTGACGCTGCCGTTGGCTCCCGGATCAAGGTACAACGTTCCCAAAACCTTGACCTGACTGAGCTTGGTTTGATCGCCCTGTACGGTCAGACTATGGGTGACCATAGCATTGGCCAGGGTCATTTTTGCTCCGCTCAGCACCAGGTTATCCTCAAATGTGACTGGTTGCGCCGGATCATTGGCCCCGAGGGTTGCTCCCTCCTCGCTCAACACCTGCACGGCACGCAACGGGCTGAGCACGCCGCCGGGCACGACTCCTGTTCCGCCTAAAGCCACCACCTGTGAAGGCAAATTCTTAAGGGCAAATTCCTGAGTCACTGCATCCGCACTCCCTGAGGTCAAAAACACCGGAGCTCCGTTCTTGGCCGCCAGAGGCGCGCCAGCCAAGGCATCAGCCATGGAGCCGTCCTGTCCATTGGCCAGATAGGCCAGCCGATTCTGGAAGCTGCCCAGGAAGTTCTGCACTACCTGACGGTTGGTAGCATAACGATCCGTTCCGCCGAGCCGGGTGACCGACCCCGGCAAAGCGGCAGCCACGGTTTCACTCACCGCCCCTGTGCCCCCGATGACATAGCTCTTGTCAACTATCGCCTGTTTCGCGGCCAAATACTCCTGAACAACTGCCGGCAACTGCTCCGGTGCTGTGAGCAGGATTGGCATCCCTTTTCCAGCGGCGACCGGCGCGATCGAGAGCGCATCGGCCTGATTGAGACCTGTGGTGAGGGCAACCTGATTCACCGCCACCCCTTGAGTTTCCAGTTCCTTGGCGATATTGACGGCGGTCGCATAGCGATCCGTTCCGCCCAGGCTTTTGACCGTTAGTCCCAGACTTTGCAAGCGATCCCGAACGGAATCCAAAATCACCTCGCTGCCGTTGGCGACGTAGACGGTTTTAACCTGGAGGCGTTTCAATTCGGTCTCTGTCGCCGGAGTTAGCGTAGCCCCCTCTGTGAACAAGATCGGAGCATTGAGCTGATAGGCCAAAGGGGCTGCGGTCAGCGCATCCACTAGGTTCGCGTCCGCCCCTGCTGTCAGAATCGCAGCGTTACTGGTTCCCGGCCAACCGGCCTGACTGATCTGCACGGCTGTCGCATAGCGATCACTTCCACCCAATCGCTCCGCCGCTGCCACACCCGATGCAGATGCAGCGTATCGGCTTCCCATCTCTGCCGCGCTCACGCTCCCCGCACTCCCCAGCGGCACTGCGAGTAGGCTCAGGCTGAGTAGAATCGCCAACATCCCCCGCACACCGAGACCCGCCCCGTTTCCCTTGTTTCTCTTTCTGGTTTCACCGATCATACTTAACCCGTCCTCTCTTTAAACTTCGTGTCACACCTTGTATTCTGTCGCGTGTATTCTGTCGCTTGTCTATGATCAACCCCGTATAACCTCAGTTTAGTGATTTCCCTTTCGTTGCCCATCACCCGATCAGGTGATTTATTTCCGCATCATCACTCCTTTCCCGCATGCGCACTCCCAGGCTGGCCTCCAAAACAAAGTCGATTAGGTTCATGGCACATTGCCTTGAACCCTGCCCAGATTCGCTGGGATGTCCATGAATTTATATGCTAAACTTATCCCTAGAAAATCCCATTGAAAGGATGTTTTGTGCATGATCAATGAGGAAGAAAAAATTCTGCCGGGGCTTTTTGCATTGCTCCCCCAATTTACGCTATAATAAATTTATAATAATACACGCTTTATAAATCTTTCAGATGGGTGGATAAAGGAGCCCAGGCCAATGATTATCCTGCACGCAGGTTTTGATGGAAAGCAATTGTTTCTCTGGGGAGAAAAGTCTCTTGATAAACCTTTGCCCGCCTCCAAACGACGCGGTCGCCCGCCAAAAACTCAACCCCCTCAGCCTTATCCTTATGCCGTCAACTCAGAGGAACTGCTGCACGTCTGTGAAGCAGCGAGGTTAATTACAAAACCCCAAGCGGTTACGCTTAAAAATTCGATCTATGGGTTACCTTCCATACACGGTCGTCCCATCCCCTCAAGCCCTCTCATCGCTAATATGGATGCGGACCGATCAGAAACCTTACTCAGCCACTACCTCATCCCCGGCTGCACCCTGCCCGCTGCGGAGACGCTGGATCTTTTGACTGCCTGTGCTGGGCAAGATGTGATCATTCCCGGCCTACTCGCTGGGTATGATCTTTATTTTTGGGTCGAGGCTGTGCGTTTCGCCGCCATCCTCGTCGCAGAACAACAATACTTGCCAACGCTTAATGAGCGTAACGGATCCTATCATGCTCGATGGCAGGCTTTTTTACGGGGAAGCAAAGAGGAAGAATTTAAGAAACTCGCTGCCGCCATGCCTGCAGTCTGTCGAACCCTTGGCGCAGCTTCATTTTTTTCACAAATCACCCCCGACATCGTTCTGTTGAACTTCCTCCATACGATGATTGATGCGATCGTGCGACTTCATTCTGAAACACCCCTTACCCCAGCCGCAAAAGGCACGGTTTTACCGCTGAACAAGCCTCTTAGTCCGGATAACCTGCACGATCGCTGGCTGGATGCCCTAACAAATCCCGATGGCACGTTGGAGGGGGAAAAATCCGAGTTACAGGCTCTCACCGAACATATTCAGGAGTGGCAACGCCGCCTGACTCTCACCGCCCACGCTCCGTTTCGCCTCTGTTTCCGTCTGGAAGAACCGATCGACCCAGCTGATTCCCCAGATTATCCATATTATCCAAATTACTCAGATTCCCCAGACTTACTCGATTCCCAACATTTACTTAATTCCCCAGACCCACTAAAGTCTACGACTCCGCTGAGTCGTACAGATTCATCAGAATCCTCCTGGTATCTCCGCTATCTCCTCCAGTCCAATCAGGATCCAAGCCTTTATGTATCCGTAGACGATGTCTGGAAGGAAACTCACCGCCGACGTAAGTCAAAACAAGACTTGGGTGGAATCAAAGAGTATTTGCTGGCTGCACTCGGACAAGCCTCCACCTCGAGTTCCTCCGTCGAAGAAAGCCTCAAATCTCCTGCTCCCGGGGGTTGGACCTTAACGACGGCAGAGGCTCATGCCTTTCTTACCGATGAAGCGCCCGCTCTGGAACAAATGGGATTTGGGATGCTCTTACCCTCCTGGTGGGCTCGTCAAGGCAGCATTACCCGTCTTAGCGTCCGTGCTAAAGTCCGCAGTTCTAAGCTGCAGACGAGCGGCAATTTATCCTTAGATCAGGTTGTCCATTTCGACTGGGAAGTGGCTTTAGGTGACGAAAGCATCACCCTGGCGGAACTACAACATTTAGCTGAACTCAAGTCCCCCTTGGTGAAGCTGCGGGGTCAATGGGTTCAACTCAGTGCCGCAGAAATCGAATCCGCACTCAGCTTTTGGCGGGGGAAAGCCAAAAACAAAGGATCGGTTCGGGACATTGTACACCTATCCTTGGGCGCTGGGGCACGGTCCCTGCCAGAAAACCTCCCTCTCGCCAAGTTGGAAGCCGATGGCTGGATCAAAGACCTGTTGGAACAGCTAAACGGCCAGGCCGAATTTGCCGAAGTCGCACCCCCTCCTTCCCTCCAGGCCACACTGCGGCCGTACCAGGTGCGGGGCTACTCTTGGCTCGTGTTCCTCCAACAATGGGGCTTAGGTGCCTGCCTGGCCGATGACATGGGTTTGGGCAAAACGATCCAGACACTCACCTTTCTCCTCAAGCATCAATTGGAATCCTCAGTAGACCCCGATCCTGCGCTTCTGGTCTGCCCAACCTCCATCCTGAGCAACTGGAAAAAGGAAGCCGAGCGCTTTACGCCAGAACTCAAGGTGATGATCCATCACGGCTCAAGCCGCAGCCAAGATAATGCTTTTGCAGCTGAGGCCCGGCAGCATGCCCTGGTCCTCACGAGCTACGGTCTTTTGCATCGAGACTTTACCACCCTGTCCAATGTCTCCTGGTCCGGAATCATTCTGGATGAGGCCCAAAATATCAAAAATGCGGAAACAAAACTAGCCCAAGCCGCACGTGCCCTGCCGGCAGGCTTCCATATTGCTTTGACAGGGACTCCTGTAGAGAACAACGTCGGGGATCTGTGGTCAATCATGGAGTTTCTCAATCCTGGTTTTCTCGGAACGCAAACGGACTTCAAGCGCCACTTCTTGCTCCCTATTCAGGTCGAGCATGACCTCGATGCCGTCGAACAGTTGAAGAGACAGACTGGACCTTTCATTTTGCGCCGACTGAAGACCGACAAGTCCATCATCGCCGACCTGCCTGAAAAAATCGAAAACAAAATCTTCGCCAACTTAACCCGTGAGCAAGCTTCCCTTTATACCGCCGTCGTCGAGGAAGTTAACGAAGCCTTGAATGAAGTGGAAGGCATCGAGCGCCGCGGTTTAATTCTCAGTACGCTTTCGAAACTCAAACAGATCTGTAACCACCCAGCCCAATTTTTAAGCGACAACACTTCCCTGCCTGGCCGTTCCGGCAAACTGGTACGGCTAACCGAAATGTTAGATGAAGTAAGGCTGAATGGTGAGAAAGCTTTAATCTTCACCCAGTTTGCTCAGATGGGTGAACTGCTGTGCCGCCATCTCCAAGAGATGTTTGGACGCGAGGTGCTTTTCCTCCATGGAGCACTGAGCAAATCACGCCGGGATGAGATGGTACAACGCTTCCAAGGGGATGAAACAGGGGAATTGCCTTTCTTTATCTTGTCCTTAAAAGCGGGTGGAACGGGTCTTAACCTCACCCAGGCCAATCACGTCTTCCACTTTGACCGTTGGTGGAACCCTGCCGTCGAAAACCAAGCTACCGACCGCGCTTTCCGCATCGGCCAAACCAAAAATGTTCTCGTGCACAAATTTGTCTGCGCCGGAACCCTGGAAGAAAAAATTGATGCCATGATTTCCCACAAAGCGGAACTTGCTAACCAAGTCGTAAGTCATGGTGAAGGCTGGCTGACTGAGCTATCCACGGATCAACTCCGTGATCTCTGGAGCTTAAGCCGAGATGCAGTACAGGATTAACCACGCAACCCTGGTCTTGGCTCATTCTCTGCCCCTAACTCCGACTCGGACTGTGGCAGGCCAGAGTGAATCCTTTTGGGGTATAAAGGATAATAATAATAGAAGAAAGGAAGGTATCCCCGCATGAGCTACTGGGACGATTTCGACTATTTTCCTCCCTCACAACCGAAAAAGGTTGAGGGAGGCATAAAGGCCCAATCCCAAAAAGGTGGCTTTGGCAAAAACTGGTGGGTCAAACGCTGGATCGCAGTTCTGGAAGGTTTTCGCATCGGGGCTCGCCTAAACCGGGGAAAATCCTATGCCCGCTCCGGCCAGGTCTTATCCATTGATATTGCCAAGGGAAAAGTAAAAGCTCGGGTTCAAGGTTCCCGTTCCCGTCCTTACAACGTGGAAATCACGGTTAAACCCTTAGCAGACAAGGACTGGCAAAGACTTAGCATCAGCCTGAACAGCCGACCCATCTATGCCGCCAAACTCCTGGCTGGGGAAATGCCCCCGGATATTGAGGAAGTCTTTACGCAGACAGGTTTGTCCCTCTTTCCGGAACGCTATCAGGACTTGCATACCTATTGCAGCTGTCCCGATGCGGCGAACCCCTGTAAACACATTGCCGCAGTCTATTACCTGCTTGGTGAAGAATTTGACCGGGATCCCTTCCTGATCTTTCGTTTGCGAGGCCAGGATCGCCAAGAACTCATCACAACACTCGGTGCGGTCGAAAACACGGCCCCACCTAAGTCCACCACAACGGATTCGACTCATCCTCTAACCACGGCACTTAACCCCCCTACTGCTTCGGTCCCGGAACCCAAAGAAGATAAGCACAGTGACCCCGTCCTCATCGATCTTTCCTCGTTTTGGCGGGGAACACCGTTTACGAACGCTTTCCACGAAGACATTCAAGTTCCCACTCATCCGGCTCCCCTCATCCGCCAACTCGGAAACTTTCCCTTTTGGCGTGGAAATCAGAACCTCAACCTAACCCTGCAGACGCTTTATGCGGAGGCCTCCCAAGCCGGGTTAAACCTCATAACCAAGCTTGCAGAGCGTTCAGAAGAAGACCCTAAACCAAATCCCGAGTAACGGGAAGGTAGATGGCAAAGATAGCAAGCAAAAATATTTTTCTCTAAATCGAATTTACAAGCAGGAAAAGCCGCAACTTTATAGAATTATATTTACATAATAATTATTCCTAATAATTATTCCAATAAAGGAAATTGAGAAAGAGGTGTTCTAAGATGACAAAAGTCAGGGAATTGTACAAATGCAGCATTTGCGGGAATGTGGTCGAGGTGGTTAACCCCGGTGCACCAGCCTTGGTGTGTTGCCATCAGCCCATGGACAAACTGGATGCTTTGGCTCAAGACGGTGCCAAGGAAAAACACGTTCCCGTGCTGGAAGCAACAGCCGCAGGGCTCTTGGCTAAAGTGGGCGAAGTTCCCCACCCAATGGAGGAAAAACACTCCATCCGCTTCATCGAGATCTTGACCGCCACTCAGGTACTCAGGGCAGAACTGTCCCCCGGCCAAAAGCCCGAAGCCGTCTTTGCCGTAGCCAAGGAGGATGTGCTCGAAGTACGCGAATATTGTAATCTGCATGGGCTGTGGAAAGCCTAGTGAACTCGTTCAACTTTAGTTGAATAAACGATTGGAGGAAAAACGCACATGGATCTCAAAGGATCAAAGACTGAACAGAATCTCATGGCTGCTTTTGCAGGCGAATCTCAAGCCCGCAACAAATACACCTATTTTGCCTCGCAGGCGAAAAAGGACGGCTATGAGCAGCTCGCTTCTCTCTTCTTGGAGACGGCTGACAATGAAAAAGAACACGCCAAAATCTGGTTCAAGCTCTTAAACGGTATCGGCGACACCGCCGCCAACTTGGAATCCGGGGCCAAAGGCGAAAACTATGAATGGACGGATATGTATCCGGGCATGGCCAAAATAGCCCGTGAAGAAGGGTTTGGAGACATCGCCAGTCTCTTTGAACAAGTGGCAGCCATTGAAAAAACCCACGAGGAGCGCTACCGCGCACTCCTGCAGAATGTTCGGGACAATAAAGTGTTCGCCAAAGACGGCAAGGTCTACTGGCGCTGCCGCAACTGCGGCAACATCCATGAAGGCCCGGAAGCCCCGGATGTCTGTCCGGTCTGCAACCATCCTCAGGCCTATTACGAAGTGACCGCTACCAACTATTAACGAAGTCCGTCGATCGAAGTTTGTAGTCCGAGGTCCGAAATCTGCAACCTCGTGATTGAGAATCCGCTATCTGGTATCAGATTGACATCGGATGGATAAAATAGGACTCCCTTTTGGGAGTCCTATTCTCTACCTCTACATATCTTTCACCCATCTATTTTATCACTCAACCACCTCACGTAGGTTCCCTCATCTCCTTGATAAGTTACCTGTAAACGTCTTTTCTGTGGAGTACTCTAAGCGCATAAATCGCAATCGCTTCATCAGCGATCTCTAAACGAATTCGATAATCTCCAACACGCATTCGCCATTCACTGACGGTTCCCTTTAACTTTTTCAAGTCGACATGTTCTCCCTGCTGCAATTTCAGAAGGGCTATTGCAATGCGTTCTAACATGGTTTTCACCTTTCCCATCCTGAACGGCTAAGCCTATCATCTCAACCCGGTATTTTAGGAAGTAAGGGCAAGAATCCTCCCTATTTCAATGGG
>JAIMKP010000071.1:0-567 GCA_020692355.1 Desulfosporosinus sp.
CGCCAACCCATCGCAAACGGCCACAGTAGAAAACTCAAAAGGAGTACCACCATTTTCCCGAATCCCTACTTTGACGGCCTCGGCAATTTGGCGCAGGTGCATGTGCCCAGGGACAAGTTCTGTAAAAGAGTTGACGACACCAATAAACGGCTTGGCAATTTCTCGATCCGTCAGTCCTAAGGCTTTGAGTAAGGAGCGGTGCGGAGCCCGGTCAATTCCCTTTTTGATCGTATCACTGTTCAATCTCCTATCCCCTTTCTTCGCGTGCAACCTCTCAACGCCTTTCGCAACAGAGAGTATGCAAATTTGTTAATAATACGCACACTCTTAGACCTTAGGCTTTGAAGATCTCCGGTCCGTTGGCGACCGTCAATTTCCGGAATTCCTGCAACAACATCTTAAATGTCTCGCCCGGTTTTCCTTGCCCGATCACCCGGCCATCGACCTTGCCGGCCGGAATGAGTTCCGCCGCCGTTCCGGTGAGAAAGCACTCATCCGCAGTATAGAGATCATGCCGAGTGAAAAGGTCTTGCGAGGTTTTAATTCCCAGCTTTTCGGCTAGTTCTA